>VIKE01000080.1:46021-52974 GCA_008080565.1 Rhodocyclaceae bacterium | reverse complement strand
AGTCCGGCCCCGGCAGGTGCAGCGATTCCTTCTTGATGCCGGTACAGCGGTATTGGAGCAGATATTCCGCTTCATCCGCCAGCAGTTGCGCGATGTCGGTCATGGCGTCCTCCCGTAGTTGATGACGCCAAAAGCTTACTCCGAATTTGCGGGCGCGGAAACAATTCCGGCAGGGTGCTGCCGGATGCGATTACCGGATCAGTGGGTGGTCGCGGCTGCCTGCGCTTTTTCCTGCTTGTGCTGCTGGTACAGCGCGTCGAAATTGACCGGGTTCAGCAGTACCGGCGCAAAGCCGGCGCGGACAGCGACGCTGGAAACGGTTTCGCGCAGGTATGGGAACAGGATGTTGGGGCACAAAACCGCCAGCACCGGCTCCATATCGTCTTCCGGCAGGTTGCTCAAGCGGAAAATACCGGCCTGTTTGACCTCGATCAGGAACATTACCTTTTCGCCGATTTTGGTCGTTACGGTCGCGGTGATCACCACCTCGTACACTTCATCATCAATCTTTTCGGTTTGCGCGTTCAGTTGCATGTCAATTTGCGGAGTCTCGCGCTCCAGGAAGATTTGCGGGGCGTGCGGAATCTCCAGCGAGAGGTCTTTCATATAGAGCTTTTCTATATTGAACGCAGGGTGGTTGGCTTGTTGAGCGGCTTCAGTCATTTTTTCTCCATGAGTGTGAGTGTTGGAACGCATCCGGTTCGCCGGCACGATAGTAATGCGGGGCGGATGATACCAGCAATGCGGGCATTCTGTGGGCCGCCGAAAGGCGTGCGGCGCAGAAATTCCGGGATGCTCCGGCTATAATGTGCGCCAATTATTTATGCGGGAATGCTGCCATGGATACGGCACAGGAATTAAACCGGCAGTTCGGCATTGGAGGGCGGCTCGATTTTAGCGAGGATGCGGGCGGCCTGCTCGTTGCTCAAATCGGCAACGAGCAGGCAACCGCTACGTTATGCCTGCAAGGGGCGCACCTGATGGCATGGCAGCCGAAGAGCCAGGCAGTGCCGGTAGTGTGGCTATCGAACGACGCCAAGCTGTTGCCGGGGAAATCCATCCGAGGCGGTGCGCCGGTGTGCTGGCCGTGGTTCGGTGCGCACGCTTCCGAATCGGCTTTTCCCGCGCACGGTTATGCGCGCACCGTCCCGTGGCGTATGCTCGAATCCGGCAGCGAGCCGGGCGGCGCGACGCGCCTGACGCTGCGCTTGGCGGAAAGCGACCAGACTCGGGCGCTGTGGCCGCACGACGCGCGCCTCGACTTGACCGTGATCGCAGGCGAAACGCTGCGCATGGAGCTGGTCACGGAAAATTTCGGCGCGGCGGATTTTGCGATCACCGAGGCGCTGCACACCTATTTCCGGATCGGCGACATTGGCGCGGCGCGCATTACCGGATTGTCCGGCTGCGATTACTGGGACAAGGTCGGCGGCTCGACGCTGGCCAGGCAAGATGGCACAATCCGCTTTGCCGGGGAAACCGACCGCGTGTATGTCAACACGACAGCGGAATGCGCGATAGAGGACGACCTGTTGAAGCGGCGCATCCGTATTGCCAAATCCGGCAGCCGATCCACCGTGGTGTGGACGCCGTGGACGGAAAAAGCCAAGCGGATGGGCGATTTGGGACAGCCGGACGGCTGGCGCGAAATGGTGTGTGTGGAATCGGCGAACGCGCTCGAGAATGCGGTCAATGTTGCGGCGGGCGCCAGGCACACCCTGGTCGTCGAATACCGCGCCGAACCGTTATAACCCTGATTGGAGTTTGAGGAGAATCATGCGTATCAGAAATATCTTGATGGCGTCGCTGTTAGTCGCGCTGGCCGGTTGCCAGCCGGAAGTACCCCAACAATATGCCGCCAAGGCAAACGATTGGCTGCTGGCAAAGAATACCGGCTGTTTTCAATGTCACACCACCGGCAAGAACTTGCTCGGGCCGGCATGGGAGAACGTGTCCGAGCGATACCGGAACAACCCGGATGCCGAAGCGCACTTGATGAACAAGGTGAAAAACGGGGGCAGCGGGGCGTGGATCAGCAAGGAAATGCCCGGCTATTCGGATAATCTACTCAGCGAAGCGAACCGCAAGACTCTGGTCAAGTTTATCCTGTCGTTGAGATAAACCACGCCCCCAGTTCCACCGGGGTGCTCACGCCTTGCGGCGCTGGAACCTAAATCCAGTGCGTCTACCAATTCCGCCACTTTCGCCCCTCCGCAACAGGCAGGTGGATTGTATCACGCAGCGGTAGCACGCCAGGCGGCGCACCAGGCGGTTGACGCGAGCATTTGATCTGCCAGGAGAGGGGCAGAGTTGAAACCGCATCCTATCCCGGTAAACAGCAAATCCAGAGCAGCCATTAGTTCATCGCGCTTATTCAATGAGGTAAACCCCCGGCTCTGCCGGTGGATACTTACTGTCATGCCCGTAAGCGCGGCAGGTTTCAGGAGGAAGGTGCCATGCAATTCCGCAACCGCGACGATGCTGCGCACAAGCTCGCGGAGAAGCTGGAACGCTACCGTGACCAGTCACCGCTGGTGCTGGCGATTCCGCGCGGGGCGGTGCCAATGGCCGACATTATTGCCAAAACGCTGGGAGGCGAAATGGACGTGGTTCTGGTGCGGAAAATGCGTGCGCCGGGCAACACGGAACTTGCCATCGGCGCGGTGGATGAAATTGGCTGGATCTATCTGGCCGACTATGCCCGGCAGATGGCAGATGACGTTTACATCGAAGCGGAAAAGAATGCCCAGCTTGAAGTGATGCGCGAGCGGCGCGCCCAATATACGCCGGTGCGCCCGCCGCACGATCCGGCGGGGCGGGTGGTGATCGTGGTGGACGACGGTCTGGCCACCGGCGCCACCATGATTGCGGCGCTGCACGCATTGCGCGCCCGCAACCCGAAAAAACTGGTCTGTGCCGTTCCGGTGGCGCCTCACGATACGCTGAAAAAAGTGGAGGCTTACGCGGATGAAGTGGTCTGCCTTTCCGTGCCGGAATACTTTTATGCGGTGGGACAGTTCTACGTGGATTTTCCGCAGGTGAGCGATAGGGAGGTGATGGCGTTGCTGCGGGTAAATGAGTCTTAAAAACGTGGTTGACGCCCTTTGCACGACACTCTGAAACCCTGCCAGCGCCCGCGCGATGGCGAAAAAGAGAAAGGCCAGCGCAAAGTCTGGCCTTGGTAAAGTGGTGGTGCGCGGTTTACTACCGAACTACGCGCTATTGTGGCCAACGGGTATTCAACCCGCAGTGCCTCCAGGTCATTGCGCTCGAGTGATCCCATACTCGGCAAGCAAATCGCCCATGTCGTCGCCAACGCCATAACCAAAGTTGTGGCTGATGCGACGCACCGCATCCAGCCGGGCGAACAGTTCCGGTCGGCGGCCCTCGGGTAGTGTGCTGATGGTTTTCAGTGCCTGTTCGAACATGCGAACCAATGCGTCAAAGTATCCCTCGTCTTGCAGGCCGACATCATCGCTGAACCCGGAGGCACGCTCGCAGTAGAAAACCATCAGTTCTGCCAAGCCAAGAGGCAGGCCAATAGCATTCTTGTAGTCCGAGATGGCTTTCTTGGCTTTGGACACCGATGTGTCCTGGTTTTTGAACATATCCGGCCACAGCCAGCGGTCGAGCGCCGATGCGATCCTGTTTGGTAATGGCGGTTCCCATCATCACCTCCTGTGTTGATTTGATCGGTCAGTGTATCACTGTCGCCAAAATGGCGACAATAATTTTCAATGACAATGCAATCAGAAATAACCCTTCGCGCGACATCCGAAGCTGCGCCCGCGCTAGCGCGGGCGCAGAAAAGAAAAAGGCCAGAGCAAAGTCTGGCCTTGGAAAAGTGGTGGTGCTGAGGCGACGCCCCGAAACCGACTGCGGCGGCAATGAGCATGAACCAGCCTGAACCAGCACCAATGGGCGGATTCTAGCCCAAATCCTGTCGAAGTCTCAATCTTCCAATCCTGTCAGTTGTTATTTCGGTGGCCTGGAGTTCGATCCCCAAATGCGCAATCGAACTGCTGCCTTGATTGTAGAAATCGGTCGGCAGCAAGCACTTGTTGAGTTGCAGTTTGCGGCGCATAATCTCATCAGTTTGATGATATATACCGCTAGGCAATGAGCAAACATAAAACCAATTCCAGTCTTACCGTCGCCTGCCGTGGATGAGGAGCTTCTGACCATGCACCCCCAGCGCGTCGAGAACCTGAGCCACGCCCAACGGGAGCGGCTGGCCTATATCGACTTCCGGCTCTACTTCTTTGGCGAGATCGGGCGTCCCGATTTAACCAGCCGTTTCGGCGTGGCACCGGCAGGCGCAACGCGCGATCTGGCTCTGTACCGGGAAATCGCACCGCAGAACATCGAGTTCGACGGCAGTAGCAAGGTTTATCGCATCGGCAAGGACTTCGTGCCGTTGTTTGAGCACGTACCACAGCGCGTGCTGTCAGCGATTGCCCTGGGGTTTGGCGATGGCGTGAACGTCGGCACTCAGCCCCTGCTGCCTTGCGAATCGCCCGCAGCCCTCAGCAGTCCACGAATGGATGTTCTGGCCCCGATCTGCCGGGCCATCCACGCCAAGCGTCCGGTAGCCATCCGCTACCACTCAATGAGCAGCGGAGAGTCCGAGCGTGTGATCGTGCCCTTCGCCTTGGTCGACACCGGGCTGCGCTGGCACGTCCGGGCCTTTGATCGCAAGAGCGGTGAGTTCCGTGATTTCGTCGTCACGCGCATCGAAGCACCGACGTTGCTTGATGATGAACCCAAAGCGAACGAGCGCCCGGACAACGACATCCAGTGGACGCGAATCGTTGAACTGGAATTTGTACCTCACCCTCGCCTGAGTCGCCCTGAGATCGTTCGGATGGACTACGGGATGAAGGATGGCTCGATACGGATGCGGGTTCGTGCGGCGGTCGCAGGCTACATGCTGCTGCGCTGGAGCGTTGACGCATCGCCCGATCACAGCATCAAGGAAGAACAGTACCGCCTGTGGCTCAGCGACCCGCTGGCCTTGTATGGGGTAGAGAACGCGAAGCTGGCACCCGGCTACCGCCCCCCGGCAATACAAACAAAACGATGAATGAGAAACCAACTTCGATGAAAGCCAATAAACAACAAGATCAAAGCAACCTGAAGTGGGTTGCCGACTTCATCTGGAATATCGCTGACGACCGCCTGCGCGACGTGTACGTGCGCGGCAAGTACCGTGACGTCATCCTTCCGTTCACAGTGCTGCGGCGACTCGACGCTGTGCTGGAGTCGACCAAGCAGGCGGTACTGGAACGTAAGAAGTTCCTCGATACCCACAAAGTGGCAGAGCAGGATGGCGCGCTGCGGATGGCTGCGGGCCAGGCCTTCTACAACACATCCGACTTCACACTCGAAAAGCTCAAGGCCAGTAGCGCTGACCAGCGTCTGCGCGACGACTTCATCGACTACCTCGATGGCTTCTCGCCCAACGTCCAGGAAATTCTGACCAAGTTCAAGTTCCGTGATCAGATTCAAACACTGGTCGACGCACACGTCCTCGGCTACCTCATCGAGGACTTCCTCGACCCAGAGGTCAATCTCTCTCCGCTGCCGGTCAAGGATGCTGATGGCCGGATCAAGCTGCCCGCACTCGACAACCACGGCATGGGCACCGTGTTCGAGGAGCTGATCCGCCGCTTCAACGAGGAAAACAACGAAGAGGCTGGCGAACACTTCACGCCGCGCGACGTGGTCAAGCTGATGGCCAAGTTGTTGTTCATGCCGGTGGCCGACCACATCCAGTCCGGGACCTACCTGCTGTACGACGGCAGTTGCGGCACCGGCGGAATGTTGACCGTGGCCGAGGAGGCGCTGCAGGAACTGGCCGCGAGCCACGATAAGGAGGTCTCGATTCACCTGTTCGGGCAGGAAATCAACCCCGAGACCTATGCGATCTGCAAGGCCGACCTGCTGCTCAAGGGCGAAGGCGATGAGGCGGAAAACATCGTCGGTGGCGCAGACAAATCCACGCTGTCGGCTGACCAGTTCCGGTCGCGCGAGTTCGACTTCATGATCTCCAACCCGCCTTACGGCAAGAGCTGGAAGACCGACCTCGACCGGATGGGCGGCAAGAAGGAATTCAGCGATCCGCGCTTCATCGTCAATCATGGCGGCGATGCCGAGTTCAAGCTCATCACCCGTTCCAGCGACGGGCAGCTGATGTTCCTGGTGAACAAGCTGCAGAAGATGAAACACAACACGCCGCTGGGCAGTCGCATCGCTCTGGTACACAACGGCTCCGCGCTGTTCACCGGCGACGCTGGCCAGGGTGAAAGCAATGTGCGCCGCTGGGTGCTGGAGAACGACTGGCTAGAAGCCATCATCGCCCTGCCACTCAACATCTTCTACAACACGGGCATCGCCACCTACATCTGGGTGCTGGCCAACAAGAAGCCCGCTCAACGACGCGGCAAGGTGCAGCTGATCGACGCCTCGCAATGGTTCTTGCCGATGCGGCGCAACCTTGGCAAGAAGAACTGCGAGCTGGCGGACGCGGACATTGAACGCATCCTCAAGCACTACCTTGACCAGCCTCCCGCCGATGCAGAAGCCGCAAAGGCAGTACCCGAAAGCAAGTGGTTCGACAACGCTGACTTCGGCTACTGGAAGATCACGGTCGAACGCCCGCTACGCCTCAAAAGTCAGCTCAAACGCAACGCCATCGAAAGCCTGCGCTTTGCCACCGGCGACGAAACCCTGCGCAGCGAGATCTACACCAAGTACAGCGACAAGCTGTACACGGAATTCGCCAAGCTCAAGCCCGAAATCGAAGTGTGGCTGAAGGGTGACGATGGCGACGAAGATGCCGACGAGGAGTCGGACGACGAAGACGCCAAGGCCACCAAGAAGGCCGTGCCGGAGAAACGGCGCAAAAAGCTGCTCGACCCCGCGACGTGGCAGCGGGACAAGTCCCTGATGGA
>VIKE01000080.1:13253-45995 GCA_008080565.1 Rhodocyclaceae bacterium | reverse complement strand
GCTCGGCGAAGGTGTCTTCGACGACCACAACGAGTTCCGCGCGCGCTTTGACGCCACGATGAAAGCGCACAACAAGAAGTTGGGTGCTCCCGAGAAGAAGGCCATCTACAAGGCGGTGAGTTGGCGCGATGAGTCGGCCCCGCCGGTCATTGCCAAACGCAGCAAGCTTAAGGCGGGTGAACATTTCGAACCCGGCTACGACGGCGCGTACCTGGAAACCGTGGGCAAGGATCGTTTCATGGTCGAGCACGAGGCCGATACCGACCTGCGCGATACCGAGCAAGTGCCGCTCAAGGAGTCTGGGGGCATCGAAGCCTTTTTTGTGCGCGAGGTGCTGCCCCACGCGCCCGATGCCTGGATCGCGATGGACGCGACCAAGATCGGCTACGAGATCTCGTTCGCGCGCTACTTCTACAAGCCGACCCCGCTGCGGACGCTCGATCAGATTCGCGCTGATATCCTCAAGCTGGAGGAGCAGACGGAAGGCTTGCTGCACAAGATCGTGGGGGCGGCGTGATGGGCGGTGCATACCAGTCATACCGGACATCCAAGATGCAATGGCTTCCGCCGGTGCCCGAGCACTGGGACGAGCAGCGCGCCAAGGTGTTTTTTCGTGAGGTGGATGAGCGCTCGCGTACAGGCGAAGAGGAGCTGCTGTCGGTATCGCACCTGACCGGGGTTACGCCCCGCAGTCAGAAGAAAGTGACGATGTTCAAGTCCGCGAGTTATGTCGGCTCCAAATTGTGCCGTCCAGGAGACATCGTGATCAACACGCTTTGGGCGTGGATGGCGGCGCTTGGTGCGAGCAGGCACGTGGGTATCGTCAGTCCGGCCTACGGCGTCTATCGGCCGCACAGTGTTGACAGCTACAACCCTGCGTATCTCGATTACCTGCTGCGCACCCGGGCCTACGTTGCTGAATACATCGGGCGCTCTACCGGCATCCGATCCTCGCGTCTGCGCTTGTACCCGAACCAGTTCCTCGACATCGCGCTGCTGCAACCGCCGCGCCCCGAGCAAGACCAGATCGTCGCCTACTTGCGGGCGCAGGACGCTCACATCGCTCGGCTTATCAAGGCCAAGCGCGATTTGATCGCTCTGCTCATCGAGCAGAAGTTGCGCATCATTGATCACGCCGTCACGCGAGGCATCGATGCTTCTGTCGCACTAAAGCCTTCTGGTATTGAGTGGCTGGGGGATGTCCCCCTGCACTGGGACATTGCTCTGGTGAAGCACGTCACTGATGTGCGCTTCAGTGGTGTGGACAAGCATTCGCATGATCACGAAATTCCAGTTCGCCTGTGCAACTACACAGACGTCTATAAGAACGACAAGATCACCGACGACATGGATTTGATGCGCGCCACTGCGACGGCAGGTGAAATTGCCCGGCTCACGCTGAAAGCAGGCGACGTCATCATCACCAAGGATTCCGAGACGCCGGACGACATTGCGGTGCCTGCGTGGGTGCCGGACGGGCT
Source organism: Rhodocyclaceae bacterium (assembly GCA_008080565.1). Taxonomy (GTDB): domain Bacteria; phylum Pseudomonadota; class Gammaproteobacteria; order Burkholderiales; family Rhodocyclaceae; genus Azonexus. Next base: position 44,514 of record VIKE01000080.1, on the reverse strand, counting down.
TCCGGGTGTGGTCTGCGCGTACCACCTTGGATTGCTGCGACCTGAGCCCGGTCGCATTGAGGGTGAGTTCCTGTTTCGCGCCATCGGGTCAGGCCGTATTGCCGAGCAGTTTCACGTTCTGGCAACCGGCGTCACACGCTTCGCGCTCTCCAAGCACGACGTCAAAAACGCAGTCATCCCGCTGCCACCTGTCGATGAACAAAAGACCATCTGTAAGTGGATTGCCGACGAGTGCAAGCCACTCGAAGACGCAATCCAGCGCGCGGAAGACGAAATCAAGCTGATCCGCGAATACCGCGACCGGCAGATTGCCGATGTCGTCACCGGCCAAGTAGACGTGCGAGGCTGGGTGCCGGGCCCGGATGATGTGGTGGCCGAGGAAGACCTGGCGGCACTGGGTGGCGACGAAGAAATTGATACCGATGGGGAGGAAGACGATGGCGACGACTGACACCAGCGAGAAGGGGTTGGAAGCCCTGATCGTCCGCGACCTCTGCACCAGCGGCGGCTACGTGCAGGGCCTGCCCACCGATTACAACCGCGACGTAGCGGTGGACGTGGTGCAGTTGCTGGCGTTTCTGCAGGCCACGCAGCCCACGGTCGTCACCGCGCTGGAACTGGCCAACGAAGGCATCAAGCGCACGCAGTTCCTGCACCGCATCCAGGGCGAGATCGCCAAGCGCGGCGTGGTGGATGTGCTGCGCAAGGGCGTCAGCCACGGGCCCGCGCACGTCGACCTGTACAAGCTGCTTCCGACCCCAGGCAACGTCAGCGCCGCCGAGAACTTCGGCAAGAACATCTTCAGCGTCACCCGGCAGCTGCGCTACAGCAACGACGAGTCTCAGCGTTCGCTGGACATGGTGATCTTCATCAACGGCCTGCCGGCGCTGACCTTCGAGTTGAAAAATTCGCTGACCAAGCAGACCGTGGCCGATGCCATCACCCAGTACCAGACCGACCGCAACCCGAACGAGTTGCTGTTTCAGCTCGGGCGCTGTGTGGCACACATGGCGGTGGACGATGCCGAGGTGCGGTTCTGCCCGCATCTCACCGGCAAGACCTCCTGGTTCCTGCCGTTCAACCAGGGCTGGAACAGCGGCGCGGGCAACCCGCCCAACCCGCACGGCTTGAAAACCGACTATCTGTGGAAGCAGGTGCTGGTCAAGGACTCGCTGGCCAACATCATCGAAAACTTCACGCAGGTGGTGGAAGAGGAAGACGAAAAGGGCAAGAAGCGACGCAAGCAGGTGTTCCCGCGTTTTCACCAGCTGCGCACCGTCCGCGCCTTGCTGCGCCGCGCCCGCGAGGACGGGGTCGGCAAGCGTTATCTCATCCAGCATTCGGCAGGCAGCGGCAAGAGCAACACCATCGCGTGGCTGGCCCACCAGTTGGTAGAACTCAAGACCGCTGCCGATGCGATGCTGGCCCAGTTCGATTCGGTCATCGTCATCACCGACCGACGCGCGCTGGATACCCAGATCGCCCGCACCATCAAGAGCTATGACCACGTCGCGTCTATCTTCGGCCATTCCGAGGATGCCGCCGAGCTGCGCACCTTCCTGCGCAAAGGCAAGAAGATCATCGTGACGACGGTGCAGAAGTTCCCGTTCATCCTCGATGAGCTGGGCGACCTTGGTGGCAAGAAGTTCGCGCTGCTGATCGATGAAGCGCATTCCAGCCAGGGCGGCAAGACGACGGCCAAGATGCATATGGCCTTGTCAGGCGCTCCTGGTGACGACGAAGACGACGAGGAATCCGTTGAGGACGCCGTCAACAAACTGATCGAGTCGCGCAAGATGCTGACGAACGCCAGCTACTTCGCGTTCACGGCCACGCCGAAAAATCGAACGCTGGAGTTGTTCGGGGAGCGGTTCATCGAGGGCGGTGAGGCTCGCTACCGCTCGCCGGAGGAACTGACCTACACCACCAAGCAGGCCATTCAAGAGGGTTTCATCCTCGACGTAATTGCGAACTACACGTCGGTAGACAGCTTCTATCACGTCGCCAAGACCGTCGAGGACGATCCCGACTTCGACAAGGTGAAGGCGCTGAAGAAGATTCGCCACTACGTCGAATCCCACGACAAAGCCATCCGCAAGAAGGCCGAGATCATGGTTGACCACTTCGTGGCGCAGGTGGCGGGCAAGCAGAAGGTCGGTGGCAAGGCGCGGGCGATGATTGTCTGCAGTGGCATCGCACGGGCCATCGACTACTACCGCGAGGTGTCGGATTACCTCGCCTCGATCAAGAGCCCGTTCAAGGCCATCGTGGCGTACTCGGGCGACTTTGAAATTGGCGGGGTGAGGAAGACCGAAGCCGATCTCAACGACTTCCCGAGCAAGGACATTCCGTCCAAGCTCAAGCAAGACCCGTATCGCTTTCTGATCGTTGCCAACAAGTTCGTCACCGGTTTCGACGAGCCGCTGCTGCACACGATGTACGTGGATAAGCCGCTGGCGGGCGTTCTGGCGGTGCAAACGCTGTCGCGGCTGAACCGTGCCCACCCGCAAAAGCGCGACACCTTCGTACTCGACTTTGCCGACAACGCAGAGGCGGTAAAGGCGGCCTTCCAAGACTACTACCGTGCCACGATCCAAACCGGTGAGACTGACCCCAACAAGCTGCACGACCTGAAGAACGATCTCGATGCCAAGCAGGTGTACAGCTGGCAGCAGGTTGAAGATTTGGTGGCGCTCTATGTCACCGGCGCAGACCGCGACAAGCTCGACCCCATTCTCGATACCTGCGTGGCTGAGTACATCGACAACCTGGACGAAGACGGCCAAGTCGAGTTCAAGGGCAAGGCCAAGGCCTTCGTGCGCAGCTACGGCTTCCTCGCGGCGATCCTGACTTACGGTCACCCGGCGTGGGAAAAGCTGGCCATCTTCCTGAACTTCCTGATTCCGAAGCTCCCCGCACCGAAGGAGGAAGACCTCTCCAAGGGTGTGCTGGAAGCCATCGACATGGACAGCTATCGGGTAGAAGCGCAGGCGTCACTGAAGATGTCGATGGACGATGCTGACGCATTCATCGAACCGCCCCCGCCCGGCGGTGGCGGCGGTGGTGGCACGCCGGAAATCGACAAGCTGTCGAACATCATCAAGGCCTTCAACGATATGTTCGGCAACATCGAGTGGAAGGACGGCGACAAGATTCGCAAAGTCATCACCGAGGAAATTCCGGCGCGTGTGGCGCAAGACAAGGCTTACCAGAACGCGCAGGCCAACTCCGACAAGCAGAACGCCAAGCTGGAACACGACAAGGCGCTAAATCGCGTGGTGCTGGAGCTGATCTCTGACCACACGGAGCTGTTCAAACAGTTCAGCGACAACCCCAGCTTCAAGCGCTGGCTTACCGATATGGTCTTCGACTCAACGTATCACCCGGGCGCGGTGCCCCCGATGGCACCACCGCAACCGGGAGCGTCGGCGTGAGGAGGGCCAAATGGGAGAGGACGCAATGACCGGAACAACCTCAGTCGATCAGGTCAAGATCTCCGCGCTTCGCAGAGAGGCTGAGCGCCTGGAAGAAGACACCCTCTATTCGAGCAAGGGGCATTTCAACGCCGAAGACACATGGGTACGGCGCAACTACTGGTTGGGTGTTCCGGCAACCGTTCTCGGAGCAGTCGCCGGAGCAACGCTGATCAAAAGCCAACCTGAATGGGCGACAGCGTTCACCCTTCTGTCATCGTTACTCACAGGGTTGATGACTTTTCTCAAGCCCAACGAGCGCGCGGCATTGCACCGGGCTGCCGCTGGCCAGTTCCTTGCCCTTCGGAACGAGGCACGGTTTTTCCGGGAGATCGAACTGCTTGAGTCAGATCGACTGGACGATCTACCAGAACGACTGAAGGCACTTTCGGCAGCGCGCAATGAGTTGAACTTGAAGAGCCCGAGTATTCCGCGTCGAGCTTTTGTCGCTGCGCGAAAAGGAATCGAAGAAGGCGAAGCCATCCACAAAGTGGACAAGGAGGAATGACAGGATGTCGGCATTGAGTTTTCTGACGGGCACGGCCAGCAGTGCTGTGCTTTCTGTAACCGAGCAGTCGTCAATTGCGACCTCGATCTCGACGCTGCAAAACCGGATCGGACTGCATTTCGCCAGCGGAGCAATCAAGCAACACTTCCGATTCGGCTCGTCAACGCGGGGCACGATTTTGCCTCGCTCGATGGACGAACATTCGGACATCGACTACATGATCGTGTTCAGCGAGAACAACGCAACTCCCCAGACATATCTGAACCGGCTGAAGGCTTTTGTCGAGAAGTACTACAGCTCGTCGGAAATCTGGCAGTCCAGCCCCACCATCGTGCTCGAACTGAACCACATCAGGTTTGATCTAGTGCCTGCAACGACCACTTGGGCAGGTGAACTCCAGATACCGAACGGCTCGGGCGGGTGGATGACAACGAACCCAAACGATTTCAATTCCACGCTTGAAGCAAAAAACAAGGAACACAAGTCGCTGATCAAGCCAACCATTCGGCTGTTCAAGTACTGGAACGCAACTGCCGGATTCCCATTCCAGTCCTTCGAGATGGAGAAATGGGTATGCGGCCTGAGCTTTTGGTGGCTGACGAACCAGAAGGACTATTTTTTTGCTGTCATCGACAACCTGAACACTAGTACGTCGTACTCGCAGTGGGTAAACAGTGAGATCACGCGTGCAAAGAACATCGTGACCAATGTCAGGCAGTATGAGAAAGATGAAAAGCCGGTGACGGCAGAGAACGAGATCAAGAAGTTGTTCAGACTCTGAGGGGAATCTATGGCACTGAATCTGGCGAAAGCCGTACTGGATTGCTTGAAGGAGCGGCCCGAAGAAAAGCTGACTGCGCGGCAGATCGCCGAGTGGATCTTTAGTTCCTATCCCGCCGAGTGTCAGGAGAAAAAATCCAATAGCCGAGGCGATTACATCAAAACTGATGGTGATTTGGTGCAACAACTGGTCGCAGAAATCAGCTCGCAACGCCCACGCTTACAGAAGCGGCATCCGGAATTGAAAACGACCGAGGGTCGGCCGAGGAAGTACTACTACTCGGAGAAGTCCGACAGCGCCGAAGTGGCGGCGGCAGAGAGCGCCGTTGTCGCGCCTACGGCCGACGTTAATGATGCCAAGTTCGGCGAGCACGCTTTGTACCCGCTACTTTCGCTGTATCTGTGGGAGGAGTTCGGGGTCTATTCGAAGCGCATCGACGAGAAACGCTCATCGAACAAGCGCGGGCCGAATGGCAATCGCTGGCTGTACCCGGACGTGGTCGGGATGGAAGACTTGGGCGCGGAGTGGCACCAGGAGGTGCGGGACTGCGTGAATCAGTATTCCGACAAGCGCACCAAGCTGTGGTCTTTCGAGGCCAAGCTGCTGATCAACCGGTCGAACGTGCGTGAATGCTTCTTTCAGGCCGTTTCCAACTCCTCGTGGGCGAATTTTGGCTATCTGGTGGCGGCGGAAATCGAGGGCCAGGACACGCTCAAGGAACTGCGGATGCTGTTCGCGGCGCACGGCATTGGGCTAATCAAGCTGGATGCCGACAACCCTGCAGAAAGTCAGGTCTTGATTCCTGCCCGCGAAAGAGACGAGATCGATTGGGACATGGCCAACCGGCTGGCAACCGAGAACCGGGATTTTCTGGAGTACGTGAAGCTGGTGAAGCAGTTCTACCAGACCGGCGAAGCTAGGCTGGCCGATTGGGATGTGCCTGAAACGACGGACTGAGAAACGCTACTCAAGGTGGCCGATGACATCGAGGCGCTGCTCGCCCCGCTGAAATGCGCCAAACCATTCGTTGCGTGAGTCGGCACGGGCCCGGCTCACGAGTAACGCAAAGCCCTCGCAGCCTCGCTCCTTGGCGGTAGCGAAATCGGACGTGTCGAACTTGGCCTCGCGGACAAGCGTCGTCGCGACCGTTTTCAGGGCGTACTCAAACAAATCCAGCAGGCTTGCCTGCAAGGCTTCGTCGAGGCTGCGGGACGACACGTCGTCGATGACTGCCTTTTTGAATTGATTGCTCATTGCTTGTGCTCCGTGTTGGCGTGGATGACATGAACGCGCTGTTCGGCGGCAAAGCCAAGCTCTTCCGCGCGTTTCCGGATCAGGAGTTGCGAAGCAGCCATGCGGCCTCAGTCTCCCGCCGCGTGACGAGTCCAGGGAGGACCCTTCCGCCGCCATAGACCCATCGCCGCAGCTCCTGCCCGGCAGCGATCCAGTCCCGCTGGTTCACCCGCCGCCGCAGCGTCGAGGTCTGCAGCCGCCCCGCGCCAAGGTTGAAGGTGAAGTCGATAATGGCGGCCAGTCGGTTCTCCGGCCCGGTGGCCAGCACCGGGCAGTACCGTAGCCTGCGCTTCCGTTATCGGTGGATGCTTCGGATCGCAGAGATGGCCAAAGCCAATCGTCCAGTACCCTGCCGGGCAGATGTACGGATGGGCCCGCCGCTCTGGATCGAACTTCGGCACACGATGGAAGCCCTCGAACTGCTTGGCCAGGGTAATCGCGGCGGTTGGAATATCGATCACGGCCGCACCCTGTCGAACACGCGCCCCAAGAACCAGAAATTCAGCACCCCGGCCCACAAGGCTTGATCGGCCTCTGTCCACGCGTGAAGGATTGCCACGCCCCAATCAGCGCCAGCGGTCACGGCCGCCACAAACGCAGCGGTCTTGGCAGCGCAGTACAGCGCCATGAACCAGTAGGTGATTACAGGGCGCACGCTGCTGGACAGTGCATCGGCCCAACGCACGCCGGTTTTCTCACCTTGAGCGCGCACGGCCTCGCGCAGTGTTTCGATGGCACCGACGTTCCACGCGGCGTCGGCACCTGCGTCGATCTCGTCCATTCGTTGCGCGCCGCGAATCTTCTCGAATTCCAGCGCCTTGTCCTGCATCGCCAGTTCGTGGCCACGTTCGCCCTTGCGGTCGAGCCACTTGAGGATTTCCGGGGCAAGTCGGAAGGCCCCACCCAGAAGGCCGCCAAGTAGTGTCTCGATCATTGCCCACCTCCGAACAGCTTGAGCTTCAGGAATGCGCCGGCCAGTAGCGCCATCACCAAGCCGGTAACCAGCATCTTCACGATGGTCAGGCCGGCGGTTTTCTTGGCCTCGTTGAAGGCGTCGAGCAATCCACGCAGTTCGCGGATGTCGTGCGCAGCCTCCGGCCCGTCGAGACCGACATCGGCGAGGGCGTGCCGGGCACCGCGCTCGGCAGCACGCTCCAGAATCGCCTCGAATTCTTCCTGCGGGATGGTCACCATCTTCCGGCGCTCCATTTGGGGGGAATCCATGTTTTCGTCCTCCAGAAATGCGAAACCCGCCTCGTGGGCGGGTTTGCGGGTATCAAAATTGATGCGGTGCTACGGCTTCTTGACGCGACCATTGGTCTGCCGGCGAACCGCCTTCTCACCCGTCGTGGCAGCGCCACCCAGCAGCCGGCGCATTGCCAGCGCACGCTGCTTCGGATGCACATCACCGCGCTCGATGGTGTCCTGAGCCTCGGCCAGCGCCAGCAGCTTGTCCTTGTCGAGCCCATCGGGCAGGGCGTCGATCACGGGCCGCACCCGCTCCAGAAATGTAGTCGGCTGATTCATTCGCGATTCCTCCTTTGTCGTCAGACGGGAAATACCAGCCGCGCCACCGGTGACTTGGTGGCGATGCCGTTTTTGATTTGCACCCGGTCGCCTACTGCCACGACATCGAGCGTCCTGGCGGTGACTGCACCCCGCTCGGTGGCCACGCGCACCACCGCACCATCGACGTCGACCACCGCGCCCACCACTGTCTGTTCCGGTGCGAGTAGCCGAGAGAGCTCCTTCAGCGCAAACGTCATCGCGGCTGCTCCAGGGTGAGATGGGTTTCGATGGCTGCTTCCGACACCGTGATCTGGATGCCAGTCACCTTGGCGCGGTAGGGACTCGCCGTGGACGGGTCGGTCGCCTCGATGATCTGTCCGAGCCGGAACCCGGGCCGGAAGACCACCGCCATCTCGACGCGGTTGAAGGCGTGAGCATTGGCATCCATCTCGGCCACGCCCCGATGGATCAGAGCATCGTCAGCGAGCAGCGGTTCGAGGATGGGCGAGCCTTCACGCGCCCCGTCACCTCGGTAGACCCCGATGATCACGATGCCGTCCCCTTGATGAGCGCCAGGATCGAGAAGTCCGTCTCGCCGTTGAGCGTGCTCGGCGACGACAGGGCATAGACCAGGGCCAGGGCGTCGTAGGTGACCTTGGCTACCGCCACGCCCTTGCTCGAGGCCTTCACCGTGACCTTATCGGATTGCAGCGTGAGGCCGCCGAGGCTGCGTCCATACCAAACTGACTGTGAGATGGCCGAGCGCGCCGGCTTGGAGAGCTGCGCCGTATCGGAATCCTCAAACATCAGTTCCTCGGTCACCGTCACTACGGCGCTGCCTTGTGCCGAGAGCGATCCGGCCGAACAGATGGTGTCCGTGATGCTGACGTTGTCGGACTTATAGACGAGGATGTAGGCGGTCTCGCCCGGGCTGAATGAACTGCGCCCGCCGTTCAAGCCTTGGGGCCGGGTGTCGACTTCGGCTGACAAGTGGCCGTCCGAACCCGAGCCGTCCGGGTTTCCGAATTGAACGCGAATAGTGGCATTGGCCATGATGTGTCCTCAAGCGTCGACCAGCACGAACTGCACTTCCTCGTCGATGGGAAGTGCGACGCGCCAGTCGAACGACGTGGTGGTGTAGGTGATTCGGAGCAGGCTGTAACCCGCCGTGGCTGACGTCATGTTCTGGCCTGCGGCGGTTACATCACCCAGACCGGTGTGCTGCCAGGCCAGATCGACGATGGCGGTCACCGGGTAGCGGGTGCTTGCCCGCCCTTCGACGAACTCGACCGTTTCGATTTCTGTGCGCGTTGTCTCGCCCAGCGTGACCCGGTTGTAGCCGCGCATCGGCGCAATCTGCGCCTGCGCCGACATCACGTCGGCGTCGAACAAGCCATGGGCGACAGCGGCGGCCCCATACTGCGGGATGCTGACCGGGTGCCGGCGGCGGCAGACCACCGATCCGTCCGGGTTGCTCTCGATGATGCCGCCGATGGCCGCCACGATGTTGCGGGCAGCCGCCAGCGGTGTCGCCCCTTCCAGCATCAGCCGGCCTGCCGGGATGATCCAGTCCGGCAGCTGCCAGTCCACCGAGCCGATCAGGAACTCGACCGCCGCGCGGGCAGCGATGGCTCCGGCCTCGTAGTAGCGGATCGTGCCGGCGAAGGGTGCATCCAGCAGCGCCACGGGCGAGACCGCCGTCAGTTCCATCCGCTGTTCAGCGACTGAGGTGCGCGACAGTGTCTTGCCGTCGACCACCAGCACGAAGGGTTCCAGCCCCAAGGCGAGCGTGATCGTGTCGCCGATGCCGATGGCTGCGAAGTCGGTGATGGCCGCGATCTCGACTTGCGCGATCCAGACCGGGCTCTCCTCGTCGCAGGAGAGCGTCGCCTCGACAATGCGGATTCGCTGGCCACGCCAGACGAGTTCCGGGCTGTTCACCACCGCCTGTAGCCGGGCGTCATCGTGGATCGACCAGGACGCCGTCAGTCGCTTGGCGACCGGGTCGACATCGGTCACGTCATACCCGAGTACCTGCCTGGCCGTGACCGTCTGGGTCAGCCAGTACGCAGCCTGCATCGATTTCCGGCAAGCGCCGAGATCGGTGTACGGAATGACGTGGCGGCCCTTGGTCTGATGCACATCGCCCCAGGCAGCCGAAATGTTCCGGCGGTGCTGGCGCATGTCCCCGTAGGGATGCCGGCAGGCACTCTCCAGCCGTAGTCCGTATGGCGACTGGAGGTTCTGCGCGAAGCGAATCGACCAGTTTTCCGCGTGCTGCCATGCACGCACACGGGTCAGATCCCAAGGCGTGGCGTTGGCCACGAAGACTTCCGTCTTGCCCCAGGCAGCCTCGAAGTGGCGCTTGAGAACGGTCGGGCCGGAATCCGCGTAGAGCCCCGCCCCCAGCGTGATGGCGAGCGAGATGCCGAGGGTCATAGCGGCTCGGCGTCCGGGTCGTCAAACTGGGCCGGTGCCGGCACCGCGTAGGGCTGATCCCACTCGTCGCCGATCATCGCGATCCACCCCGGCACCACGACCTCCTCCTGCACGTAGCCGTCGGTGAGGATCAGAATCTCGTTGAACTCGCCGAGGATGCAGGCGCTGATGCCGCCATCCCGGTTGGGGAACTGCGGTACGGCCATCTTGGGCAGGGGCGACCCAGCGTGACGCTTGCCATTAAAGCTCCATCCCTCCCCAAAGGGCGACCAAGTGCCCGTCCAGGGATAGATTTCGATGACACCATCTTCATCCCTTGAGTAGGCGGGCTCCCAGTCGCCCCACGGATCCCAGATGCCGTAACGGGCGCACAGCCCCTGATGCGTATCGGAGGGGTAGCGACGCGATGTCGCGCCGGCGGAAACGAAGCGCATCGACACCCCGGTTGCGCTGTTGGTGTCGACCTGGCTGGCATGCAGCCACCACCACCCGGCCGCGCCGTCGGCGGCAAACCAGACCGTGATCTCGGGCGAGGGGCTGCCCACCCACCCGGAATGCACGATGGTGTAGCTGTGCGCGTAGGCATTGGCATCGAGGTAGTCGTTGCCGTAGACCGGGTACGCGAAGATCGCCCCGTAAGGGTCTTGATCCTGGAAACTGAATGCCCAGTGCGGAACGTCATCGTCGGCGGTGCCTGCCGGCGAACCAAGCCGGATGAAGTCGATGCCGTCGACGGTGTCCAGCAGCACATTGAACCCGGCGTTCGCCACGTAGGTCTTGAGGTGCCCGAACAGGATCTGCACGGCGGCCTTGTCGAAGGTGCCGGCAGGAAACGTCTTCTTGAAACCGACCCGGGCCATCACGCACTCTCCCCGTGAATGGCCAGCGACGTGTAGTCGTTCGCCAGGCTGAAGGTGCCAGCCGGCACCTGGCGGCGATACCAGATCGGGATCGCGGCGGGCTGCGTGGCGAAGGTCACCGTGTCGTTCGCTTGGAAGGCACCGCCCCAACCGATGGCCTTGATTGTGAAGTACGGCGTGCCGGTCGCCGGGTTCAGCGGCGCGTAGTCGGCGCTGACCGAACCAGGACTTGCCAATCCGCCGACCGTGTTGCCGGAAACCGCGAAGGTGGTGGCGCTGGTGAAGGTCAGCGTCCAGTTTTCATCCACCGCCCCCTTGTTATGGGCGATGAGGTTGCCGACGGTGGCGGAATCGAAGGTGCCGCCCATGCTGGTTACGGCGATGCCCGACCAACCCGCCACGACGCTCGGCAGCTCAAAGACGCTGGAAACCAGAGTATTCGCCGAGGCGTAGTTGTTGGCGATGGCAGGCGACACATCTACCGTGGCGAAATCCGCACCGTAGGCGATGCCGGTGACACTCACCCATTCCTCGTTGCCGGCACCGCCCGTGCTCGGCCGATCCGAGACGCGCATTACATCGCCGATGCGAAACGGCTGCAGGGTGGCGTACTGCCCGTTGTGCTCGCAGGCCACCTGGATCTGGACCGCGCCGCCGACAACGGGCGCGTAGAGCGTGCCGATGCCATAGGGGCGGCCGCCGATCTGATCCTCGGTGTCGGTCTGGGTGCCGGGATGGAACACCACGAAGTCACCTGCGGGCGTCAGGGCATCGAGAAACAAGCGGGTGTTCAGGAGCGCGGTGTCCTGCGCGCTGTTGATGTGCACGAATGCCTTGCGCCACTTGCTCGAACCGGCGGTGCGCTCGGACTGGGAGACGTCCGGAAAGAGATTGTTCTTCACCCCGGACACCAATTGCGAGAGCGCCATCCGCCCGCCGTTCTGTGCTGGCGTGACGTCCGACATCAGGGCGGCGGGCCGCCAGACGATTTCATTGTCAAGAATGGGCATGGTTTCCTCTCAAACGGTCATGAGCTTCAGGGTGGCGAGGTAGAAGTCGCCGGGTTGTGGGTTGGCCAGCGGCACCAGCGGCTTGGCCTCGAAGGCGGGCGCGTCGTGATGGCGGAACATCACCTGCCAGGTCTGGCCGCGCAGGTTGAGCGTGTAGAGCCCGCCCGGGCTTGCCGCCCGTAGCGCGATGGCCTCCACCTGGGTACGGGTCAGCCAACCGGCGTCGGGTTGCGATTCGAGCGTGATGGGCAAGCCGCCCGCCATCTGCCCGTAGAACACGACGAGCCCGCCGTCGAGGGTGCGGCGCACGGTCTGCGCCACGGTCGATGCGGCCCATTCGTCGGACCAAAGGAGGCCCGCCGGCAAGGAAATGCCGTCCAGAACGATCATCGGGGTTCTCCTACCAGTAGCCCATCAACATCACGTCGACGGTGTCGGCGCTGCTCGTTTCCTTGATCAGCGTGAGCGCCTGGATATAGCCGGCCCGGTCGCTCACTGATGCGCTGGCGAACCACCACGCGACGTTGGCCGTCAGGTAAGGCTTCTTGACCGTGGTGTATTGAAAGTTGCGCCAGCCCCACTCGGGGCGATACTGCTGACGCAGGTAGGTGTCGACGAGATAACTTTCGAGCTCGTCAGCGCCGCCACCCGGCCAGGTTTCGAACACAGTGATCCATTTCTGGTAGTAGGGCGACCACATCGGCCGTCCTGCCGCCACGGACAGAGTCAGATAGCGGCCGTAACGCGCGATGGCCGTCGTCAGGTCGAGACCAATGCTGCTGCTCCCGCTTCGGGGCTCCCAGACCTCCGGGTCGCTGGACACCTTGTACTCTGCCGTCCACTCGACGAAACCGAGGAAAGGTACCTGATCGAAATAGGTCGGATAGTCGATGTTGCCGAAACGCGGGTCGCGCACATAGGGCACCTCTGCCCCAGGCGCTTTGCGCACCGGCATCGTCACCAGCAGCAGGTTGGGATCCACCGTCGAATCCCAGGGGCTATGCCAGACCTTATTGCCGTTTTCCAGATAGCCGGCAAGCAAGAAGGCGTACTGTTCCGGGTTGCTGGAAATCTTGTATCCAGGGGGCGGCCAATTGCCGATGTTGGCATAAGGGCTCACCGGGTTGCCGCTGCTGTCGTGTTGGGGGCCATAGACACCGTCGGCGAACTGGTTCAGCGGTGCCGGATAGGCTTCCTGGGCGATGAACAAGCGCCAATGCAGGTCGCGCAGCGGCCAGTCGCCGGTCTCGACGATGTGCATCGGCACGAGAATCGAGATCGGCTCGCTCTCCGAATGCGCGCCGAGGTTTCGCACCACCCACACTGTCGGCATGTAGAAGTGCATCACGTTGTCCTGCCAGTTGGTGCGATCCCCGATGCCCGACAGGAAGGGTGTGACGATGCAGGCGGCGAAGTGCAGATCATTGACCACCTTGATCGTGAACCTCACGCCGAAGCCGGGCACCGGCTCGACGCCGAGGATGCGGAACGACGCCTTGGTGGCACCCACCGTGTGCACCGTGACAGTCTCGTCCACACTCGCAATGCCGGTACTGACGCCCGGCACGTAGGGCGTGGTCATCAGCGGCGTGATGGATGAGACGCCGCTCTCGATCTGATCCCCGTTGTAGAGCACGCTCACGGCAGTGGGCATGCGCTTGAAGTCATAGACGCAGACCCGGTGATACCAGGTGCCGTCGGCCTCGCCGGTGGCCGCCAGGTCACCCGGGATGGAGTCCCAGAAGGTGTGATCGGCGCTGTAGCCGCCCAGCCCGACCGGGTTCCAGCCGACGTAGGTTTCCAGCCACCGCTCCAGCACCCAGGACTGTCCGCTCTCGACGTGGGTGTATTCAACGAAGATGTGCCATCCCTGTCCACGCAGCCCCTCGGGGGCATTCCAGTTGTAGGGCACGGAGGTCTGCACCTGCAGCGATCCGAGGTTGAACGGCTCGGAGCGCGCCACGAGACTCGCCGGCGGGGCCGGATTGCTGATCGCCTTGAAGCTCACCCAGTGGTCGAAGACCTTGGGACTCGTCACCTTCGCTTCCATGTGGAAGTAGTTCTGCACGTTCCAGAGCGACCAGTCGTTGAGCGACCAAGCGATGAAGACCTTCGACCCTTCCCACGGCCCGATGCCGTTCCAGTAGGAGCTCGGGTAGTTCGCGGTGAACTCGATGACCGTGTTCTGCGGGTAGTAGTTGATGCCCAGCTTGTCCACTTTGTGCAGGAAGTGAAACGGAATCGAAGGACACGGCGTCGGCGGGGGCGGTGCAGATCCCGGCGCGAACGGTACGGTCAGCCGCGCCGCAATGCCTACGGACGCCGAGTCGTCTCGCCTGATCCCGCCGCCTGCCAATCGGCTCGCCACTGCCAGGCGCAACCCCGGTTCTGGCCACGTCTGGCTGACATAACGTCCCGACTCGCAGCTAGACCATTGCTGGTACTGCTGCTGATAGGCGGCATTGGCGATGCGCTGCTGCTCGCTGCTGAGATATCCGGGACGGCTGTTCCAGGGAATCTGTTCGATCCACTGGTAGACCTCCCGGTCGCACGCATACATCACCGAGTAGAAATCCGGCCACGGGCAGACGTAGAAGCGGGCCACGGCGCTCGCCTGCGAAGGCCGCCCATTGGGATCGGGCGGTGCATCCGGATTGCTCGGCGCGATGACCGGCGTTTCCTCCTTCATCACGCCCCTCGCGACAGTTCGCGCAGCGCCTGCGCCAGTTGCATCGCCGTTTCCCGCGAGGACTGCACCGTGTGAGGCTTGGCACCGACGTGGAAGCGCAGGTCGACCACGTCCCGGGCCGGCGTGCCGTTGTCGCCAGCCATCATCGCCACCTGGCTCACCGTGTTGCCCACAGCCCCTCCGGCCGCGAAGCGAGGAAGTGCTGGCAGGAAGCCGGCGTTGAGCGAAGCGAAGAAGGCCTCGCCGAACTTGCGCACGCTGGCCGCCCGGATGACGAATTCGCCGTGGGAGAGCAGCGCCGGCACAGAATCCGAGGTCTCGGTGCCTGGGCCGAAGATGCGTCCCGACATCCGCCGAAATCCCTCGGCGACGGCCTGCCCACCTTCCGCCAGCTTCTGGATCAGTCCACCCTGGGCATTGGTATAGACCTTGGTGACGTAGATCGTGTGGGTGCTCGACGTCGGTCGCAGCAGTTCCGACACGGCCGCCCGGTATTGATTCAGGTCGGGCTGCACAGTGTGGGTGGCTGAGGTCGGTGCCGACAGCACAGTCTTGGCATCCAGGGCGAACGACGCCAGCTGCTGCCGGGGTTGGTCGAAAGACACCAGCGCCGGGATTTCGACGTTGGCGCTGGCCAACGTGCCCTTGAGTCGGTCGATGTCGGCCATGACCTGCGTGGTATCGGCCTCAACCTTGGCGAGCAACTGCAGATTGTCCGTGTCGGACTTGAGTTTTTCCAGGGAGGCTTGCGCCTCCTTGGTGTCGGCCTGAATCTTGGCGACGAGTTGCTGCGCCTCGGTCAGCGCCTTGAGTTTCTCGATCCCGGCCTTCGCGGCCTCGATGTCGACCTCGAGCTTGAGCTTGTCCTGCGCGAGCAAAGCTTGGCGCAGCTTGTCCAGTTCATCGGACACCGAGGCGAGTGCGCGCTTGGCCTCATCGGCACCCTGGCCGGCGGCGCTGGCGGCCTGCTTGTGCGCATCGCCCAAACCCTTGAGGGCTGCATCGGCAATGCCGGCGGCCTCCTTGATCTCGCCGATGGCGGTGGCGGCTGCCTGCCCCTCGCTGACGACGGTCTGGGTCACCGTCTTGCCGTTCTGCTCGACCTGGCGGGTCACCGCCGATGCGGTGCGCTCGGCCAGGGCAATCGCTTCCTCGGCGAGTTTGCGGGCCTGCTCGTAGTTACCAGCAGCGAGTGCAGCGCGTGCCTGCGCCTGCTTCTCGTCGATCTGGCGCAGCCGATCCTGATAGGCCGCGTACTCGTCCATCCCCTTGCGGGAGAGTTCGCGGATGCGATCCTCGACCGACAGGCGTAGGTTGAGCCGCGCCTCGTCAGCGGCCTTGGCCGCTTGCAGATGGCGCTGCTCCTCGGCGATCAGTCGGTCGACGGTGGCGCGGTAGGCTGACTCCAGTTGGGAGTAGATGGCGATGCGCGCCTCGACCGCTTGCCGCTCGATGGCTTGCACATCCTGGCCGGCGGCGCGAGCGAGCGCCACGGCCTGACCATAGGTGGCCTTCCAGGCCGACTCCATCTGCCGCGCCCCGGCTTCCACCGCCGCGAGCTTTTCGCGTTCGGCAGTAAGCAGCGTCTGGGCTGACTCGCGGATGGCGGCCGCCTCGGAGCGCGCGGCATTCTGCGCCGCCGCTTCCTGCCGCTTGTAGTTCGACTCGATCTCGGCAACGCGGGCATCCCAGATCGCCTTGATGTCGGCGGCCACCTGCTTGTAGCTGGCGGAGAGTTGCTTGACCGTCTCGGCCGCCTTCTTGGTCTCGGCATCGAGCGCCTGCCGGATCGCCTCGCCGGCTTGGGTCGCCGCGCCCTGGATGGCGCGCAACGCATCTGCCGTGCCGGGCAAGGCAGCCTTGAGTCGCTCTGCGGCCTGCGCTGCCAGCATCATCTGGGTTTTGACGGAGAGCGTGCCGGTGTTGGCCAGTTCCTCCATCGCCGCCGACAGTTGCTCCAGTTGCTGGCGCTGCCGGTTCATCTCATCGATGGCGCGGTTGGTTTCGCGGATGTCCTGCACCATATTGACGATGCCGCGCCCCATCTCCCAGACCGCGACGGCGGCGAGCACCGGCAGGAAACGCATGAAAGCCGCCTTCAGTACCGCCAAGGCACTACCCAGCGCAGCCACTGCCGCGATGCCCTTGACGGCCAGCACAGCGACGATGATCTCGCCAAGCACACGCAGCACGGCCATGATCTCCTCGCCGTGGGAGGCCAATGCCACCAGGGTGTCGGCCAGTTTCTGCAAGGCCGGCAGCGCTGCTTCTGCAACCTTCATGGCGATGCCGGACAGGGCCTGCTTCACCGTATCGAGCGTGTCGTTGAACTTCTCGGCGGCCTTGGCAGTGTCGCCGCTGATCTCGAGGCCCAGTTCCTTGAACTTTTGCTTCAACTGCTCGATGCCCGCCCGCCCCTGGTTGAGGAACGGGATCAGTTCGACACCGCTTTTGCCGAAGAGCTTGACGGCCAGCGCCGATTTTTCGGCCCCATCGGGCATCGCGGCAAAGGCGTCGGCGAGGTCGAGCAGCACCTCCTCCGTCGGTCGCAGCTGGCCAGTGGCATCCTTGACCGAGACACCCAGCCGGCTGAAGGCCTCGACCTGCTCTTTCGATCCACCCGCCGCCTCGACCATCGCGGTCGCCAGCTTCTGCATTCCCTTGGCCAGTCCCTCCAGCGAAATGCCGGACTGCTCGGCGATGGGCTTCAGGAGAGACAGCGACTCGACCGAGATGCCGGTCTTCTGCGAGAGCTTGGAGAGGTTGTCGGCGGTATCGAGCGCCGCCTTGCCAGCGGCAACCAGCGCACCCAGCGACAAGGCCGCACCCAAGCCTGCCAGCACGCCGTTGACCTTGCTCGCGGCGGCCGACAAACCTTCCAGGTTGCCCTTGACCGAGGCAAGCGCCGCCTTGGTCTGGTCGATGGCGGTGATGAGGATTTGGGCGCGGTCGGATGCCACGGGTTACAGACCTTTTGCGTTCAGTTGTTGCAGGATGGCGGTGGAGAGCTTCGGAAGTTGCGAGCGCACGAGGCCCGGCAGGTCGAAGCGGCCACGCAGCGTCACGCTCGGGACCAGCACGGCGATGGGAATTTCCTGGCCACGCTTGATCGACTTCGCACCGGAGCGACCCCGTTCCGCACGCTTGAAGCGACGCAGTTCGCTGGTGTTGTCCTTGATGTTCTCGGCCATCAGGATCACCTTCCCGTTCTTCTCGATAAAGAAGGCATTGCCGGCGCGCATCAGGCCGTCGATCACGCGACGGAAGGCCTTGCGGCCGATGCGCTGGTGCTCGGGCAAGAGCGGAATCAGCAGGCGACCGCCGATGGTTCCGCCCCGGACGTGGATGCCCAACCAGGAGATGCGCGAGCCGATGAGAAGCGCCGGGAATTTCTCGGGGCTGCCGGCGTAGAGCTTGTGCCGCATCGACTTCAAGAATCCTACCTTCCTCACCTTGAAGACCGACTGCATCCGAGCCTGGGCTGCCTGAGTGATCTCCTTGCCGGCGGTTTTCATGCCGGCTTCCACGGCCTTGCGAATCGCCCGACGTTTCTCCGGCACCCAACTGTCGAGCCGCTTCGGATCGAGCAGCCCCGAAGTGATGAGCGACAGTTTCATGGCTTTAGTTCTCGCACGAGGGATTTGATTTCGTTGCTGCCACCGCGCACGGCCGTCACCAGCAAGGCGAACTGCCCCGCGAGGTCTTCTCGCTCGGCGCGTTCGGCGGCAACCAGGAACGCCCGCAGCTGCGCGAGCGTGTAGGTCAGGACATCGGGATAGCGGTGTCCGGCCCGGAGGAGCCGGGCGATGGCGTCGCTCCAGGGATCACCGTTCCGATCCGCTGGCTGACCCGCGTGATTTCCGGCACCACGCGGCGGATAAAAAAATCCGCATTGGCTCCGAACACCGCCTCGGCAAGCCGGATGGCATCGTCCAAGGCGAGCAAGGAAACCCACTCCGGCGGACGGCGGCAGGCGATGGCCAGCGCCAGGATCACTGTCTCGCCATCCTCGGACAGCAGGCGCAGCCAATCGGGATCGGCGGTGAGCTTCCCGGCGAAGGGACGGACGGTGCGGGCGAAAATTGGGTGATGTCGAGCGGCTCGCCGCCGATGATCACGGTCTCGGCGACCGGCGGCAGCGCCGCGAAGGTTTGCGCATCCATGATCAGATCTGCACGATGCGGCCGAACTGACCCAGCACCGCGTCGTAGGGTTTCGTCGAATCCGCCAGCAGCGAACCCTCCAGGTCGAACTTGTTGTACTCGTTCGAGATCAGCGCCAGTTCTTTCAGCGGATCGAAAGCCACGCGGTAAAGCTCGACCAGCACCTTGGCGTTGCCTTGGGCGGTGTTGAGTCCCTCCAGGCGCAGGTAACGCTCGGGCAGCGGCTGCGTGAAGATGCCGATCTCCGAGACGTCACCGAAGGCGTAGCTCGCCTTGAATGGGGCGGTGAGGCCGGTGGCATCCAGAAACTGGAGGGCACCGAAGTCGGTGTCGGCGGTGTAGTGCGTGCCCAGCGTCAGCGTGGCCGGCGTGCCGGCGGAATCCTTGACGACCAGCGTCGACACCTTGGGATGGGCGAGGAAATAGCGGTCGCCCACCACCGGAGCCGCACCACCCACCGGCTCGTCCGTCACCGTGCCGCCGGTCGTGGCGACGTGGGTGCCGTAGAGGGCGAGCGCGAGGTTTTCCTTGGTGAATTCCTCGATGGACAGATTGATCGTCGCCGACTTGCTCTTGATCATCCGGTGATCAAGCGAACGCTGGCCCGACTGGGACTCGTAGTGTTCCAGCACTTCGGTTTTGAGGGACAGCTTCAGGTCGGCGACGTTGCCGGGGCTGCGCACCTCGATAGGCAGGCCGTTGATGTCGCGCTTGCCGAGATAGACCCGGCCTTGGAAGGATGCGTAGTAGCTCACTTGGTTTTCTCCTCATTGCGGGGGATGGGTTTCGGGATCGGCTGCACGGTCCGGGCGATGCCGGCATCGACCAGCCACTGCGCCAGATCGTCGTCGAGCGCGATGACCGCGCCCGGTGGGTAGGCGATGCCGGTGTGCGTGTGGGGTTTCAACAGTTCGAGTTGCATAGGTTCATCCTCGGATTGAGAGATCGGCGGCCAGCGTGCGGTAGGTGATCTGGTAACGAGCCGGAATGGCGGCTGCCGTGGCATCGGCGTCCTCCACATCCCACTCGCAGTCCAGTTCGCGGATGCCGAGACACAGGCCGCCGAGATTGACGTCGGCCAGCAGTGCCGCGTGGGCGGCCACCAGCAACCGGTCGGCGATCACCTCCGGCGTTTCGCTTCCGGTTTCGCGGGCCAGCGCCACTACCCGCACGACCAGTTGTCGCTCGACGCGGTCGTTGGGCCGCTGGGTGATTGCATCCGATTCAGGGAACACCAGCAGGGCCGGCGACTGCTCCCGGGTGATGCCGGTTGGCGGTGAACGCCGCACCTGCGCCCCGGCTGCGGCGGCAACGGGCAAAAGCAGCCCCGTCACCGCTTGTAGAATCTGCTCGCGGATCGAGTTGGACATTGCTGGCCTACAGTCGGGTGAGTGAGGCGCGGGCCTCGGTACCATCGCCCATCGCGGTCACTTCTCGCACGCGATAGGTCTGGCCCGCGATTTCCAGCGTGTTGCCGGCGGCCAGGAGAGGCATCCGGCTGACCGGATAGCGGATGGTGTGGTTGCGTGAGACGCCCAAGCCGTCCAGCACGTCCTCATCGGGAGCACGGAAATCGACCATGACCTCCGTGCCCCCGACGATTGCCCGCGTCAGCAGGTTTGAGCGCGCCGCCGCATCGTAGATGTCCTCGACGAAGGCCATCAGGACGTCAACACCTTCACCAGCACCGCCGGGCGATGACACATCGGCAGCGGGTTGGACTGGGTGTGGATGTCGGTGCCGCGCTCAAACTTGCGTGGCTCCTGCTTGGCGTACAGCGGCTGGCCCAGAGTGTTCGCCGTCTCGTTGAAGTCGGCGGGCGCGAAGTAGGTAGCGAACGTATCCACCGTGCCCTGCGGAAAGGCGTGCCCCTCGCCGGCAGCGATGAAGCGATGCACGTTGTCGTCGCCGTCGCTGGCTTCGCCGGAGTATTCCTCGAAGGTGATGCCGGCAAAGGTGAAGCCCGTGCGCAGATCGGAACGCAGGGCCAAGCCATCCTGCCAACGGTCGTAGGCGGCCTTGACGTTGTCGTGAGCGGTCAGCGCGTCGAAGAACTCCTCGGAGACCAGGCAGTGCACCCCGTTCATCCGCTCGCCTTTGAGGTTCTTCTCCAGGTAGCGCTTGAGATCGAGGCACTTCTTCTTCACGTCCGTGGCAGCGTTGTTCAACTGGAAATTGACCACCTTGGGCGTGATGTCGAACAGGTCGAACAGGTTGTAGAGCTCCGAGCCGTCGGCATCGAGGATGATGCCCTTGAGCGCGCCGATGCGTAGGTGCTCCAGGGTGATGGAGTGCTTGTTGCGCATCGTCTGCAGGTGCTCGGCCATCACGGAGGCCACGGTCGAGAGTTCGGTTTCCGAACCGAAGGCGCGGATGCCTTGGACTTCCTCGGGCAGCACCACGTCGTCGTGGGGGATGTGGGGGATGGCGAACGAGCGCAGCTTGCGCTTGCCGCGCTTGCCGACGGTACCGGGCGAGCCAACAGGCATGGTCGGTAGCAGGGTCAGGATGCCGTTCTTCTCCTCCACCACCACGGAACGGAAGCGCACCGGCTTGGCCGGGAACAACCCCATGCTTTCCATGAGGCCGTAGTTGTTGGACAGGATGTTGATGGCGGCAGTCAGCGCCGACATCGAGAACGACGGATTGTCGAAGGGGTTGTTCATGGTCAGACTCCTTTGCGGATGAGGACGCCGAGGCTCTTCAGCTGCAGGACGGCAGCCTGCTTCTCGGCGACGGTGATGGCGGCAGGCCAGGTCAAGGAGTGGTCGGCGACGATGGCGTGACGCGCAACCATCAGCCCGTCCTCGCGGTCGATGAGCGCCGCGTCACACGGCTGCATCAGCACCCCGGCGGCGTACTGGCTGCCGTCGGTGGCGCTCGGGTCGATTTGCTTCACCTTGCCGGTGGTGGTCACGATGCCGACCACAGCGCCCAAGGGCAGCGTCTGGCCGGAAACGACCGTCACCTGGTCGCGGGAAAACAGGTTCGGCGCTTCGTACTTCAAGAGGTCGCCGAGATTGAGTCCTTCGGTGATCGCGGGCATATCAGTTCTCCTTGCCGGCACGGGCGCGAGCGGCCATCACCAGCGGGTTGTCGTTGAGGGATTGGGGATTCGGCTTGGCGGCGTCCGGCACGATGTGGCTCGTAATTTCCGGGCTGTCGGCGCGAGCGGCCAGGAGTTGGCTGCGCACTTTGGTCGGCGAAGTGCGGGCCGCGAGGTAGCCCGCGATGCGTTCGGGGCAGCCGGCCAGCGCGCAGAGTTCGGCGACCTCCTGAGCGTCGTCGATGGTCATTTCCGGGGTGGGCGTCGCAGGAGCAGCGCGATCAGGATCAACGCCAGTCCCATCAGCAGCAGGGGTTGCGGGTTCATTCATGGATGTCTCCAGTCTGAGTTGCGAAGAAATGCCCTGCGCGGCCGTGAGGTCTGGCAACACAAGACGTTGGGAAAGTGAATCGGTGAGTTCGAGCAGCACGTCGTCGAAGGTGCCGACGGCATCGGCAAGCCCTGCGGCAACCGCGTCAACACCGAAATAGATGCCGGCTTCGGTGACCCGGACTGCGTCCGCCGAGAGATTTCGGTGGCGGGCGACGGTGTCGACGAACAGGTCATAGACGCGCCCGACCTCGGTTTTGAGGAAGGCGTGTGCTTCGTCGGAAATTGGCTCGTGCGGGTTGAGGTCGTTCTTGCGCGCCCCGGCAAAGACGGTGGTGTAGCGCACGCCGTCCTTCGCATCCTTCACCGACTGGTCAGCGTGCATCGCGATGACGCCGATGGAGCCCACGCCGCCGGTGCGCGTGACGATGAAGCGACTGGCCGCCGAGCCGATGGCATAGGCCGCCGAGAAGGCCATGTCGTTGGCCAGTGCCCAGACAGGCTTAACCTTGGTCGCGGCGCGCACCCGGTCGGCCAAGTCGAAAACGCCACCCGACTCGCCACCTGCGCTATCGATGTCGAGCAGGATCGCCGCCACGTTCGGATCGGCCACCGCCGCATCCAGCATCGTGGCGAGCCCCTGGTAACTCGCCATCCCTGACTCGGCCTCGAGCCCGACCGTGCGGCGCACCAGCGTGCCGTAGATCGGCAGCACGGCGATGCCCATCGCGCTCGCGGGTGACGAGCGATTCGGAATGGCGTTGGCTGGCACCGCCGACTGAGGCAGGCCAATGCGCGGCCCGAGAACGGCAAGAATCACCTCAAGTTTCGGGCGATGGATCATCAACGGCGCACCGAAGAGGCGCGCCGCCATGTGTGGCAGCAAGTTCATGGGAATCTCTCAGGCAGGGGGCGTTGCGGTATCGCCAGGGGTGGCGTTGGGCTCGGTGCTGCCTCCGTCCTTGGAGGTGCGGCGAGGGTCGGAGTCGAAAATCAAGCCCAGTTCATCCGCCCGCGCGTTGTCGGCGGCGATCTCGCGGTCGACATCTTCGGCATCCATGCCGAAGGCCGAGATGGCTTCCGAACGTGACATCAGGCCCGCGCGGATCGCAAGCAGCATCGCTTTGAATTCTTTCTCGGGATCGACCCACTGCCAGCCTTGGGCAATCCATTTGCAGGCGGCGTACTCGCGGCGGCGGCGCGTAAATCCCGGCGCAGCGATGGCTCCCGATAGGACGGCTTGATCGAGCCAGGCATTCCACACCGGGCGGCACATCTGATGAACCAGCACGCCATGCTGGATGGCTTCCATGCGGCGGCGGAATTCCAGCAGACCGGCACGGATCGACGAGTAATTCACCCCGGACAGGTCGCCCGTCAGTTGCTCATAGGTGACGCCGATGGCGGACGCCACCGCACGGAACTGCGTGCGCAGAAACTCCCCGTAGGAGCCGCCGACATCGGCAGGATCGGAGAATTTCACGTCCTCGCCCGGCTCTAGAATCTGCAAGGTACCGGGCTCCAGACCCGCGAGCGCCACGCCGTCGGCATCCGACAGGCCTTCGCCCATCAGGTTGTCCTCGGGGGCAAGACGGGTGATGAAGCCGGCGAACATCGCAGCGGTTTTCTTGCGCACCAGTTCGGCGTCGTCGTACTGGTCGAGCTCGTTCAGCTTCACGAGCGCACGGGCCAGCCACGGCTCGCCACGAATCTGGCCGGGCCGCAGCACACGGTAGAGATGCATGATCTCGGCCGCCGGCACCCGCACCGTATCCTGCCCACCCTGTCCCGACATCGGCGAGAGCCGACCGTCCTCGGGGTGCGAGCGGTAGAGGTGGTAGGCCACGCGCCGCCCCATCGCATCGAACTCGATGCCGGAGCGCACCACGTTGCCCGAGGGCAATTCGGTATTGAGCGTCAGCGGCAGGTGCTCGGCTTCAAGCAACTGCAGTTGAAGCGGCACGGTCAGCCGATCCTCGGGACGGCGGGGACGCAGCCGGATGAAGCACTCGCCGCCCTCGCACATCGCACGCGCGGCGAGGGACTGCAGGCCATAGAAGTCGGTCTGGCCGGTGGCGTCGGCCTCTTCCGACCAGTCGCGCCAAAGCGCCTGCACGGCGACGCGGAAGGTTTCGTCCTGCGCCATCGATTGCGGCTTGATGCCGGTGCCGACTGCATTGGCGACGAAGGCCTCGATGCCGGCATTGGCCCAGGCGTTCCGGCGCACCAGATCCCGGGACTTCACGCGCAGTTCGTTGGAAGTGGCGAGCATCGCGGCCACCGCGCCGGGGTTGCCGGGCATCCACGCGAGCGCGCGACGGCCGCGCCCGGCTGCCTCGTGTACCGGAGCACCGCCGAACAGGGTGCGGATTCGTGTCATCCATCTCATCAGAAGCCCTTTCCGGTGGTCACCCGGATCTGGCGCGGCGCACGCGGATACAAGCCGGTGGCCACGGCATCCTGATGCATCGCGGCTTCGACCTCGGCGATGGCCTGCTTCAGTTCCTCGACGGTGCGGTATTCGACCGTCTTGTCGCCAAAGGTCACGCGCTTCTCGCCCTTGGCCAGCGCATCGCGCAATGCCTGCAACTGAGCATCGGTGTAGGTCGGCGTGGTCATCGATAGACCACCAGGCTGACCTCGGGCGTGTCGGCCAACGACGCCGCAGCACTGGTGCAAACCAGTTCCAGGGAGTCGGCGGTCTTGCCGTCGGTCGTGCCGCGTGCCGCCGCGAAGCGGATGGTTCCGGTCGCGGTGTTGCTCCTACCGGTGGCGACCCAGCAGTACTTGGCATCGGGAAACGGCGTCTCGAAGTCGATGCGGTAGCGGCCTGTCCCCAAGCGGGTCACCGAGGCGACGTTGTAGGCGGCGCGAAGCTGGATCGCGCCACCCACGTAGCCGAAATTCGCCCAAGCGCGGGCGAGTCCGGGATGCTCGGGACGGATCAGCCCCTTGATCTCGGTGCCGATGCGGGTGGCGAGCGCCGACAGTTGGGCGACGAGACTCATGCCTTACACCAGGGCGGCGTTGAAGATCGCGACGAAGTCGGTGCTGGTATCGCCGATGTCGCTGGCGGCGACCGCGCCGATGTTGCTGCGCGCTTGCGTCTGTTCGGGAACGGTCAGCGTCTGCGCGGCATCGAAGCGCACACGCTTGTCGATGGCGGCGGTGAGCGCCGCGATGCCGGTCTGGTCGTTCTGCAGCGCCTGCTGGAGTTCCAGCAGGGTGTCGAAGGCCGGGTCGGCACCACCCAGGATGTCGGCCTTGAGGGCATCGAGCACCGAGACGATCTTCGACGAGGAGTAGGTGCTGGTCGTAGCGACCGTCAGGTCGTCGATGGCCACCGCCGTCAGGATGGCGGCCTTCAGTTCGTTGATCGCCGCCACCAGACTTGACTTGTCGGTGGTGGTCAGTGCGGTCAGCGTGCCCGTGCGGCCCTTGACGGTGTTGAATTCCTCGGCGACGCGCAAGACGAAGCTGTTGAGTTGGGTTTGCAGACTCATGGTGGGGTTCTCCAGTGGTGGTGATCAGCCGAACCAGCGACTGCGGATGACGCGCCGGCTCGTTCTCGGGGTTCCAGAAACAGCGAGGCCACCGCGTTGGGTGGCCTCAGTGGGTTGCTCGACTTGCGGATCGGGATCGCCGGGCGGCGACAATCCGATCTGTCGTTCCAGTTCACGCCAGTGCCGCTCCTCGAAGCGGTCGAGGCCGGCAGCACTCGCCGCCGCGCGGGCATATACGTAGCAGTCCAGGGCCTCGTTGCGCTCGCGCATCTTCTGCCACTCGCGGATAGCGAAGCCGTTGCGGTCGCGCCGGGTGATCAGCTGCTCGGCACACAACTGCTGCACGAATTCGGCATCAACTTTGGGAAGATGCACAAAGCCGGTGGGGTAACGCAGGGTGATGCCGTCCTCCAGCACGTCCGCCGCTTTGCGCAGGTTGTTGTAGAACTCCAGCTTGGCGATACCGACCGCGACCGAGAACACCTTGATGCCCCGGCGCAGCTTCTTGCCGCCCTGCGACAGGTCGACCGCCGTTGGTGTGCCGACCAGGGCCGCACCCTTGGGCACGCCCTTGACCGCCATCACGCGGGGATCGCGTACCAGCCGCACGAAGGTGTAGGCCTCCTGCGTGGCAAAGCCCGTGTCCAGGGCGAACCGGGCGAGTGGCAACTGCGCGCCGGACTCGTGCGACCACGTTTCGGCGATCAGTTCACCGAGGCGCTTCCAAACCGCGTCACGTGCGGTGTCGCCCATCAACACCCGGTGCTCGACGAGCCAGGATTCCTTGCCGCGCCCGAAGGCCCAGATCGACGCCTCGATGCGATCCTTTTGCACATCGGCACCGCCCACCAGCAGTAGGCCGCCGGAAGGGATGCGCCCGACCGGGTAGTCCTCGCGCCGCTCGATGAGGCGTTGCCAGTCGGGAGCTTCGCCTTCCTCGACCCAGGTCTCGCCAAGCTCGGTGTTCTTGAAGGTCTTGATGGCGGCGGCCGATCCGGATTCCTTGTTCACTGCACTCTCCCAGGCAGCGGCGATCTCCCGCCAGCTACGCCAGCCCACCGGGCTGTAGAGCGACGACAGGTGGAAGCCTGCCGTCTTGGCCCCGTTCTCGGGAGCCATTGCCCGCCACTCGCCGTGCTCCAGCATCCAGGTCTTGTGGCTCTCCGGGATCGCCTCGTCGCATGCCTCGCACACGTAGGCCGCCGTCTCCGGCTGCCCCTTCTCCCAACGCAACTGCTCGAAGCGCAACCACTGCCGGTGCGAGCAGTGCGGACACGGCAGGAAATAGCGACGCTGGTCGCTGGCCTCGTACTCCCGTTCGATGCTGCTGGCACCCGCGATGGTCGGCGTCGAGACAATGAAAATCTTGCGCCGGGCGAAGGTGCGGGTACGCGCCTCGGCGAGCGAGATCGCATCGCCCTCGCCATCGACGTCGGACGGGTAGCCATCGACCTCGTCCAGGAACAGGTAGCGCACCGGCATCGAGCGCAGGCCGACGGCGCTATTCGCGCCGGTCATCACCAGCACGCCGCCGCGAAACTCCTTCGCCAGGATCGTGTTGCCGGCATCACGGCTCCGGGCTGGCGCAATCAGTTCGGCCAGCACCGGCGACTCCTCGATCAATGGGTCGATGCGCTGCTTGGAGTTGCGCTTGGCCATCTCCACCGTCGGCGACACAGCCATCATCGGGCCGGGGGCGTGGTGGATCACGTAGCCGATCCAGTTGTTGCCCATCTCGGTCGCGCCCAGCTGCGCCGCCTTCATGAACACGATCCGCTCCACCGCCGACATCGGCGACAGGCTATCCATGATCGCCTTCAGATACGGCGTGCGGCTGGTGCGCCAGCGGCCCGGTTCTGCCGATGCCTTGCTGGAGAGCATCCGGTGGCGATCAGACCACTCGGACACGGTCAGCAGCGGATCGGGTGTCAGCCCCTCCCGCCAGGCGCGCTCGATGTCGAGCCCGCCCTCGTAATCAGCATCCAGCATCAGTCCACCCTGGGGCGAACGTCGCCCAGTTCCTGCAAGTGTTCCCGCACAGCAGTCTCCAGCGCGACGTGCAGCGTGTGAGCATCGACGCCGAGCTTCGATGCCATCTGGCCCGAGATGCGCGCTGGCCAGTTGAGCCACGCATCGCGCTCGGAACGTGCCAGCTTGAAAACGTGGGCGATGGCCTGAGGCCGGTCGACCAGTTCACCCTTGAGGCGTGCCAGGCGCACCTTGTTGGTCTGCGCCTTGACGACCTCATTGACGGTGCGGGCCTGCAGCAGCGACGTGCCACCGGCATTCATCGCCGGAGCAACCGGTTCGCCGGTAGGTTCCTTGACCGCGACCGTTTCAGCCCGGCGCTTGGTGCCCTCCTTGGGCGTGTCGGAATTCTTCGCCCAGTCCCGGTCGGCCTTGTCCGGATCGATGCTGCCATCGGCCTCCGGCGTGATCCGCCCGGCACGAATGGCCTTGTGCACGGCGGTGTCCGACACCCCTCGGTGCCGTGCATAGGCGCGAATCGACAGTCCCATGATCTCCATCAAGCATTGGTGCGGCCCCCGATCAGATTCAGCTTGGCTTCACTCGCGAACAGCGCGTTCATGCCATCACCATCAACGACGCCACAAGGTGAAAAACATGACCAAGCAAGCCGCCAAAACCCTCGACCAGCAACTGAAGCAGATCGCGCTGGATCACCTGTTCATCGAAACCCTGGAAACCCGCCACAGCGACCGGCTGGACTTCCACGAGGTCAGCGTCTGGGGCATCAAGAGCGCCCTGTTGGCGGCCTACGAGGCGGGCCGGCAGGCCGCGAAGCAGGACTGAGAAAGAAGCAGAAGTCGCTTGGCTTCACTCGCGAACAGCGCGTTCATGACCACACCATCAACCACCACGAAGGAGCATCAAATGACCACCATCCAACTGACCCCTGCCCAGCACGCGATCCTGGCCTACGCCATCGAGCACACCGCCGGCAAGATCGAATGGTTCCCCGACAACATCAAAGGCGGTGCCCGCACCAAGGTGCTGGAGGGCCTGTTCAACAAGGCCCTGATCACCCGCGACAGCACCGACTGGTTCGTCGCCGCCGAGGGCTACGATGCCCTGGGGCGCGCCCGGCCGACGCCGGCCACCATCTACCCCGACCCCGAGGTCGAGGCCGCCGTGTCGGCCGCAGAGGCCAACTGGGTGCAAGAAAAACAGGACGCGACCAAGCAACTTCTCAAGGTCGGCGTCGAGGGCAAACCGCGCACCCGCGAGAACAGCAAGCAGGCTGCCGTAATCCAGATGCTGCAGCGCCCGGAGGGAGCGACCATCAACCAGATCTGCGCGGCCACTGGCTGGCAGGCGCACACCGTGCGCGGCACCTTTGCCGGCGCGTTCAAGAAGAAACTCGGGCTCACCATCACCTCGGATAAGCCCGAGGGCGGCGAGCGCATCTACCGCGTCGGTTGATTTCGAGACGGGGTGGCGGCATATCCACGCCACCCCGGAGCGATCTCCTAAATAGCTTGGCTTCCAGATTGAACAGCGCGTTCATACGACTGTCATCAACGCAATCAGGAGCAACCACCATGACCACCGAAATCAGCAACCCCGCCAACCCTCTCCGTGTCAGATTCACCCGCAAGCCGGTCGACTTGCAGGAGGTGCTGGCGGCCACGCCTTACGACGAACGCCCGGAGCCGGTGGTGATCAGCGAAACCCGCGAATTGACCACCGCCGAGTACGATGTCTTCGCCAGCACGCTGCTGCAGGATCGCGACTGGCTGGCCGGCAAGGGCGGGTACCCCGACCAGGCCACTCGGCACGTCGTCGAAGTCAAGGCCAAGAATCGCAAAACCCTGTACGTCGACCCCTCGGGCAGCGCCTACGGGCGTTACGTCGGAATAGCGGTGGAAGCCTGAAAAATGATTCAGAAAGCGCTTGGCTTCTCAATCGAACAGCGCGTTCATACGGGTGTCGCAACGATCAACCCGAAGGAGACAACGATGACCACCACCAAGCAAATCCCCGCCACCCAAAACGATGCCTGGGGCTTTTGGGGCAGCATGAACGACGACGCCCAAACCGCCTGGCCCATCGCGATGATCGCGATCTCAGACGCCACTTGCCAGCCCCTCGAATCGGTCAAGGCCTTCCTCGACAGCCGCCACGGGCGGCACTTTGCGGACGATGTCCTGAACGAGATACTCAGGGGCCACGCCATCAAGCAAGCGGTCGACGCGGCGGTCACCCGCTGGATGGGCTGGACGATTGGCCGCCAGACCAGCAAGGAGTACGGCATCCCGCGCGGCCTGCCTTACCTGACGGGATTTGTGATTCACTGCGAGATCGTCGAAGAAGAACTCGCCGCCTGATCGAACGCCACGCCATCCGCCAAGCGGGTGGCCTGCGCCCCAGCATAGTCCCGCCAACGGCGCACGATCACATCCACGTACTTCGGGTCGAGCTCGATGAGCCGCGCCCGCCGTCCCGACTTCTCAGCGGCGATCAGCGTGCTGCCGGATCCGCCAAACGGGTCGAGCACCACGTCGCCCGGGCGACTGGAATTGCGAATCGCGCGTTCCACCAGTTCCACCGGCTTCATGGTCGGATGCAGATCGTTCTTCTGCGGCTTCTTGATTTGCCAGACGTCGCCTTGATCGCGGTCGCCGCACCAGTGGCGCTCGCCGCCCTCCGGCCAGCCGTAGAGGATGGGCTCGTACTGGCGCTGGTAGTCGGCGCGGCCCAGGGTGAAGGTGTTCTTCGCCCAGATGATGAACGTCGACCAGTGGCCACCGGCAGCCCGGAAGGCTGATTGCAAGGTATCGAGTTCGCTGGAGGACATCGCTACGTAGATGCCACCCGGGCAGTGCGCCAAGGCTGGCGTCAGCGCGGCGAGCAAAAAGTCATAGAAACCATCGCCCAAGTTGTCGTTGAGGATCGCGCGGTTCTTGCCGCGCATCTTGTCCTTGGCGCTGTTGGCGTAGTTCACGTTGTAGGGCGGGTCGGTGAAAACCATCCCGGCCAATTCGTCGCCCAGCACCGTGGCGTAGGCATCGGCATCGGTGGCATCGCCGCAGAGCACACGATGCTCGCCGCAAATCCAGACGTCGCCCGGTCGGGACACCGGGGTCTCCGATACCTCGGGGGCAGCGTCCTCGTCGGTCTGACCCTCGGTGGTCGTCTCGCCGCCGGCGAGTAGATCAGCCAAGGCATCGGCGTCGAAGCCGGTCAAGGCCAGATCGAAGTTGTCATCCTGCAGGGCCACCAACTCCACCTGCAGCATCGCCTCGTCCCAGCCTGCGTTTTCGGCGATCCGGTTGTCCGCGATCACCAGCGCTCGGCGCTGGGTTGGTGTCAGGTGGTCGAGCACCACGACCGGCACCGTTTCGATGCCAAGCTTCTGGGCGGCGGCCAGACGGCCATGCCCGGCAACGATCACTCCATCGCTGCCCGCGAGGATGGGATTGGTGAAACCGAACTCAGCAATCGACGCAGCGATCTGCGCCACCTGCGTATCGGAATGGGTGCGCGCGTTTCTGGCATAGGGCACAAGCTTGGCTGTCGGCCACTGCTCGATCTTGTCGGCGAGCCAGGAGATGCTCATGCCTGTGCTCCCAATCGTTCGGCGGCAACTTCCTCGAAGCTCTGCCCGGTGGCCACCAGGGTCACCGGCACATCGG
>VIKE01000080.1:0-13234 GCA_008080565.1 Rhodocyclaceae bacterium | reverse complement strand
GAACACGATCTCGCCCTCGTCGGTGTAGGACTCCAGCACGAACTGGGGCAGCGCCACCGGAAACACGGCTGGGTGATCGATGTCCTGCCCGATCTTGCCCTTGTGCCGCATGATGCGAACCACTGAGTCGGGGATGCGGAAGTCTTGGGTGACCGTGCCCACGTGGTTCCACGCAGTCTTGCTGCCATCCTTGTTGCGCATACCACCAGCGCTCGTGCCGTCGCCGCGCAAATGGGTGTCGCGTCCAGCGTAGATGCAGGGCACGATCTTGTTGGGGCGACGCGCCTCGCTGTCCTTGCGGTTGAAATGGAAGACGAATTCGAAGGCCGGCGCGAGCCGACCGTTCCAGTCGCCGGGCAGTCCCGGCCCCTGATCCCAGACGTACCAGGCAAAGCGCCGCCAGCCCTGGGTACGCATCCAGTCGAGCCAGGCATCCCAGTACGGGATGACTTCCTGCTCGCGATGGATCAGCCCGAGATTGACCAGCACCTGGCCGGTCGGTGCCATCGGCAGCTGGGCGAAGACGCCGCGCATCAGGGCATCCCAATCGATGATGGTGTTCGTGTAGTCGCGCTGGTTGCCGTAGGGCGGCGAGGTGAAGCAGAGCGCCGCTTGCTCGCCGGCCATCAGCGCCCCGATCACAGCCGGATCGGCGGCATCGCCGCAGATCACCCGGTGCGCACCCAACTGCCAGACGTCACCCGGGCGCGAGACGGGAGTCGCCGGAGCATCCGGTACATCGTCGGCCACATCAGGCTCGTCGTGCTCCGGCTCGTCGTCTGCTTCGTCGCCGACCGCGACGTCGGTGGCGAGCAATTCCTCAATCTCGGCATCGTCGAAGCCGGTGAGCGCGAGGTCGTACCCGGCCTCGGACAGCTCGGCCAGTTCCAGCGCCAGCATTGCATCGTCCCACCCGGCGTCGAGTGCCAGGCGGTTGTCGGAAATCACATAGGCGCGCTTCTGGGTGGGCGACAGGTGAGCCAGTTCGATCACCGGCACCTCGGTCAGCTCCAATTTGCGCGCGGCTGCCAGCCGACCGTGGCCGGCGATGATGCCGTTCTCGCCGTCCACCAGGATCGGATTCGTCCAGCCGTACTCGACGATGCTGGAGGCGATCTTGGCCACCTGCTCGTCAGTGTGCGTTCTCGGATTCCGGGCGTAGGGGATCAGCGTCTCGACCTTGCGGTACTCGACGTTGAGCATATTCAGTTCGGGTTTCCAAAAAAGGTGCGGCCCGGACGGGTGAAAGGAGGAAAGCCCCGTCACGGGCCGCGAGGGTCGCTGCTGCGGTAGAAACTAAAAGGCCCGCGCAGTGGCGGGCCGGTAGGACTGGGGTGCAAACCTGCAAACCCTGCAAACCTCGGTTTGCAGTTTGACGCTAGCGAAATGCCGCGCTCGCGCCCCCCGCATGGGATTTTGGGAAGGAAGGACCCCTCTTGATTCGTGAGACCTTCACTGCCCGCACCGCTGTCCAGAAGATAGCTGAAATACTACCCCTGATCGGCCCCCTATGTTGCAGGGGGAAAAGTCGCGTTCTGCAACCGATGGCAGCGCATGGCAGCCTGTGCACGACTAATCGCGCTCAAAGACTATCCCGCGACAGTGCAACCGTTCAGTTGGTCCGCCACCGTCTGCAATGCCCGTTGCCAGCGCCGCCACGCCGTCGTGCGGTCGCATCCGAAGCGACGACAGATGTCCTTCCACTCGCGCTGCTTGGCACGCATCCAGATCAGGTGGCGTTGCTCCTCCTCCAGCCATTGCACCCAACGCATCGTCTCCAGCATCCGGTCGATGGCCTCGGGGGTGGGTGGCAGTGGTCGGTACTGGTAGTCCCTGTCTGCGAACCCTTCCCACTCCTTGCGCACGAAGGCGGGCCAAACGCTGAAGTAACCCTGCACCCTGACCGGAGGTAGTCGCCGGCCCGTCTCTGCTGCCTCGGCAAACCGAGCCGCCACGTCATCCATCGTCCATTCAGCCATGACGTTTCCCTCCGTACAGGCGCTCGCCGATCCGTCGCACGAACTCCCGCTCGACGAAATCGAGCCTGGCATCCTGCTCGGACACCACGAGGATGTGCTGGTCGCGCCAGCCGGTTTGCTTAATCGTTTCCAGGTCGGTGGTCTGCGGTTGCAGGCGACCGAGAGGGCAGCGGTATTGCTGTGCCGGGATTTTCACGTCACACCTCCTGCGTCTCGATAGCCCAGTGCAACAGTGCCAGGGCATCGGCTTCGTTGTCGTCGCTCGGAGTGTGGCCGCGCGATTGAACGGCTGCGATCATCTCGTCCTTGCCGGCATTGCCTTTGCCGGTGGCGTGCTTCTTGATCGTGCCGACCGGGACGCCCTGATAGGGGATGTTCTGGTGCTCGCACCAGGCGGTGAGGTGGCCCATGAAACCACCGTAAGCGTGTGCGGCATCCACGCCCGCATGTCGCCGAACCTCTTCGAAGTACACCGCGTTGATGGAATGGCAGGCCGACAGCAGTTCGTTGAGCCAGCGCTTGAATCGCAGGAAGCGCATTCCGCCGCCCTCGAATCGCTGCGGCTTGAAGCATTCCGTGCCACTGATGATGCTGCCATCCAAGTGGTGCAGGGCCCACCCTGTTTTTGTGCCCAGATCGAGGGTCAATATTGTCGTGTTCATGTGTTCAGTCCTTTCTCGCTCTCGGTCTGACGCAGCTGACACGGAATGTCGAAACCCTCCATGAGGCGTGCGCACGCGCACACGCGTAGGAGTTACGACGAACTGCGTCAGCTGCGTCAGACGGCGTGGTTTTCATAGGGTCAGTTGTCTGCGTAGGGGGTATAGGCTGGAGTGGGCGGGTTCTTGAGGCCGATTCCCTGAAATCCCCTCACACCCACGCTGTTTCGCCATTTCTCGATTCCGCGTGTGATGAGCAGATCGGAAAACCGCCGTTGCGCACCGATGAAGGAAAACCGCCGTTGCGCACCGATGAATTCGCCCGCCGCTTCGGCCCACTGCTTCCAGTCGTTGAATAGTTCGGCGGTCAGCGACTTGGCGTTGGGCTCACGCACGCAACGCTCCTCCAGCCAACGTCCCAGCGCATCCTCGGCCTCGAAATACTCCTCGGTTGCATCCACCACCTGCTGTGGTGGATCGAGCCGTCCAAGGCGCTGCCAGTTCAGGCAACCCTGCACAGCCCAGGCCAGGATGCCGTCACGCTCGGCCAGCAATTTCTGCTGGAGGTGCTTGTCGCGGCGCTCGGGCGGCACGGTGATCGTGAACGGGATCAGGTGCAGTCGCCGCTTCATCGCTTCGTCGATGTTGCGGATGGCAGGCTTGTGGTTGCCTGCCACGAACAACTTGAACTGCGGGAAGAACTCGAAGAAGTCCTGGCGCATAAAACGCGCGGAGATCTTGTCGCCCCCGGTCAGGTTCTTGACCTTCGATTCTGCCCAGCGTCGCCCCTGTTCGGTTTCGATGGCTGCCACGAAGCGTGCGCCGCGCAACCCGGCCATATCGGTCGGATGCCGGTCGGTGCGCGTTTCCATGAAGGTATCCATTGGCGCGTTGGTGGCATAGTCGCCGAGGATGGTGGCCAGCGTGTTCACGAACACCGATTTGCCATTCGCTCCCGTCCCGTACAGGAAGAACAATGCGTGCTCCCGGGTAGAGCCGGTGAGCGCGTAGCCAACCACTCGTTGCAGATAGGCCTGCAGCTCCTTGTCGCCGCCTGTCACCTCATCGAGGAACTGCCGCCAGGTCGAACATTCACCACCGGGTGTTGCGGTGGTGATCTTGGTGATGCGGTCGGCGCGTTCGTGCGGGCGCTGCCTGCCTGCCTTGAGGTCGACCACCCCGCCCGGTGTGTTGAGCAGCCAAGGGTCGGCATCCCACTCGTCGCTGGTGGCAGCGTGCCTGCGATCCGCCCGTGCCAGCCGTTCCACGCCACTGACCGTGCCCGAGCTGGCGAGCTTGGCAGCCACCTTGGGGTTCTCGGCGCGCACGGCGGTATGCCGGCAAACACTGCGGATCAGGTCGGTGGCCGCCAGCGTGTCCTCGGTACGCCAGCGATTGCCGTCCCACACCAGCCAACGACCCCAGGTCGCAACATAGCGCCAGTCGCGGTGGTAGCGCCGCGTGAACGCAAGGGCCAATGCGTCCTCCGTACCCCAGACCGATTCGTCGCTACTGACCACGGGATCGGCGGCCACGGTGACGTCGTGCATCTGCAGGCGCGGGCCATGAGCGAGAAAGGCCGCGACGTCAAAGCCTTCGGCGATGGCGTCCGCCGCATCCCAACCCTCAGCCGCTTCCTCGGGCGGGTACAGGATGTGGCAGGTCTTCGCGTCTGCCGACAGGATGGCCTGCGCTGCCTGTGTCGCATAGTCCCAGCCCGGCTTGTCGCGGTCAGGCCAGATCAGCACGGACTTGCCTGCCAGCGGCGACCAGTCGGTTTTCTCTACCGGGGCATTCGCACCGTGCATCGCCGTCGTGGCCACGATGCTCGCATCGATGAGTGCCTGCGCGCATTTTTCGCCTTCGACCAGCACCACTTGCGCGGCATTTGTCATCCCCGGCTGGTTGTAAAGCGGGCGTGGATCGGGCGGTGCCATCTTGCGACGCTTGGCATCCCATGGCCGGAACTGCTTCTTCTGCCCGGGCGGGTCGTAGCGGTAGACGACGGCGATGAGATGGCCCGCCGGATCGAGGTAGTCCCACTTCGACGTGGCTGGGCCGAGCTCGTCGACCGGAGCTTCCTTCTTGCCAGATTTGGGCACCGGCATCACCCGGGCACGACCGAGCAGGTCGGCAGCTGCATCGAGTACACGATTGAAGTCGGTGTGGATGTTTAGCGCTAAATGTCCGGCGATCAGCGAAAAAATGTCGCCGCCATCGCCCGTCGCGCGATCCGTCCAGAGTCCTGTCTTCTCGCCGTCGAGCACCACCTCGAGACTATCGCCGGGACTGCCCAGCACGTCGCCGATCAGGAATTTGCCCCGGCGCTTCTTGCCTGCCGGAAACATCGTGGCCAGTACCGATGAAAGGCGCGCGATCAGCCCGGCCCGAAGTTCCTCGCGCTCGCTATCATTGAGGATGCTCGGGGGCTCGACAGATTGCGGGGTGTCGTTGAAATCAAGCATCGACGGCACCTCCGATTACGTCGGCGATACCGGCCAGATCACGCGGAATGCGCGATTCATGACGCAACTTGCGCAGCGCCTTGACTTCGATCTGGCGGATGCGCTCGCGCGAAACCTCCATCTGTTCGGCGATCTCATCCAGCGACGACCCGACAAAGAAGCGCTCGCGGATCACATTCGCCTCACGAGGTGTCAGCGAATCGAGGGCGCCCTGAAGGATGCGGCCTGCCTGCGCACGGCTGGCCAACCGCAAAGGATCGGCGGCGGTGCGCGTGCCGCAGACCAGCGCCTGCACGCTATCCGCGTCCAGATCGACGCTGGAATGGTTCTGCTCCAGCGGCTGCAGTTGGGCATCCGACCACAGGTCGGATGGCGATGCGCGCAGGTGGTCACACAAGGCCCACGCGCACTCCCGCAGCAGCCCCTCCCGGTTGAGGGGTGAGCGCGTAAGATTGAGGTAAGGCAGCAGCGATCCGTAGTAGCTGATCCCGACGGCGGCGGCGAACTGCGCCCCCGGCCTGTGGCCTGCCTGCTCGATGGCGCGCAGCAAGCGTGCATTGCGCACCGTGATTCGGACACGGTAGTCACTCATGAGTGCCTCCCTGCGTTGCCGCCCATGTGGAGAGTTCCGAAATCCGAAAGCGAACCATCTGGCCGACCCGATAGTGCGGGATACGCTTCGAAGCGCGGCTGCTGGGCTTGGTGAAGAAATGCAGCGGCAGAGCCAAGGTGCGTGCGGCGTGCTGCGCGCCGACCATCGGCTCCACTGCCTGTGGTTGTGAATAGGAATGCTTCATGGTGTTGTCCTCCAGCAGCGGTCTTGCCACGCGCACATCCGGCATTCGAAATGGGTCTGGTCATTGAAGGCACGCGGCAGGAGCTCTCCAGCCTCGGTTGCCGAGATGACCTTCACCGCTCGATCCGACATGCGCTGCGCCAGGGCTGCATCAAAGGGCACAAGCTCGGTGTAGATCTCCATCGTGTCGGCGTGGAGCGCCGTGAAGATTGCCGGGTGCTCGTGCAGTTCGAGATAGGCTTGATAGATCGCTACTTGCGCGGCGTAGATGGGCTTGGCGATGGCCAGTCCACTTTTTTCCAGCTCACGCCAGGACTTGTTCCCCAGGCACTTGTTCTCCCAGAGCGCGGGGTAGGAGAAACCCTCCGGGCCGCCGACGATGACGCCGTCGATGTGGCCCTGCAGGCGGCCGTCTGCCACCGAGAAACCAAACTGGTCGCCGTCGGCCTCGCGGGTGCGCAGGTCAAAGCCTGCATCCCGAAGCCACACGACCATGCAGTCCTCCATGACGTGGCCACGCTCGAAGATGCGCAGCATCCGCCCGGGAATCTCGCGCCCGGGGTCGACGGAAGCCTTGGCGTACTCGAACTGCAGCGCGCGCTCGCAGGCCGCACCCAGACGCGAGGCACCGAGGTACTGGCGCTCTGGCTGGCGGGCACGGGCCTGCTGCATTCCCGCGTTGATCAAGGCGGTGACTTGGCCTGAAATGCTCGATGAGGAGTTGAAGTCCATCATGGCTTTTTCCCCTTCGGTTCATCCCACGGCAGGTCGTCTTCCAGATCGGCGAGCGGATTGGCGCTGTCTGGCGACAAGGGATCGGGCATCGGCGGCAAGCCCCGCACGGGCGGGAACTTGCTCTGCTCGTGGTGCGCGACCATCGCGTCCGACCAGCAGGTGACGATGGCGTCGATCACCTGCAGCGCCTCCGCTTCGGAGTAGTCGCCGAGCGGTTTGGCAAAGCCGATCTCGCCCGCCGCCTCGCCGAATGCCTTGAGGCACTGCTTCATCGCGGCTAGCTCGATATCAGACGGATCGATCATGGCGACCTCCTTGATATCGATTCGGCCTTCCTTGGCGCGCAGCCAGTTGCCGTAGAGCAGGTGGAAGGTGTCCTGGCAGCGGCGCGAGCAGAACACCCAGTCGATGGGGTAGCGGTGCGGGTCGGCTGTCTTGAATCGACCGTCCGAGTGCCCGTAGCCGCGTGCTTGACGTTTGCAGACCCAACATTTCACGCCTCCTCCTCGAACTCATCGAGCAGCAGGCCCAATTGCAGGGCAGCGCCAGCGAAGGCGGCCTCGCAGCGGCGCTTGAAGTCGGGGTAGCTCATCGAACTGCGCGCGATGGCTGTGACCGCGTGAATCTGCGATTCCAAATGCGCGAGGCCTTGGTCGGACAACCACTGGTGGTGCTTCTGCGAGATACCCTTGCGGTTGCGGATCTCGCCCAGCAGCTCCTCCGGCAACACTGGGCCGTACACCCAGCGCAGCGTGATCTGGCCGATGACGTGCGGCGGGTTCTGCTCGTGCCCCTGATACCGCCAGTTGAAGAGGCGGTACAAGGCGCGGTAATAGTCGGGATGGAAGCGCCGCTCCCACGACGAGCAGGATTGCCGCAGCAGCCTGGAGATCAGTTCCTGCAGCGCGTCGGGTGCGCGGTGGTATTGGAACCCGGTCGCCTCGTCGATCAGCGCGGTTTCGCCGGTGACCGCCAGCGCCGACAGAATCTTGCGGCAGTTGGGGATGAGGTGCTGACGCTTGGGATGCAGCTGCCCGAGCAATGCGGCATCGATGACGCCGAGCGCCACATCACCCACAATTCCCGCCGGAAAGAATGTCCCGGTCTGCCCCGAGGGCAGGCGTACCTTTGCGTACCCTTTTTTCTCGAACGCTGACAATGACTTAGCGGCAAATTCGCGGATCAAAGCGCCAATCTGCGTACCAGGGCTTTTTTCCCGCAGACCCAGAGCACGTGCCAGTTGGCGCTGGACGTAGCCGCGTTCGCCGTTGGTGAGCACAACAGCTTCGCAGTCGAGATCACCGAAATGCACAACGCCGTAGTGGCTGGCGGTGAGGACGGATGTGTTCATGGTCATCTCCTCACTGGGCCCATGACGGTTTGCCCGTCACGGGTGCGCGTTGCTGGGCCGGTGCCGCGTAAGCAGGAGCCGCCTGCGCCGGAGCGCCGGAAGTGCCACCATCGGTGGTCTTGGGCGGCACCCCCATCAACTTGGCGTAATCGGGGTGGTCAGGTTCGACCGCGACCTTGACCACGTTGCGGTCTTGGCCATTGCTGTCCTTCTCGATGTCCACGCGGGCCAGGAACTCAAGGCCATCCAGTTCGTGGAAACCCTGGATGCGGCGCGCGGCAGCTGCCTGCGGGCTGTTGTCCTGCGGATGGACATTGCGGGCGCTGTTAAGCGCAGCACGGATGAAGCTGCGTCCCATCTGGCCCCAGGTCGGCCCTTTGCGGGAGTGGAGCCCGATGTTCGACCACAGCTTGCGTTTGGCGTACTCGCCGCCGGTAATGACGAATTCGGCGGCGAGATAGACCGCTCCGGTGTCGAAGGACTCGGTGGCGTAGCCGCCCGTCCAGCCCTGACTCGCGTCGTCATGGCCGCCCGGCTTGAAGGTCATGCGCATCGGCGCGATGACCCCTTTGGGGATCAGATCGAAGCCGGACTGTTGGGGATCAGCATCTTGAAAATCAAAATAGTTGGACGACATGGCGATTACTCCTTGGATTCGGTGGTGTTCGGGGTGGATGCGCACTTGGCGATCAGCGCGCCGAGATGCGGCGGCTCCAGCAGGTCGAGGCGACCGCTGCGGTCTTTGGCTGGGAAGCCGTAGGGATTGACGGTGTGCGTGACGAAGGCGCGGTAGGACGTGTCGTCCTCGGCCTTGATCTCGGCCAGCGTCACGACCTCGTCCACAATTCCGACGATTTCGAGACTGGTCTTGCTGCCCTCGATCTGGGGTGCAAAGATGCTGCGCCCATAGTCATCAACTCGGTTTTCGAGGATGGCCACGAACACCACGTTCTTGCCCCGTGCATGCTGCAAGTGGGTCAGCGCACCGACCATCTCCTGCCCGAGCAAGCCGTAGGCAGCGCGCAGATCGGGTTTGCCAGAGCGGTCGCTGGTGGCGCCCGGCTGCGTCTTGCACCATGCGAAACACTGGCGCGAGAGCTGCGTGATCGAGTCGAGGAAAAAGGTCTGGTAACGCTCGAGCTGTGCCGGGTCACCGAACTTCTCGACGACATGGTCGTAGTGAGCCTGCGAGAACGCACTCTCCGGTGGCAGCGACTTGTCCGGGCCCGCGAGGAACACGAAGAAATCGCGGCTCTCCGGCCACGATGCCGGGCGGATGGTGTCAACCGGATGGTCGGCAATGGCCAGATCGCCTGCCTCGATATCGATGAACAGCGTGGTGGCCGGGTCGAGATCTTTGATTCGGGTGGTTTTGCCGATGCCGGATTTGCCGAGCATCAGCAGCTTCACGCCCTTGCGCTCGGCCATGCGCTCGACGGCGGACACGATTGGGAGCTTTTTCATGCCGCCTCCCCATCGATGGTCAGAGTGATGGTCGGCTTGCCTTCATCCACCGTGCGTGCGGCGGCGAATTGCTGCTGCAGTGCCGTGGGCCAGCTCGTGTAACGGGTTTCGGACACCGACAACTTGATGTCGATGTAGTCCTCGACCTTGTCGCCCGATGCCACGATGCGCTCGGCAATCTCCTTCAGGATCGTCTGGTTCCAGTTGACCTTTTTGGGCAACTCGAACCTGACGTGTAACGGGCCGTCGCTGATGTGAGCGGTACCGAAATCGCGGCCGGCTTCCCGCAGTGCGACGCGGGCCTGCTCGCCGAAGCGCTGCGCCTTGGCAGCATCCAGCTTGGTACGCACTTGTTTGAGATAGGCGATGGCCTCGTCGACGTGGCCATCGGACTCCATGAAGTCACGAATCGGCAAGGACACCAGTTGGGCGACCGTCATGCTGGCGAGGTCTGCTGGATAGTGGGTAAGGTCTTTCATGGCCATCTCCTCAACCCGGTACACGTTCGGAGGTCGAGACGTAGAGGTGGCGTTTCTCGTAATCGAGCACGCCGTTCTCGCCGTCCAAGGGATAGGCCACCTTCTTCGAGAACTTATTGAAGACCGGGCCCCGGCCAAGACCGCGCCAGCGCGTGAGCGTCTTGGGGGACATGCCCCAGCGGCTGGCCAGCTCGACTTCGCTCAGGAAGCGGCGCTCGGACAGTGCCGAAGATTGAGGGGTAGGCATCGAGTTGAACCCGACGCCGGAATTGAGGCCCGGTTTGCCACCGAAGCCAGGGGACATTGCCATTGAATAGGCCATTGCCATGCTCCTTTCCCATTCAGGGATTGGGGCGTGAGCGGTGGCCAGTCCTGTACTGGCCGTTGATGCCGTTTCACGCCTTCATCGGGGAAGGCGCTACATCCGGCGTAGCAACAGCTACATTTGGCGTAGCGGAAAACTTTTTTTTCGGCCCTCCGCTAGCCGAGTGACGCGATCAACCGGCGTTGCTCATCCCAGTCGAAGGGCACCTTGCCCCGCAGGATGGCTTCCAGCGACACTGCTCGTGGGAGTGTTCCTTCGTAGGCGGCCTGGATGATGTCCGGGGCGAGAAGCGCCAGCCGCAGCAGTTCGTTGATCGTGGAGCGGTGGACGCCTTCGCGCTCGGCGATTTCCATCGTTGTGGCCACCGCCTC
Source organism: Rhodocyclaceae bacterium (assembly GCA_008080565.1). Lineage (GTDB taxonomy): Bacteria > Pseudomonadota > Gammaproteobacteria > Burkholderiales > Rhodocyclaceae > Azonexus. Next base: position 2,610 of record VIKE01000080.1, on the reverse strand, counting down.
GGTATCGAGTAGTTGCTGCCAGTAGATGCCGCGCCCCATCGCCTTGAGCAGGGGCTGATCCTGCTCGGGGGTGAGTACGGGCGACGCGGTGACGGCAACCGGCTGGCTGACTCCGTCCGGGGCGACGATCACCTTCTTGATGCCCCGCTTCTTGAAGTGGAAAGGCACAAAAGTGGTGATCCGCACGCCGCCGCTGTCCAGTGGATGGCGGCGCTCGTGGGGCAACCCGTCACCAATCAGCTTTTTGGATGACCGATTCACGACGCCACCTCGATTTCCAACAGCTCGCCGCCGATGGTGTCCGGACTCAGTTCCCCTGCCAGCTCGCGCCATCCGGATTCGCGCCAGACGATGTCAACACCGTCGGAGAGCAACTGGACACGCTCGATCAGCAGATTGACCAGGCGCACCTGCTCGGCAGGGAACAGCTGCCGCCAGACGTCGCCGAGGCGGCGCATGGCCAACACGGTGGTCGGTTCGTCGATCTCCGGGTATTTGTCGCAGACGGCATTCCAGACCCCTTGGATGCTCTCCGGTGACTGGAGCGCGCCCACCAGCAGGTTCACCACCACTTCCTCGATCTGGTCGGCCGGAATCATCCCGGTAGCGCTGCTGCGGTAGCCGTACCGCTTGTCCGCCTTGGGGATGTAGTAGCGGTATTTCTTGCCCGAGGGTTTCTTGCTGTAGGTGATGTGGTACTTGCCGCCGTCAGGCCCGTACATCAACCCGCGCAGCAATGCATCGGTTTTGTGGCGGGTCTGGGTCTTGCCCATCCGCTCGTGCGCATCCTCGGCCAGGATGGCCTGCACCCGATCCCACAGTTGCCTGCTGATGATCGGCTCGTGCTGGCCCGCGAAGACTGCGCCTTTGTGGCAGATCTCACCGACATAGATCGGATTACGCAGCAGCTTGGAGATGTACTTCTTGTCCATTGGCGTGCCGTTGCGGACGCCGCCGTTTTTGAGGCGGTTGGGCTTGGTTGTAATCCCTTCAAGGGAGAGTTCCCGGACGATGTCGGTTACCGAGCGCACCTCGGTGAACCGCGTAAAAATGCGCCGGATGGTTTCGGCATCCTTTTCCTCGATGATCAGCTTGCGGTCTTCGACCTCGTAGCCCAAAGGCGTGTAGCCACCCATCCACAGGCCCTTGCGCTTGCTGGCCGCGATCTTGTCGCGGATGCGCTCGCCCGTGACCTCGCGCTCGAACTGGGCGAAGGACAGCAGGATGTTGAGCATCAGCCGCCCCATCGAGGTGGTGGTGTTGAACTGCTGCGTCACCGACACGAACGACACCTTGTGCCGCTCGAACACTTCCACCAGCTTGGCGAAGTCGGTCAGGCTGCGCGTCAGGCGGTCAATCTTGTAGACCACCACGATGTCGATCTGGTCGGCGGCGATGTCGGCCATCAGGCGCTTCAAGGCCGGGCGTTCCATGTTGCCGCCGGAGTAGCCGCCGTCGTCGTAGTCGTCGCCCACCGGCATCCAGCCCTCAGCGCGCTGGCTCACGATGTAGGCTTGGCCTGCCTCACGCTGGGCATCGAGGGAGTTGAAGGACTGGTCAAGACGCTCGTCCGTGGAAACGCGTGTGTAGACGGCGCAGCGCTTTTTGGTCACGACGGCGTTCATTTCGCACCTCGCTTCGATTTGCCCTTGATGATTCCGAAGAACAGCGGCCCAGACCATTGGGTGCCGGTGATGTGGCGGGCTACGGCGGACAGACTCTTGTAACGGCGGCCCTCGTACTCGAAGGTGCCATCGGCCTGCGCCGTCACGCGGTGCTCGCGGCTGTCGAACTCGCGTATCAGCACCGTGCCTGGCACGACCTGGACCTCGACGCCACGCTGCGTTTTGATGTTGGATTGGGCTTCGCCGATTCGCGCCATCTGGATCTGCACGGTCAGCTTGGTGCTCAGCGCTTCCTCCTGAATCTTGTAGGCGACGCGACCTTCGACGTAGGCGCGGTTGTTGTGTGGTGGGCGGCGCGGGAAATACTTGTCCCAATGCGCCCACAGATCGTTCATGGCCAGCCTGGGCAGATTGGCAATTTGCGCCGCCAGGGACGGGCCGGTTATCGGTATTTTCATTTGCAAACTCCTTCTGTAGAGGGGTTTGTATGAACGCGCTCGGGTGGCGAGAAGCCAAGTGGAATATCGCTGTCGCTAGGCCGGGTGGAATGCAGTCGGGCAATGGCGGCTGCGATGATTTCTGCGGCCTCACGCGCCCGCTGTCGTGGAGACATCAATTCAGGGAGTGTTTGTTCGACGGTCATTTCGGCATCCAGTAAAGTAATCAGACCGTCACGAAGAATATGCGCGCAAGGCGGTCGGAGTATCCCGTTTGGGAGCGCATCAGCAGGGGTGAGCGAGATTACGAACAAATTCTTGATGGCATTTCTGGTCGCCCTCGCGGCGAGCAGTGCAGGTGCCGAAACAATCACTGGCAAAGTCGTCGGCGTGTCCGATGGCGACACGATCACCGTGCTGGACGCCGAAAGGACTCAGTACAAGATCCGGGTGTCTGGGATCGACGCACCAGAGAAGGCGCAAGCGTTCGGTCAGCGTTCCAAGGCGTCAATGTCCGAGCTGGTGTTCGGCAAGGACGTCGAGGTGGT
>VIKE01000079.1 GCA_008080565.1 Rhodocyclaceae bacterium | reverse complement strand
AAGGCCGTTGCCCAGCGCGATTCGGTTGCGGCATTTCGTCGCTGGCTCCTCGATGAGGCGTTGGCGGTTCAGCCAAACTGGCCGGCAGGCGTATAATCCGCGCCTTTCCCAAGTAGCAGATTCCCGTGAGCACTCTTTCCTGGATCATTGCAGTTTCGCTGGCTGGCGGCGCCTTGAGCGTGCTTGCTGCGGCCGTGGTGAGTTTCGCCCTCGGCGCGCATCGCATCAGCATGCTGATTTCCTACGCGATTGGTGCCCTGCTTGGCGCGGCCTTTCTGGAAATTCTGCCGCATGCCCTCGAACACGGCGATGTGCATCGGACGACGGCAACCGTCCTGTTCGGCATCATGGCGTTTTTCGTACTCGAAAAACTGGTCCTCTGGCGCCATTGCCACCACGACCACTGCGAGGCGCACGACGCCCATGCACCGGCCCATGATCACGGGCGTTCAGGATTGCTTATCCTGGTTGGCGACACCTTCCATAATTTTGTCGACGGCATCCTCATTGCTGCAGCATTCCTGCAAAGCACTGAACTTGGCATCGTCACCGCGATGGCTATCATCGCCCATGAAATTCCGCAGGAAGTCGGCGATTATCTGATCCTGCTTCATTCCGGCTACAGCAAGGTCAGGGCGCTCGCCTTCAATCTGCTGTCCAGTCTGGCCACGATGGTTGGCGCCATGCTGGCCTATTTTGCCCTGGCCGACATGACCGAGTGGATTCCGTCGCTGCTCGCTCTCGGCGCCGCGAGCATGATCTACGTTGCGGTAGCTGACCTGATTCCCGGTCTGCACAAGCGTTCGGAAATCAAGGAGTCGATCCTGCAGGTGCTATTGATCGGCTCGGGCATCGCCTCCATCGCCATCGTCCAGGCCCTGGTTGGCGAGTGATTCCCGGTGCGCCCGGCGCTGGCGCCGAGCCTTGCTGCCGCCCAGCCAGAGCAGCAATGAACAGGGCATGAGCCCGTAAAAAAGGAACGAAACGATACCGGCGACGACGCTGGGTTCGTTGACCGCGATCAGCAATGTTACATAGAGCCAGCCGATTGCAACAATGTACATATTGGGTGCCTTGAAGAGGGCCTAATTATGCATGCAAATTCATTGACAGCGCTGAATCGGGTATGGAGAATCCAAAGGCTCAAACCCCGACAACAATAGAGACGAGTCTTCCCATGGCGCAGGGATCGAACAATAGCGATGCATTTGCGGGTTCTGCCGCTCAGTTCATGCAAAACGGGCAGAACATGATGCAGCAATTCATGGACTATCTTGGCAAGGCTGGTGCGCCGGCTGGTGCTCTTCCGCCGCCCGCGGTCGATCCGCAGGCAATGACGGCGCTGCAAAAACAGTTTATGGATCAGCAGATGTCGCTCTGGCAGTCGGTGCTGAACAAGCAGCAGGGGCAGGAGCCGGCCTTCAAGGTGTCGCCCGAACCGGGTGATCGTCGTTTTTCGGCGCCCGAGTGGAAAGAAAGCCCGATCTACGACTATCTGCATCAGGCTTATCTGCTCAATACCCAGTATCTGAAGCAAATGGTCGAGGTGATTCCGGCCGAAGATGCAAAATCCAAGGAGCGCATGCGCTTCCTGGCCCGCCAGATGGCCGATGCCATGGCACCCTCCAATTTTGCCGCGACCAACCCCGAATTCATCAAGCTGGCCCTGGAAACCAAGGGCCAGAGCATTACCGACGGTATCAACAATCTGCTCAAGGATTTCGAGAAAGGCCGTATCTCGATGACCGACGAGTCGGTGTTCGAGGTGGGCAAGAACATCGCGACGACCGAAGGTGCCGTCGTCTATGAAAACGAGTTGATGCAACTGATCCAGTACGCACCGTTGACGCCGAAGGTCGGGACACGGCCGCTGCTTGTCGTGCCGCCGTGCATCAACAAGTTCTACATCATGGACTTGCAGCCGGACAATTCGCTGATTCGCTTCATGGTCGAGCAGGGCAATACGGTTTTTCTGGTTTCCTGGCGCAATCCGAAGGAAGCGCAAGGCCACGCGGGCTGGGATGACTATCTTGAGCAAGGGCCGATCACTGCGCTACGTGTGGTCCAGGAAATTACCAAGGTCAAGCAGGTCAATGCGCTGGGCTTCTGTGTTGGCGGCACCATTTTGACTTCGGCTCTGGCTGTCCTCAAAGCGCGCGGCGAGGATCCGGTTGCTTCGTTGACCTTGCTGACCACCTTGCTGGATTTCTCGGATACCGGCGAAATTGGTTTGTTCATCGACGAAAAAGGTGTTGCTGCACGTGAAGGTACGATCGGCAAGGGGGGGCTGCTGCCTGCTCGCGATCTGGCGAATACCTTCTCTTTCCTGCGCGCCAACGATCTGGTCTGGAATTATGTCACCGGCAACTACCTGAAGGGGGAGAAGCCGAAGGCCTTTGACTTGCTGTACTGGAATTCCGATTCAACCAACCTGCCGGGTCCGTTCGCCTGCTGGTACATGCGCAATATGTACCTCGAAAACAACCTGCGCATGCCGGGCAAGCTCGACATGTGCGGAACCAAGGTCGATCTCGGCAAGCTCGACATGCCGGTTTATCTGCTGGCGACACGTGAGGATCACATCGTTCCGTGGCAGTCGGCCTACCAGAGTACGCGTCTGCTCGGTGGCAAGAGCCGCTTTGTGCTGGGTGCATCCGGCCATATTGCCGGCGTGATCAATCCGGTCAGCAAGAACAAGCGTAGCTATTGGGTCAATGAGGATGTGAAAAACGATGCCGAAGGGTGGTTGACCGCGGCAGAAGAGAGGAAGGGGAGCTGGTGGGCCGACTGGGCCGACTGGCTGAAACCGTTGTCTGGAGAACAGCGGGCACCGCGCAAACCGGGGAATGCCAAATACAAGCCGATTGAACCGGCGCCAGGCAGATACGTCAAGGAACGCGCGGTATAAAAACTTCTCGAGAGGGTATAACAATGTCGCGAGTTGCACTGGTTACTGGAGGAATGGGGGGGCTCGGCGAGGCCGTTTGCATCAAGCTGGCCGCATTGGGTTTCAGGGTGGTCACGACTTATTCGCCGGGCAATGCCAAGGTTCAGGATTGGCTGAAGGGAATGAACAACATGGGGTACGGTTTCAAGGCCTACCCGTGCGATGTGACCGATTTCGAATCGGCTCGCGTGTGTGTCGAAACGGTGACCAAGGAAGTCGGCCCGGTCGATGTGCTGGTTAACAATGCCGGCATCACGCGTGACATGACTTTTAAAAAGATGACCAAGGGCGATTGGGATGCCGTCATCCACACCAACCTCGATTCCGTCTTCAACATGACCAAGCAGGTCATGGATGGCATGGTCGAGCGCAAGTGGGGCCGTGTCATCAATGTCGGTTCAGTCAATGGCCAGAAGGGCGCCTTCGGGCAGACCAATTATTCGGCGGCCAAGGCCGGCATGCACGGCTTTACAAAGGCACTGGCCCTGGAGGTTGCCAAGCAGGGCGTGACGGTCAACACGATTTCGCCGGGCTACATCGGCACCAAGATGGTGACGGCGATCCCGCAGGAAATTCTCGATTCAAAAATTCTGCCGCAGATTCCGGTCAATCGACTGGGCAAGCCGGAAGAAATCGCCGGCCTTGTCGCCTACCTTGCTTCGGATGAAGCAGCGTTTGTGACCGGGGCCAATATTTCCATCAACGGTGGTCAGCACATGTACTGATTGCCGCAATTTTTACCCCGCTCTAATTTACAAAAGGAAGGAATAACTATGACTCAACGTGTTGCTCTCGTTACCGGCGCTATGGGTGGTCTTGGAACCGCAATCTGTCAGGAACTGGCCAAGGCTGGCCACAAGGTGGTCGCTTCTTACCACCCGCAATTCGATAACAAGGACGCTTGGCTTGCTGAAATGGCTGAAGCTGGCTTCAAGGATTTCGTCTGTGTCGCTGGTGACGTTTCGTCGCTGGAAGACTGCCAGAAAATGGTTGCCGAAGCTGAAGCCGCTTGCGGCCAGGTCGACATCCTCGTGAACAATGCCGGTATCACCCGTGACCGCATGTTCGCCAAGATGGAAAAGGACGGCTGGGATGCCGTTATCGCCACCAACCTGACCTCGCTGTTCAACATGACCAAGCAAGTCTCCGCCAAGATGGCCGATCGCGGCTGGGGTCGCATCATCAACATCTCGTCCGTCAACGGCGTCAAGGGTCAGGCTGGCCAGACCAACTACTCCGCTGCCAAGGCTGGTGTGATTGGCTTCACCAAGGCACTGGCTGCCGAACTGGCCGCCAAGGGCGTGACGGTTAACGCCATCTGCCCGGGCTACGTTGCCACCAAGATGGTCATGGCGATCAAGCCGGAAGTGCTGCAGTCCATCATCGACACCGTGCCGATGAAGCGTCTGGCCAAGCCGGAAGAAATCGGTGGCGCCTGCGCCTACCTGGCTTCCGATCTGGCTGCCTTCATGACCGGCGCCACGATGAACATCAATGGCGGTCTGTACTACCAGTAATCTGCCGAACAATGTTGCGGAATTCGGCAGTGAATATTGCTGAATTTTTGCAATGCAACAGGAACGGGCGCCCTAAAGCGCCCGTTTTTTTTGCTATAATGTTGCGCTGCACACAAACTCGTCCTGAAGGATCAAAGCATGTCGGAACCGGTACGCCTGATCAAGAAATACCCCAATCGTCGTCTTTACGATACCAAGACGAGTGCGTACATCACGCTGGGCGATGTGAAGGAACTGGTCCTCAAGTTCGAGGTATTCAAGGTGCTCGACGCCAAGACCGATGAAGACCTGACGCGCAGCATCCTGCTTCAGATCATCCTCGAAGAAGAATCGGGCGGCATGCCGCTGTTCTCCAGCGAGCTGCTCTCCGGCTTCATCCGCTTCTACGGCAGTACGATGCAGGGCATGCTCGGCAAGTACCTGGAAAACAACATGAAGACCTTCGTGGACTTCCAGGGCAAGTTGCAGGAACAGTCGAAGACCATGTACGGTCCGAATGGCGGCGACAATACCCACATGCAGACGGATTTCTGGAACCAGTTCCTGAATTTCCAGCAGCCGGCCATGCAGAACATGATGACTGCCTATATGGATCAGTCGAAGAAAATGTTCCAGTCGATGCAGGACCAGATGCAGAACCAGACGCGGACCATGTTTACGGGTTTCCAGTACAACCCGGGCGACAAACCCGAATAAAGGGTTTTGCGGGCAGTTGATCTGCCCGCCACCGCGCATTTCAATTTTGGCCGTTTTTTCGGGTTGACCGTAGCAATCCCGGTTTACCGTCGAATCGATGGCTACAGCACAATCTGCGCCCCCAACTCGACGACGCGATTCGACGGAATCTTGAAGTAGGCCGTCGCGCTGCCGGCGTTGCGGAACATGGCGACGAAGAGCAATTCGCGCCAGTAGGCCATGTCCGATTTCAGTTTTGGAATCAGCGTTTCGCGGCCGAGGAAGAACGACGACTCCATCATGTCAATACTCACGCCGGCCTTGCTGCATAGCGCCAGGGCGGCTGGAATATCGGGTTCGTCCTTGTAGCCATACTGGACGACGACCTGCGAGAAATTGCCGGGCAGCTTGCGCACTTCGATGCGGTCGATTTCCGGCACGTAGGGCACATCGAATACTGACACGCTGAGAACCACCACCTGCTCGTGCAGCGTCTTGAAGTGTTTGAGGCTGTGCAGCATGGCGTGCGGTACTGCTTCCGGATTCGGCGTCAGGAAAATGGCGGTGCCGGGTACCCGCTCGATGCCGCCGCCGGCGATGTCTTCGATGAAGAGCTTGAGTTGCAGCGCATCGGCGGCCAGGCGCTCATGCAGTAGTTCGCGGCCGCGTTTCCAGGTGGTCAGCAGGATGAAGACGCCGAGGCCGAAGACCAGCGGGAACCAGCCGCCATCCGGAATCTTGACCGAATTGGCAAGGAAGAAGCCGAGGTCGATGACGATGAAGGGCAGGGCGCCGAGCACCGCCCGCCACGGGCTCCACTGCCACAGGCGGATGGCGACGGCGATGGCCAGCAGGTTGGTGATCAGCATCGTTCCGGTCACCGCAATGCCGTAAGCCGCGGCCAGATTCGACGAACTGCCGAAACCGATGACCAGCCCGATGATGGCGATGAGCAATAGCCAGTTGATGGCCGGCAGATAGATCTGGCCGATCTCGCGGTCGGAGGTGTGCTGGATTTCGAGGCGCGGCGTGTAGCCGAGCTGGATGGCCTGCTGGGTGATTGAGAAGGCGCCCGAGATGACCGCTTGCGAAGCGATGATGGTGGCGATGGTGGCCAGGATGACCAACGGATAGCGTGCCCATTCCGGGGCGAGCAGGTAGAACGGGTTTTCGACGGCGCCCGGGTTGTCGAGGAGCAGGGCACCCTGGCCGAAGTAGTTGATGACCAACGCCGGCAGCACGTAGCCGAGCCAGGCATAGCGGATCGGCTTGGCGCCGAAGTGGCCCATGTCGGCATAGAGCGCCTCGGCTCCGGTAATGCACAGGACGACGGAACCAAGGGCGAAGAACCCGAGGACCGAATTGCCAAGCAGGAAATTCAGGCCGTAAACCGGGTTGACCGCAGCCAGGACGGCCGGGTGCTCGATGATGGCCATCGCCCCGAAGCTAGCCAGCACGGCGAACCAGAGCACCATGATCGGGCCGAACAGGGCGCCGACGCTGGCCGTCCCGCGGCGCTGGAAGAAGAACAGGCCGATCAGGATGCTCAGCGTGATCGGCAGCACATAGGGTTTGAATGCCGGGGTGATGATTTCCAGACCCTCGACGGCGGAGAGCACCGAAATGGCTGGGGTGATCACGCCGTCGCCGTAGAACAGCGCGGCGCCGAACAGGCCGAGGGCAATGAGCAGTTTGTGCCGGCGCGACGCCGGGTTGCCGTTGTGCAGGGCCAGCGTCATCAGCGCGATGATGCCGCCTTCGCCCTTGTTGTTGGCGCGCATGATGAAGGACACGTACTTCAGCGTGACGACGATGAGCAGCGACCAGAGGAAGAGCGACAGCACGCCGAGGACATTGTCCGGCGTGATCGGCACTGGGTGGTGGGCGCCACCGAAGACTTCCTTGATGGCGTAGAGCGGGCTGGTGCCGATGTCGCCGTAAACAATGCCGAGGGCGGCCAGGGTCAGCGTGGCGAGACGCTTGTTGTCAGTGGTTTTCATGGAAGTTCCTTACGGCTGGAAGCGGTAGCCGACGCCGGTTTCAGTCAGGAAATGGCGGGGCTGGGTTGGGTCGTTCTCTAGTTTTTGGCGCAGATGGCCGACGTACACCCGCAGGTAATGGCTGCTTTCGACGTAGGACGGACCCCATATTTCACGCAGCAGGTTGCGCTGGGTGAGCACCTTGCCGGGGTGGCCGAGCAGCGTCGACAGCAGGCGGTATTCGATGGGCGTCAGATGAACGGTTTCGCCGCCCCTCGACACCAGGCGGCGGGACAGGTCGACCGTGACATCCCCAAATTCAACGACCGGCGTCGCACCCTCGCCGCTGCGCAGACGCCGGCGCAACAGGGCGCGGAGGCGGGCGCGCAGCTCGCCGACGCTGAACGGCTTGGTCAGGTAATCATCGGCGCCGGCGTCGAGGGCGTCGATCTTGTCGTTTTCCTGGGTGCGGGCCGAGAGGATCAGCACCGGCACTTCCGACCAGCCGCGCAGGTCGCGGATCAGATCGATGCCGTTGCCGTCGGGCAGGCCGAGGTCGAGGATGAGCAGGTCGGGCTTCTGGACGCCGGCCTCGATCAGGCCGCCGGCCATCGTTTCGGCTTCGATCACGGCACAGCCTTCCTCCTCGACGGCTGCCCGGACGAAACGGCGGATGGTCTTCTCATCCTCAATGAGCAGGACCTTGGGTTTGGGCGCGTTCATACGCTTTCTTCCTCGAGGACGGGCGGCGTGCCGCGCGGCAAGGTGAAGCTGATGCAGGCGCCGCCTTCCGGCCGATTGGTGGCGCGAATGGTGCCGCCATGCGCTTCGACAATGGCCCGGCAGATGGCCAGGCCGAGGCCGGTGCCCGGTTTTCCAGCAACGCCGTCGCCACGCACGAACATGTCGAACAAGCGCTCGTTGTCGGTCTCCGCAAAGCCGGGGCCGCGGTCGCTGATGGCGACTTCGACAAACTCGCCGACCGGCTGCGCCGTGATGTCGATAGTGCTGTCCGCCGGCGCGTACTTGGCGGCGTTTTCGAGCAGATTGCAGAAGACGCGTTCGAGCAGCACGGCATCGAACTCGAGCAGCGGTAGGTCGGGCGGCAGGCTGACCTTGACCGGATGGGCGACGAGCGCACTTTCGATGAGCTTGATGCTGGCGCCGATGACTTCCTCGAGCGGTTGCCACTCGCGGCGCAGATTGATTTCGCCGGCATTGAGGCGCGCCATGTCGAGCAGATTGCCGACCAGGTTGGCCAGACGGGCGGCCTGTTCGTGCATAGCCTGAGCGGTTTCCAGGGCAGAGTCGGGCAGCGCCGGCTTGATCAGGAACAGCGAGTCGGCCAGCCCGACCAGCGCCGTCAGCGGCGTCCGCAAGTCGTGCGAGAGCGCCGACAGGATGGAACTGCGCAGCCGCTCGGAAACCATCTTGAGCTGCGTCGACTGGGCGACGTCGACGTAATGCAGCCGTTCGAGGGCGATGCCGATCAGCGAGGCCAAGGCTTCAAGCAAGGCAACGTGTTCGTCGGGTAGGCTGACGACGTCGGCCGGGAAGGCGATGGCGAGCACGCCGCGGGTCCGCATCGAGGCGCGCAAGGGCAGGTAGAGCGCGGCATAACCGCTGCCGGACATTTCATGGTTGCGGACTGTCTTGCCGCTGTCTTCAGCAATGTTGGCGAGCAGTGGATTGACCTTGCAGGCCGAGGTGGCCGATGTCGCCAGCGTTGGCTGGCCGTGCTCGTCGGGCAGCAGAATGAGCGATTCCGCTTCAAGCTGCGCTTGCGTGAAACTGCGCGCGATGTCGATAACCTGGGCCTGGGTCAGCGCACCGGCCAGTTGCCGGGCGGCGTCGTAGAGCGCCTGCGTGCGTTGCTCGCGGGTCTGCGCTTCACGCGCCTTTTGTTTGAGGCCGGCGGCCAGTTGGCCGGTGATCAGGCCGGTGATCAGCATCACGGCGAAAGTCACCAGGTACTGGATGTTTTCGACGGCCAGCGAAAAGCGCGGCGGAACGAAAAAGATGTCGAAGAGCAGGACGCCGAGAATTGAGGCGAGCACCGCGCTGCCGCGCCCGAACGTGATGGCGACCAGCAATACCGTGAGCAGAAAGAGCATGACGATATTGGCCAGGTCGAGATAGCCGAGCAGGGGTGTCGCCACCAGCGTGGTTGCGGTGCACGCCAATACCGTGAGCAAGGTCCGCTGCCAGGGCTTGAAACGCTCCGGAAGTGGGGTGATCACGGGGTTTTCGCTGTTCATGATTTTCTTTCTGCAATCCGACATTTCCAGCCTACGTCGTTGCGTCTAAAAACAATGAATATTCTCGCCATCCCGGCGTAAAAATGTCGTAAAGATTGGTGCCAGGCGACGGCTGCCGGGGGACTTAAGGCTTGAGGACTTGAAAGCTGAGCCCGGGGCCGGTCGGTAGCTGCAACCGACCGCCGACGATGGCTGGCGTGCTGCCGGTGTCTTCGGCAAACCAGTCGGCCGTGGCCAGGCCGTGCACGGCGTCCGGCGCTACGGCAGCGGCGAGATGGGCGCAGGCGAGCAGGCCGCAGGTGCTTTCCAGGCTGGAGGTGACGATCACCTCGATGCCCGAGGCGCGGGCGCGCAGGGCGAGTTCGACGCTGGCCAGCAGGCCGCCGTGGCGAGCCGGTTTGATGACGATGCGGCCGACCGGCGGATGGCGGAAAAAATCGGCGTCGAGGAGATGGATCGACTCGTCGATGGCCAGCGGGAAGGCTGCGGTCGACTGCAGTTTTTGCAGTAAATCCGGCGTCGGTTCGGCCAGCGGTTCTTCGAGGCCTTCGATGGGCAGGCCGGCGCAGGCGGCGATGAAGCTTTGCGCCTCGGCGAAGTTCCAGGCGCGGTTGGCGTCGAGGCGCAGGCGCAGCTCGGTCGGCAACGACTTGGCGAGTCGGTGCAGGGCGGCGATTTCATCGCAGAGCGGAGCGCCGCCGACTTTGAGCTTGAGAATGCTGAAGCCGGCGTTGGCGGCATCGACCAGCGCTTCTACAGAACATTTCAAAATTGGCCCAAAATTCCGGTTGACCGTGAGATTGGTCACCGGCGGCTCGCCACTGAGCCAGGCATTGAGGGGCAGCCCGGCTTGCTGGGCAATCAGATCGAGGTGGGCGCATTCTTCGGCGAAGGCCGTGGCCGATGCCTCGCTGATGCCGAATTCGGGCAACGGGGCGCAGTCGCCCCAGCCGGTCAAACCGTCGGCCGATTGCAGGCGGAGCAGGCAGCCTTCACGCTGATCAAACTCGCCGCGACTGGTTCGCCACGGGCGCTTGAGCAGCAGGGCGTAGGGCTGCCAGTCGGCGGCAATTATTTTCACGGCCGTTTGCGGTACTTGGCGAAATTGGGCGGGCGGCGTTCGAGCCAGGCGTTGCGGCCTTCCTGGCCTTCCTCGCTCATGTAGAACAGGCCGGTGGCGTTGCCGGCCAGTTCCTGGATGCCGGCCAGCCCGTCGGTGTCGGCGTTGAAGCCGGCCTTGATCATGCGCAGCGCCATGGGCGACAACTGGAGCATGTCGCGGCACCAGTTCACGGTTTCTTCTTCGAGTTTTTCCACCGGCACGACGGCATTGACCAGCCCCCAGTCCAGTGCCGTGGCCGCGTCGTACTGGCGGCAGAGCAGCCAGATTTCCTTGGCCCGCTTGAGACCGATGGTCCGCGCCATGAGTCCGGCGCCGAGGCCGGCATCGAAGCTGCCGACACGCGGGCCGGTCTGGCCGAAACGGGCGTTGTCGGCCGCGATGCTCAGGTCGCAGACGAGGTGCAGGACGTGGCCGCCACCGATGGCAAAGCCGGCGACCATGGCGACGACCGGCTTGGGCAGTCGGCGAATCTGCATCTGCAAATCGAGCACGTTCAGATGCGGTGTGCCGCCCTCGTCGATGTAGCCTTCCGCGCCGCGTACCTTCTGGTCGCCGCCGGAACAGAAAGCTTCGTTGCCAGCGCCGGTCAAAATGATGGCGCCGATGCTGTTGTCGCGATGGGCGCGGTGGAAGGCGTCGATCAGTTCATTGACCGTTTCCGGGCGGAAGGCGTTGCGGCGTTCCGGGCGGTTGATGGTGATCTTGGCAATGCCTTCGGCCGTTTCGTAAAGGATGTCGGTGTAGGCGTGGGCGCTTTGCCAGCTGATGCTGTGAGTCATGATTCGTCAATGGTTGGGCAGAAAGGCAGAGTATAGCCGGGCCTTGGCGGGGCGGCATCGGCGCTGGGGACTGGATTTTGCGGTGCCATCCGGCTATGGTAAATCCATGTAATTGTCGTGCGTTTGAACCACGCCCGTGCAAAAATGTCTGTTTGGTATTGTGCTGGAAATCCACCGTGAAAGAACGTCGCCGCTCCCCTCGCGTATTCCTCAAAGGCCATGTCTCCCTGAGTCTGGGTGGCATGCACCTTGAGTTACCGGCGGCTGACATTTCGGTTTCCGGTATCGGCGTGCTCATCGACGCGGCCGTTCTCGGCGCCAAACCGAGCGGCGAGGTCGGTGTCTGCCGGATCGATTCGCCCGATCTGGGCGGAAAGGTCGAAGCCTACGTCAGCATCATGCGCATCCGCCGGCTTGGTGAGCGCCGGCTGGTCGGTTTACGCTTCGAGTCGATCAGCGATGACGAACTCGAACTGATCCGCGAATACAAACGGAAGTGCCGGGAAAACCCGGCAGCTTCCTGATCGCTCCCGGTCAAGGCCGGAAGAAGGTTTCCAGATCCTGAAAGACCGCGTGGTCGGCATTGTGCCGGCGAATCGCGATGACATCCTCGAGCTTTTCTACCTGTTTCATCATCTGCGCCAGCCGCTGGTCTTCATTGACCAGTAGCCAGATGCGGCTCTGCCGCCCGTCGCCGACCGGCAGGCAGAGAATGCCTTCGACGTTGTAGGAACGCCGTGAAAACAGGCCGACGACGTGCGACATGACGCCGGCGTGGTTGTTGACATCGATTTCCAGCACGGCGCGGGCCAGGGCGTTTTGTTCGTTACGGTTGATGGCGTTCATCTCAGGCTCCAATCATGTCGCGGTTGGCGGCGCCCGGTGGCACCATGGGATAGACCTTCTGCTCGGCATCGATGCTGGCGTGGATCAGGCAGGGGCCGGGGCGGGAAATGGCTTCCATGAGTGTCGCGCAAGGATTGGCCGAGGTGTCGAGGTCGACCGCGGCAATGCCGAAGCCCCGGGCGATCTTGACGAAATCCGGCGACGATCTGAACTGCGAGGCGAACAGGCGCTCGCCGTAGAACAGCGTCTGTTGCTGATGGACGAGGCCGAGCGTGGCGTTGTCCATGAGCACGATCTTGATGTTCACGTTTTCCTCGGCGGCGGTGACCAGTTCCTGGATGTTCATCATGATCGAGCCGTCGCCGGTGAAGCAGACGACGGTGCGACCGCGTTCGGCCAGCGCCGCGCCAATGGCGGCCGGCACGCCGAAGCCCATCGTGCCGAGACCGCCGGAGGTCAGCCACTGACGCGGGCGGCGCAGCGGTCGTCGTCGAGGCAGGCGGCGACGCTCTGGATCAGGCCGAAATGCGAACGCGGGTTGTCGGTGCTGTGCAGATCGAACGGGAACTCGGATTTGAGCGCATTGCTACGGTCAACCCAGATTTTTCGCGGATTTTGAAATACGACCGGCAGCAACAGGTCGAGTGCCTCGCCGATGTCGGCCGTGATGCCGATGTGCGCCGTCTTGATCTTGTCGAGTTCGGCCGGATCGATGTCGATGTGGATGATTTTCGCCTGCGGGCAGAAGGCCGCGACCTTGCCGGTGGCCCGGTCGTCGAAGCGGGCGCCGACGGCGATCAGCAGGTCGCATTCGTCGAGTGCCAGATTGGTGTAGCGGGCGGCGTGCATGCCGAGCATGCCGAGCGCCAGTGGGTGATCGACGGGCATCGCGCCGAGCGCCATGAGTGTCATGACGGTCGGCAGGCTGGCCTTTTCAGCCAGCTCGATGGCCGCTGCCGAGGCGCCGGAATGAATGACGCCGCCGCCGAGGTAAAGGATGGGCCGTGCGGCCGCGTTGATCATCGCCGCCGCCTGTTCGATGAGCGCCGAATCGGCCGCCGGAGCCGGCTCGGCGCGACCGGGTTCCGGCCATTCGCTGATCTCGATGGCCTGTGCCTGCACGTCCTTCGGGATATCGATGAGCACCGGGCCGGGGCGGCCGGAGGCGGCGATCCGGAAGGCGCGCGGGATGACTTCGAGCAGTTCATCGGCCGACGAGACGAGGAAATTGTGCTTGGTGATCGGAATGCTCAGGCCGTAGGTGTCGACCTCCTGAAAGGCATCGGTGCCGATCATTGCCTTGGGCACCTGGCCGGTGATGGCGACGAGCGGGATCGAATCGAGCTTGGCGTCGGCGATGGCGGTCAGCAGGTTGGTCGCGCCGGGGCCGGAGGAGGCGAGGCAGACGGCCGGCTGACCGGTGGTGCGGGCCATGCCCTGGGCCATGAAACCAGCCCCTTGCTCGTGGCGGGCGAGGACGTGGTGGATGGCGGTCGACTGGCCGAGCGCATCGTAAATCGGCAGGATGGCGCCGCCGGGGATGCCGGCCACGGTGCGGATGCCCTGGCGTTCGAGCAGACGCACGGTAATCTGGGCGCCGGTGAGAGTTTCTGTCATGGAGATTTCCTTTTGGTTGGTGGCGCAACCGGCGGGCTCCAAAAACAAAAACCCCGCCGGTTTGCGCCGGCGGGGTTTGGGGTTCTGTGCTGCTTCTGCTTACCCGATCCGCGACGGCGCGTGCATAACGACGCCTACTACGACTACGCGTACGACAACAGGTTCCACTGCAAAGGCAGTGGCTGAGCGGAAGGTACGGCGTGCGTTCATCGGATTTCCTGGAAATGGGCAAAAAAACAGTTATCGAACTATGGATTAGCTCGCCAACAAAATCAAGCGCCAGGGGACAACTAAGTCGACGGGCACACAACAGATATTTACATGCGGCAATCTTGACTTGGATAGTGCCGCGTCGTTTACACTTGAATCCCGGTGGAACTGAAATTCAAGTATTTGAAATAATTGGCGAATTTGGAATATAGATGGTAAATAAGCGCAAGGTTCTGGTTGTCGATGCATCGAGAGTTGTTCGCGTATCGCTGACCAAGCAACTGTCTGATCGTTTTGAAGTCCGTGATGAGGACAATGACGAGTCGGCATGGCAGACCATGGTCCTCGACAGCGCCATTGTTGCTGTCGTCTCCGGAATGACTCTGGACAGAGACGATGGCCGCGGCTTGCTTGAGCGCCTGCGCGACAGCAAGTTGTCGCGCTTGAAAAACGTTCCGTTTTTGCTGATGGTTTCGAACAGCTTTTCCGATGATGAACGACAAAAAGCGAAGAGTTTGGGTGTTACCGAATTTGTCGTGAAGGGTTCGACCAGCCCATCGATCGAAAGCCTTGTTTCGGCCCAGATGGAATGGCGTGAAGACGCAGCTGATGGGCGTGTTCAGGCGCCACCACCGCTTCCTGAAGAACCCTTCGAGCAGTTTGGCGCGCAATCCGATATCGGCATCAGCAACATCATGGGACAGATTGCCGGACTGGAGCCAACGGAGCGCGAAGAGTCGGGAGACGACGACTACAGTAACGACGATACGGTGCTCGCCGAAGAGATGCTTGAAGAGTATCTGGCGAAAACCTTACCCGAGGCGCAGGAGGGCCAAGGTGTTGGTGTTCTGGCCTTTGGCCTCGACGGCTATGATGATCTGGTCGTTCGCTACGGGGCTGAACTGGCGTTCAGTTCGGCGCAACGATTCTGTTTCCTGTTGTCGAGGAAGATTCGGCCAGAGGACTTTATCGGGCAACTCGCAGATGGTCGGGTGGTGATTGTGACGAGATCAACGTCTGCCTCGATTTGTGCCGGATTTGCCAGCCGGATCTGCAAGGCGATGGCGAGCGCGCAAATATCCGTCGAAGGCCAGCGCATCCATCTGACAGTCAGCGTTGGTGTCGCAGTTGTTCCCGATGACGGCATCGACCTGACTGAGCAGACGCTACTGCAACTGGCTTATGAGCGTCTTGACTCCGCTGCCCGGGCCGGTGGCAATCGGGTGATGGCCGCATCGAGCTTGCAGGGTTTGAGCTATGCCAGTTGCGAATCCTTTGTGCCACAACTCAAGGAGCTGCTGGCGACGATCGATCCTGCTGAGCTGAGGCCCTGTCTGGGGACGGTCGGGATGCAATTGATGCCTATCCTCAGGGAACTCGACAAGCACTTCCGTTTCGAGTTGCCGATCGAGGAAATCAACAAGCGCCTGTGGGATCGCGCCCGGGCCGAACGAATGGTTTCCTGACCATTGACGCAGATGTGGCGAGGCTGGCTTGATGCCGGCTTTTGCCCATTGCGGATCGGCCGATTTGTCGGATACTTCGAGACTATTGATGGGGCGATAGAATCGGAATGAGCAGTCCACACGGGGAAATCGTATGACCGACACGCAGGGCGATCCGGAGAACGGTCGCGTTCGGCTCTTTCACGCCAGCCTGGTCTGGCCGCTACAGCTTGAACCGATGGCGATTACCGGTAGCGAGGGGCGGCACTGGGAAATTTTCGAGTCGCGGACCGAGACGCATCCATGGCGTCGGATCGATGACGAGTTCATGGAGGATGCCGGTCAGTTCAAGGAGCGCCATTACCGTGAGTTCGTTTCGTTTTTGCCCTATGTGCAGCGCTTTCTGTACGGTGAAGGCCGCTCGCGCAATTCGTCGCAGGACGACCCGCCGGGCGGCTCGCCGATGCATGTTTTTCGGCGCAAGGACATTGACCGGCTGCGGGTGACGCTGCGCAAGGGGCAGGCGCCGATCGAGCTCGACATCGTGCACCTCGATCTCTATTTCTTCCACGATCTCGATGTCGTGCAACTCAATCTCGAGGTGCGGGCCAATAACCTGCCGCTCGATACCGTGCGCGATTTCCTCTTCCGCTTCGGGCGGGCTTATCCGTCTGGCTGGGAAGAGGGCGGCGAGGGTTTGCACAACGTCTATCTGGCCGAGTGGATCGGCGTCGATGGTCAAGTCATTGCCCGTTCCGATGCCGAAAAACGCGAAAAATACCTGAGCTATGTCTGTCAGCATCGCAGCCCGTGCATTTCCGAGCATTGGGCCAGCCTGCTGCGGCCGATGGTGCTGGCGCATTCCGACGAAGAGGGCGATTTGCGTTACCGCCTGATCGAATACCAGCGCATGCCGGTCATGGCCTTTCTTGCCGTTGACCAGCCGCGCACGCTAAGCCGCGAGGAATGGGTACGGATCGGTCTGGCGACCATGCTGCACCCGAACGAAACGCTGCCGATCAACGAACCGGGCGTCATCGAGTTCGAAAGCCGGTTCTGTCACGACCGCTTCTGGACCGACAGCGAGGCCGGGCCAAACACGCGCTTCATGTGCACCGGCAACGCCTTCACAGTGGTCGGCGATACGGCTTTTCCGTTTTTTGTCGATGGCGAACGCGGTGTTCTGGCGCAATTCCGTCACCAGTATTTCCTCGTCTTTCTCATCGCGCATTTGCACCGGGCCTCGCTGCTGGCGTTTTCCGAGGTGCTGGTCGACGCGGTCAATGATCTCGATATCCGCAATGACAATTCCGTGCGCCGCTTCAAGCGGCGGATCCGGGCCAATTTCGAGACTTTCCTGCGCTTCACGCACCGCTACTGGTTTCATGAGCTTTCCGAACGGCCGCACGTCCAGGCCATGTACCGGCTGTGTTCCAACCATCTGCACAACGATGCGCTGTATGACGACGTCCGCGACGAAATTCGCGAGATGAGCCACTACCTCGACAGTGACTCGCAGCGCCGGCAATCGAATACCGTTGTCCGGCTGACCGTGATCACGATCCTGGGTTTGATCGCGACGGTGACAACCGGCTATTTCGGCATGAACATCATTGCCTTCGGCGAGGGTTCGATAATCGAACGCGCCCTGCATGGGCTGATTGCGACCTCGGTGTTTATCGGCCTGGTACTGTTTGCCGTGGCCAAGTCGAAGCGCATGTCCGATTTCCTTGAAGCCTTGTCGGACGAAAGGCTGACACTGCGTGGCAAGTTCCGCGCGCTGTGGGGCGTGGTGGGCAAGACCGAGCGCTGATTCAGCGCTCGGGAGGATTTCAATTTTGGCCGTTTTTTCCGGTTGACCGTAGCAAGCCGATTTCCCGCGCGGTTTCCGGTCCGATCAGCGTATCGGCAAGGTTGATCGGGATCTCGGCGGTCTGTTCATCCACCGGGATACGCCCGCCCATAATTTCTGCCATCTCCTGTGGCAGTCGCGGGGTTCGTCCCGGTTCGGCGTAGCCCTGCGGGTAGATCGGCTGCAGTGTCATCAGATCGTATTTGTCGGTGGCGCCGAAGGTGTGCAGCATTTCGTGGGCAATGACCACGGCGTTTTGCCGGCGTTGCCGGCGCGAGGCATAGGCGTGGATGACGCCAATCTGTCCCTTGCTGAGGCCAGTCGAATGGGGAACCGACGAATTGAGTTCGGGATCGTGAAAGAGCACGAACAGGCGGACATGCGGTTTCGGGCCGTCGATCTTGTCGTGCTGCGATGCCCACCAGCGCAGTTTCAGGCTCCACAGAACGGCATCCAGCGCGCTTGGCTGGCTTGGCCGCAAGGGCGGAGTATCGGCCAGCGGCGGTGAAACACGCAACGCGACCGGTTGCAGTATGGCGAGCCCCTGTTTTTCCGTCTGTTGCTGTAGCCACTGCGCAATTTCCGTAAAGCTTTCGTTATTCAGGCCGCTAACGTAGGCGGCAGTGGCTGGAGAGTTGTCGCCGGCAATCGGATAAATCGCGACGTGGATGGTGTGTTCCCAAGCCGTCAGCCGGGAATTCGAGCGCCACGCGCCAAGGCCGACAGTGGCGAGGACAAGCAGCAGGATCAGGATGCGGAATTTGCGGAACATGTTGGTGGACAGGTATATCCGGACTGGGTGGTCAGGCGGTTCAGGTGATCAACGGGACGAAAAATATATCAATTCAGGTGAAATGAGAAAATGAACAAGAAGTCAGTAATGTAAGCGGCATTTCGCTGAATGAATTAAACTACGTCTTTGGTCGTAGCATTCTTACAATCGTGTCGTATAAGCGAATTTGCGTGGAAGAGATATGACGAAGTTGCAGAAAGTCCTGATTGTGGACGCTTCGCGGCTGGTTCGAGCGTCACTTGGCAAGCTTTTGCGCGGACATTTTGAGGTTTGCGAGGAGCGCGATGCAGAGTCGGCGTGGCAAACGCTTGTTCTGGACTCGTCGATCATCGCTGTATTTTCCGGGCTGGATATCTCCACGCTCGAGGGGGCCGGGCTTGTCGAGCGGCTCAGGGCCAGCAAATTGGCTCGCCTCAATCAGCTGCCTTATTTTCAGCTGGTTTCCGACAGCTTCTCGGAAGACGGGCGGGAGCAGGCAAAACAACTCGGTGTTTCCGAATTCATTCCGAAAAGAAGTGCCGGTCCCGAGTTTCAAAGTTTACTGCTCCGCCTGATTGATCCTGATCTGAATTCAGCAACCGAATCGACCGCGGTTGTTGCCGAATTTGGCGAGCAAAGTGAAGTCAGCGTGAGTGATTTCTTGCAGCGCGTCGATAGCCTTCCTGGCCTGGTTGACGCATCGCCGACAAATCAGGTCGCCCCTGCGATAAGGCTGTCCGAAGGTGCCAGAGAGCCGTGCCTGCAAGACTCGCTGGCACTGATTCATGATCCGCAACCGCTTGGCGTCCTGGTCTTTGGGTTGGATGGCTACGAAGACTTCAGGGTTCGTTACGGCTGGGATCTGGCCGACAGAATTGTCCAGAAAATACTTGGTTTGCTGGCGAGCAAGATTAATTCGGATGAAAGCATGCTGCCGCTGGTCGGCGGGCGCATCGCCATCATTTCAAGGATGGCCGGGCGCGAACAGTGCGAGAAATTTGCTCGCAGCGTTTGCCGGGCGATGTCCGCAGCAAATATTTCAATACAGGGGACGCGAGTCGCGGTAACCGTCAGCGTGGGCATCGCTGCCTTGCCGGACGATTATGCGGCAACGACGACCGACGAACTGTTGCATCTGGCGATCAGCCGCCATGATGCGGCGCATCTTTCCGGTGGCAACCGGGTAGTCTGCATGACCGGTTGTGGCGGGGACAGCATCAACCAGGAGGCGTTTTTTGCCCGCCTGAAAGAGATGCTGGCCGAAGAGTCGCTCCCGGACATGATGTCCTGCAAGGGCTGGATCAGTGCAGTTTGCAAAAAATGCCGGAAATTGCGTGCTGCCGGTGAGTCTCCGCTCTGCCCGACGGGAAGCGTTGAAGAAAACTGCTGACAGTTTTTCCCTGGCAGCGACCCAACAAAAACCCGGCCTTGGCCGGGTTTTTGTTGTCCAGAGAAAGGCTTAGGCAGAGACAGGAATCTTGCCAATCTTGATCTGCCATTCCTTCGGGCCGGTTTCGTGCACGCTGACACCGGAGGAGTCGACGGCAACCGTCACCGGCATGTTCTCGACATCGAACTCATAGATGGCTTCCATGCCCAGATCGGCAAAGCCGACGACCTTGGCCGACTTGATCGCCTTGGCGACCAGGTAGGCAGCGCCGCCGACGGCCATCAGGTAGGCCGACTTGTTGTCCTTGATCGCCTCGATGGCCACCGGACCGCGTTCGGACTTGCCGATCATCGAGATCAGGCCGGTCTGTTCGAGCATCATCCGGGTAAACTTGTCCATCCGGGTGCCGGTGGTCGGGCCGGCCGGGCCGACGACTTCGTCACGGACCGGATCGACCGGGCCGACGTAGTAAATGACGCGGTTGGTGAAGTCGACCGGCAGCTTCTCGCCCTTGGCCAGCATGTCGGAAATCCGCTTGTGGGCGGCATCGCGGCCGGTCAGCATCTTGCCGTTGAGGAGCAGTTTCTGGCCCGGTTTCCAGGAAGCGACTTCTTCCTTGGTCAGGGTGTTCAGGTTAACCTGGGTGGCCGACTTGAGGTCCGGCGTCCAGGTGACGGCTGGCCAGTCTTCCAGCTTTGGAACTTCAAGTTTGGCCGGGCCGGAGCCATCCAGATGGAAATGGCAGTGACGGGTTGCCGCGCAGTTCGGGACCAGCGCAACTGGCAAGTTGGCGGCGTGGCAGGGGTAGTCCAACACCTTGACGTCAAGCACGGTGGTCAGGCCGCCGAGGCCTTGGGCGCCGACGCCCAAGGCATTGATCTTTTCCATCAGTTCGAGGCGCAGTTCTTCCGGACGGGTCAGCTTGGCGCCGGTGGCAGCCTTGGCTTTCAGTTCGTGGATGTCGACCGGCGCCATGATCGATTCCTTGGCCAGCAGCATGGCCTTCTCCGGCGTGCCGCCGATGCCGATGCCGATGATGCCGGGCGGACACCAGCCAGCGCCCATTTCCGGGATCTTGTGCAGTACCCAATCGACGAGGTCGTCGGAAGGGTTGAGCATGGCGAACTTCGATTTCGCTTCCGAGCCGCCACCCTTGGCGGCGCAGATCACTTCGACGTGATGGCCGGGAACGATCTCAAAATGGACGACAGCCGGGGTGTTGTCCTTGGTGTTCTTGCGGGCGCCGGCAGGGTCGGCCAGCACCGAGGCGCGCAGCGGATTGTCCGGGTTGCCGTAGGCACGACGGACGCCTTCGTCGATCATCTGCTGGATGCTCATGGTGGCATCCGGCCAGGTGACCTGCATGCCGACCTTGATGAAGACCATGCCGATACCGGTGTCCTG
>VIKE01000078.1 GCA_008080565.1 Rhodocyclaceae bacterium | reverse complement strand
CGCCAGGCCATGGCGTGTTCGCGGCCGCCGGAACCGATTACCAGTAGTTTCATGCTTGATTTTCCTTAGTTCTTCGAGCCCCGGAAGGCATTTCGTTTACGGGGCGGCCGTGACACGAAGATGAGCCGCAGGCAGTGCGGTTAGCACGGCAAGGCGAAGTCGACATAGTCACGGTTGCGCCGGGAACGAAATCAGTGGCGGAAGTGGCGGGCGCCGGTAAAGACCATGGCCAAGCCATGCTCGTCGGCAGCCGCGATGACTTCCTCGTCGCGCATCGAGCCACCCGGCTGGATGACGGCCTTGGCACCGGCGGCAGCCAGCACGTCGACGCCATCGCGGAACGGGAAGAAGGCATCCGACGCGACGACCGAACCGTTAAGGTCGAGGCCGGCGTGCTGGGCCTTGATGCTGGCGATCTTGGTCGAGTCGACGCGGCTCATCTGGCCCGCAGAAGACGATGGCGTTGGACTTGACGAACTTGGCGACGCGCTCGGCGAAGAGCAGGTCTTCGATTTGCTGGGCGGTGGGTTGGACCTTGGTGACGATCTTCAGGCCGGAGGCTTGCGCCGTGAAGTTGTCCGGCGTCTGAACCAGCAGGCCGCCGCCAACGCGCTTGTATTCCAGCGCGTTGAGCTGGCGCGAGATCGGCACGACCAGCACGCGCAGATTGGTCTTGCCGGCCAGCGCGGCCTTCGCTTCAGCGGTGAAGGACGGGGCGATCAGCACTTCGACGAAGTGCTTGCGCTCGTTCATGGCGTTGACCACGTCGATGCCGACTTCGCCGTTGAAGGCGATGATGCCGCCGAAAGCCGAGGTCGAATCGGTCTTGAAGGACTTCTCGTAGGCGCCGAGCAGGGTGCCGTCAATGGCGACGCCGCACGGGTTGGCGTGCTTGACGATGACGCAGGCCGGGGCGTCGAAGGACTTGACGCACTCCCAGGCGGCATCGGAGTCGGCGATGTTGTTGTAGGACAGTTCCTTGCCCTGCAGCTGCGTGTAGGCGGCGATGCTGCCGGCGACCGGGTTCGGTTCGCGGTAGAAAGCGGCGGACTGGTGCGAGTTTTCGCCGTAGCGCAGGATTTCGGTGCGGTCGAAGGCCAGTTGCAGCTTGGCCGGGAAGATGGCCGGGACCGGCGCGGCTTCGGCCGGCTTGGCTTCGGCGCCTTCTTCGAGGCCGGTCAGCCAGTTGGCAATCATGCTGTCGTAGCGGGCGGTATGGGTGAAGGCCTTCTTGGCCAGACCGAAGCGGGTCGCCAGTTGCAGCGCGCCGCCATTGGCCTTCATTTCAGAGAGCAGCGGGGCGTAGTCTTCCGGATCGGTGACGATGGCAACGCCGTTGTAGTTCTTGGCCGAGGAACGGACCATGGCCGGGCCGCCGATGTCGATGTTCTCGATCGCGTCTTCCAGCGTTACGCCGGCCTTGGCGATGGTCGCCGCAAACGGGTAGAGATTGACGCAGACCAGGTCGATCATCGGAATGCCGTGCTGTTCGATGGTCGCCAGGTGTTCCGGCAAGTCGCGGCGGGCCAGGATGCCGCCGTGCACTTTCGGGTGCAGCGTCTTGACGCGACCGTCGAGCATTTCCGGGAAGCCGGTGTAGTCGCCGATTTCGGTGACGGCGAGGCCGGCGTCACGCAGCATCTTGGCGGTGCCGCCGGTGGACAGCAGCTTGACGCCTTGGGCGGCAAGGCCCTGGGCGAATTCAAGAACGCCGGTTTTGTCGGAAACGGAAATCAGTGCTTGCTTGATGGTCATGGCGATTACAGTAGTTGGTGTTCGGTGAGTTTCTTGCGCAGGGTGTTGCGGTTGATGCCGAGCATCTCCGCCGCCAGCGTCTGGTTGGTGCCGGCCTTGGCGAGCACCACTTCGAGCATCGGTTTTTCGACGCTCTTCAAAACCATGTCATAGATGGCGCCCGGCTTTTCCCCGTCCAGATCGCGAAAATACTGCTCCAGCGCGTTGATGACGCACTGCCCCAAATCATGTTGGCTCATGCTGCCAACGCCTCCTCTTTGTCATATTTTAAAATATCGTTTTCTTCCGCCTGGCGGATGAAAAACTCGTTCACTGCCTGCATCTGTTGTTCGATGCTGGGCAGGACGTTCATTTCCTTACGGAAGGCCGCCGACCCGACCAACCCCTTGGTGTACCAGGAGATGTGCTTGCGGGCGACCTTGAACCCCGTTTCCGGGCCGTAGAAAGCGTAAAGGTCTTCGAGGTGCGCCAGCAGGATGCTGTGGATCTCGGTGACCCTGGCCGGCGGCAGATGCTCGCCGGTTTTCAGATAGTGTTCGATCTCGCGGAACAGCCAGGGCCGGCCCTGGGCGGCGCGACCGATCATGATGCCGTCGGCGCCGGTGACATCCAGTACGTGCTTGGCCTTTTCCGGCGTCGTGATGTCGCCGTTGGCGATGACCGGAATGCGGATCAGCGTCTTGACCAGCGCGATGGTGTCGTACTCGGCTTCTCCGGTGTATTGCTGGCAACGCGTCCTGCCGTGAATGGCGACGGCACGGATGCCGGCGGATTCGGCGATGCGCGCAATGGTCGGCGCATTCTTGTTGGCGATGTTCCAGCCGGTGCGGAATTTGAGGGTGACCGGCGTGTTCGGGACGGCAGCGACGACAGCGTCGAGAATGCGGCCGACCTGCTCCTCGTCCTGCATCAGCGCCGAGCCGGCCATGACGTTACAGACCTTCTTGGCCGGGCAACCCATGTTGATGTCGATGATCTGGGCGCCGTTATCGACATTGTGTTTGGCTGCTTCGGCCATCATTTTCGGATCGGCGCCGGCGATCTGTACGGAGATCGGTGCGACTTCGCCTTCGTGATTGGCCCGGCGCAGCGTCTTCTTGCTGCCGTAGAGCAGCGAGTTCGAGGTGACCATTTCCGAGACAGCCAGTCCCGCGCCCATTTTCTTGCACAACTGGCGGAAAGGACGATCCGTCACGCCGGCCATGGGAGCAACAAACAAATTATTTCGGAGCTGGAAACCGGCAAAATCCATGGGCGTACGAGGGCTTTGGTAAATCTCGGGTAAAAAATAGTCAAATTGTAAAGGCGAGGGTTAGCAGCAAGGCGAAGACAAGTTGCAATCCGGCGGTGGCGGCGAGGATATTGTTGAATGCCGGGCCGGGTGGCTCCTGATGGAAGCGGCGGATCAATTTGATAGCGAGTGGTAACGACAGCAGCGGCAGCGCGCCCGGCCAGCCGAGCCCGGCGAGCAGCGGCAGCAAGGCGTAGGGTGCGAGCATTTCGGCCGCATAGAGGCGGCGCGTCAGTGGCCGGCCAAGGCGGACGGCCAGCGTGAGTTTGCCGCTTTTGGCGTCGCCGTCGAGGTCGCGGTAATTGTTGACGGTAATCACCGCGGCGGCGTGGAGGCCGACCAGTGCAGCGGCCAGCAGTGCGGTAAGCGTCAGGCCGAAGGTTTGCAGGTAATAGCTGCCGCCGACGGCGACCAGGCCAAAGAAAATGAAGACGAAAACTTCGCCGAGCGGGCCGTAGGCAATCGGTTTCGGTCCGCCGGTATAGGCCCAGCCGGCGGCGAGAGAGGCGAGGCCGATGGCGACGATGGGCCAGCCGCCGTGGTTGACCAGATAGATGCCGCACAGGAAGGCAAAGGCGAAACTGAGCCAGGCGCCGACCTTGACCTTGTTTGGCGTCAGCCAGCCTTCGGCGGTGGCGCGTTTGGGGCCGAGGCGGCCCGGCCTGTCGGTGCCGCGCAGGAAGTCGCCGACGTCGTTGAACAGATTGGTGCCGATCTGGATGAAGGCGGCGCCAAGTGCGGCGGCGAGCAGCGGTAGCCAGAGCAGCGTGGCGCTGTCGTGCCAGGCGATGACCGTCCCGACGAGCACCGGCGATAGCGAGACGGACAGCGTTTTCGGACGGCAGGCGAGGAACCAGGCAGTGCTTGTTTTCATGCGGGGGTGGGCGGATGGGCGGAGCGGCACTGTAACCGATGCCCTGGCTTGCCGCCTTTGGTCTGGATCAAGGCCAGGCGCGGGCGCCCCAGATCATGCGCTTGGCGACGAAATGGCGGGCCGGTGGGCAGATGTCGAGCGCCAGTAGGCCGAGGCCACGGGCCAGTTTGAGCGGGCCGAAATCGTTCGAGAAAGTGCGGACGATCTGGTCGGTGAAGAAGGCGCTGCCGCGGCGGTCGAGGCGCCGGCTGGTGGCGTAGTTTTCGAGGCTTGCACGGTCAACGCCGTTTTTGAGCAAAATTTCGGATAGTTGCCAGGCGTCGCGGATGCCGAGATTGAAGCCCTGGCCGGAAACCGGGTGCAGGGTTTGCGCGGTGTTGCCGATCCAGACTTCGTTGCCTTTGACGAGGGTGCCGCGCAGACGAAGAAAGAGCGGGAAGCGGCTGCGCTTGCCCGGTTTGGCGAAGCGCATGCGCCGACCGAACTGTTGTTGCAGGGCGGCGGTGAAAGTTTCGTCGTCCATCGCCATGACCGCGTCGGCCTTGGCTGGGGGCAGGGTGAACACGATGGAGTATTCGTCGCCAAGCGGCAGCAGGGCGAGCGGGCCGTCGGGGGTGAAGCGTTCCCAGGCGCGCTTGTTGTGGCCGGGCGTCGGCGTCACTTCGCAAATGACCGCATGCTGTTCGTAGTCGCTGACCTTGACGGCCGGGTCGTCGCCGGGCGTGCCTTCGGCGTGAACGAGCAGTCTGGCCTGGATGGTGCGCAATTGGCCGGCATGGCGCAGCGATACCGTGACGCCGTCGTCGTCTGGCGTGATGTCGAGGATTTCAGCTTCGGCGAGCACGGCATCGGCAGACAGATTGGCGGCCAGCGCGCCGGCCAGGTCGCGGTAGCGAACGACGTAGCCGAGGGCGGGCAAGTCGTATTCCTGATGGTCGATCAACGTCCGGCCGAAACCGTCTTTTTGCGAGATATGGATGGTTTCAATCGGCGTTGCGGCGCGCGTCGGCCAACTGTTGATCTGTTCGAGCAACTGGCGGGCGCCGTGCGACAGGGCGAGGGCGCGTGGGTCGTCTTGCCGGGCTTGCTGCGGTTGACGGTCAATCAGCAGAGAATTCTGACCGCCGGCGGCCAGTGCCAGATGCAGTGTCATGCCGACCGGGCCGGCGCCGATGATCAGGATGTCGACCGTTTCAGTCATGGCGCATGACTTCCTCGATTTCGGCGACCGTCTTCGGGGCTGTCGTGAAAATGTCGCAACCGGTTTCCGTCACGCGCACGTCATCCTCGATGCGAATGCCGATGCCGGCCAGCGCCGGCGGAATGTCGGCGCCGGGACGGATGTAGAGGCCGGGTTCGACGGTCAGCGTCATGCCGGGCTGCAATTGGGTCCACTCGTCGCCGACCTTGTATTCGCCGGCGTCGTGCACATCGAGGCCAAGCCAGTGGCCAGTGCGGTGCATGTAGAAGCGTTTGTAGTCGCCTTTTTCGATCAGGTTGTCGATGTCACCGCTGAGCAGCTTGAGGTCGATCATGCCTCGCGTCAGGACGCGCACAGCGGCGTCGTGGCCTTCCATGAAATGGCGGCCGGGGGCGGTGGCGGCAAAGGCGGCGTCCTGGGCGGCAAGGACGATCTGGTAAACGTCCTTCTGGGCGGCGTTGAAGCGGCCATTGACCGGGAAGGTCCGGGTGATGTCGGCGGCGTAGCCTTCGACTTCGCAGCCGGCGTCGATGAGGACCAGCGTGTTGTCGTTGAGCACCTTGTCGTTGCTGACGTAGTGCAGCACGCAGGCGTTGGCGCCGCCGGCGACGATGGGCGTGTAGGCGTGGGCGTCGGCGCCGCGCTTGCGGAATTCGTAAGTCAGCTCGGCTTCGAGTTCGTACTCGGCCAGGCCGGGGCGGCAGGCGCGCATGGCGCGGGCGTGACCGGCGCTGGCAATGTCGGCCGAGCGCTGCTGGATGCCGGCTTCAACTGCGTCCTTGACCAGACGCATGCTGTCGAGTTCGGCCCGCAGGTCGTGGATGGCGCGCGGCGCCCGTTTGCCAGCCCGGGTCTGGGCGCGAACTTCATTGAGCGCCTTGGCGATGCGGGCATCCCACTCGGCATCGTGGCCGATGGCGTGCCACAACGTGTCGCGGTCGACGAGGAATTCGGCCAGTTTTTTGTCGAGTTGCTCGATCGGGTAGGCGGCGTCGAAGCCGAAGGCGACCTTGGCCGCTTTTGGGCCGTAGCGGTAGCCATCCCAAATTTCGCGCTCTTCATGCTTTTCGCGGCAGAACAGTATGGACTTGGGCTTCTTGCCGCCGATCAGCACGACGACCGCTTCCGGTTCCGGAAAGCCCGTCAGGTACCAGAAATAGCTGTCGAAACGGTAGAGATGATGCGCGTCGCGGTTGCGGATGACTTCCGGCGCCGTCGGCACGATGGCGACACCGTCGCCGATGGTCTTCAACAGGCGCTTGCGGCGGGCAAGAAAGTGGGCGTGGCTCATGCGTTTTTCAGTTCCTGATCCAGTTCCGCCAGACGTTGTGGCGTACCTACATCGACCCAGCGGCCGGCAAAGCGTTCCCCGGTCAGTGTGCCGGCAGCGATGGCGGCGTCGAGCAGCGGGCGGAGTTTCATGATCGTGCCGGGTTGCACGCCGGCGAAGAAGGCTGGCGAGAAAACGCCAATGCCGGCGTAGGTGAAGGTTTGCTCGCCGTTGGCGTAGACGACGCGTTCGCCGTCCAGGCTGAAGTCGCCGCCGGTGTGGTGCGCCGGATTGGCGACCATGACCAGATGGGCGGCCGGTTTCCAGCCTTCCACGGTCAACCGGAAAAAACGGCCAAAATCGAAATCGCAATAGACATCGCCATTGACCACCAGAAAGGGCTCGTTGCCGAGCAGCGGCAGGGCGGTGGCGATGCCGCCGGCGGTTTCCAGCGCGCCCGGCGGTTCGGGCGAATACTGGATGTGCAGGCCCCATTGCGAGCCATCGCCCAGCGCTTGCTCAATGAGCGAACCGAGGTGGGCGTGGTTGATGACGATTTCCCTGAACCCTGCCGCCGCCAGTCGTTCCAGATGCCAGACAATGAGCGGCTTGCCGCCGGCCACCAGCAGCGGTTTCGGCGTGTGGTCAGTGAGCGGCCGCATGCGTTCGCCGCGACCGGCGGCGAGGATGAAGGCTTTCATTCAGCGCCGATAGCCGATCTGCTCGGTATTGCCTTCCAGCTTGTCGAGCAGGTTGAGCAGCGGTTTGAGCTGGACGTAGCGGTGGGCCGTCTTGCGGGCGTAGTTCATGAAGCGGGGCAGGTCTTCGCTGTATTTTTCCTTGCCGTCGCGGTACTTGAGGCGGCAGAAGATGCCGAGCACCTTGAGATGGCGCTGCAGGCCCATCAGTTCGTAGTCACGCCAGAAGGCGCCGAAATCTTCGCGCACGGGCAGTCCGGCGGCGCGGGCTTTTTCCCAGTAGCGGATGACCCAGTCGATCTCCTGTTCTTCTTCCCAGGAGATGAAGGCGTCGCGGAACAGCGAAACGATGTCGTAGGTGATCGGGCCGTAGACGGCATCCTGGAAGTCGATGATGCCTGGCGTCAGGCGCTCGGCGCTTTCGACGACCATCAGGTTGCGCGGCATGAAATCGCGGTGCACGAAGACCTTGGGCTGATTCAGCGCGTTGTTGATGAGGAACTTGAAGGTTCGGTCGAGCATGGACTTTTCGCTGTCGTCGAGTTCGACGCCCAGGTGGCGGCTGATGAACCATTCCGGGAAAAGATCGAGTTCGCGACGCAGCAGCGTGGCCTCGTAGGGCGGCAGCGTGGCTGCGGTCGACGAGCATTGCCATTTGACCAGGACGTCGAGGACCGGCCGGATCAGCAGGTCGGCCAGCGAAAGGTCGGCGTTGAGCGCGTCGAGATAGCCGATGCGGCCGAGGTCGGTGAGGACCAGAAAACCGTTGTCGAGATCCTTGTCGAGGATGCGCGGCGCTGCGAGGTCAGCCTTGGCAAGCAGGCCGGCGACGTGGATGAAGGGTGTGCAGTCCTCTTTCTCCGGCGGCGCGTCCATCAGGATGCGTGTCTGGCCATCCGGCCAGGTCAGCCGGAAATAGCGGCGGAAA
This sequence comes from Rhodocyclaceae bacterium, assembly GCA_008080565.1. Lineage (GTDB taxonomy): Bacteria > Pseudomonadota > Gammaproteobacteria > Burkholderiales > Rhodocyclaceae > Azonexus. Next base: position 18,826 of record VIKE01000078.1, on the reverse strand, counting down.
CTGGCATCGGCCGAGGCCGGGGTGATCTGAACGGATTGTTCGGGAAAGCGACTGGCAACCCAGTCTGTAACAAGTTGATCGCGCGGCATGGGTTCCATAAGCGGCTAGGGTTCGCTTCGTTGTAAAATGGCGCGATTTTAACACTCGGGCATCGGCCGTTCCGGTCCCGGACTTCCATAGATTGCCTTGATGCCCGGTTTTGCCCGCCGTCCGCTCGCTGTTTTTGTCTGCTGCCTGTTTGTCGGGGCGCAGACCAGCCATGCCGCTGACGACGTGCTGCGTCTGCAGCTTTCGGGCATCAGCTCGATGGCCGAGGCGCCGGAGGAGTCGCCCGAAATCGTGCTGCTGGCGGCTGCCGATGTGCCGCTTCGCCTGCGCCAGGAACGCCGCTTCAATGTGCAGGGCAAGAAACGGCAGGCGTCGACGCCTGCCGTAGTCGGCATCGAATTCCCGGCTGTGCTGAAGAAAGATGACGATTACCCGATGTTCGTCAGCGCCGAACAGATCGAAGGCCAGGCTGAAGATCTGACGGTGGCCGAGGGCAACGTCGAACTGCGCAAGACCGGGTCGCTGATTCTCGCGGACCGCCTGACTTATCGCATGCTCGACGACGAGATCGAGGCCTTTGGCTCGGTGCGTGTGCTGCAGGATGGCACCGAGATCGATACGCCGCATCTGAAGATGAAGCTCGACGAGCAAATCGGCTCGGCCGAAGACGTGCGCTACCGTATTCTCAAGGAAACGCCGAGCAAGTTCTACAGCTCGACGCCGACTATCGTCACGGTTGCCGGCAGCAATGCCAATACCTCCGGCGCGCCGATGATGCTCAACGTCGCCAACAGCTATGGCCTGCCGACGCAGTCGCCGCCGCAGCGTCCGACGGAAGCCAACGGCCGGGCCGAGCGTGTCGATTTCGAGGGCGAAAACCAGTACACCTTTTTCTCGAACTCGTTTTCGACCTGCAAGCCGGGCCAGGAAGACTGGTATCTGCAAACCTCGGAAACGCACCTCGATTACGACAACAACGAAGGCACGGCCAAGCATGCTTCGCTGTGGTTCGGCGGCGTGCCGCTCTTCTATTCGCCGGTCGCTTCGTTTTCACTCAATGGCCAGCGCCGCTCCGGCTTGCTGCACCCGCATTTCTCGACCTCGACGCGCAGTGGCGTCGACTTCACCCTGCCCTATTACTGGAATATCGCGCCGAACTACGATCTGACCCTGTTCCCGCGCTACATGAGCAAGCGCGGTACGCAACTGGGGATCGAGGCGCGCTACCTCGACCACAATTTCCAGGGGACGACCCGGGCCGAATATCTGCCGAATGACGAGTCGCTGAATCGCCAGCGCTACGGCTACCGGATCGAGCACGTACACAACCTCGGGCGCGGGGTGACGGCGGCCATCAACTGGAACGGCGTTTCTGACGACTTCTACTGGCAGGACATGTCATCGCGCCTGTTGCAGACGTCCTTGACCCAGTTGCCCAAGCAGGTCTCGCTGAGCTATGCGCCGTCGCCCTGGCTGCAGAGCAGCATGCAGGTCCTGCGCTACCAGACCTTGCAGCTGGACCCGACGGTGCCGATCACTCGCCCGTACTTTCTCGAGCCGCAGCTCAACATTACCGGCTACCGGCCGAATGTGCTGCACACCGATCTCAGCATGATCGGCCAGTTCTCGCGCTTTACGCATGTTGATAGCACGAAGATACAGGGCGATCGTCTGGTCTTCTATCCGCAGGTCTCGCTGCCCCTCGTCCATCCGGCCTTCCAGATTACGCCCAAGGTCGGCTTGCACATGAGCCATTACGGGCTGAGCAATCAGCTTGTTGGTCAGGAGAGCAGCTTCAACCGCGTTCTGCCAACCTTCACGCTCGATTCGACGATGATTTTCGAGCGCGAGGGGGACTGGTTCGGCAACGGTTATATCCAGACGCTGGAGCCGCGCCTCTACTACGTGAATATTCCGTACAACGACCAAAGCCAGATTCCGCTGTTCGACACAGCGCTGTCCGACTTTAATTTCGCCCAGATTTTTTCCGAAAATCGCTACAGCGGCTATGACCGGATCAACGATGCCAATCAGCTGACCGCTGCCGTGACGACCCGCCTGCTCGATGGGGAAACCGGTGTCGAGCGGTTCAAGGCCATGGTCGGCCAGCGTCATTATTTCAAGCCGCAGCGTGTTGCGATTACCGGCGAAACGACGCGCACAGCCGATTTCTCCAATCTGGTCGCTGCGGTCAACGGCCTGGTCGCGCCAAAAACCTATACCGATGTTGCCTGGGAGTACAACTTCCGCGACAACGTCAGCGAACGTTTTTCGGCCGGTGTCCGCTTCCAGCCGGAACTCGGCAAGGTCCTGTCGGCCAGTTATCGCTATACGCGCAATCAGCTGACCAATGATTCGACCGTCGACCAGATCGACGTCGCCGGGCAGTGGCCGATCGCCTCGAAGTGGTATGCCGTCGGCCGCTACAACTACTCGCTGCGCGACAAGAAGACCCTTGAGTCGATTGCCGGTGTCGAGTACAACGCCGGCTGCTGGGCCGTTCGCGTTGTCGGCCAGCGCCTGGCGGCGATTTCCGGCACGCCTAACGACACGCTGTTTTTCCAGCTGGAACTCAACGATTTCGGTAGTATCGGCACCAATCCGATTGGCCTGCTCCGGCGCAGCATTCCGGGCTATGGCAAGATAAACGAGCTGCCCAATAGCAGCAGCCTGCTCACCTCCCAATGAAGACCATGACCTCATTCATTCGTTACCTGCTTGTCCTGATCTGCTGCCTCGGCAGCCTGCTGGCGCATCCTGTGTCCGCCGCGCCGGAGGAACCCATCGAAGCCGACCGTATCGTCGCTGTCGTCGGCGACGAGGTTGTCACCTATTTTGATTTGCGCACCCGCCTCGAAGCTGCCCTCAAGCAGCTGCAGAAGCAGGGAACGCCGTTGCCGCCGCAGGATGTGCTGGAGCGGCAGATGCTCGAGCGCCTGATCATGGAGCGCGTTCAACTGCAATATGCCCGCGATTCGGGCATGAAGGTCGACGACAACCAGCTCGAACAGGCCATTGGCCGTATTGCTGCCGGCAACAAGATGACCGTGCCGCAGTTCCGCGCCGCGCTCGAAAAGGATGGCGTGCAGTACGCTCAGTTCCGCGAGGAAATCCGTAGCGAAATGGTCACCGTTCGCCTGCGCGAGCGAGAGGTCGACAGCAAGCTGATCATTTCCGACGGTGAAATCGACAACTATCTGGCCAACCAGACCGCCGCTGGCGGCAGTGGTGAGGAATACCAGCTGGCCCACATTCTGTTGCGTGCCCCGGAATCGGCCAGCCCCGAGCAACTGCAAAAGCTGCGTCTGCGCGGCGAGCAGGCCCTCAAGCGGGCGCAGGCCGGTGAGAACTTCGCCCAGTTGACCGCCGCTTTCTCCGATGCGCCGGATGCATTGCAAGGCGGCGATCTCGGCTGGCGCGCGCTGGACCGCCTGCCATCCCTCTATGCCGAAGCGGCCGGTCGTTTGCAGGCCGGTCAGATCAGCGAGTTGCTGCGTTCATCGGCTGGCTTCCACATCGTCAAACTGGTCAACAAGCGCGGCGGCAGTGCCCCGGCCTCGGTGCAACAGACCCATCCGCGCCACATCCTGATCCGCATTAACGAGGTGGTCTCCGAAGCCGAAGCGCGGCGCAAGCTCGAGACCATTCGCGAACGCATCGTCAATGGCGTCGATTTTGCCGAGCAGGCCCGACTCAACTCGCAGGACGGTTCAGCCCCCAAGGGCGGCGATCTCGGCTGGCTTAATCCGGGCGACACCGTGCCGGAATTCGAGCGGGCCATGGACTCCCTGAAAATCAACGAACTCAGCCCGGTCGTCCAGTCGCCGTTCGGCATGCACCTGATCCAGGTCATCGAGCGCCGCGAGCGTGACGTCTCGGCCGAACGCCAGCGCGGCGTCGCCCGCCAGGCCCTGCGCGAGCGCAAGCTCGATGAAGCCTACCAGGACTGGCTGCGCCAGCTGCGCGACCGCGCCTACGTCGAAAACCGACTCGAAGAAAAGTGATGCCTCCGGTCATAGCCGTGACCAGCGGCGAGCCGGCCGGCATCGGTCCGGAGCTCTGCCTGCGTCTGGCCGGCTATGCAGGCGACGCCCAGCCGGTCATTCTCGGCGACCGCAATCTGCTTGAAGCGCGGGCGGCGCAAATCGGGCTGTCGGTCAAGTTTCGTGATTTTCGCCCGAAAAATCCGGTTGACCGTGGAATTCTCGACGTCGTGCACATTCCGCTCGCCGTCGCGTCACAGGCCGGCCGGCTCGATGCCGCCAACGGTCCCTACGTGCTGGCGCTGCTTGATCGTGCGCTGGCCGGTTGTCAGTCCGGCGAGTTCGCCGCGATGGCCACGGCGCCGGTGCACAAGGGCGTCATCAACGACGCCGGCGTGCATTTCACCGGCCATACCGAATACCTCGCCGACAAAACGGGTACTCCGCTCGTCGTCATGATGCTGGCTGGCGACACCGAGCGCGGCCCGCTGCGCGTTGCGCTGGCCACCACGCACCTGCCGCTCAAGGATGTCTCGGCGGCGATCACCGCCGAGGTGCTGGAAAAGACCCTGCGTATCCTGCACGCCGACCTGCGTGGCAAGTACGGTCTGGCCCAGCCGCGCATCCTCGTTGCCGGACTCAATCCGCATGCCGGCGAAGGCGGTTATCTCGGCATGGAAGAAATCGAAGTCATCACGCCCGTGCTCGAAAAACTGCGCGCCGAAGGCATGCAACTGTCCGGCCCCTATCCGGCCGACACGATGTTCACGCCGCCCATCCTCGCCCAAGGCGACGCCGTGCTCGCCATGTATCACGACCAGGGCCTGACGGCGCTCAAGTACGCCACCTTCGGCAAAGGCATCAACGTCACCCTCGGCCTGCCGATCATCCGCACCTCGGTCGATCACGGCACGGCGCTCGAACTGGCCGGTACTGGCAAAGCCGATCCGGGCAGCCTGTTCGAAGCGGTGGCTGAAGCGGCACGCATGGCCACAAGGAAACAATCATGAAGGGTCACGTCGCCCGCAAGCGCTTCGGCCAGAATTTTCTGGTCGACCACGGCGTCATCGCCGCCATCGTTTCGGCGATCAACCCCAAACGCGACGATGTCGTCGTCGAAATCGGTCCCGGTCTGGGGGCGATTACCGAGCCGCTCATGCAGCGTGTTGATCACCTGCATGTCGTCGAAATCGACCGCGACCTGATCGCCCGTCTGAAAAACCAGCACACGCCGGAACGCATGACCATCCACGAAGGCGATGCGTTGGCCTTCGATTTTGCCAGCATCGGCAAGAACCTCCGGCTCGTCGGCAATCTGCCCTACAACATCTCGACGCCGCTACTCTTCCACCTTGCCGACTACGTCGATGTCCTGCACGACATGCATTTCATGCTGCAGAAGGAAGTTGTCGAGCGCATGGTGGCCGAGCCGGGCAACGCCGATTTCGGCCGCATGTCGGTCATGCTGCAATACCGTTTTTATCTCGAATGGCTGATCGACGTGCCGCCGGAAAGCTTCGATCCGCCGCCCAAGGTCCAATCGGCAGTCGTCCGCCTGATCCCCAAGCCGGTTTCGGAACTCAATGCCAAGAGCCAGGAAAAGCTGTCGCAGGTCGTCCTGACCGCTTTCTCGCAACGCCGCAAAATGCTGCGCAATACGATGAAAGGCATGCTCAGCGACGCCGGATTCGCCGAACTCGGCATCGCGCCGACCCTGCGCCCGGAGGACGTTTCGGTCGAGGACTACGTGCGCATCGCCAACTACCTGACCGCCGGGGCGTAACCGGGAATCCCACGGTCAACCGGGAAAATCGCCCGAAATCGAAATGTTCGAGCCCATGAAAAAACCCGCCGAAGCGGGTTTTTTGCGGACTCGAAGTTGAGCAGCGTGTAGGCCGGGCACCAGCCCATCAGGCCGGTGGCCAGCGGCACGATGCCGACCGGAGACGCTGATTTGGCAAGGCTTTCCAATTTCGAGCTTTGACGCGTTTGTCTGTTTGTCCCTCCTGTGTCCCTCCGGGAGGATCAGGTGGCTACATTCAGGCAGCGTTCAGGTGGTTGGCAGGTTCGGGTTCGGCGTCAGGGCTACCCCGATGTAGTGAAGACGTTCAAGCTCCGGCAAGACGGCGAGAAGTGGGCCAGAGCCATTGAGCGCGAGTTGGACATGGGTTGTTATGTCCATCGCACAGAAGCGGAGCGGATGACGCTTGCCGAGCTTCTGGACCGCTACGCCAAAGAGGTTTCTCCGCAGCACAAAGGCCACCGCGAAGAGCTTTGGAAAATTGGCGTTATCTTGCGCGACCGGATCGCCAAATACAGCATGGTGGCTTTGACGCCGATGCTGGTTGCTGACTACCGGGACAGGCGCTTGCAGGTGGTTGCAGATGCAACGGCCAGGCATGAACTGAACATCATTAGTGCCGCCTACAAGGTTGCTACCCGTGAGTGGGGTATCCCCGTCAGCAACCCGGTCAGTCAGATCAAGCGCCCTCCTGCTGGACGAGAGCGCAAGCGGCGCATAAGTGAGGCGGAGATCGAGGCCATCATCCAGCACAGCAAGACCCAAGAGCTACCGGACTTCCTGTGTCTTGCAGTGGCGACCGGAATGCGGCGAGGCGAGATTATTCGCCTACGCTGGCAGGACATTGATTTGGGCCGCCGTCTTGCCTACCTGAGCGACACCAAGAACGGCGAGGATCGTATTGTGCCCCTGAGTAGCGAAGCGCTGGCGGTGCTACAAGCCATGCCTCGACGAATCGACGGGCGCTTGTTCGGTCTCGAGCCGCGCGGGTTCTCTAAGGCAATGCGGAAATCCGTTGTCAGGGCAAGACAAGCCTATGAGGCCGCTTGCGTCCACGATGGCGTTGTCCCTGATCCAGATTTCCTTTGTGACCTTCGACTCCATGATGCTAGACACGAGGCGGTTAGCGCGTTCTTTGAGCGAGGGCTGGATGCGATGGAGGTGGCTTCCATATCCGGTCACAAAACGCTCAGTTGTTTGAAGCGCTATACGCATATGCGTGCCGAGCGATTGGCCATGAAGCTGGCCTAATATGCTCAGTTATTCGGTGGTGGATGATTTTTCAAAGTTGCTTCTGAATATCAGTGAGGCGTCGTTTAGTAGTGCGTATGCTAGGCTTTTTGAGGTGAGGTAATGTTTTGAAAAGTCACTTGGTCTAATTACTAGGCGCTCACCGATCTTTGCATTAGTTCCGGTTTCGTCTTTATATTTTTTGTCAACGATCGCGTTGCGGTGCGCGATTATGTTCCGGAGTTTGTATAGAAGATATAGTTCTCTTGAGTTAATTGCTTCGTGGCACTTTGATTCTGGTTGTAGTATTAGCTGGAATGCGCTTCGAATGGATGCAATGTTTGAGCAGGGATTTATTTCTAGTGCTATATCGCCCATTTTTCCAGAGGCGTCAAATCCATAACTTCTGATATGGTCGAAGGTTATTTGTTTTTTGCTCCAATATTTTGCTGTGATTGGCGATTCAAAAAACGAGGCCGCAAAGTTTGGATCTTTATTTAACGTATGCCGGACGATGTCGCGTAGCAAGCTCTCTGTGGCGCTCCAAATTACTACAATGCTTTGTCGAAGAACTGCGCGGTTTGAAATTCTGGTTTCGTCTTTGTCGGCGTTGCTGAGTGCCTTGAGTATGTTCCTTAGAATCTGACCTTTGTCAGCATCGGGTATTTCTTTTAATTCAATTTCTGTTTTTTGGGCTGCCTCGTTACCTATTTTCTCTGTCTCATGCATGTGGCCTCTTACAATGGAAAGAGAAAACGAATGCATTAGATTCTTTAGGTGTTTTTCTGTGCTGTATCGCTTCAGTTCTCCGTTAATTGCAAAGCTAAATGGTAGTTGGACGGAAAATAGTGCTTCCTCCATGTTTGCTCTGTAAGTCTCAAACATTATTCTTAGTTCGTCATCGAATATTTGTTCTATGTCGAAGTCATTAAATAGATATTCCTCCGTTGAGTATAGAAAAAACGCGGTTTCAATGTCGCTCATGGTCTTGGCTCTGACAAAAGGATAGAGGGATTATGCGCCATGAATGGAATAAATACTGGCCCGAGAAACCCCGTATGCGCGCGCCAGAGCGCTCACGGAATCACCCGCCATCAACCTACGCCGGATTTCCGATCATTGCTCTGACGTGGTTTTTGAGGGCCTGCCGAGGGTCTTTCCTCCTGCCTTCGCCCGAGCTAGTCCGGCTTGGGTGCGCTCTACCAAGAGATCGCGTTCCATCTCCGCCACCGCTGCCAGCATCGACAGCAGGAGCTTGCCTGCTGTTGCGGTCAGATCAGTGTTGCCGAGTTGCAGCACGACGACACGGATACCACGCTCACCCAGTTGCCGGACGGTCTGTAACACGTCGATGGCATCACGACCGAGCCTGTCCAGCCTGGACACGACCAAGGTCTCGTCCTTGCGAATCTGTCCGAGCATTGCCTTGAACGCCGGACGCTGAGACGCGGCGACCTTGCCGCTGATCCCTTCATCAGCAAACCAAAAATCCGGTTCGATCCCGTAGCCGGCTTGCTCAAGCTCAAGCCGCTGGTTGTCTGTCGTCTGCATCCCGGTTGATACACGCCCGTAACCGAAGGTGGCCATCGTCTGCTCCTGTATGACTGTTGGAAAACGTAGCCAAGAATAGGACGCCGCCAGAAAGTCCACAAGGATAGGATTCCGACAGGGTTGGACGTAGAGACAGAGAGGTGCCGGAATACGGTCGTTTTCTGACACATGTGTCGATCAGTTCCAAACCAACGGCGATAAATTCTCACATGGCATGATTCGACGCTTGCCAATTGCCGATGAGAGGTTAAGATTGAAAACTAAACGATCACCCTGACGAACACGTGGCAACAATCCCAATCAATCCCGAAATATTGCGCTGGACTCGTGAGACAGCGGGACTGGATTTGCTTGAGGCAGCCACAAAGCTTCAGATTAACGCTGCTCGTGGTCTGACTCCGGAGCAGCGTTTAGAGGCTCTGGAGGTTGGTTCTGACCAACCAAGCAGACCTCTTCTTTTAAAGATGGCTAAGTTGTATCGCCGTTCGTTGCTCGTCTTTTATCTGGATACGCCGCCATCCCGTGGAAATCATGGTGAAGATTTTCGGACACTACCGGCACATCCATCTATCGCGCAAGAGGGTTTAGTTGATTCCCTCGTCAGAGACGTTAAAGCCAGACAACGTATTGTTCGCTCCGCGCTAGAAGAGGAAGATGAAACTACTCCTCTAGATCTTGTTGCCTCGGTAAAAATTGAAGATGGCATTCCAGCGATCGCTAACGTTATCCGGACGAAACTAGGATTTCGACTCGAAACTTTTCGCTCCCAACGCGCTGTATCGGATGCATTTACCTACCTGCGAAATCTCGTTGAATCTTCCGGAATCTATGTATTGTTAATTGGTGATCTTGGCAGCCATCACACTGCCGTTTCCGTTGATCACTTTCGTGGATTTGCATTGGCAGATCCGATCGCGCCATTCATAGTAATAAATGATCAGGATGCCAAAAGCGCTTGGTCTTTTACTCTCCTACACGAACTCGCACACATTTTTCTCGGCAAAGAAGGGATAAGTGCGTCCGTATCCGAAGGAGGAATAGAACGTTTCTGCAATGAAGTTGCCGCTGCATTGCTAATCCAAGACTCCGACCTTATCAATATTTCGGTCAGGTCCGACACGGATATCGAGTCCGCAATTTCTGAAATAAGTGATTTCGCAGACCAGAACAATATTAGTCGCTCTATGGTTGCCTATAGGCTCTTCCTCCAAAACCTTATCAACCGTGATTATTGGCAAAGACTTCAAGAGGAATTTCGTTCGATCTGGCTTTCTTCTCGCGCTAGAGAACGGGAGTCTAGGCGTAGCAGTGAGGGTGGTGGGCCGAACTACTATGTAGTTCGTAGATTTCGGGCTGGCCATGCCCTTGTTGGTCTCGTTTCTCGGATGACCTTATCTGGAAGCATGACCACCATAAAAGCCGGTAGGGTGCTTGGCGTCAAGCCACGGAATGTTTTTGACCTCATTAGCTTAAGTAGGTAAGGCATACCGTGACATACCTCCTAGACGCTAATGTGTTGATTATTGCCAATAGACAGTATTACGCGATTGATAGAGTCCCGGATTTTTGGGATTGGCTTATCGCAAAAGGCCAATCTGGCGACATAAAAATAGCAGAAGAGGTTTTTGACGAATTCGCAGGTGGATCTGATGCACTAGCAGACTGGGCCTCTGATGACGAAGTTCGGTCATCGCTTGTTCTCCCAGAGGCGGTCAATATCAACCATGTCCGGCGCGTTATTTCAGAGGGATACGCCTCAGATCTTACCGATGATGAAATCGAACAAGTGGGTAGAGACCCGTTCTTGATTGCCCATGCATTAGCAAACCCATCAAATCGAACGGTAGTAACACTTGAGACATCCAAGCCAAATCGAGTTCGGGCCAACAGGCACGTTCCAGATGTATGTCGGTCTCTCAACGTTGGCTGCGTCGATACCTTCGGTATGTTGTTTTCCCTCGATTTTCGCATTGGATCACGCTAACAGAGGCTCTGTGCCTCTCCTCGAGACTCCCCGTAGGCATGCGCCAGTGCGTTCACGGAATTGCCTATGGGGGAGTGCGCTAGAACTCTTGGTCGTTGGTCCTGAGTGGTCGTAGGCGGCTTTCCGAGGAGCTTTCCCTCTGCCTTTGCACGAGCCTGCCTGGCTGGGGTCTCTGACCGGCAGATCTCATTCCATCTTAGCAACCGCCGTCAACATTCATATGAGTAGCTTGCGCGCCGAGGTGGTTAGATTAGTTGTGGCGAGTGGAAGCAATTGCTAGCGTGTCCGCGTCTCGTCATGGGTATGCGTATGGGTTATTTTGGATATCCTCCAATCAGAACGTTTGAGAGTGACTATATTTAGTCTGAATTTCAACTTTTGGAGGACAGTCTCATGAGTATCAGCTTGGCGGAATTTATGTGTTGCGTGGATGACAGCTTGATCGTTCCGATTAAACCTGTTTCGAAGAGTGAGAGAGATGCGGATATTGATGCGATCTTAGCTGCCCTCTCCGATGCAGATATTGAAGATCCACCTCCTGTATCAGTGCTAGGTGCTTCGTCTGAGCTAGCGAAGGAGATTCCTTCGGGTGCCACTCAAGGATTTCCAGTTGCGGATGTCATGGAGTTGCCGTTGATTGTCGATCCGGCTCGGCGATTAGAGTTTCTGATCTCCGAGTTGTGTGATCACCGTAACTACAGCGCTATCCGCAAAGAATATTGCGAGCTTTCAGTTGTCTTAAATCTACAGGGGAGGTTGGCTCCGGCTTTTCGACCAGACCCAAAAATGGCTTGGGATAAACCCAATAAGATATTTTTTGAAATCCATCGTGACCAGGTGGTGATTGACTGCCACTGGCTCCATAGTAAGCAAGAGCCAGTCTTTCCTCACGATGAAAAATTGAATTCACTGTTTGACTCATCTAGGCCATTTTCATTTGATCATGCGTGGTCATTCGCAAGTCAGAAGTGGAGAAAGGAGTACCGAGCTACTGAACAGCTAATTTTGACCCCGCGTCAGCAGTGCCAACTTGCAGCTATGCGTGGTGACGACCTTGAGTACCGCTTTGACGTAGCGCTAAAGGGAGGGGCCAAAGCTAAGGTGCGAGTTCCACGAACAATCTCGATTGTTCGCCAGCGGTTGAGGCAATGGTGCGAGAAAGATAAGCGTGTTGATCCGCTTGGGTATGAACGTCTGTGGCTTGCGCGAGAGCTATTGGGAGCTGGTGCTTCTGTTCCCCAAGTCGCAGAGTTGTGGAGCTTGATGACTGGCGATGAGCTTCGTGACAAAAAGACTGTCCATGACCGCCTGAAAAAGATGGATGTAAAGATCGTGGGGTCGAAAAACGGGTAGATTCTAGGGGCATTTGTGGGGACATCTTTGGGGATGTCCATCGCCGGTATTAATAATTTAGTTCAATTAATTCATTAGCATACGGCGTGAGATTGTGTTCGGAGCTGGCGCATAACTTGTAATTGCGTAATGTTGTAATTGTGTAATTTAAATAAGGGCCAAAACCTTACGCCTTCGGCGTGGGTGAGGCTTCGCCTCACCCTGATATTTCTCATCCGGTGTGGAATTCAAAAGCGTTGCTTTGAGAGGGATGTCTTCTCAGAGTCTCCTCGGGAGAGGATTACTGGCGACCACGAACTCGGCTAACCTAAAGCCGGCCTTGGGTAGTAATGATTCGCATTTGCGCGGTGCGGGAACGATGCTTGCGCCGTTAATCCTGTAGTAAAGCAAGTGAAGCTATGCTGTTCGGAACGCTGGTTGTTTATGATCGATAAAGCACCAGGGGCGGTCTGTGGACGCCTTTCGTGAAACGGGTGGGTGTTGGGGGTCGCGATCTCTGTGCGTGCATCCTGACGCGTTTGCAGGGCTTTGGCGCATGCTACGTAAGGCTAGGCCCGGTGCCTTCAGCGAGGTGCTATGCCAAGGAGCCTACTCGGAGCGCTCAATATCTGCTTTGCCGTTCTGGTCGATGGATAGCCTGAAGAATTTCCGCTCATTGGCCCGAAGAATAGTTTCTCGTTGAGTCCAATTCCCCGACCCCGCAGCGCATAGCCCTCGTCCTTGAGGGTCAATGCCAACACGAAGAACATGCTCGCCCGGTTCAACGAAGAAGCTTGCTGTCTCGGCAACGTCGAGTCGTGCCGCCAGCGTACCGTCGATCCAGAATCCATATAGGCAACCACTGCCAAGAATTCCAGAGTCTCTCGTAACAACTGCCATGGAGTTGTTGGCGCTGGTCTTTTCTTGGAAGGCGACTACTCGCTCTTTCGGCGCTGGTTTAGCTTGTGCGGCAGGGATTGGTGTTGTCGCACAGCCTGCAAGCGTGAATGCACCAATGAGCGAGATAAGGGTAGTTCGCATTTTTTCTGCCGATAGGAGAGGTGAATATTCACCACAACCAGCAGTGATGAGGATTTTTTGGGTGATCCGAATGAGACATCACCGCAATTGGCAGTATGTCGTTTGTTTATGTATTGCTCGTGACACCTGATGAGCGCGGTGGCGAATGGCTAGGATTGCAGGGAAGTCATGAGACTTCAAACTATAAGAATATAAGCTGCCGACTTTGGAATGAGGAAGGCAATGCCATCGCTCTAGACTTATCCTTCTAGGGCATCCACCTTTTTGGGAGAGCGCTTCTCCGAGTCTCGTAGGCCATCATCGTGGCTTTTGTCTGGGTCGAATCTACTATCTTCAACCTTGAATGGCGGTAATCCGCTAGCGCAAACGGCCCAAGTCGGCCTACACCAGCCGCTCGGTTTTCTTCTCTATAGCGGTCAATTCTGGTGCCATGACGAAAATGTAAATGCCATCCAGAACCTATCCAGAAACGTTCTGTCATACCTTCACGTGTTTGTCATTGAGTCGTGCGATGATAAAAGTATCCTGAGGGGGAATGTTGAGCTGAATCTGGTTGTTCATCGTAGATGACACAATCTGAGGGGAGGGCATTATGAAGAATTGGCAACTCTTGTACTCGCTGGCATGGATACAGCTAGTGGTTCATGCGACATGCGCCCATGCAGGGCCAGTTGAGGACCTCGCCCAAAGAGACACTTCTCTATGGGCACCAGCCACACTTCAATGTGCTGTTGAATTGCCGGCGGAAGGAGAAGGCGTCTATTCAGTCTGTCCAGAAGATAAGACTATGTGCTTTCCGGGCGAAGGAAGGTCATCACCGATTGGCGATAAGGCAATTTGCAATGATGGCGATATGACTTTGTTCTTGGCGCTACTATGTTTGGCAGGCTACCACGAAGGGTGTGATGGCGTTTCGGCAGCACAGAATCGTGTAACCGGCCAATGGTATAGATCCCCACGATTGGCGGCCTACCCAAGACTACGTACGTTGAATAGTTCTTCGCCTGATATGGGATTGGGGATTCTTCTCTGGGCGGCCCTGGAGCCCAAGTCTCGTAAACAGCAGCTATCTTGGTGGATCGATTGGATTGCGCGGAATCAACGATGTGTTACCGAGGGTTGTCAGAAGCGCCATCCGCGCTTTTGTCCTGACGACGATGTAGATGGCGATCCAGAAGCAGTAAAGGGATGTGTGTTTAGACCAGGCGACCTCGCGACACTTGCTTTTGCAGTCGATATACTCAAAATCAATGTGCGTGACAAGAACCTTCGAAGAGCTCTGAGCGCTTGGAAAAAGACTCAGGAAGCTTGGCTCAATGCAAATCCTGTTGTCAATTGGAAAGGCTATTCGACGCACCTGATCGCCGTAAATATTCTCGTACTGTGGAAACTTGGTGTTTCGTATCCGTCATTGGATAAGGCTGCCGAAGCGCTCGCGAAGGATAACGATCAAAACGCCTTCTTTGCGTGGCTTGCAAATAAACCGGCAGACGTCGTTTCCAAACTCGCACTAGCGAAATGTCCGGCATCCGAAAAGGAACTTCCTCCCAAAAATTCCCGCGAAGACTGGATTTGGCAGCGAGGCGACAAAAGCGATGCAAATAAGAAAACAATGCTTTGGGACTGTCGCTTTGTTGCAGGACTGATAAAAAACAATGTTTCGAGGAAGGGCTCCGTAAAATGAAAAGACAATTCCTATGCTCTCTTGTCGCAATCGGTTATTTCGCAACTGCTTCGGCGAACGTTACATATGACAGTATTGCAAGTGCCGTTGAAACGATCGAAGGCAATGCCCATATTTCATTGAGTAAGGGCGTCTACGAATCTCGGGTTGGTAGCGGCAAGGTAATCTGGACGATTCCGCGAGATATCGTTGCAAAAATGGATTTTCAATACGCTAAAGGAACACTGCAATATGGTGTCATTGACTTTGGCAGGATTGGAACCTCCGTTCTTATAGCAAATGATAAAGGGTTGTGCGCCAACTTCAAGATACGAAAAATAACAATAAGAGAAGGATATGTCGAGCCGAGTCCACCTGAGACATACATTCAGACATCAAGCCATAAAGAGTGTCTGCGCCAGACTATAAGTTTCCAATTTAGCGTTGGGAGATTATTCTCACCACAGCGATCGGCGAGCCTTTTGCTAAAGGGCGTGCCTTTTAATTCAGATGAACGAATATGTCGGCAAGGGACACCCAATTGTTATGGCACCATAAAGCCTGATCACACGACGAATCCGGTTTCTTACATTGAATTCAACACGATTGTCCCGAAGAAAGGCAAAGTTAAGCCTGCGCTAGCAGTCACCCTAAAGGCGGACGGCTCCATCGAGTTTCCAGATGGAACGGGCTTTGTAACCGTCGGACCAAAAAGCGGACTGGAATTGCAGTCTGCCCATTACGATGTCCAGAGCCAAAGCGGCAGCGGAGTGATGAGGAAGATCAAGCTCGCCGTAAAAAGCGGACAGCTACTCTTTGGACAAACATCGCTCAAGCTACCGGAGGGCGGCAGTCTGGCATTTGAGAATCTGACCATTAAGAAAAGCGATGACCAAACAATCATTCGCGATGGTTCATTTGAAGGGAAGTTGGGAGATGGATCCGTGGTACGGCTTACGAGTTCTGCCGGAAAGGAATCATTTCTCAACATCAAATCCGCATCCGCAAAGCTTCTTGGGCTAAACATGACTTTCAATCGGGAAGTAGCTAGTTTGAGCGGCGCTTACGGACAATTGTCAATTGAGTCGTCGGGAAGCCAGCTCCACTTGAGCGACAATTTAAAGGTGCTTCTTGCTCCTAAGAGCGCAGGCGAAAGCATCAAAATTGATTTGCTGCTCGCTTGCTCTCCGGGCAGCCCGGCCGATTGCAGGCCATTCAATTGGGCTCAAGAAGGCAGGACCGTCGTCAAAGGCACTCTAAGCCCAATCAAGGCGAGACTCGAAAAGGGCGGGTTAATCAAATTTTCTGATCAGAACAAACTCGCGATAGAGTCGGGAGCGATAGAGACAAGCTTATTGACAGTCGATACGGACGATAAAGTAAGTCCAATTTCCGGCAAGAACATCAAGATCGACCTTGCCCTTTCGGCGCAAGATTGGATTATCGATGAGGGAACACGCGTTAAGGCAGCCACTTTTTCCCTAAATAGTTCAAATCTGGAGATCGCCAAGAAAGACCCTGCGCCGATTGGCGATATTGGTTTTAAGGCGACGGTTTCTGACCTTAAAGCCTCTGGCATCGCTGATGTTTCTTTCGCAACCGCTTACGCGGATTTCGCCGGAAAGATTTCAAGAACTGCCGGGAGCTCCACTCGGCTAACAGATGGTGAGCTAATTGCAAACCTCTCCGCCTCAAGTACAGCAGGGGAAAGTGGCGCCGCTCGTATTCGCATTCATGATCTCGAGCTTTCTAGCGGTTCCGGAACCGCCAAGTTAGATTTCGCCGTCAGCTCACTTGCGGGAAAGCAAGTCATTTCTGAGTTCCACCAAGAGCTGAAAGGGGTTCCTGGCGGCAGGTTCAAAATAAATGTTGAGACAGTTTCGGTTCAGTATTCTCTTGCGTCACCCTTGAAGTTTGACGACGCGAAGATTGAATTCAAAGATAACAAGTGGTCATTACCCAATGTCATGAATGTCCCTCTCAACCTGAATGCATCGCTGCTTCCTTTGGATCAGGGAAGAATCATTGCCCGAGTTCAACATGAAATTGGAGGCGGTATTGTCGGTAAAAACTACGCCCAAACATCCTGTAAGCCTGAAGCCAAGGCAATAGATAAACCATACAAGGTCGCTGGCGCTTTCGACATCCTCTTCGAGGAAAAAGATGGGAAACCTATACGGAAGCTGGTTCCCAAGGGGTTTTCCCTCGACCCCCCAGTTGAAATTGCTGTGGATAAGTCTGACTGTGGCAACGTTGCGTTCCTGCAGTGCGAGGTGTTGGGCAGCCTGCTGACTGGCGGTAACCCTATAGCAGGGGTAGCAGCCGGCCTTGCATGCAACAAAGGAATTGACGATCAGAAGAAGAAGTTGCAGGAGGATGCTGCTAACAAATCGGCTGAATACATTAGCGGATTGAACAAGGAGCTTGTCTTCGAATGAGTCCGACTGGAGGGTATTCTATTTTGTCGGGCTACGTGCTCGGTGCCGGTCATACGGTTCGCTGTTGGTGCCGAATGAATCCCCATGAATTTGAAAAGGGTGCCACCGTATAAAATCAATTTTAAGCGACCGCATTTTCAAATGCGTGAAAGGCTGCAATGGCACGCTCCTGTCACTCGACGAGGGCGAGTCGAATTTCAGTTTTAGCGAAAGCGCTTGATGCTGATGCCGTTTCGTCGACGTGACTCGTGTTTTCTGCACAGTTACCGCACAGTTTCATCACAACTTACGAAACCAAATGCTCACCAGTGTGGACTGAGAGCGAATGCCAGTTGGTCTGCAAAATGGCAATCGGCATTTCGCCGTGATGATAAGAGCATGGGCTGACTAAAATTAGATCAGGTGTATTCACACCGAGTTGTTCAACCTGATCTGAAAAGGAGTTTTCCCATGACAAAGCCTTCCCCCAACATATTCGTCGCCGACTTCATCACCCAAAAGCTGGCTGAATCTGACAAGACCCAATGCGAAATATCTCAACTATGTGGGTTCGAAAACGCAAACGTGATGACGATGATCAAGACCGGAAAAACCAAGCTTCCGATCAATCGTATCGGCCCGTTTGCCAAGGCTCTCGAAGTTGATCCTGCATACTTGCTTCGACTTGTACTAAGCGAATACCTACCCGATACCTGGCAGGCAATCGAGGCGGTCATGCAGACGCCAATCCTGTCCCGCAATGAAGCTGATTTGATCTGCAAATATCGACGTATCTCCGGCAATACCGATACAAAGGCAGATGTCGTCGATTTCGAAGACAAGCTCGCGATTGTGGCGGCGTGAAATGAATAAAGACAACGTAACAGCGACTGAGTTATCTCAGGAAAAGCTAAAGCCAACTCGATGCGCCATACGCTGCTTCATTCTTAGCGATGCAAAGACTGGCTGGCAGAAATACCCTCAAAGGCACGCAATGGAAGCCTACCGAGGGAAACGTAATTTTCCGAAATTTCGCTCTTGTTCGATCTGGGTTTCCTTTGCACACGTAGACATCTTTGCCGATGGTTCCACCACCCTCCATTGCCTCGAATGCTGGGAGTGGACGACTGATGCAGAGGGTATGGTTGACCTTCCAAAGATGAAGAAACAGATGTCTAAGAAACTTTATCCAGAGGTCGGCGCACTAGATTTCAAGTTGCTGACATCGGTTCAGATAACGTCCGAGGACATTCAGGCTATCCGGTGTAAATTGAATATAGCGAAATGATTTTGATCCCCGTTGCCTTGGCAACCATGTTGCAACCTCATCACCAAATCCGCCGCATCAATGAATACGTAACGCTGCGACATGTTGGCTGTGATGTGCCCTAAGTTAACTCGTTGCTCACCTTCTGGGCAAGGCGGGTGAGGGCTTCGCGCCGGAGGTCATGGAGCCGCCTACCCCTTGGTGCTTGAGGTGCGCCGTCCTTAGCGTTTGTAGCTGTGGGTTGTAAATGATCTCCAGGAGGGTGCCAACTTGGCTTGCGGTGAATTCAGGCTCGTGGTTTGATGGCCCTTGGAGGACGATTTCTTGTCCCTCCTATGTCCCTTTTGACCAACAAAATGAGGGTCAAACAGACGAAAAAAGCGGATCAGGTTGCCCTGTCCGCCTTCTGCAAAAAAGCTTGGAAAGCCTTGTGCTGTCTGATTACTTCTGCGTCGAGCAGGTCTTGATGCCGAGCAGCGTGTAGGCCGGGCACCAGCCCATCAGGCCGG
>VIKE01000077.1 GCA_008080565.1 Rhodocyclaceae bacterium | reverse complement strand
GCGAGTTTCGGCGAAGCCACAAAGCCGGGCGCCCGACCAGGCGTGCCAGCGGCCACGTCCAACTGAGGTTTCAAGGATCATCGAGCTGACATCGACCAAATCCCCCCGCTCAGCGATCTGTCCTTCGAAGCGCAGGAGCAGGCATTCCTCCTCCCGCCCTTCGAAAGTCATGGTCAGTTTGCGGTGCTCGCCGTCGGCCAGTTCGGCACTCGGGCAGACGGCAAACTTGGGCGCGATGCGGTCCGCCATCACGCCTTCTTCAAACACCCCGCCAGGGCCGAATCCATCGTCGCCAGGTGACCGGCGAACCAGGTTGGCAGGTTGCGGGCGTATTCACGCGCCGTCCCCAAGCGGCCGGCCTTCACGCCGCGAGCGAAGTGGGCCAGTTCACCGAGGACCCGCAGGTGCTCGCTGTTGTGCTCGCCAATGGCGGGAAAACGGCAAGACTTCATGAGCTTGCCTTCGTGCTCGAAATGCTGGCGGGTGTGCTCGTGCAGACGCACGAACAACGCCGGGAAGTCCTCGTCGGAGGCGACGAGCAGGGCATAGGCCAGCTCGACGAATTCGCGATGGGTGTCGTCCATGGCGGGGACACCCAACCCATGACGGGACTCGTCCCAGGCCATCAGATGGCCCCGTGCGTCTCGCGCTTGGCATTGTTGGTGGTCTTCAGGGCTTCATCGACACTGCCCTCGGCGAGCTTGAATTTGTAGCTCTTGAGTGCGTCATAGACCGTGACGACCTTGTCAGCAGCGCTCAGACCCTTGAAATCGCCCTTGTCGAGCGCAACGAGATCGCTCAACTCGGTCCACACCATGCCCTGAACGAGCGGGATGAAGGCAACGGTTGCGCCGTTGGTAGTCGTCACGAAACCCTTGGGAATATTGACCGTGAAGAAGACGGCAATCGTTCCGGCATTGAATTCAGCGCCAAATTTTTCAACGACAAACGGGTATTGCTGCAGTTCGTCGAGCGAGCCGGAAATCAGCTTGAGACCGCCGGCATCGCCGAGCAGGACGGCCTGCTTGAGGACTTCCGTCGGCGGCTTGCGGCGACCATTGGCATCGGCCACTTCGCCTTCCTTGAGGACGAGCTCGCCGCGATAGGCGACGAGGCCGCCGGAGGTGGCGGCTTCCTTGAAATTGGCGTTGAAGAAGAGGGGTTCGTAACGGTCAAGCGACATGTTGCTTCCTTGGTGGATTGAATGAATTAGGCTGCGATGGCTGCGCCAATCAGATCGAAGACGTCGGCTTCGATCACTTCGAGCTTTTGCTTCTTGCAGAAGCGGCGTTCCTTGTCGGTCGGGTTGGCGATCAGCGCCCAGCCGGCCGGTTCGGCGGCGGCATAGATGACATCGGACAACACCATGCGCTCGGTGTCGCGGTTCATGCGCAGGCCCATGAACAGGTATTGCTTGCCCTTGCGCAGTTCCTTGACTTCCGGCGGGATCGAGAAGCCGCCCATCAGTTCGGTGATGAAATCGACGTAGTCGGCGTCGGAAGCGATGTAGTTGGCTTCCGGCTTCGGCGTGCCCATCGGCTTGTAGAGGATGGGCAGGGCGGCGTTGATGACTTCGGTCTTCTGGTAGGCAACGCCATCCCAGAAATACAGTTTGTAGCGAAAATCGGTGCCGCCGAGGCGGGCGATGCCGACGATCAGGTTGTGCGGGACGTCGGCGTAGGAGTCCTGCAATTGGGTGTCGCGGTTGATGTCGATGACGTAGTGCGGGGCGATGCCCTTGAGCCAGTCATGCACGGCGCCGCGGGTCCAGGCGGTTTCGCCGTAGGTGCGGTTGAGGAACTTGGTGACGGCGCTGCGGCCGCGCTTGAGTTCAACGTTCATCGCGGCACGCGGGAATTCGTACATGAGTTTCGGCGCCATCGGCTTGCCGTCGTTCATGGCGTAGATCAGCGAATCGCTGTCGGCCGGAATCGGCGCACCGGTCGCCACATTCTTCACGTCCGCCAGCACACCGGCGCCAAGGTAGGGAACGATGCTGCCATCCTTGAGGCCGGCCAGCAGTTTTTCGCGCAGTTCTGGGGTCATTTTTGTATGCTCTGAAAGGGGGTGTAGCCCTATTCAGCAAATTCCACGCCTGAATGCACTTCGCGATCTGGCCTGCCTTTCCAGGCGCACTGCCATTCAATTGTCGTGTTTGCGACAGTGTTTTTCGGTGCACGACCTACACTGCGGACGATGCCCAACCAATGCCCGTTGGGTGATATGTTCTGACCCCACCTGAATCCGTCTCCGGCCAAAACCATGCCAACCAACACTCAAACCCCATCCCGCGGCCCACTGGCCGGCATCAAGGTCGTCGAATTCGCCGGCATCGGTCCCGGGCCGTTCTGCGGCATGCTGCTCGCCGACATGGGCGCCGAAGTCACGCTGCTTGAGCGCGCCGGCGGCACCTTCGCCTCGCAACTGTTCGGCGGCGGACGCAAGGCCGTGGCCAATCGCGGCAAGAAATCGCTGTGCATCGACCTCAAGCACCCGGAAGCCAAGGCGCTCGTCTTCAAATTGATTGAAAGCGCCGACGTGCTGATCGAGGGTTTCCGCCCCGGCGTCATGGAACGCCTCGGTTTCGGCCCGGACGAATGTCTGGCCCGCAACCCGCGCCTGATCTACGGCCGCATGACCGGCTGGGGCCAGACCGGCCCCCTCGCCCCGCGCGCCGGCCATGACGCCAATTACGCGGCCATCGCCGGCGTGCTCGACACTGGCCGCCACCACGGCGGCGCACCGTGGGCGCCGCCGACACTGGTCGGTGACATGGGCGGTGGCGGCCTCATGCTGGCCTGGGGCATCGCCTGCGCCCTGATCGAAACCCAACGCTCAGGCAAAGGCCAGGTCATCGACGCCGCCATGTGCGAGGGCGCCGCCGTCCTCGCCCACGGCTTGTTCAACCTCGAATCGCTCGGCGAATGGAAAGGCGAGTGCGCCATCGACTCGAGCGCCCCGTTCTACGATGTTTACCAGTGCGCCGACGGTGAGTGGATCAGCGTCTGCCCGCTCGAACCGCAGTTCTACAAGACTTTCGTTGAACGACTCGGCCTCGTCGGCGACCCCGACTTCAGCGGCAAGCAGTACGACACGACGACCTGGCCGGCCATGAAGGATCGCCTGACCGCGATTTTCAAGGCCCAGCCGCGTGCGCACTGGACCGCGCTGTTCGACGACACTGACGACTGCGTCTGGCCGGTCCTCAGCATGGCCGACGCCCCGGCCCACCCGCACAACGTCGCCCGCGACGCCTTCGCCGAGGTCGCCGGCGTCCTGCAACCAACCCCCGCCCCCCGCCTGTCGCGCACCCCCGGTGCCATCCAGAGCCCGCCCCCGCTGCTCGGCGAGCACTCGCGCGAACGCCTCGCGGCGCTGGGCCTGTCAGCGGAAGAAATTGAAAGGCTGGCGACGGTTGGCGTGGTCAGTGATCCGGTTGTTTTGTGATTGCTACGGTCAACCGGGCTTGCTACGGTCAACCGTAAAAAACGGCCAAAATTGAAATCACCTTTTGGCCGTAGTCGCCTGCTTCCGGCTCTTTAGCCCGCCGGAGCTTTCTTGCCGACGCTTTTTAGCTGCTGAATGGCCAGCGTCAGCTCGGCGACGGAGCGCAGGTTCATTTTGCTCATCACATTGTGTTTGTGCACTTTGACGGTGCTTTCCGTCACCGACAAATCATAGGCGATGGCTTTGTTCTGCTTGCCCTGGGCAACGGCGAACATGATCTGTTTTTCGCGCGGTGTCAGGGCGTCGAAACGCTGGCATAAATCGGCCTGTTCGTTGCGTTCATTGACTGCGGCGCTGACCCGCGACAAGGCGGCGGCGATGGCTTTCAGCAGATCGGTGTCGTCGAACGGCTTGTTCAGGAAATCAATGGCGCCCGCCTTCATGGCGCGGACCGCCAGGGGAACATCGCCGTGGCCGGTGATGAAGATGATCGGTATCTCGACGCCCAGCTCGGCTATTCTTTCCTGCAGCGCCAGACCGTCCAGGCCGGGCATGCGGACGTCGAGGACGAGGCAGGCAAAATCGCTGAGCTTGTCCTTGGCCAGGAAGTCGAAGGGGGAGGCGAAGACCTCGACGGCCATTCCCGCCGAGCGGATCAGGCTGCTCAGGGATTCACGAACGGAGGCGTCGTCATCGACGACATAGACGATGGGAAGTTGCGAAGTCAGGCTGGCAGTCATTGGCTGATCGGAATGTTGAAGACGAAGTTTGCCCCGGCACCGGCCGTTTCCAGGCGAAGTCGGCCACCGTGGTTTTCGATGATCGAGCGGCTGATCGCCAGCCCCATGCCCAGACCGTCGCGTTTGGTCGAGAACAGGGCGTCGAAAATCTTCTCTTTCATGTCGGAGGGAATGCCCGGCCCGGTGTCGCTGAATTTGAACAGCGCTCCTTCCTGCGGATGGTCCGTGACTGAAATGTTCAGGACACGCCCGGCTGGCGGCTGATCACGCATGGCATCGACGGCATTGACGACCAGATTGAGCATGACCTGCTGCAACTGAACAAGGTCGGCGTGCACGACCGGCAAGTCAGGCGCAATCGCGACGTCAACCCGGACGCCGGTCTCGAGCAGCAAGGTTTGCAGCATCTGCAGCAAGTTGTCGAGCATGCTTTTGACGTCGAGCACTTCGCGCTTGATGCCGCCCATGCGGAGAAAATTCCGGATGCGGGTAATGACCTCCCCGGCCAGGCTGGCATCGCGGTTGACCCGGTTCAAGGCGGCGACCACCTCGTCCAGATCGGGCGTTTCCCGAGCCAGCCAGCGCAGTGCCGCCTGGCTATTGGTGGCGATGGCCGAAAGCGGTTGATTGACTTCGTGGGCGATGGAGGCGACCAGTTCGCCCATGGTCGTGAACCGCGCAACCCTGGCCAGTTCTGCCTGGGTGACGGCGAGCGAAGTCTCGGCCTGCTTGCGCGAGGTGACGTCTTCAACGATCACGGCGAGCCGTGGGCCTTCGCGGTCAACGGCGGGAATCAGCGAAACGCTGACGTTGGCCCAGAGGAAGCCGCCATCTTTCTTTTCGTAGCGTTTTTGCACGTGATAGTTGTCGATGACCCCGTCGAACAGGCCATGCACGTTTTGCTTGGTCATCGCCCGCTGGGACTCCTCGGAGATATCGACAAACGAGACGCCAACGATGTCGGCCTGGTTGTAACCGAGCATTCTTTGCAGGGCGGGATTGGCGGTCAAGATCCGCCCTTCCCTGTCGGCCAGCGCGATGCCGACCGCCGTGTTGTTGTACAGCCCCTGCCAGCGGCGCTCCGAGATCTGCAAGGCCACGAAGCCATCCTGCAGGGATTTTCGGCTGGCGACGAGACCGGCGGTCAATTCGCAAACGTCGGAAGCCTGCGAATTGAGCTCCTTCTGAAGGATGTCGACGGTGCGTTTGACCATCACCAGATTGCGGACGCGGGCCCGCAACTCCTGCGGCGAAAACGGTTTGGTCAGGTAATCCTGGACCAGTTCTTCGAGCAGCGTCTCGCGTAGCGCATCGTCGGCGCGGGCCGAGAGGACGAGCACGGGAATGTTCGGGAAACGCTCGCTGGCACGGAGTTCCCTGACGAATTGCTCGCCGTCGAAATACGGCATCATGAGATCGGTGATGATCAGATCCGGCGGATTTTCCAGCGCCAATGAAAGCGCGATCGCCCCGTTCTCGGCCAGCGTGACGTTGTAGTCATCGATCAGTACGTCATAGAGAAAATGGCGCAGGTCGGGGTTGTCCTCGACGACGAGAATCCGGCAAACACCCGGCTTGTCATCGCGGGCCGGCTGACTCTGCGGATCGCAAAAATCGATGGGCTGGTAAGCACCAAATCCAGTCTCTTCATTGCTTTCACGGACAAAAACCCCTTTCGGCGCGCGCATCGGCATCTCGACCTGGAAAATCGCCCCGCCGCCCGGTGCATCGAGAGCCACCACCGTGCCGAAATGCAGTTCGACAAATTCCTTGACGATGTTCAGACCGAGGCCGCTACCACTGCCCGAAAGGCCATCCTGGCCCTGGGCGAAGCGGGAAAAAATCTGTTCCTTCATTTGCGGCGGCACGCCCGGTCCGTTGTCCTGCACGCTCAGCAAAAACCGCCGATTCGCCACGCGCGTGATCGAACAGCTAATGCGGCCACCGGCCGGGGTGAATTTGAAGGCGTTGGAGAGCAGATTGGCCAGAACGCGGGCCAGTTTGGCCCGATCGACGTCGGCGTACAGCTCATCCTCCCCCTCGATCAGCAGGGCAATCGATCGCTCTTCGGCCGCCGCGGCAAAACTGGCCGCGACATCCCGCAGCATGGCGCTGACATTGGCACAGACGTAGGCCAGCGGCATTTGCTGCGCGTCGATGCGCGCCAGGTCGAGCAGATCGTTAACCTGATGCAGCAGGGATTGGGCGTTGCGCTTGATGGTCGTCAGCCGGAAGCGCTCCCGTTCACCCAGCTGCGTGGCTTCCTTGAGGAGCTGATCGACCGGCCCGAGAATCAGGGCCAGAGGCGTGCGCAGTTCGTGGCTGACGTTGGCAAAGAACTTCGTTTTGAAGCCATCGATTTCGCGCAGCTTCTCGAGCGCCAACTGCAACTCGCCGTTCTTGCGCGTCAGTTCGGCTTCGATGGCGATCTTTTCGGTAATGTTTCGCCCTTCGGGAAGCAGGAAGGCGACTCGCCCCTCATCGTCGTAAATCGGGGTCAGCGAAAAGTCGACAAAGATCGTTTTTTCTCCATGCAGATCGCCATAGACCTCGACATCGCAGCGCACAAATTCACCGCGCTTGGCCAGCTCGACCATCTCCCGCACGCGCAGGCTCGAATCTTCGGAAACAGCCCACCAGCGCGCCTCCCAGAAAGGTTTCCCGACGACATCGTCAAGACAGACTCCCGCCCCCTCCAGAGCCGCCTTGTTGATCTCCAGTACGGTGCCATCAACATCAAGCAACCCGAGAAACTGGTACATCGCATCGAGAATGATGCGCGCCAGCTTTTGCCGGCGCACCTCGGTGGTGTCATCTGCAGCGAGCATCACGCCTTTTACGGAGGCATGAACGTCCGCGTTCGGCGCTAATAATTCAGTTCTCATCCACACTCCATTGGGCCGAATTGTCAGGAGAAAATGTGGGGGCAATAGCTGACAATTCAATCCGGAAATCGACGCTCACGGCCGGCACAAGATGTCGCGCCAGGCCATTTCCCGACTATACGAGCAAAACGTCGGCGATGCCCCTCTGTCGCGGATTCGAATGAAAACTGCAGGTTTGACCGGACTTCTGCAGCCATTCGAATCCTCAACGGAAAGCAAAAAAGGCGAGTAAAAACTCGCCAAAAACCATCGGAGGATGGGTAAAGCGTTAGAAGCTGTAGCGGAAGTTTATCGTTGCATTGTTCTGGGCATGCGTCACCTCGATCGGGGCAGAGGTATTCGGCAAACTCGTGTTCTCCATGGTTTCCTTGAAAGCGTGGGAATAGGCAAAATCAAGCTTTGCCTGTTTCGAGAACGCGTAGGTAAAGCCGGCCGAAAGATGCTTTCTCGGGGTTGCCGGAATGACCGCAAACAGGGTGGATGAAGACAAGGCCTGGCTGGCGAAACGCAAACCGCCGCGTACTGTCAGGCTATCGTTGACCTCATAGGCTGCGCCCAGAGAGACGATGGTCTGGTCCTTGTAGTCCTGCGGCAAGAGAATGTTGATATCGCCCCCGGCGTCGGCAACAAATGCAACCTTGATGTCCTTCATCACGTCTTTCCAGAAGACCCGTGAAATGTCGGCGGCGACCGTCCATTGCGGGGTCAGGCGGTGGCTGACACCGAGATCGAGATGGGAGGGCATCTGGAAATCCTTGATCTGGATTTTCCCGGCAAAGGCGATTTGGCCGGCGATACCGTCGATGGCCGTCAGCGTTGCCCGACCTTCCATGTCGTTCATCTGGCTCTTGATCGTGTAGGACGCACCCAATATGGTTTCCGGCGTGGCCCGATAGATCATCCCCAACTTGCCGCCGTAGCCCCAGGCATCGACACCGCTAGCCAAAAACTTGTCCTTGGTCAGGCTGAAATGCGCTCCGCGCAGGTCAGGCAAGCCGCCCAGGGCACCCACCAGCGAACCAGTGGCCCGTCCGGCACCGATAAGGCTGCCGACTTGATCAGCACCAAGCAGCAAATCAAGATTGAGGCCCTGCCACATCGCATCGACGCTGCCGCCGATAGTCAGCTTTTCGGTAACCTGAAAACTGGCAGCGAAGGGAATGTTCAGCACCAGCAGGCGGCTCGAATTGTCGAGCCCGGTAGCCAGCCCGCCGGTAGCCCGGGACAGGAAGCTGCCATTGCCATATTCAGTACCCAGCCCACCCTGAGCAAAGGCGCCGACGCCGAAGGACCAGCCACCGAACCGTTTGGTGTAGGCCGCCTCGGGTGCCATGTAGGGGCCGCGGTTGTTGGAGTGGGTCTCGGAAGAAACGCTTTCGCCGGTTGCCTTGTTCGTGACCTTGATATCGGTCGTCACCAGATCAAGGCCAACCATGGCCTGATCGCCATCCGGCATCAGCGACAGCGTTGCCGGATTGGTCATCATGCCGGCCGGGCCGACATCATGGGCGACGGCGGTGCCACCCATGCCGCGTGATACGGCGCCGAAACCCTCGAGGCGAAACACATCGGTCGCCTGGGCCAGTTGAGTTCCACCTGCCAGCGCCGAAACCAGCGCCGATACAACGATTTTTCTTGTCGTCATCCCCGTCATCTCCTCTGTTGTTGGAATGTGAAACAGTTGAATCCCCCCGGTGCTAACCGGTTGAAACGCGCTTCAGAAGAAGCGATCGAAATGAATCTGTTCGAAGGGCACCTTGTGGCCAACCATGAGCAGTTCCTGCAAGGCTTGGGTCATCGGCGGCGGACCGGCGAAGTAGAACTCGTAGCTGGCCAATTCGGCTGGCAGGGCACGGGCCACAACGTCATGGACGAAACCGCTCTCGCCATGCCAGTCGCCGTTGTCGCCGGGCAGCGAAACGACCGGGACATAAACGATGCGGTCGCCGAAGCCGGCGAGAACGCGCAGCATCTCCTCGCCGCAGACATCACGCGGTGTTCGTGCGCCGTAGAAGAAATACAGTTTCCGGTCGGCTAGCAGCCCGGCCTCGACGGCTCCGCGCGTCAGCGAAATCATTGGCGCCAACCCTGAGCCCCCCGCGACGCAGACAATGTCGCGCGGCGATTCGGTGCGCAAGTAAGCCACACCGTAGGGCCCATCAAGGCCAATCTCGTCGCCCTCGGCCAGCTTCTCGAAAAGTATGTGGGTGCCCTGGCCATGCAGGACGCGGCGAATCTGGAAATGCCACTCGCGCTTTTCATTGCCCGTGTTCGACAAGGAATAGGCGCGCGAGGCGCCAAGGCCGGGCAGATCGAGCATGGCGAACTGACCAGGCAGGAACTCGGCATCATCCTCGGAGCGAAAGCGGAACTCGCGGATGTCATGCGTGATATCGCGCGTTCCGATCAGGTAGGCGCGCTGCCGTTTGGGCAGAACCTTCGGCTTGTATTCTGGCGCCGTCGCTGCCTTGATGGTCACCGGACCAAGAGCCCGGCATTGGCAGGCGAGATGGCGGCCACGTTTGCGGTCCCGCTCGGTGAGGCCCGGCGCATCGACCCACAGCGTCTCGACTTCGCCCTCAAGGAGTTCGAACTTGCAGGCACCGCAGCCGCCGGAGTTGCATTCGTACGAAAACCCCAGCCCGGCGCGCAAGGCGGCGCGGATGATGGTGTCGCCGTCCTTCTGCTCGCAGACGGAACCGTCTTTTTCATTCCGGATAGTTGGTTTGGTCATGGCAGCACAAATGTGAAGGTTGCGTTTGGCCCGCGCCAAGGGGCGCTGGCCAAACTCAGATTGCTTGACGATTACAGGCCGAGGGAACGACGGAAGTCGCGCGTTGCCGCTTTGGCCGCTTCGGCACCGGCAGCAACGTCGGGCAGCGTTGAGCAGTAGGCATCAATGGCCTTGTCGGCCAGCGGCTCCCACTTGGCGACCCAGCCCTGGATCAGCTCGAGGTTGCCCGGGGTCTCCAGCGCCATCTTGACCAGCGCCGAAATCCACCGGCGATGGCGCGCCGCATCGAGCAACTGGGCATCGGTCAGCAGGCCGAGCAGGGTGTCGCCATTGTGGCGGGCAGACTCGCCGAGCTTGCGCAGCACGGCTTCATCGATGGCCGGCTTGGCGACCAGGTTGAGGACGACAATCGCCTCGCCCCAGTCCCACACGGTCATCGCCTTTTCCATAAGTTCGCGGAAACCCTGCCAGACCGGATCGGTTTCCCAATAGGTCCGCTCGTCGACCGCAAAACCCTTGTCGGGGAAGGCGATTGACAGCTCCTTGGTGCGGTAGGCAGTGTGACTGAGCCAGCGCAGGCTGTCGGCCATCTGGAAGTAATTGCAGTTGGTGATGGTGCTGGCCGGCGAGACCTGTCCGACGTAAGCCGAAGCCATCTGGATGGTGTGAAACAGGTAACGGGAGGGCGTATAGAAACGCGCCAGGGTGCCGGCCCAGCGGGGATCGAGCGCCTTGTCGTTCTCGCGCTGGTTGAACTGGTCGAAGAGGCCGAAAACGTAGGTTTCCTGGCCGTCCTGCATCATGTTGTAGGTGCGGTAGACGACTTCTTCCGGGTCGCGGAAGGCGTTCCAGTCAGGGTGCTTGAGGGCGGTACCGAAGGTGTTCTTCTTGTACCAGGTGTTCATGAACATGTTGGGATCAAGCTCGTACGGCGAATTGGCATCCCGGTCGTTGTAGTGCAGGTTGGCACTGACGATTTCATATTCGCTCGGCTTGCGACGGCGGGCGGCGAGATGGCTCCACGTCTTGAGCGGCTTCAGTACTTGAACTTCCGACATTCTTGTCTCCTTGATTTTTTGGTGTTGGCTGGCCAGTGTTGCGTTCGGGTAGCCCTTACATCTTTTTCGCGAAATAGAAACGGATGGAGTTATCACCGCTTTCGATCTGGCCGGCGAAGGAACTCAGGTCCACTTCCAGATCATTCATCTTGAACGGGCGGCCCAACTCATCCTCGATGGTTGCGCGGTGCAGCACCATCTCGTGTTCGGTGTGGATGCGGATATAGGCGCGTTTGTCGTCAACAAAGACTTCCTTGCCCGGATTGTCGATTTTCGCCGCCTCGATGACCGCCATGGCCAAGTCACCACCGCGCATGACAGGCCCGACCAGATTGTTGTGATAGGCCTGTGCGGAACCTGTCGTGTTCATTTTTTTCTCCTCGATTTCTTTCAAGTCTGGCGCGCCGATGCTGCTGGCCAGTCCGGACGGGCAAGCCAGCTTCGGTTGCATTTGTCCGCCGCCCAATAAGCTTCCCAGCCAATTCAAAATACCCATGTGACTCATCCTCAAATATGTGAAGGAAGCCCGGTCAGGAATGGGCAAACAAAGGCTCGACACCGTCTGTCTCAATCAGGACATCCTCCCCATCAACCTTGACCGGATACTCGGCCAGCGCGCAGTCGTCGGGGTTGATACCCTTGCCGGTACAGGCATCGAACTGCCACAGGTGCGCCTTGCAAATCAGCTTCTTGCCATCAAAGCTGCCTTCGACCAGCGGAATGTCCTGATGCGGGCAGATGCCCTGAAAGGCCTTGATGTCGCCGCCCTCCGCACAGACCAGCAAAATCTCCTGGCCATCGACTTCGAACGACTCCATTTCCCCTTCCCAGAGGTCGTCGAGCGTGCATACCTTTTTGAAACCCATTCCTGACTCCTGATAATTCCTGTTTCGGATGGCGACGCCGCAAGCACTCAGTGCTTGGGGGCCTCCCAGATGATTTCGACGGTCTCCGTCGGCTTCAGGCCGGATTCGGAAACGCGCATGGTGCGCGGCAGAAACTCGTCACTGTCCTGCCGACGCACGCGCAGGATCTGCCCCGGCCGCGCCCGGACGCGGCGGCCGACCGAATGCACGGCAGCGGCGGCAGCCACCTCGTCCATGGTGTTCTCGCTATCGACCGCGACCAGTTGCAGGACGAAGTCGCCCTCGAAATTGGAAGTAATTGGAAACAACGCCATTTCTAGAATCTCCTGTTTTTTTGGAAGCGGCGTCCGCAGACGCCGGCTTGCATGGCAGCTGCGATCAGCTGGCCTTTTTGGTTGCCCGCAGGGCGCGATAAACTTCAGCCCAGGCATAGTTGTGGGCATCGTCGCCACACTCGCCAGGTGCCAGGTTCATGTAGGCAAGCGCACCGCCGAGGTCCATCGGCTGGATCATGCCGGCCAGGAAACGGTCGACAATGCTCAGGTGTCCGGCATAACGCTCCGGCTCCTGCTCGAAGCACCAGCGATCAACTTCCGAACCGAAGTGATACAAGCGGCCGTTGTATTCCAGCGGGTAATCCTTGACGTTCCAGCCCTTGCCCGGCGTACCGAGAATCGGCAACTGACACTGATTGCAGACGTAGGGCAGGGTTTCCGGATAGGTCATGGCCATGTTGCCATCGACAACATTGTCGATGATGACGTCCCAGCACTGACCCCAGGTGTCGTTCCAGCCGGGATACTTCTCTTCGAGCCAGGCGCGCTCGTCGGGCGTTACGCCGGCTGCCGGGTTCCACCAGACGGTGGGGCGCCAGAAGTAGGATCCCATGTGCATGCCATGGTGGGTTTCAGCGATGTCCTTGAGGAAAATATCCCAGTACCAGGGTAGATCAAGGCCCATGTCGGTCAGGGCGCGCTCAAACTGGGCGACGATCCATTCCTCCATGAATTCCTTGAACGACTGCTTGCGGTGCTCGAGCGGCGTGTAGTAGTCCATGATCGGACCGGTCAACACCGAGAACAGCTTCCAGGCGCCCCACACGGCAATATCGACACGCTTTTGCGCTTCGGCCTTCTGACCGTTCTCGATCAGAATCTTGAGGGCCGGGCCGCCGATCTGGGCATGACGGGATTCGTCGGTCTGGATGCTGGAAATCAGGTTGGCGAAGGTGTGGTCGCCGGCCTCGGCAGCATCGGCAGCCAGGCCGAGGAACTGCATGTTGGTGAAACCGGTCTCGAAGCTGAAGGTCAGCATGATGGAGACGCTGATCGCGTCGCGGGTCATCATGATGTCGTCGAAGAAGTGACGGGCCGCAATCATGCCCCACTCATTGGTGTCGTAGGCCTTGAAGGCCCAGTCCATCTGGCGGTC
>VIKE01000076.1 GCA_008080565.1 Rhodocyclaceae bacterium | reverse complement strand
CCGCACGCCTGACACGCTTCGCAATACCGTTGGGCAGTATCTGATTGACCTTTCCAAGGATGCTCGGGTTGCCGGCGACGGCAGTGATCGTCGCACGCTTGTTTCTGAGCGTTGGGGGGCCGTCTTGGAAGGTATGGAAGGTTCTGCGCGTAAGCTGGCTGGAAATATCGGCACGCACCTGGTGAGCTATGAGCCGGTCAGTTTTGCAGAAGCCGTGAATGCGCGGGCGGCGCTGGCGGCAAAATCAGTTGGCCAGGAAGCATTGCTTGAGAAACTCCAGCAAAAGGAAACTGAGCTGATCAACATCAAGAGCACCGGAAATGCACAGGGTGCTCCAACTCTATTGGTGATGGATGAGGCCACTTTGACCGGCGCCGGGGATATGGCCCGTGTAACGTCGTTTGGGGCCTCACTTGGTGCCAGGATGGTCCTGCAGGGCGATATCAAGCAGCATGAGTCTGTCGCAGCCGGCCGGTCCTTCTGGCAGGCGCAGCAGGCCGGCATGAATACATCTCACCTGGTTGAAACGCGGCGTTTTGATCATGCGACCCCGCAGGTGAAGGAAAGTCTCGCCTTGATAGGGGAGCAACGTTTCGGCGCCGCTGTGGCCGCCCTGGATCGCGTAGAGGTCTCTGCGGGGCGTTTGGCGACCGAGGTAGCATCCATCTACGTCAAGTCACACAAGGAGCTGGCCGAACGGGGCGTCGAAAACCCGTCAGTTGGGGTTGTTGCACTCACTAATCGTGATCGCAAGGATGTCAATGTTGCAATTCACGAGGCGCTCAAGGCAGAGGGGAAAATTTCGTCCCAGGATTTCACGAAGATGCACCTCGATGACCCGAAATTGACTGAGGCCAGTCGGCGCTTCGTTGATGTACTGCGCAGTAACAAGGTTGATGCGCTGGTTTTTTCGAAGTCCTACCGCGAGATCTCTGTAAACAAGGGGGATATGGTTCGGGTGATTGCATATGATGTCGATCGCAACCGAGTGACGGTCGAGACGCCGGCAGGAAAACGCATCGAGTTCGATCCCCAGCGTCAGGATTTCTTTAAGCCCTACGTGATGGAGCGGCGAGACTATTCCGCGGGGGACCAAGTTCAGGCTCGTGCAGTGATCAAGCTGGATTCACCCTCGAAAGGTAAACATATCGAGGGGGGTCCAAAGAAAATCGACAACGGCACACGTGGAACGATTGTGTCCCTTGATAAAGACAATACGGTTATTGAATGGGGCGCTGATCGGGTGCGAACTGTATTGACCAACGACCAGGTGCGCTCCATTGACCATGCGTATGCTCGCACCAGCTATCTCGAGCAGGGAGCGACCAATAATCGTGAACTACTTGCGATCAGCAACACCGGCGCCAAGATTGTCGACCGCCAGGCGATTTACGTGGCCCTGAGCCGCGCCAAGGACAACACGATTCTCGTAACCAGCGATTTCAAGTCGCTGGTGAGCAATGCTGACGAGTACAAGCCGAAAACAACGGCTTTGGGCGAGTTGTCGACCCCTGAGTTGTCGAAAGACACATCGTTTTCCCGTTCTATTAAACAAGAGCCGACTATTGAACCGTCTCGTGAAGTCGAACGGCCGGCGCCTATCCAGGTACCGGAAAAGACCAAGACCAACGATTTGTCTCGCTGATCGGCGGGAGGGCCTCAAGCTGCTGCTTGGCATACCGGCGTGTTTCGGCCGTCAGCGTTTCGTCGTTTGACCACCGGACGAGGCTTTCCCTTAGTTGAGTTGCAATTGACGGGCCGTCAACACCGATGGCCTTCAAAGCCATGGCGACTTCGGGTGTTGTTGGTGTAGGCGTTTCCAGGGCGCGTTTGATTTCGGCCGTGAGCTTGTCGATCTGTGTTTTCAAGTGTTTTCTCCGGATGCGGAACCGCCGCACCTTGTGAGGTGAGTTTTGCATCACGACGACTTCACGTGTAAGAACCGTTGGTGTGCAGCTGCTTGCCCTGCGTCTCGAAATCCTTTCCTAGAGGCCGTTTTCGTTGGGGATCAAACTTTCGCACGCGAAAGTTTAGTTACCGTGCATATTCATGTTGCGAACAACGTAGCGCATTCCGCACGCTTGGTTGACTTGCCGATGGTCTTTCCTCAAAATCCCTCGGATTCTCAACCCCTTCGTAGACATAGGCCTTATGCGGGAACGACAACCACGGTCTGCAAAAACTAAACGTATCGCTACTCTGCAGCTTCCGTTGGTTGAGATGATCCAGAGAAAATTGATCGACGAGCGCTGCTCTCTCAGCGCGTTTGCCGAGCGGCATAACGTTTCGTATTCGATGCTGACCTCGGTTATGAATTCCACGCGCTGGGTGGCTCATAGCGACAAAGACACCGTTGTACGCCCGCTGGCGCGCATCCTCGGTGTTCCGGTGGTGACCATTTACATTAAGGCGGGATTGCTGGATCACCAGGATTTCGCGCTCACTGAGACACTAGAAACACGCCTCTCTGAAGCGTATGACGCAATGGCTGGCGATCAGACTTTGATGGCCGTGCTTCCGCCGAACAAAGAAACCTTTATGCAGTGGCCAACTGAAGCAAGGTCCGCAATCGCATTGCTCTATCAAACCTTTACCAGGAAAGAGCTGCTCGATATGGTTACCATTGAGCAAACCGTTGTGCGAGAGGGTGGGGGGGATGATGGCGCCGGCGACCGGCGGCATGATGCTCAGGAACGAACAGTGGCCGAGGGGGATGCTGCTACCCCGGCCCCTGTTCCGGTTTCTAAGCGGACGGTCAAGCCTCGCGCTGTTAAGAAAACACCGAAGGCAATAACGACGCCGAAG
This sequence comes from Rhodocyclaceae bacterium, assembly GCA_008080565.1. GTDB lineage: Bacteria > Pseudomonadota > Gammaproteobacteria > Burkholderiales > Rhodocyclaceae > Azonexus. Next base: position 10,504 of record VIKE01000076.1, on the reverse strand, counting down.
GCAAAGCCGTTGAAACCAGATGAAAAGGCTGTTCAAGTGGCCCCATTGTCCATCCGGGGCGTAACCAGCTGGAAGAATCGTTAGATTCGAGTCCGGATCTACCGGCCGGCAAACCAGCTGACTAGCATCAGCACAAATAAGATCCAAGGAATCAGGCTTGCCTTGTTTGTGGCGCGAACGCCGGCGCCATAGGCGCGGGCGGCTGCACTGGGTTTGTTTTCTTCGCTCATGCTTTACTCTATTCCGTTTTGCATTTTCCACTGGCCACGCACTCGTTCCAGATCGTGACCCGACGGTTGTAGTCTTCGGTTCGTGCCTTTTCGACGTCCTCGAGCGGCCTATCGACACCAACAAGTGCACGAGCTGCTGCAGCCATCGCCGTTTCTTCGGCTTGCGGAGTCTTTCCTCCTTTGTAGGCGATGATTATCTGGCCGACAACCCCGCGGCTTCCTTGTGGCGTGACTTGCCTCACATCGACAACTGGATATTGGCTGAAGTCACCCGATGCTGGCCAATTGGGCGAGACAGCCGTAAGGAGCGCGGGGGGGATAGCGCCAATCTGTTCCGCCACCCCAGTACCAAGCCCCAGGAGTTCTGTTGGTATTCCCATTTTTGCGCCCAGGCCAAGGGTACCGATCGTCAACACATAGCCAGCAACGACCCCCCGGTTAAATGCCGATTTCTGCATTTCCGGGCTACCAACTTTCGCAATGAGTGACTTGTAGTAGCGCTCCTGGACACCGATGATCCCGTTGAATTGGGTGCCCGTCATGCTGGTACTGGGGCCGATGATGCTGACGTTTTTGGGAAGCCATCCCGAGGCCTCCCAGCCGGCACCTTCCATGTTGCTCACAGCTGCTTTAAGCCATCCCGAGATATCGGACGAGTTTGCAAAAGTGTTTTTCCCGTTCTGGTCGCGGACGATCAGTAGGTACTTTTTTTTCTTTTGCCCTGCGTCGTAGTCGTCAAGAAGCCCTTGGTTTGCAGTCCATTGCTCCGATGGGCGAATGACAATTACCTTCGCGTCTGGTGTCTCGATTTCCATGGGTTCGGCGCTGGCGGTTCCAATCATTCCAACGATGGTTGCCGTAACGAGAGTCGAGGTCAATGTTTTCATTTTGGCTCCCTTATGTAGCTCAGTTCTTGACGCCAAATCGTTTCATGATCGGAATGCATTTTTCCGCTTGCTTCGCGAATGCGGCGATCTTTTCTTCGTCCTCGGTCCGGAGGGTTTTGCAGGCAGCTTTTTCATTCAGAATCGCCGTTTCTTTAGCGTCGGCCGCATTCTTGAGGTCTGCCTTCAGGCGCGTAATTTCTTCCTGCGCCGTTGAAAGATCCTGCTCGACTTTTTGTTTTTCGAGAAACACCATCGCCAGCTTGCCGCCCAGGCCGAGCAGGGCAAGCAGCAAAACAACAATGATGATCTTCGGCGCTTTTTGCGCCAGGCGTTGTTTCAGGCTTTGCTTTTGTTCAAGTTCCATTCTGTGTTACCTCTTAAGGAGTTGTGTAGGTTGGGGGGTAGGCCAAGCCTTCCGTGCTTTGCGTGTTGGCCCCATTTACTGGTGATGAATTGAGCATGTTTTGGTAGGTTGTTGTAACTGTCGACGAATTGGGCGCGTTTTTAGTCGCTTGCGAGGCTACCTGCGCCTCAAGCTCACTCAAGTCGAGCTTGCTCCAGTCGATCTGTTGCATTTGCTTAAGCGAAATCCCCTCGCAGTTTTTATCCAGTCCGAGTCCGAGTTGTTTGCGTCCTTGGGTTGCCATGACCTTCCCGATTACGCCGTTGTAGGAGCACCAGCCTTCTTCCCATTCGACGCATGAACCAAGCATTTTTGATGTGCATTCTTCGCTGACCTGGACGCTGAGATTCTGGCCTTTGTGCATTCCCAGCACTTGCTCAGATTGTTTGCACTCCATGAGTTGCATGACGATCATGATTACGACCATGACCACAAAGACGTACGGGTTAAAGGTCAAATACCCCCAGCTGCCTTGCCCGATAACCATCGTGCCAGGCAGCGTTGTTCCCACGGCGCCCGTGCCATACGTAAATCCATAGGCGCTAAGCGTAAAACCAGATGCTGCGAAGTTGGTCGCGGTTACCGCGCCTTCATTGACTACCAGACTCCCTCCGTTGGCGATCTGGCTGGCCGCCATTTCGTTCAGCATTCCAGTCGCGTATTCGCCGCTCGAATAGAGGGCGTCGAACACATAGGGGCTCGCTGCGTCGACCGCCTGGGCACCGGCATACTTGACGACGCCCGCGCCGACTGTGAATGCCATCTGCGCGGTTGCTGAATTGCTCTGCGCACCAGGGATTCCCTTGCAGCAATTCTTGAGCCCCCAGTATCCTTTGGAACAGGTTTCATAGACGCCGTCGAACATCCTCTTGTTGAGGCATTCATCGGGGTTTGCGGCAGCCGTAGTGACATCGCAAGTCGAATATGCACTAATTTCGCGTGCTGCTTCGAGTACGGCCGTTGCCTTAGCGGGGCTGTTCGGCGCGACTTTTGGCGTCGGCATGGACAGATCTACTCCGAGCGCACTTGAGGTGCACTCCATGACCTTTTCTTTTTGTGCGGCCTCGGTTTCGCATGAGTAGGTGTAGCGCGTGCTTGCGCACTTCCCGGTGTCGGGGTTGGTGGTCGCGCACCCCATGTCTGTTACTACACAGGATGCCCCGTATTTTTGCATCCAGGGGGCTGACGTGCAGGTGTCGACCGAGGTCGAGTCCTCACAGGAATATACGGTTTGGTAGCTCCAACACGAAGCGGCTACGCGCACTGCATTTTTCGGGAGAGTTACACCGTTCAAGCAGGCGGTATAACCGCTTGCCATTGTCTTGCACGGCGTGGTGTCGACGCAGATCTGCTTTTTGGTCGGGACGACTGCGCAACTGCCGTAGTTGGTTAGCGGGGCTGCAACTGTTGAGAATGCGCCCGTGAAAAGCGCCACCCAAGCAAAAAAGCGAACTATTTTTTTCATTTGCTCACTCACTCCGGGTTAGCCAACGTTGCGCCAGCGGACGCTTCGTAGGGGCCGCAGTTGTCCGTCCAGGCCTTGTTGCAGGTTGGCACCTTGTTGGTGATCACGCCTTGCACTGTCACGTTTCCACAAGCCTTCCCAGAAGTGCTTGTTCCCCAGTAAAGCTCGATGGTGTTTGTGCCTGTTACAAGAGGCCATTCGCTGCTTGGGATAGTCCCCCCCCAGGTGCCATTTCCCTCCCGTCGGTTCATTAGAAATTTTCCTTCTGCATTACAGAAGAAACCTCCGACCCATGGGAGTAAACCGAGGTTTGCCCATTTTGTAGGGGAATAACCTGCCGGGCAGTAATCCAGCAGTTTTACGTTGGCGCCATGTGCCTGACCGTCTTCAACCCAGCCATAGCCGATCTGAAATCCTTTTTCCGTGTTGGGGAAGAAGGCGCCGTAATAGTGTGGGCCTGAGTTTGGGTGCCCGGCATATACGGTCGTCTTGTTCACCCCGATTGCGGCTGCGTCATCAAGGCCGCTGATGTTCAGGGTGATTGATGCCCCCCAGGCAACGTTCTGAACCTCAAATGAGATCGAGCCGGATGCTTGTGCACCACATCTGCGATAGTCGACCGACAGCAAATAGTTGTAGACCCCTGGAGTTCCTGTTTTCAGGATGTAGGCACGGCTAAGGGCGCCTTGGTTTACAGAAGTGCTAACGAGATCGCCGCCTTGAAGAGAGCATTCCGGGTTCAGATCCTGAGTGCAGGAGACTTCGTTGTATTGCGTGTTTTTGATGCAGTTAAAAAGCTCAGTGGTCGCCGGCTTAACGATTTTTTCTACTTCCGAGCAAAGACTTGTTGATGCGGAAACCGTATTTACTGCCTTCCCGAAGTTCGAAATCATTGTCTTGTCTTTGGGCGACAGCTCAAAGACCCCGGCAGTGCCTCCATAGGTTCCGCTACAGTTCGACGAGGCTGTTGGGACGTTTGGTACGCCCGTTATGATCTTGTTTTGTGTCGAGCTGGTTTGCAGGCAATTGTTTGCCATGTAATTGACCCCGGCACATTCTTGGTCCTGGGCAACGTTGCCGGTCGGTACGTAATTTTTGCATTTGTCCATCGCCGATACGCCGAGCTTCCCAAGCGATCCTTTTTGGTTCAGATTCGGAAAGTTGACCGATGCCTTGTCGATCGGGGTGTCAAACGCACCAAAACCACCGAGCAAACTTGGTTCTGGCATTTTCGAGAGGACCGAATCGGTATATGTCGTGGCGTCTTTGGCGGCGCTTTCAGTGATTTGACCGTAAGCACTACCTGTTGCCAGGGCTGAAAGTAGAACCGCGGCTAAATTATTTTTTTGGCTGAGCATTTTTCAAGATCCTTGCGACTTCATCGGTGGTCTTCCCACCGTCACGGATAGCCTGGTCATACATTGCTTGGGCTTCCTCGGAAAACATAGGGCGGGCTCCACCTTTGCATTTCGTGTCGGGCGGAACCAGTTTGGATTTTTTCTCTGGACACACCATGAAGGGCGGACTCCCGTCTTCGCAGAGGAAGGCGCCCATTGCGAATGGGCCAAGAGCCACCTTCCCTTGGATCGGAATCATGGAAACTCGGCCGCAAGAAGGTTGCTGTTTCATTTTCACGACCCGCCAGTAATACTTTATTGGGGTATCCAATCCCGACATGGCTTTCATCTGGGCAATGCTGTCCGCAAGTACCCGGCTGTTTGGAGGAAGTGGCGGGGTGTCTGTCATCAATTCGCCGTGCAGAAACAATTTGGGCAGATCAACGCCGAATTGCTGGGTCTGGGCTGTCGCTTGAAATGCAGCAGCCAGGGTGACTAGGAGTGCGAGCGTTTTTTTCATTTGGCTTGGTTTGCGTTGGCTTGGTTTGCGATCAGCTGTTTGAACATTTCGGCGTCAGCCTGTCGAAACGGCAGAAAGGGAACGGGGGTGTTGAATTGCATCCGGTTTGCGTCTCGGGTTTGCTTGAATTTAGCGAGCCGCAATTTGGCGCTACTGGCCGCTGACGTGTCGCGTAACTCCGGCTTACCTTTGTTTCCTCGCAGTCTTGCGATTTCCTCGGCCAGCTGGACAGGAGAGAGCTTTTCAATTCCCCAGCGGTACTTGTCGAGCACAAAAAATTCGAGCGCTTGGTTGGGCTCTTTGTCCTTCACGAATTCGTATAGCGCCGGAAATGCATCGTCGGCGCCGGTGGCAAAGAACCCGCCATAGAGCGATATCGTGCGCTCTGTGCTGTCCTTGACGCCTGACGCGGCGCCCAGGGCGGCCAATGGCGAGGGGCATCCTGTTGCCGCTTGTTCGCTGGCTTTCCGACGACCAATCCGCCAGTTCGCAAACGATGCCCACCCGCAAATCCGGCCAGATCCATCCAGAGCCATTTTCCGTGCCTGCTCGAAATAGGGGAGGGCGCGGGCAGCGTCTCCAGCGCGGCCGTTGTTGAAGCGGCCATAAAACTCACCAATGCCGAGATTAAACATCGCCGGGGCGTACTTCGTGGCAGCGGCGCGGTAGAAGATCTCAGCAGATCGCGAATCTCGCTGTACAAAAAGACCTACGTCGTGCATGTAACCAAAGAAATTGACTGCCTCGGGCTGATTGGCATCGGCATATTGTTTCAGTATGCCCAGGTTGCGCTGACGATCCTTGGGGTTTGTCAGGCTGCGAATCAATGCAATGACGGTGTTGCCATCATGCGATGTCACGATTCCGAGTTGCCCTTTTGCGTACTGCTGCATCGTACTCACGAAGACATCTCGCGGCAGGCTTTCTCGGATGGCGGCGATCTTCGAGGCATTCACATCCAGCGCGGTTTTGTTTTGCTCGCTGATTTCGGTTTTTTCGGTTGTAGCGGCGTGATCAAGTGAGTCTTTGATCTGGCTCTTTGCTTCGGCGGTATTGGTCCGTGCCGCTTCAGCCGTGACGGCTGTATTGCCGGCTCTCACCGTCGCGATTTGCTCCCCAGTCATTTGCATCGACGCAACGTTTTGCCGCTGTTGGATGGTCTTTTCGACGATCTCTTTCGCTGTCGGCATTTCTGCGTGCGCGAGCATAACTGTTGCTGAAGCAATGGCTATTGATACAGTGCGAATGTTTTTCATGTTGCGAATAGTGTAGCAATGCCACATAGATGATTCAATGCGGTTTATTGACATTTGACGGGTGGTTAGCGTTGTTTTTCACTTTACCAGATTGGCGCACTAAAAACAAAGATAGATTGACATTTGTGCTATATTATCTATTCATATGATCTGAATGTTGACGCCACTCATGGAAAACGTTGAATACGTTGATTTACTTGACTACGAACAACTCCCCTACCTTGGGGAGCTGATAAACAACTACTCCGAGGGGGTTAGTTGGTCGTTGCCCGCCAGGTCCGATGCCAAGCACCCTTTCGCTCTTTTGCTGCTCTTGACCATTGCGTACGCAGTGCGCGAGGCAGCATCGGACATCCATTTGGAGTTCCATCCGCGCTGGGGGTACAAACTCAATGTATCCACCATGCATGGTGACGTTCATATCCACACAAGCCATTTGAGGATCGACGACGCGAAGACACTTAAGAACCTGATTCCCACGCGTTGTGGGATTCCGGTTGGTTCGCAAGAGCGCTCCGATTTCAATGCCGCAATCCCTGTGGATTTCCCGATGCAATGGGTTGTTGAGTCAGGGATTCCTGTCAAGCCATGTTTTGCGAAGGCGAGCCACTACCACCTGCGGCTGCGTGTTGCTTACATCCAGATGACAGACGGGGGCTATTCATTCACCTTCCGCCTCATTGATGAAAACCGTACCAAGGCGCTCGAGGAAATGGGGTTCAGCTACTCGGTCCTTTGTGAAATATCGAAAATCTCAACCCTCAAATCGGGGTTAGTGTTGTTTGCCGGGCCGACCGGCTCGGGTAAGTCATCAACGCAGTACGCTTGTCTGTCGAAGGCCAATGTAGGCCAGAAGAAAATCATTACGATTGAAGACCCTGTGGAATTCATGCTTGATGGGCCGGGCTCTCTCGTACAAATCGAGGTCACTCCTGACTTGCCCCCTGAGCGGGCACTGCAACAAACCCTCCGAATGGCCGCGAAGATCCTCATGATTGGTGAGATTCGCAGTCCTGAAATGCTTCAGATTGCACTCGCCGCCACAACGACCGGCCACCTTGTATTTGCCACTGTTCATGCGGACAACGTTCCTGGTGCAGTCGCCCGGCTCTTTAAATTGCTTCCCGAAGGAATGCGTGAAGCGGAACTGGCAACGCTGGCCAATGCTTTGCGGGCGGTAATTTGCCAACGACTTGTCCCCCTTCGCACCCCGATCCATAAGTCTGCGGAGCCCAGCATCAACCAACACGAGTGGATATTGAAAAACTCAGGCGTCGACCTTGGTCGATATACGCTCGCTTCCCATGCGGTCGTGGATCGACAGGCGATGGTTGAAATGTTGGTGGTTGATTACGACGTCAAACTCGCCATTGAAGCGCTCAATATCGAAGGTGTCTTTGAATTGGCTGGAAAGCAGCCACAGTTTGAAACGCTGCTGCAGCAAGGCTTGCGTTTTGTTGAGAAGGGGCTGGTTGCCCTTGACGATTGTGAGCAATGGCTGGGAGGCCAGCCCATGGCCCGGCGGTACCCAACGATGCGGCTCAAATTGGCCAAGACCTACAACATGACATTGAACCAAGTTGATGGCGTTATCGACACTTACTATTCACGACGAAAGAAGGGCGAGGATGTTTCGCTCGAGGAGTTGTGTCGTGAATATGCAATTTCTCAAGGGAGGATTGATGAAAATGAACCGCTCCGTGCGTGAGCTTTGTATTGTGACCAGTTTGTCGGTGTTCCCGGCATTGATTGCGCCAGCCTATGCCCAAGCTCCAGCTAGTAGCCCATCGCTGCAGCAAACTGTCGAGCGCGCAGCGCGCCCTTATGTTGAGTTTTCCGGAAAGGCGCGTGTTGCCGAGGATGCCAATATCGTTCGAGTTTGGTTCTCGCCGACCTGTCGTTTCTCCTATGAGTATCACAACTTTTTCGAGAACTTGGCGCGGACGGTGCCACCTGCAACGGGAATGTCTGTCGAGTTTTCCCCAGTGTTGAATTTCGACCCGGCCAAAGGGGCTCGCGATGGCGTTACATGGGCAATGGCATACGCGACTGTTCGCCGGTTTTACCCCGCATACGTCAATAATTTCATTAAGGCATCTTTCGTGACTGCGCAGGAATACAACCTGTCGCCGTTGTCGATCAAAAACGTCGCGGACACCTTAACTGCGGCTCGCCTCGACTCGAAAGAGGTGTTGCAAAAAATGGTCAGCAATAAGCGGCTGCTGGCCAACGATCTAAACAATTACGCGCTCCTGATGAGTCGATATCAGATTACTTCGACTCCCCGCGTGACCGTTGCCGGCATGTACGAAGTGAATCCCGAGTATGTTGAGGGTGATCCGAAGCGCTTCGAGTTGGCGATCAATGCCTTGGTGAGCATGTCATCCGGCCGGTAGCTCACAGCCTGGCGCACAAACAAAAACACCGCATGAGTCATGCGGTGTTTTTTTTCACTGAGTGCCGGACAACCTAACTCCTGTTTCGGGCTTTCGCATGCGAAAGTGAGAGGCCTATCGAACCCGGCTTCGTTCGTTTCGCATGCCGTGGTCAGCTCGGTACAGGGAGATTTGAAAGGGGCCGGCGCCAATTGCCTTTCCGATTTCGTCGTCCGATTTTCCTTCCTCGACAAGACTCTTAATTTGCCCTTCCTGGGCTGGCGTCAGTTTGGTAAAACTAAGGGTTTTCCAGCTGAATCCAGCTTTCCAGAGTTGAACCTTGATTGTCCGCGGATTCTTCAATCCATACGTCTTTGCGATCTTTTCGAGCGATTCGCCGCCGGCAACGAGGCCCGCCCATGCTCTAAGACGACAGGCAACCACTTGATCTTGCGAGACGCCAATTTTGGTTCGATAGGCGTATACCGGGTGACTTGTTGGTAGGCCGAGTTTGCGCGCAATAGCGATATCCGAAAACCCGTAACCAAGGGCCTTCTCTATCGCTGCCACGTTAGTAGCAGATAGTGTCATAACGAAGCTGCAGGTGGCTTTACATCGCGTACGGCGTTACCGAACCATTGGAATTGGTTCCGTAAGTGATGCTGCTACCGTCATCGTACCCGCCCCTCGCCGAAACAGCTTCTGCATGGCTGAAGAAAATACCAGCAGGCATCGGAGCTGGTATTTCTTCCTGCGCAAGCGACATCGCGACATTGGTGTTTTTCGGTTCGTGCATGGTGCTTGCGATGCCACGCGCATCACCAACTTTTACCTTGCCAGAAGCGATGGCGTTATACAGAAACCACCCAAACAGATAAATGGAAGGCACCATCCAGACTGCGTGCGTGGCGGCGTACGAGCTGATCGCGAATCCCGCCAATGCGCTGGTGAAGATCACGATGAAAATAGCAAACTGAACCTTCGTTGCTCGATCCGCCGGCATTTGTACGTTTATGTTTTTATTGAGCATATTTCGCTCCTTTTTGAAATTGCCTAAATTGTAATTGTTTTCCATTCTAACTACGGTTTGACCTTTCGTGTCGGATCTTCCTTCTGGCTGTTCGGCCCGACCACGTGTTCGACAACCACATCTCCCCGGTTGCTCAAGTGCTTATCTGCATCCTTGTCGCGTGCCTTGTAGATCGCCCGCAGCCTGTCAGCATCGCTAAGTCCTTCGGTGACTTGAGTACGACGCCGTGCGAGTTCTTCGGCGGACGGCCCATCAACGTGATTGGGGAGCTGTGTTGGTTTGGCATGCGATTGCGCGGGGTGGCCGGCTGATCCCTGAGGTGGTTTGTGACGTGCCTTTGGCGCGGGCGCTTTGCGTGATCCTGCTGCGGGTTTGTCGCCGGCAACATCGGTTTTTACGCCAGGCGTCTTGACCTCCGAGAGGTTCCCCGGGGTTGTTGCTGTTGTGCCAATTACGGCTGACAAGCCCTTAGCCATGAGGCCAACTGCGGCCGCCCGCTTTTCGGGATCGGCGTCTGGGTTATTGGCGTAATCGGCCAGTGCACGGATTGTGGCAATGTTGTGTTTTGCCTGCTCGCTGTTTGCCCCGCCAATTGTGCCGGCGTTGCCGCTCTCAATGAATTTATGGCTCTTGTCGTAATACTGTTGGTATTCGGGACCGAGCTTCGCGAAGGCTGCTCGATCATCCATGACACGATTGAGGGCGGAGTTTGGCACGCCTGACGCGGCAACAATTTGATTGTCGGTAACGGTGCTACTTTGCCCCACGATCGAACTGCCAAGTGTTGCTGTTTCGCGTGATGAATTGACAAGGCTTTGAACGTCGCTGTCTGAAACCGAGTGCGATTTAACTTCGCGAATTGCTCGACCGATTTCTTCGCGATGGGTCTTGTCAGATGTTTCCTGCAATGCTTTTTCCAGGTTCGCAATAACCTGCTGACTTTGGGAAGCCGAGTCGGTCGCGCGCTCAACCAGCGAACTTCCCTTGCTGGCTGTCAAATT
>VIKE01000075.1 GCA_008080565.1 Rhodocyclaceae bacterium | reverse complement strand
TTGATGTGCCCTTGATCCAGTTCGACCCCGTGAGCCTTACCTATGCCATACACCATGCGGATTTGGAGCGGAATAATCGCCATCGATGCCCAGGACGGGGGTAACAGTTCGAGTGCTCCGTTAAGCAGGGCGCTGTTGAGGATTGTCTTGTCCAGTTCAGCATCCAGGGGGCCGACTTGTTCCAACGGCTTCACAGGCAAGTCGGCGGCGGAAACAATCGGATCTATCGCCTGTTCGATTGCACTGGATTGGCCAGCGTCGAGATTCAGGGAACGCTTGAGTTCGTCAAGGAAGGCGCGTTCGGCCGGACTCATGCGCCCGTCAGCCTCGCAGACGCAAACTGCCATTTCGTAGGCGAACTGGCGCTGCCCGATATCGGAAAGTGTGCCTGCCGCCGTGTCCAGCGGCAGGCGTTTGAGCAGGACGTCTTGATACAGGCGGGCCATATCTAGGCCAGGGGTGCCTTCGGATAGTGATTCCGCAATGCGTTTTACCTCTTCGCGTTCACGATCGTCCTTTACGCCATCGGCAAAGGCTGCGTGCAGGCATAGGGCGAGAATGGCACGTTGTTCGTTGAGTGTCATGTGATTATCCTGGGGAAGTTCAGAAGCGGAGGCGGTCGCCAGCGAGGGCAGGCTTACCTGACCCGATCAAGTGCCTGATCATCCATTGAACATGGATCATCTATCGGCTCCAGATGGGAAGTGATATGGCAGTTGGGGATCGCTGTCCTCAGGTCACGCTCAATTCGCTCAATCCAGTCATGGGCCTCCTGAACTGACCATTTTCCTGGCACTAGCGCATGGAAACTGATGAACGACCGTCGTCCAGCCTGTCGTGTCCGCAAGGCGTGATAGGCGATGCCCTGTTCGATGTAGCGATCGAAGACTTCGGTAATGAGGCGCTTTTGCTCTGGCGGCAAAGCAGCGTCCATAAGCCCGGAAGCTGAGCGATGCATCAACTGCCATCCCGTCCAGACAATGTTCGCGGCAACAAGCAAGGCAATCGTCGGATCCAGCCAGTTCCAGCCTGACATCGCCACAAGCCCCACCCCGAGGATGACACCGACGGAGGTCCAGACATCGGTCATCAGATGGTGGGCATCGGCTTCCAATGTGATGGACTGGTGCTCGCGGCCGGCCTTCAATAACAAGCGTGCCACGAGCAGGTTTACGACAGAGGCCACCACTGAAACAAACAATCCAATACCGACAGCGTCGAGTGACTGGGGATTTAAGAATCGCCCGATTGCCGTATAGCCTATGCTGACGGCTGCCAGGACAATCAGGAAACCCTCGAAGGCACTGGAGAAATACTCGGCCTTACCGTGTCCGTACGGGTGATCCTCGTCGGCAGGTTGTTCCGCCAGCCAGAGCATCCACAGCGCCATGATTGCGCCCGCGAGATTGACAAAGGACTCGATGGCATCCGAAAGCAGGCCGACCGAGCCCGTGAGTTTCCATGCCACCCCCTTGAGCAGGATGGTCGCAATTGCAGCGCCAATGGAAATCCACGCATAGCGTTGCAGACTGGGTACGCCAGAGTCAGTCATCATCATTTTTTCTGCCGTGCTTTCTTTTTCCCTCACGCTCCCTTCCTGGCATTCGGATATCGTGTTCGTCGGCATTCTTGTGGCACTCTACGCAGTTATCGAAGTCGCGGATGCCCTCCTTGATGTGCTTGCGGCGAATGTTGTCTTGGGTATGTTCATGGCAACCGTAGCAGGTATATCGGCTGTAGTCGTTGCGGACATGGCAGGTCGCGCACTTAACGTTGTGGTCGCGATCCAGTTCGAAATACTTCGTGTGATCGAAGGTGGCAGGCGTCCATTTGTCCAGGCTATGGCATTGACTGCAATTGCCTGTGATCTGCTGGTGGAGACTGTCCTTGGGTGACTTGTGGCAACCCTGGCATTCGTCGCGGGTCGCCTTCTCCAGCAAGCGGTGGTTGAACTGCCCGGTCGGCCGGAAACGTTTCACCCCGGCATGATCGCTATGGCAGGCGATACAGTCCGAACTGATGAGTTTCTGATGGAACGGTGTCGAAGTCAGGGGTTTCTGGACGGGCAACCCTGCAGAGGTGAGTTTCCCTATCTCATCGGGCTTGTGACAGATGACGCAGCGTTCTGATTCGGCACCGGTGAAGGCGGCGTGACAGGCAAAGCAGTCCGACTCCAGTTTTGCATGGCCGGGAATCAACTTGCCGGGACCCACCATCAGGTGTGGATAGGCGAAAGCCAGAATGGACAACACAATCAGGTTGGTGGCCAGGATCCACTTCAGTGTGCGGCTCATACCCAGCCCCAGAACAGGAAGATGCTGATGATGTGACCCAGTGCCAGAACGGCGAAGACGATGAAGATCGGGATGTGGACCTTGCGCCACTTGGTCATGGCATCCAGGGTGACCGCATCCCAGAACACTGCCCGCTCGATGTCCTCTTTTGACAACCCCCGCAGTTGGTAGTGGTCACGCTTTCCCAGGACATGCTCACGCGAACGGCCGAGAAGTAATTTGCCCACCATGCCGCTGATGACATTCACACCCATCGCCACCGTGGCCAGCCAGGGCAGGATGGCGTTGAAATGAATGCCGGCATGCAGCAAGACCATCAGAGAACCCAGCCAGGTACCGACTTCGTGCATGCTGAGCCAGGATTTCATGTTGCCCGACGTGATCATCTTGCGCTTGCGCAACGAATAGATCAGGGAACCGATGATGAGCAATGTGCCCGGAATGCCCAGGTAGCGCCCGATCCAGACCAGATTGAAGCGATGCAGCAGATAGTCGCCCACCAAGGTCGCCACACCGAGCAGGCCAACCAGCAAAGTAAAGGGAAGGATATGATTGCGCCAGAGGTTGTTGGTCATCTAGGCCTCCAGAGTCACGCTGGTCTTCGGGGTGCAACTGCAGAGCAGGCAGCTACCTGGTTCGGGATCAAAGTCTGGCGCATGGCCGTAAGCCACTTCGCCTGTTTTGATCGTGGTTTGGCAACATCCGCAACTTCCGGCCCGGCAACTGGACTCGACCTTTACCCCATTGGCCTCGGCAAAATCCAGCAAACTCCCCATGCCCAGCTGCCAAGGAATCTGTTTGTCCGACTTGGCAAAGGTGACGACGATATCGCTTTGTATTGCCGCCACAGGTAAAACGGCTGTCAGGTTTGCCGAACGCTTGATCGATGCCGGGCCAAAGGCTTCGTAGTGGATGCGACTCTCCGGCACGCCCCAGCCTTCCAGGCCCAGGACGAGACTTTCCATCATCGGCGTGGGACCGCAGATGTAGAAGTGGTAGGGTTTGAGGGGGAGCTCCGTCCTGAATAGCGCGACATCCACGCGCCCATGGTGGTGGTAGTTACGCCCAAGTTGATCATCCGGCAAGGGATCACTGAAGCATAGCCGCAGATGGAAGTTCGGGTAAGTCGCGGCAAGCGCTTCGAGATGGGACCGCTTGATGGGTTCGCTGCTGTTACGCAAGCCGTAATAGAGCCAGACTTCCCGGCCAGGTTGCTCGGCCACACACCAGTTGAGCATGGACAGCACGGGGGTAATCCCGATGCCGCCACCGATCAAGACGACTGGTGCATCACCGCGGTCGATATGGAAGTGGCCGCCAGGCGCGCGGACTTGCAGTTGGTCACCCACCTGAACGTGGTCATGAAAGTAGTTCGACGAGCGGCCCGGGGGGTAAGCACCACCGGCAGGTGCGGGTACGCGCTTGATGGAGACGCGGTAATACCCCGCGCGGGGTGCTTCGGACAAGGAGTAGCAGCGAGTGATCTGCTCTGTCTTGCCATCGGGCGCGGGTACGTCGAGACGGAATGTCAGGAACTGGCCGGGTTTGAATGATGGAAGCGGTTGCTTGTCTTCCGGTACCAGGTAAAACGAGCAGATGGATTGGGCACCGTCTTCAATTTCCTTGCGATCGACCCGGAAACCCCTGAAACCACTCCACGCCGCGACAGATGCCGGCTCGGATGCCGAAGGCATAGGTTCTTTACCGGGAACGGCCATTCCCCCATCAGCCCCCATGCCCGTGCGCAGCGCCTGATACTCGCCCCAATGCCGCCAGAAGCTGATACCGAGCCACAAAGCGATTTGCAGCGTGATACCCAATACGATCCAGAGCAGCAGGGAGGCAGAGGTCATTTCAGGTGGCGTCATTATTCTGGCAGTCTTTCACGTTCAGCTTAAGGAACCCTTAATCAACGTCCGCTTCAATCATCTTCGTGCTCGCGCCCCTTGGAGCGACGATCACGTCGATCGTCCTTGGGCAAGGGCTTGTCACCCCACGCCGCTCGATACGCCTCGGCAGAAGTGAAACGGCATTTCTTGTTTGCTCCAACTTTGCTCAGCAACAAGGTATTCGGTTTGGCTGGAATGCCAATATGCGCCTGAATCTGTTCCCTGATTTGATCGCAGGATTCCGCTTGGTCCTCAGGGGTGGCGGCATGTACGGTCGTCATGGACAAGGCAAGCAGGATGATCGAGATGGTTTTCATGATTTCATTTCCTTTGGTTAGATCGGCAAGGGTTTCACCGCATTTCAAAAGCTTCTTGGTGGAATCTGAACCGGCCTCGCCCGATACGCCCGAGTTCATGCTTGAGCTTTTCTGCCAAGCCTTGTGGCCCGCAGAACCAGATTTCGGACCGGCGTGAGCCGGTCTGCGCAGCAGCCACATCGGCAGCGCTCAATGTTTCGCCCTGTTGGGCGCCATGAATGTGCAGACGTACGCCAGGCAACGCGACGCAGCTTGCCTCGAGGCGAGCGACAAAGGGATCATTGGTTCGATCACGGGTGCAGTAATGGAAATCCGCAGAAACCTGGTTCGGCGTCTGCTGTAATGAATCTAGCCAGGCCAGGAAAGGCGTCACTCCGATCCCGCCGGCAATCCAGATTTGTTGGGCGCTCGAATCCTGCCGGGCCACGTCGAAGCGACCATAAGGCCCCTCAACCTTGACGGCATGACCGACCTCCAGTCGCTTACCCAAGGTGCGGGTGTAATCACCGAGCGCCTTGATCTGAAAACTGATGCTTCGATCACCCCGATCAGCACTGGCGATCGTGAATGGGTGAGCCCCCTCCTTTTCGTCGAAGGTAATGAATGCGAACTGACCAGGGCGATGACCTCGCCAGTTATTGTCGAGTTGGCACTTGACGGTAAGCACATCCGGGGAAGGTTGCTCGATGGCCGTCACTGTCCCGCTGGCGCGGCGTGCTCTCCCGATGCGACCCACCAGCGAGTACAGCGCGCCATAAATTCCGGCAGCGCCAAGCAACGCGATGAGAATGCCGACTGGTTGAGTCCAGTAATCTGTCGGAGCGAGCATAGCTGCATGCAGCGCCAGCATCAGATAAAGCACAGGCATTGCCTGATGCACTACCCGCCAGGTTTTATAGGGAAACCGCTTCCATAAGGTGATGACCAGCATCGCCAGCACAAGATAAAACGCCCACTCCCCCATGTCCTTCGCTAGGTCGCGCATCACTTCCAGGAAGCCGGTGAATTGCTCCTTTGGTATGCGGCCTTCGCGTCCGACCATCGCTTTCAGAATGTCTCCGACGATTTCCTCTACCAGCCAATGCACTACGGCGAAGCTCACCGCGAAAATGCCGGCCCATTTATGGGTCCGATAGACTCGATCCATACCGCCCAGCGGGGTTTCGAGCCAAGCGGGACGTGTGGACAAAAACATCGCCAGCGACATCAAAGCGATCGATAGCAGGCCACTCAGATAGAGCGCTTCCTGCCGGATTACCCATGGCAGAGTGCCGCCATTGCTTCCACCTGTGGCAAGCACATCCATTCCCCAGGCGACGGTAACGATGGCGAGAAGCAAGCCGAGCAAGATTTTCATGTCAGAACTCCTGATGGATCATTTTCCAGCGGCGGGTTGAGGGTTTCCCGGTTGGGGCAAGTCATCACGGCAGCGTCGTTCGTTGCAGTCAGCCGAATTGCGCTGATTGTTTTTTGCATAGCCACCGTCGTATTTGTCACGCTTGATGTCACGCTGCCGCTGATCGATGACCTCGCCCGTTTGGGCATGCACATACAGCTTGATCCGCCGGCCCGCCTGGTCGGTGGCCTTGACCTCATAGCTGCCGCTTTCACGTTCGATCTTCTCGATATTTCGATAGCCGGCGGATTCCAATCTGGCGTGCACTTCGGGAATCGATAGCCATCTCGCTTTGTCGGTATTGGCAGAGCGAACATCCTGGGCATGACTCGAAATGGAGAAGAAAACAGTGGCAAACAATGCCGTGATGGTTAATGGTCGCATGGTGAAATCCTCCTGCTCAGGAAAGTGTCTGAAATGGTCATTCTTCGTAATAGCCTTGCTCTGCTGCGGTATGGCAGGCGACACAGTTCGCTTTGGTGCGCACCTCCTTGTGACACCACTCCCAATCAGGCACTTTGCGATGTTCGCTCACCCATTTGGGCAGTTCAGTGATGCGCTGTGGGGCGGCACCTGGCGTAACGCCTTTGAGCAATTTGCTGCTGTAGCGCTGGCCACCTGCATCACCGGCATTGGCAACGAGATAGCTCGTAATCTTCTCGGCGGTGGCCGGATCGAGGCTGGCGTTGTCGCCGAAATGCTTGTCCAGTTCGCCCATCATGCGTTGCCAGGATCGCGCCGGGAGCATCGAGGGGGCAAAGGCCAGGTGGCAACTACCGCATTCCTCCTTGACGATCGGATCGGCCACCGGGGCAAAGAAATGGCTGTCACCGGCCTGGGCACGGGCTAATACAAGGGCAGAAAAAGCCAAGGTCACGAGGCCGATGGCAAGCGGACGATAGGGAATGCGCACGGGAGTCTCCTTTGAATGGGATTACTGACCGATCACGAAGGTGAGCCAGTCACCTTTCTCTTGCGGGGTACATTCGCGCCCCAATACTTCGGTGCAATTGCGCTTGAACCACTTTTCGACCTTGGCCGGATCGGTATAACGCGTTGGCGTCACGGACACGGCGACCGGTTCGATGGTCTTGCCGGTCAGGGCCCGTCCGGCACTCCGGGTGTCCTTGCCGTGACAGGTGGTGCAGGAAGGTGTGTCAGGCTTTCCGCCGGAAGAACTCTGCGTATGCAAGGCCTGGCCGCGTGCCGCTGAAAAGCTTGTTACCTTGGCGGCTGCCGCATACTGGGCCAGCAGGTCTTCGCGAGGACTGGCAATGGTGGAGGTACTGAGTATCATGGCAACAATTCCTGAGGTGACGACCAACATATTCTTCATGCGTTTCTCCTGGCGGTTATCGGACTGTGGATCGCACTTTGCGCCACCCCGTCTGAATGAATGCTGAATCGCTTGTTCATCCTACGTTCAGGTTCAAAGGGCTAAAAGATCCGGCTGGAAGACTGCGGAGTTGAAGATGTTGTCGAGAATCACCACCCAATGGCGTCGTACCCTGGCTAGTCTTGTTATGCTGATGACGCTGGCGTTGCCGGGGTCGGGAGTCAGCTTCGCAGCGGACAAGCCCGACCATGACCGTGCCCGTCAAGCCGTTGAGGCTGGAGATGTTCTGCCTTTACGCACGATTCTTGATCGACTCGAACACGAGTATCCCGGCCAGGTCATGGAGGTTGAACTTGACCGCGAAAAAGGTGAGTGGGTTTATGAAATCAAGTTATTGCGCAAGGGAGGCATCTTGATGAAGTTGAAGGTCCTGGCTCGAGACGGCACCATCCTCGGCATCAAGGAAAAGCATGACAAGCCGCATCGCCAAGGGGAATCTCGCTGATGCGCATTCTGGTTGTCGAAGACGAACCGACTCTGGCAGCACAACTTGCTGAAGGCATCAAGTCGGTCGGCTATGTCGTGGATGTCGCACACAACGGGGTTGATGGTCACTTTATGGGGGAGACTCAACCTTACGACGCTATCGTTCTCGACATCGGTCTGCCGCAGATGGATGGCATCACGGTTCTGAAGAAATGGCGTGCGTCAGGGCGCACCTTGCCGGTACTGATCCTGACGGCACGCGACACCTGGCGAGAGAAAGTGGCTGGCATCGATGCCGGTGCGGATGACTATCTGACCAAGCCCTTTCATATGGAAGAACTGCTGGCCAGACTTCGTGCCTTGATCCGCCGTGCCGGCGGCCATGCCAGTACCGAGTTTGTTTGCGGTCCGCTAACGCTGGATACCCGCAGCAGCCGTGCCAGCGTGGATGGAACTGCCCTGACGCTGACGAGCCATGAATACCGGGTTCTCGCTTACCTGATGCACCATCCAGGTGAAATCGTCTCCCGTGCGGAGTTGACCGAACATATTTACGCGCAGGATTTCGATCGTGATTCGAATACGGTCGAGGTATTCATCGCGCGCTTGCGCAAGAAGTTACCGCCGGGCCTGATCGAAACCGTGCGGGGGCTGGGCTACCGACTCAACAAAGCGCAATGAAAATTGCATTCCTGCGTAACTCCCTACGCATACGCCTTTTGGCGGGGACACTTGTCTGGATCGTCATTTCGATTCTGGTTGCGGGCTGGGGGCTTGGCCAACTCTTTCATCAGCATGTCGAAGCCCAGTTCGATGTGGAGCTAAAGAATCATCTGGATCAGCTAACAGCCCAACTAATTCTCGATGAGCAGAACCAGGCCCAAGTTCGATTGCTTCCGAGCGACCCGCGCCTCAACAAACCCCTGTCCGGTCTGTATTGGCAGATCGATCGCATCACCGCTGCGGTTGAGCGACCCGTTAAGGCTGTGTTGCGTTCCCGCTCACTATGGGATGAGACGCTGGTTGTGCCGGCCGATGCTCCGGCGGACGGGGAAATTTATCAGCATCGGATTGAAGGCCCCCATGGCGTTGCTCTAAGAGTGGTGGAACGTACTGTCACCATTGACACACATTCCCTGATGTTGATGGTTGCGGCCAATGAAAGTCTGATGACAGCACCTATCGCAGACTTCAAAGGCCATCTTTGGTTGGCATTGGGCATACTGGGAATGGGATTGACGTTCGCTGCCTCAATGCAAGTATTTGTCGGGCTTGCCCCTCTGCGCAGCATGCAGGATGCCCTTGGGCGTGTCAGGCACGGAGATGCCCGAAATATGGAAGGCACCTTCCCAAGCGAGATTATGCCGCTGGTGAATGAGTTCAACACGGTGCTGGCGCAAAACGCCGAGGTGGTCGAGCGTGCTCGAACGCAAGCCGGCAACCTTGCCCATGCGCTTAAAACACCGCTGAGTGTCCTCAGCAATGCCGCCAATGCTCCCGAGAAGCGAGATGACGACTTGGCACGTCTGGTCACATCGCAAGTCGATACCGTGCGTAAGCAGGTCGATTACCACCTGAGCAGGGCTCAAGCTGCCGCATCGGTACAAGTTCCGGGCATGCGCACCTCCGTTGAACCTGTGATCCAGGGACTGGTGCGGGTGATGCAACGTGTGCATGCAGAACGCCATCTCGTATTTGTTGTAATTCCTGATGAAGCCAGTCTGTCATTCCGTGGTGAAGAACAGGATTTGCAGGAAATGCTGGGAAATCTGATCGATAACGCATCGAAGTGGGCCAGATCTCGGATCGAGATTCAAGTCTCGGACGAGTCTGGCAAACTCCGGGTGAGCATCGATGATGACGGCAAGGGCATCGCCGAGACCGAACGCGATCATGTACTCAAACGAGGGGTTCGCGCAGACGAGCAGGTTCCCGGTACGGGGCTGGGGCTTGCAATAACCGCCGACCTGGCGCAAATGTACGGTGGTGATTTGGTGTTAGCCAAATCCTCATTGGGCGGGCTTCAAGCATCGTTGATATTGCCGGCAGTTTGATTCCTTCACTATGGCACTTGCCGGACCGAGGATGCGGTTAGTTGCCTGTAAAGCATGTCAACCGCAAAGGGAGACACAGTTCGAAGTTCGCGTTAGTCAGCGGAGAACCAACGGTCAACGTGACCTTAGGCTGACCGGCAGGTGACCGATTCTTTGCCGACCGAGTAGAAGCGCAGGTTCAAGGTCGGCGCAGGCCGAGCAGCACTCGGTCGCCAAGTCATTCGAACGGCTGCACCAATCTAAAACCTGCCGTTGGAGTTCTGGAGTATCGAAGGTCCGGATTGGGCACCTTGCACTCAGTGACGACCGGCCGCTTTCGGGAATCGGAATTTCACTGACCGCTTTCCGGCGGTGAATCCAAAGAGAGGACAGTCGCTTCGGTGCCCTGAGCCGCCGGTGGCCAAAAACCAAAGCTGCCATTCGCGGAAAACTTTGGATAACGAAAAGTAGTCATTCATTATCCAACGTGAGATTTTTGTCGCTCAGGCAGCGTTGTGCAGCGCTAACGGCCAGTTAGCATGTCTCTCCCAAAAACCTTAAAGCGCAACATGTAATTTGTGACTACACGATTTCGGCCCCCACCGACAGAATATGCATTATATGGAGTCCAATTGACTAATTGCCGGGAACTTTTCCGGCCACCATTCGTTGCAATCGAAAGTACCATGACCATGGATATGTCAGCCACGACCACGCGAAACGGATGAACTGAAGGATGGACGAAGATGAAAACGGGCTTGCTTCCCGGGCTCAGGCCGGGGACCGGCAGGCGTTCGCCCTGCTGGTCCGCCGTTATCAGGATCGTGTGTTCCGCTTCATCCTGCGAATGAACAATGCTCGTGATGAGGCCATGGATCTGACGCAGGAGACCTTCATGAAGGCTTATCAGGCTTTGCCCACGTGGCGGCCAGACGCACGCTTTGGTACTTGGCTGTTCCAAATAGCGCGCAACGCAGCGCTTGATGTCTTGCGCCGCCGGCAGCTTGTCGAGTTCGTGCCGCTCGACCCAGGTCTTTCGGGGGTAGAAGCGTTCGACCCGCAGGATGGCGCGCCGCTCCCCGAGGAACAATTGTCGGGGCGGCAGCGCATCGCACTGCTAGATCGGTCGTTGCACGAATTACCCATTGAGCAGCGCGAAATCCTGCTGCTACGCGAACTGGAGAATATGAGTTACGCCGACATCGCGGCGACGCTGAACATCGAGGCAGGCACCGTGAAATCACGCTTGGCTCGCGCGCGCGCCGCCGTCCTTGCCAACTTTCGACACCATGCCGGGGAGAACGCCCATGATTAAACCGCTGACCAAACACGTACCGGACATGCTGCTGCTGTCAACCTATCTGGATGGCGAACTCGAGAGTGCCGCCCATCAAGAACTGGCTAACCACCTCACCAAGTGCCCCCTGTGCGCATCGCAACTGGCCGCCCTGCAGTCGCTGGCGGCAGACTTTGGTAATCTGCCGCAGGAAACCCTAGGCTTCGACCTGGCCGGGGTAATCGAAGGACGGCTCGCCGCTGTACGGAGCCCACAGGAGAAGAAAGGTCCCGCGCGCTGGTGGCGGCTGCTGCCGGTGTCCATCGGAGCGGCGGCCTCTCTCGCTTTCGGTATCGGCATGGGTTCGGTACTGTTAGGCGGCGCTGCCACTATGCCACGCGTGACGGCCATGAGCGTGTTCGATACACTGCCGCCGGGCGGCCTATGCATCGGCCCGGATTCCTGCTATCGCAACGGAGCCAGAAAATGAAACCCACCCTGCTGCGGGCCATATTGGCCGTTTCACTGCTCATTAACATCGGCGTACTCGGCGCCATCGTCTATCGCACAGTGGGCAACGACAGGTTTCCGGGCCTGCCACGCCATCTGCAACTGACCGAGGAGCAAACGCGCCACTGGCATGCATCGGAGGGAATCTTCCTTGCCCAGCTTAGTGCCAGCGCCACGACAATCCGCATTCATCGCGACAGGTTGATCCACGCGATTTTTGCGGAGACTCCTGACCTGGCGCTGATCGATGCCGAACGCGCTGCTATCGCGGGTCTGCAGGACGATCAACAGAAGCGAATAATCCAGCAATTGTTACAAGAACGCGAGCTACTCTCCCCCGAGCAACGGACGCGCCTAGCTCAATTGCTGCTTAACCAGCCAGCCGGGGCTTCGGCGATAGAGCAATTGCACCGTGATTGAGGGTCCCCACGGAACATTTTCACCGCAGGTTCGTTGAAGCACCAAGGCCGGTATCAGCCGGCTCCCATCGAAAACCTGCTTGGAGAACATTGATAATGAAACACAAAATCCTGATAGTCCTCACCGCCATTTCCCTTGCCACCGCCGGCCATGCCTTTGCTACGAGCGAAGCGGCACACGATCATGGCGATACCCACGCCCACGCTCATGACGGCGCGGCAGCCGTCTTGCAACTGAACGCCGGGAAAAAATGGGAAACCGACGCGCCTCTGCGTAAGGCCATCAGCGACATTCGCCAGTCAATGGCGGCATCGCTCGAAGCCATTCACAAAAACCGTTTGCCGAGCAAGGCTTACAGCGGCCTTGCACACAAGGTCGAAGGAGCGGTAGGCGAGATTGTTGCCAACTGCAAGCTGGAGCCAAAAGCGGATGCTCAGTTACACATAATCGTCGCCGACCTGCTTGCCGGCGCGGAACAAATGGCCGGCAAATCGAAAAAGGCCAAGCCCGCAGATGGCGCCGTCAGGGTGATTGCCGCGCTGGACAATTACGGCAAGTATTTCAACGACCCGGGATTCAAGTCGATCACACACTGATAGTGAGGGATTGCGGCCAGCGCATTGCTCGGCAGCAATCCTTCGCGCTCCTGCAAAAGCGAACCTAACAATCCTGCCTTCAAGTGCAATTGTACTGCCGACCTTCTATCCGCGAACTTGTGCGATGTTCATCTAATGGCCGCAATGGTGAAGAACTCCGAATGACGCTTCCTGGCCGATTGGGTGAGGTCGCCAACGGCCGCTTTGGAGCACTCCAGTTCGCAATATCTGGATTTGGCTGACTGACCGGTTTGGAGAAACGCGACTGGCCGGAATGGGCATATTCCTGCCAGTCGCCAGGTTATGACGTTGCCTTAACTGCTTTTTCCGTTCCACTGCGCCTCAGACCCCATACACGTGCATAGCCAATCAATGCCATTTCTGAGCTTTTTGTCCGTTATTCCGTCCGACAATTATATTGTCCGACTTCTCGCTAAATCAACATCTTTACGGACAATATTGGCGCGGCCGTTAGACGATCATTTGACGGACAGGGCCGGAAGGGCTAAGTTATCACTAGGTATTACCAAGTGATAGGAGAACAGCAATGGCAACATCGCTCAAGATTGAAGAGGCGCTGAAGGGCCGCGTCCAACACCTCGCCAGTCAGCGCCGCCGCTCGCCGCACTGGATGACCGGCCAGGAAGTGCGCACCTGGTTGAACACCTGGGGCACCGAAGACGAAAAGGCGATGCCTGAGTGCCACACGTAATCGTCACCGAAGGCGCGGCGGATGGTTTGGAACGATGTCGGCAGTTCCTGGTCGCCAAGGCCCCGGAAGCCGCCAGGCGGGCCGGCCAGGCCATTGAGCGGCACTTCCTGCTGCTGGAAACGGCCCCAGACATTGGCCGACCGCTCCCTGACATGCCGGAGTTGCGCGAGCTGGTGATTACCTACGGGGATTCCGGCTATGTGGCCTTGTACCGCCACGAACCGGCGGCCGATGCGGTCTATGTCATGGCATTCCGTCACCAGAAAGAGGCGGGCTACTGATGAGCATGAACGAATTCCGCCGATTGGTGCGGAATATCACGTGAGTTGACCATGAATTCTCACCAAATATAACCAGCAAATATCAGGCGCCTGACCAACTTGGCATAGTTACAATGAAATTATCATCAGGCAACTGCCGGCCCAGAGTGTGTAAAAACGTAGCGGGAATTTTGCAGGCCTGACGTGCGGTTGGGCCGTCGCGATGGGGAATTGGTGGAATTGGGTAGTAAAACGACAGACCGGTTCGAATTAAGGCCTTTTCAGGCCCGCATTGCTTCCATCAGGGACTCATTGCCCAGGATTTTCATCACACGCTTCAAATTGTAGGCGAGCACATGTAATCCCATCTCCGTGCTCACCCGATCCAGTGTTCTGGTCAAGAAGTGCGCGCTGCCCATCCACAACTTGAGCGTTCCGAAGGGATGCTCCACCGTCTGACGCCGGATACGCATGCTGTCGGGTGCGTGATCCAGTCGGTTTTGCATGGCCATAAGCACACCCTCATGTTCCCATCGAGTGATGCGTCGTTTCGTACTGGGGGTGCATTTCTCCTTGATGGCACATCGCTGGCAGTTTGAACTCCAGTACCGATTTTGCAGCAAGCCGTCCTGCCGACTCGCGTATCGCCAGATCAGGTGGTCTCCGGCCGGGCAGCAGTATTCATTTTTCTCCGCATCGTAAATGAAGTCAGCCCGGTCAAATCGTCCCGCCGCCTTAGCGCCGGAAGTGGTCGTTTTGGGAACAATGGCATGAATGCCCGCTTCGTGGCAGGCCAAAATTTCTTCGCCCTTGAAATAACCCCGGTCGGCAATCACGGTGAGGTCTGCCACGCCCATCGCCGCACGAGCGCTCTTGGCCATGGAACTCAGCTGGTCTCGGTCAATGCCGATGTTGGTGACCTCATGCGCAACAATGAGGTGATGCTTGGCATCCACTGCTGTCTGGACGTTGTAGCCGACGATCCCCGTGCCACGGGTCTTCATCGAACGGGCATCCGGATCGGTCAGGGAAATCTGCTTGTCCGGTGTTGCATTGAGTTGAACCTCAATGGCCTGAAGTTCTTTCATCTGTGCCTTCAGGGTAGCGATCTTGTCCTGTAGTCGCTCTGACCTGGCTTGCGCCACAGCCGGTTCTTGGCGGTCGGCGGTGTCAAGTTCAGTCAGGTAGCGATTGATACTTGATTCGATTTCCTCCATCCGCCGTTGCAGCTTGGCGCTGGTGAAATTCCGATCACGATTATTCACGGCCTTGAATTTGCTGCCGTCGATGGCGACCAAGGCTTCGGTGAAGAAACTTAATTGCTGACACAGGACAACGAATTGACGGCAAACATTCCGGATGGACTTGCCATTGTCCTTGCGGAAATTGGCGATAGTCTTGTGGTCAGGCGTGAGACGTCCCGTCAGCCACATCAGTTCTACATTACGCTGAGCCTCTCGCTCTAACCTCCGGCTCGACTGGATGCGGTTGAGGTAGCCGTAGATATAGAGTTTCAGCAGTACCGATGGATGGTAGGCCGGCCGCCCCGTCTCTGCCGGATCAACACCTTCGAAACCTAGTTTGCCTAGCGACAGTTCATCGACGAAGACATCAATCACACGGACTGGATTTGATTCGGAAATATAGTCATCGAGTAGCTCCGGCAACAATGTGCTTTGAGTCCGGCTCTCGCCTTGAACGAAACGCTTCATCTCAGTCGCCCCCAGTAAATGCCTACTGCATTGACCTGGCAAGGCGAAATTCGTTCACGTTTTTACACAGTCTGGGCCAAGAGCTGCCGGTCGCCTCTTCTCCTGAGTGGTCATCGGACCGACCGCTTGACTCTGAAACCTGCCGGAAAGCCTACGCGAGCAACTCGGCGTTATCGGTCATTGGGTGCGAGCAGATTTAGCGGCAGCTACAGCCTCCATTGCCGCCTTTCAACTACGTCCAACAGAATACTCTCAGATGACGAATCTGAGCGGCTGCTTGTCGAATTTCGCTACTCACCCAATGGCCAGCGCGCTGGATGAACCTGGACATTTTTTTGATGCGATAACGCGGCTGATTCAACCAGCCAAGTCCCGAATCGACAAGCCGCATGCTCATCGCTGAGCGAATCCCGCCAAACCACCTGAAGGGCCTTGCGTGGTGGCGGGTTTCCTTCTAGCGGGATGGCGACTAGCTTCCCTGATCTTGTCTCATCATCGACAGTTCCGGCAAGTGCCAACGACACACCCATCCCCGCTTTCACCCATTGCTTGACGGCATCGGTTGAACCCAGGCGTGCACCGATTGATAGCTCTGCCAATTCGATACCCAGATACTCCGCCAGAAGCCGTCCAGTACCCGTACCGGGCTCGCCGCCAAGCATCGGCGTCTGCCTTAATTGGCTGCAACTCAAATAGGGCAATCCTGCCCAGGGATGTTCAGGCGCAACGATGACAACCATTTCCTCTGTTCGCCAGACGCGCGAGACATAGCCTGGACGCTCGTCCCACCATTCCATGAGAGCGACATCAATCTCGCCTTTGGCGAGTTGTTCGGCAACCACCAGGTTTCGGCTAATCTGGATGTCAATGCTTGCCCCGCTTTCGTCGCCATACGCCTTGAGATAAGGGTGGAGCAGATAGATGCCAATATTGCTGCTGGCGCCGACGACAAGGCGACGCTCTCGAAATGTGTTGAGCGCATTGTTGGCGAGGCGGTGGAGATCTCGGGCATGACCTTCGAACTCCCGCCCTTCCACCGTCAACCGACAGCCCTTGGGGTCCCGCTCGACAAGACGGGCACCCAGTAGGCGCTCCAGCTTTTGTAATTGCTGTGAGATGGCCCCCTGGGAAATCCCCAGCTCTTGCGCCGCTGCACGAAAGCTGCCCAGTCGGGCGATAGCGAGAAAACTCGCAACCTGGTCGAGGTTGAGTGTGTTCAGGCTGCGACCTTTGCTACCGGGCGATTGACTGCACCTTGCGGTTCCTGGCCAGCCAAGGCCTGCAGGATATTGGTCGTTGCCTCCATTTCAATCGCCAGGCGGACGGAGTCCACGGCAGAGCCAATATGTGGTGTGAACAGCGTTCGCTCGGAATCCGCCAGCAGACGTCCGGATATATTCGTCGGTCGATCCGGCCGGGCCCACTCCTCGAGTTCGAAGACATCCGCGGCATACCCGGCGAGCTTGCCGGCAGCAAGCGCATCAGCCACCGCCTCCTCATCGACGACGGAACCACGACAGGCATTGACGAGGAACGCTCCGGCTTTCATGGTTGTGATCGCATCGGCGTCGATCAGGTGAAGCGTTTCTTCGCTGATCGGAAGCATCGGAACGACATAGTCGCTTTCCGCCAGCAATTGATCCACAGCGACACGGCGCAGACCAAGGCGAGCCTCTATCTCGGGGGGCAAAGGTCGGGGGTCGGCGTACAACAGCTTTAGTTCATAGCCTTGCAAGCGGGCAACGATGGCCTGTCCCACAGCACCCATGCCGATGATGCCTAAAGTTCGGCCTGTCAGGCCGGCGCCGTAAAGCACAGGTCGCCATCCGTCGAAGGAACCGCTGCGGACCAGTTGATCGCCCTGAATAATCTTCCTGGTAAGTCCGATCAACAGGCCGATCGTCAGTTCCGCTGTCGGAATGGTCAGCAGATCGGGCACATTGGTGAGCCAGATGCCATGCTGGGTACAGGCATCGACATCGTAGTTGTCATAACCCTTCAAGGCACAGCCGACGACTTTCAGACGGGGACAGGAAGACAGAAACTCTTGGTCGACGCTGTCGGTCATGAAGGTCATGATCGCATCTGCATCCTTGGCGCGACTCAGGATTTCCTCTCTGGAGAGGCGCTCGCGAGTCGTATTGGGAACTACGTCGCAATGTTCAGCCAGCCGATTGATGACTTCCGGATGCACCCAGCTGGTAAGGACGACTTTAGGCTTCATATTGTCTCCATTCATTTGAAGCGTTTTCTGAGCGTGCTGCTGAATGTATCAACCAGCGTAACCATGAGCAGGATCACAAGCAGGATGGCCGAGACCTCCTGATACTGCATGATGCGCAGAGAACCCATGAGCTCGAAGCCAATGCCGCCAGCGCCCACCATGCCCATGACAGTCGAGGCACGGAAGTTGTATTCCCAGCGATAGATCGAGATGTCCGCCATTTGCGGCAGCACTTGCGGGATAACCCCGTGCAGGAGAACCTGGATAGGCGTGGCGCCAGCGGCACGAGCTGCCTCAATGGGCGCTTCGTCGGCATGCTCGATGGCTTCGGCAAAGAACTTGCCGATCATGCCTACAGAGTGCAAGCCCAAAGCCAGTACGCCAGGCAGCGCGCCAAAGCCAACCGCAGCAACGAAAATGATGCCCAGGATCAGTTCGGGAATCGAGCGCAGCGCATTCAGGGTGGCTCGGGCCACCTGATAGATCACCGGATGCGGCGTGGTGTTGCGGGCCGCGAGGAAGGCCAGGGGAATAGATAGCACGACCGCCAGAGCGGTACCGGCCACGCTCATGGCCAGCGTATCGATCAGCGGTTTGAGCCAACTGCGGGCGTTCTGAAAGTCCGGCGGGAACATTTCACTGAGTAAAAGGAGGATGGCAGGGCCTCCGTCAGCTAGGCGCTCCCCGTCGAACAGTCCGACATAGTGGATGCATAGGCCGATGACAAGAAGCATCGTCACCAGTCGCAGCGCGCCGCTGTTCCAGGCGCGCTGCTGTTGATCAATGATCACATTGTGATCGAGGCTGCGAGTATTCATGCTTACTGGAACTTGGCGAGATCAATCTTGAGGAGGGGGCCCAGATTGCGGACGACGTCGTAATGCTTGTCGGTAATCACGTCAAAACCTTCCGCCTTGAAGGGCTTGAGAACAGCAGGGTCCTTAAGATTGAGGAAGGCGGCGCGAATCTTCTCCTTCAATTCAGGATTCAGGTTGGAGCGCATCGTCCAGGGGTACTGGGGAAAGGGCTTGGAATATTCGAGAACCGACACCTTGGCCGGATCGATGATTTTGCGCTCGACCAAGGACTCGAAGATCGGACGGCTCAAGCCACCGGCTTGGGCATGTCCGTTCTGGACTGCCATGGCGACAGCATCATGCGAGCCGACAAAATGTTCCTGATAGTCCCGGCCGGCATCTAGCGACTTTTCGGCAAGGACGGACTTTGGAATCAGGTGGCTCGACGTCGATGCCTTGTCGCCGAATGCCATGTTCCTGCCTTTGATGTCCTCGATGCGCGTAATCCCGGCACTTGTATTGGCGATGATCACCGACTGGTAGGTCGTGCTGCCCTTGGCCTTGAGGGCCACAAAGGGTTCGATCTCGCTTTTCTGGCGAGCCAGTACGTAGGAGAGCGGGCCGAAGTAGGCCAGATCGATGCGCCCGAAGCGCATGGCTTCGATCATTGACGAATAGTCGGTAGTTACGATCAGTTCAACCTTCTTACCAAGGGTGGTCTCCAGGTAATCCTTCAGGGGCTGGTTGTTCTTGATGACGGTGCCAGCATTTTCGTCCGGCAGCAGGGCCACCTTGAGCGTTTGCGGGTCCGGATTGGGCGCGGCATGAACGCCAATGGCGATGGTGAGTGCGCCGAGCAGGGCGAGCAGATTTTTCATGGGTTAGTCCTCAATGATGGCTAGGTCAAGCGATGGATTGTTTAGGAGGTGAGCATTTTTGGTGGGCCGCGTGGGCACTGGCGTCGTCTGGTCGTAGATCATGTCAAGCACACCCTCGGTCAGCGCATCGGGCGACCCATCGAAGACGATGCGGCCTTGGGCCAGGCCGATCACCCGGTCGGCGTACTCTATGGCGAATTCGACCTGGTGCAGACTGACCACGGTAGTAATCCCATCTTCGCGGCAGATCTGTTTGAGTTGGGTAAGTATCCGGCGAGAACTGGCGGGATCGAGACTCGCCACGGGCTCGTCGGCCAGCATCAGGCGGGGTTGTTGTGCCAGGGCCCGAGCAATGCCTACTCGTTGCTGTTGCCCGCCGCTCAGTTGGTCTACCCGGTGCAGTGCCTTGTGCAGTAGACCAACCCGGTTCAGGCATTCCAGCGCTATCTGGCGCTCGGCGCGTGGCAGCGGAAAGAGGCTACGCCAGGTGGAGTGATAGCCGATACGCCCGAGCAACACGTTGGCCAGGGCCGTATGGCGCTCGATGAGCTGGTGCTGCTGGAAAACCATGCCGGTCTGACGGCGATGGGTCTGCAAGGCCGCGCTGCCCTCAATCGCCCCGATGCCATCCACATTGATCTGACCGGTGCTTGGCTTGTTGAGCAGATTAAGACAGCGCAGGAGGGTGGATTTGCCGGCACCGGAAGCACCCAGCAGTACAGTAAACTCCCCGCGACCGAAACGTAGCGAGGTCGGCTGGAGGGCCACCAGATCGTCGTGGTATCGGATGGATACGTCGTTCAGATAAATCAAGGGCACCCCTTCCATGCCGCCGTGGCTGATTCGAGTTTCGAATCAACATCGGCATGCAATAAAGCAAATCAAATCGGAAGGGCGACATTAATCGCCGACGGTTACAATCGTGTTACCGCATTGTGAAGAATCGACTACGCGGACCAGGCGTCAGGTTAGTTCAAGGCACTCCGCACCAGAAATTTTCGTCGGGCGAGCTCGAATGGCAGCAACGTCATGTGTAGCAGTCGCTCAAACGGCGCGCACCAAATGACCGCTGAGAGCGAAGACTAGCGAGGGTACTGTTGGCGGGAACGGCAGCTGCAATCAAATACCAGCCGTTGAACACTTGGCTGCGCGAACGGCAGCTACGGGCACCCAGCTGCCGGACAGCCTGAAACCTTGAATGGCAGCAAACTGGCGTAAAGCTGGGATACGTGAACGAGGCTTTCGGCCGCCTAGCCGAGCGCCTCAAGCAGCTTGCCGGTTGATCGCCGGAATTTTCGGCGGTTCCGGCTTCTCGCGGCGCTTTGTACATAGGACTCCTGACCGTTCCCGGTCAGAAGTCCGCTGCACGCATGTGAATGTGACGCGCCCATTACGTCCGTTTCGGCTTACTTCCCCGTTACAGCCAATTCCAAAGGCTTAACGTACTTTAATTTCCCTTTCGTCAAACGTCCCCTAATAGAAGAACAGCCAAGCGCTCTCTGGCAATGTGATATTTCGATGGACCAGTTTGGTGAAGGAAAAATCTCAGGACTGGGGGGAAGTCGCAAGCTCGCGCGCCGCGATGCATCGGCTTTGACAATTGCGAAACTAATCCGACGTTACTGCACCAAGCCAGATTAAGAGCTTAAAGATAAACGGCCATGTGCAAAACATGGCCGTAAATAATGTAAATGGCTGGATTCATTTACCCCAATGAGTGCCTTGCATCCTTCAGAAGCAGCAGCAATTGTTGTTCACTTAGCGGCGAAGCGATGAAACCGAATCGGGTGTAGAAGCTCGATGCCTCCTGGTCAATAGGGTGGGTCAGCATTGCGCGGATTCCGGCCTGCTCGGCAATGAGAAGCGTGCGTCGAATTGCATCCTGAAGCATGCCGTAACCAATGCCTTTCCCCTGATCCTGAATGGAAACCGCCAAGCGAGCCAGGATAACGACCGGGATCGGGTACTGCCCCATCCCTTTACGAATTCGCTCCGGCGCTTCCAGCGTGTCGACCTGGCCAACGGTCAGACTGAAGTAGCCGACCACGCGATCATCCTCTGCAACGACAAACGTCTTGGCCGAGCCGCTGCCTTGCGCTTGGCGGGCGTGTCGAATCAACCATTCGTTCAGTGCAGGCTTGCCGCAATCAAAGCTATCGAGTCGATGCAACGCCTCTAGGGAATCTGGGCCACGCAAGGTCATTTGGCATCCCAGGGGGCCTTGCGCGAGAACAGGTCTTTCAAACCCTCGTTGACCTGTGCAGGGCGCTCAAGCAACTCCATTAGCGCCTGACATTGACCGCCAGAAACCAAGAACAGACGTTGATCCAGCAGGGTTTGCTCGGCAGCTAGGCAAGCGCTATCCAAAATGAAATCGGTCAGGGACTTGTGTGCCACGTCGGCAGCTCGACGCAGGACGGCTTCCTGTTCTGGCGTGGCTCGCAGCCCTAAACGGGCAGAGCGGGCAGCAGGAGAGGTTGCAATAGCGGGCATGGTGGCACCTTCTAGGTTATTCGATCAATTGTTGTATGTTAGTACAAATGACGCACAACATCAAACCTCAACCGGCTTTTGCACAGAACGAGATAAACAAACACACTTGACGGCGTTTATATAAACGCTATGATGAGAACGTACTTTTCCTTGGGGCTGTGACGTTCGCTATGAAAGCAGTTGACCTGTTCGCCGGTGCCGGTGGTTTCACAGAGGCCGGACGGCTGGCCGGCATACAAGTTGTCTGGGCCGCCAATCATTGGCCACTTGCTGTCCAGTACCATAAAACCAATCACCCAGAGACTTGGCACGAATGTCAGGATCTTCAGCAAGCTGACTGGCGTAACGTCCCAAGCCATGACGTACAACTGTCTTCACCAGCATGCCAAGGCCACACCAACGCTCGAGGGAAAGAGCGCCCTCACCATGACGCGCTCCGTTCGACGGCCTGGGCAGTCGTGAGTTGTGCCGAGTATCACCGCAGCCCGTTTGTGGTCGTAGAGAATGTCGTTGATTTTCAAAAATGGCTGCTATTCCCAGCGTGGAAAGATGCTATGCAGCGGCTGGGCTACGCCATCGCTCCGCATATCATCGACGCAGCCGACCACGGCGTACCCCAGCATCGCGAACGGCTATTCCTGGTCTGCTCTCGCTCGAAAAACCCACTTTTCCTCAACCTACCCAAGCGGCCGCATCGCGCCATTGGTGACTTCATCGAATGGGACTCGCACAACTGGAGTCCTGTAAACAAACCGGGTCGCAGCCCGGCAACGTTGCGCCGGATCGCAGCTGGCCGCGCCGAGTTTGGGGAGCGCTTTATCGCTCCGTATTACTCAAGCGGCAGCGGCCTCACTGGACGCAGCATTCAGCGCCCGATCGGGACTATCACTACACGTGATCGCTGGGCCGTAATTGATGGCGACAAAATGCGTATGCTCGCTGTGCCAGAAGCTCGTGCAGCCATGAGCTTTCCTCGGAACTATGCACTGCCGGACACCCACCGTGACGCCATGCACTTGCTTGGCAATGCCGTTTGCCCGGTTGCCGCCGCCGATCTGCTCAACGAACTACGGCGGGCAGCGTAGCAAAGCCAGAAACAACGGCATGAGGAAGTTTCGCCTGCGAAAGTTTTGCTTGACTGCGTTTATATAAACGCTATACTCAAGGCATACACAGGCGCACCCTTATTGCACAACTTCGATGCCGTCGTTTCGCACCTGCAAACAAAGAAGTCAAGCAACACCATCTCAGCGAGAGTCTCGATGACGACAAACACCCAGAGCCATTGCCTGACCCGGCAACACTACAAGCGCCTGCGCTGGTATTTCAAGGCACCGGCCGGCAATGCCAGTCTTGCCGACAACATTGACCTGCACCTCGCCGCGAGCGGCCTAATTGAACGCGTGGAACGATTCGGTGGAGTGGTCTGTTTTCGAATCACCACACCCGGCACCGTCGAACTGGCAGCAGAAAACCAACGAGAGATCGAGCGCCGCAAACCTCACCACTCACTCGCCAGTCGACTTGCCCGGTGGCTCCAAGAGCAAGGGCGGGCGACCTGGGAAAACATCGAATTCATTGTAGAGACGCCGGCGGGCCGGCAAGCAATACGCCCGGACGTCTTCTCTCTCGCAACGACCTGTAACCCAGCAAGGATTACCCCTCACGTTTACGAGGTAAAGGTCAGCCGCCGTGACTTTCTGGCAGACGTTGCCCAGCCCAAGAAAAGGGCAGGGTATGCAATCATTGCTGAGCGGGTCTTCTACGCTGCCCCTGCAGGGATGATATCTCCCGATGAATGCCCGGATGGGTGCGGACTGGTCCTCGAGGACGGGGACACCTTCGTAGTAGCCAGAAAAGCAAAACGGCAACCCGTGCAGCTCGGTCCAGCCCAGTTCATGAACCTGATTCTCAAGCCGGGCGTTGTGCCCGACCTTGTTTAACCAACAACAACGGATGCAACAAGGTTGAAAACTCTCAAAACCGTTGAATGGGCCGGGTCGATTATCGGACTTGTTGGCGCCGGCCTGCTGGCCAGCAACAGCCAACTATCAGGGTACGGCTTCGTTGCTTTCTTGATGTCGAACATCTGCTGGATCTATTTCGGGTACAGAACCGGAGCCAACGGGCTTCTGACCATGCAGGCGGGTTTCACCTTAACGAGCGTCATTGGAATCGTTCGCTGGTTATCCTAAAGTCACATGGCCGATCTACACCTCAATCTCAAAGGCGAATACTTCGACCAGATCAAGGCCGGAACGAAGATATTCGAATATCGCCTAGCGGCAAAGTGGGAAAAGCGCCTAGCCGGCAAGACCTTTGAGCGGATATTCATCAAACGTGGATATCCAAAAACAGGCGACCGGGAACGGATCATCGAACGCCCGTGGCGCGGCTTCGAACGCCAAACAATTGTGCATCCACACTTCGGCGCGACCCCGACCGTAGTCCTGGCCATTCGAGTTAACTAAGCCACGGAGCCGACAAAATGACAGCGAGGTTGAAAGGGCGGTTTGGGTATTACTCCCCGCGAACTCCGGAAGAGCGTTTGCGCGCCAGAAAACGTGATGCAAAACGCAAACAGCAGTTAGCCGAGGCGGAAGCATGGCGGGAACGCAACCGCTGGTGCCGCAATGGGTGTGGCCAGCCGGCGGCCTTTTATGAGGGCAATGTAACGCTTCGATTTAGTGGTTGCTGTTCGTCCGCCTGCGAAGAAGCATTTAATGCTCGCGAATCCGCTGCGTGGGAAGACAAGGAAACAGGGAAACAGCAGGAAGACGGCCCGTCAGATGAGCTACCCAGGAAAATCGAACGGCACTGCCCTCGATGTCGATGCCATGCCTATCATTGGCTGACCGCAAATGGTGAGCCGTCAGCAATCAAGGGAACGAAGCGACACACTGCAACATGCGTTCACTGCGGACACTCCTGGCCATGTCGTGTCCTGCAACGCGACAAGTGAGCTGTTGAGCGGGGCGAGGATTGGGAGCACAAATTGCCTTTATCATGTGAATTTTCCCCGGCACCACCAAATTATGAGCACCCCGCACACTTCTTCAGAACCCCGCGTTGCCGTCCTTGTTGATTGTGACAATACATCTCCGGATATCGTCGAGTTCGCACTTCGCGTTGTAGCCCAATTTGGGCGTGTGGTTCTTCGCCGAGGTTACGGCAATCTGCAAACACTGTCCAAGAATTGGCAAGAAGCACTTGTACGGCAGGCATTCACGCCCTGCCTGCAATACCAATATGCATCAGGCAAAAACACTGCAGACATCGCTCTTGCGCTCGATGCGCTTGAAGCCATGTTTGATCACCGAGCCGAAAAATTCTGTTTGGTGACCAGCGACTCGGATTTCGCCTACCTGTGTCGTAAGTTGCGTGAACGGGGAGCGACGGTTTGCATTGTTGGAGAAAGCAAGACGCCCGACGCCCTGCGAAATGCCAGCGATCAATTTTTCGAGTGGACGCCGGAAAACAAGGAAGTACCAGCTGAAGCTACCGTGGCGCCCGCGAAAAATCGCACCAGTCCCCCCCCTGTGGTAATCACACGAGCACCAAAATTTGTTGTCGATGCCGTCGCTCTTTTGGCCGGTGCCAGTTCGGATGGGCAAGTACACCTCAGCTCGCTGGGGCAGTACCTTAAACGCACAGATCCGGGCTTTTCGTCGGCAGCGTACGGCTTTTCAGGACTCTTGGATATGCTTAAAACCTACGACCGGCTAGTGTTGACGCGAGCAGAAGGGGGCCATTACACGGTCGCCTTAGCTGAAGCGGATTTGGCTGCGTAGATCTACCAAGAACCTGCGCAAAAGAGGAACTTCAAGCAGCGCAGGCCGACAGACTTGCGGCGTGCTATCGGGGTAGGGATAGCGTGCAACAGTTTCGCATGCGAAAGAACCGGCTTGACAGCGTTTATATAAACGCTATACTGTGGGCATACACTCGGAAAGTGCAAGCCCATGCCGCAAAACACCCGTCGTTTCTTGGATTGGGTGGCTGGCCACAAGGCTACCCTTCAATATCGCAAGCTCGACCTTTGTCGGCAGGTCTACTTCACCGGCACGAAAGCGGACGGGAGTGACGTTGTGATCGTGCGCAATGGTTGGGGTGTTCGACGCGGCCAGGTTGTCACCCAACTCGAAAAACAGGGCTGCACCGGCGATGTTCGCGTCCTCTACTTTGAGGGCTCGACAATCATTCGTTCCGTCAATTGCGGCATCTGAGCAGGGGAACGGAAATGTTGCTGACAGCCAAAGCTCACGTGCCAGAAGTAATAACCAAAGAACTTCAGTTCGCCAATCTCGGAGCGCGCCGGAAGATCCGCCTATCGACCAACTGGCTTCCCCTCATGGGGTTTGAAGCCGGAATCCGACACGATGTGACCGCCCTCGATCATCATGGGGGCCTGCGCTTAACCTGTGCAGACAATGGCCGGCAAAAGGTATATCAACGTCGTTACAATCGGCGCCAGAACAACCCTTTCGAGACTGTCGTAGAGATTGCCTCCCAGGCTGTGTTAAATGCGGCGATCCCGAGTTACACAGAGCGCTTGCACTTTACGTTGCGTCCTGGCGAGATTTTGATCCGGCCATTGCCCAACAGAACGTTTTCCATCCGGCGCCGACTGAAGAACGAAGCCAACCCGTTTACGGCGATGGTAGCCATGACAAGCGGCATTGACGTCCGGTGCCTCCAGGACGTTGGCTTTCACATTGACAGCATTCTGGAGTATCGGCCGCGAGAAGGGCGGGACAAACATGACCTTACCGAAACAGGGGCGTTGACCGTCCTTGCAAACTCGCGGCCACGGGTACTGTTCAACGAAGACATCTGCCAAATTGACTGGGAGAAAGTCCGTGACGTAATGGCCGATGGCCCGCAGATTGCGGTGCTGCATGTCAGCTTGCAATGCGACGACTTCAGCCCCGCAAAAGGTGGAAACCTGCGTCGTCAAGCCATCGACGATCTGAGTACAACTCGCGATCTTGTCTATGACGCCCTGAGAATGGTGGAAACAATCCGGCCGGCCAGCGTGGTTCTCGAAAACGTGCAAGGTTTCGCCAACTCGGGAGAGGGTCTGCTATAACTCCGCAAGTGGGGGTATGACGTCACGGACGCAGTTCTCAACGCCGGTGACTTTGGCGGGAACACCGGGCGAGCGCGATATTATTTGGTTGCATCGGTGTTCCCTGGATTCAAACTTCCTACGCCCGCCACAAACACAGAGCCAAGGCCGCTATGGGAGAAAATACGCCCATATTTGAATGAATGTCGAGAAATCAGCCATACGAAAGCATTGCGTGACGGGCTGACATCTGGACGCGCTCGACTCATTACACGAGGCAGCGAACTATCGCCCACCATTCTAAAGAGCCAAGCGCGGCAAGCTAAAGACAGCGTCTATATCGACACAGGTGATGGCCGTTATCTGTTGCCCAGCCTTCGCCTCCTGCGTTTCTTGAACGGAATTCCGGAAGATCTTCACCTGGATAACGTCAGCGCCGAGCTGGCCTGTGAGATTGTTGGCCAGTCCATCGAATATCCAATGCACAAGCAGCTCATGCGCGCCTTGTATGCCCATATAGGCGAGAACGTAGGCCCTCATGCTGTGGTAACCATCTCGAACCACACTCACAACGCCCAAGAGTGAACAAGGGAGGACCAATGAAAGAAAAGAACATCTTGGACACGCTGACGTTAAGCAAGGCGCAACGCCGGATCGCGGAACGCATGCAAGCCGGTGGGGCGCTGTTTCTGGACCCGAAAACTGGTTTTTACTCAATCAAAGAACGCGGCAACATAAGCAAGCTGGATCAACGGCCGGTGGAGGCAATGCTGCTATCAGGAGCCCTACAGCGCGATGCGATGGGGTTTTGCACCCTCGCATTACGAACAGAAATCCCGGCGTCTAAGTTCTCGCCAGGACAGGCGGTACGCTGGATGCGATCCGAACGTGGCGAGTTGAAAGAGCAAGTCGACGCCGAGGTCATCAGCGCGACGGGCAGACAGGTACGGATTAAAACCTCTCGAGGAACTTTTCAGGTGGTTAGACCAGGCGCGCTCATTCCTGGCCATCCAGCATTCCATGACGAATGAAAGATTGCAAAGGAGACATAAAGCAACGGAACCCTTGACCGTGTTTATATAAACGCTATACTGAACACATGAACAATTGCGCTTCATTCAATGAGGAAATTTAACGTGCACCCGTACAAAGACAAAGTAGCAAAACTGCTGGATGAGCTGGGCTTGTCATTGCCCGCACCCGGGCGCCCGGAACTCATCGACTTCACCCAGGCAGAAACCTGCTACGTCCACCACTCCCGCGTTCCGACAGCCGTCATCGGTTACGGCCTCGTGTCTCCGACATTCGCTCGAGGGCGCTTTCCGAAATTCACATACCTGGCGATGATGGACAAGCGTTCAGCGATGGATGAATACGAAGCATGTGCCGTGGCCGACATATGCGGTGCCGACGTGACGCCGCCTTTCTGGGGGAATCCAGGCCCGTTCACCCAACAGCTGCATGCGGTTATCAACAAGTACGATTTGTGGGGCTTCTTCAACCGTGATGAGCATGGCCAGCCTGGCACACCATTTGAGATTCGCCCGATTGGCTCCGATGAAGAGGTCAATTCGGATGCGCTCAAAAAGTGGCGGGCGGACTTCAAGAAACTGTCGGATGTTCGCAAGATGATGACAGTTGCCATACTCGGCCTTTACAACGCGAGCGCCTGCAAGAGCCATTGGCTGGTACGGGTACCGAAATCCTGGCACGCCGTCGACGCCATTCAGATCTTGCAAGACAACGACGCCCTTTCGGACTGGGGAAAATTGTTTGCAACCTATCCGGGTTGGTAACCTTCCCAAGGAAAAGGACTTGATCAGATGTTCGGAATAAACAAAAAGACGGCACAACTGGAGCAACGCGTCAGCGATTACCATGCGGCGCTCCAGCGGATCGCGCAGCACGTCGGGGTGGCAGGATATCAGTTGCCGCCTGATCGGCTCGCTACGGCAATTTGCAACGGTGTTGACGCCCTTGTCGGTAAAGAGCCTCCGGTGGCTTCAACACCGGGCCGCGAAAGTCGCTCCATTCCGGCCAATATTCGCAAGATCAAACTGAGCGGTGCCGTGGATATTGTGGTGCGTCAAGGGCCGGAGTCGAAGATGGAAGTCTTCACCAACGACGCCACCGATCTCCACAAGGTTCTCACGACGGTTTCCGGCGACTGCCTGACGGTGGATAACGAACCAATGATGATTGTCAGCACGGGGCGTGGCATCACGCAAATCATCAACGGCAACGGCAATACACAGGTCGCCGGGCGTGATTACTTTGAGGGCGGTTCAATCCGTGTTGGACGCAATTTCGGCACCGTGATCGGCAAGAGCGAAATCATAGAACAGCGCTCTGGCCCACTTGGATTCCGCGTTGAAGTGACGCTGCCCAACGTGGCCAGCTTGCGTATCTCAGGCGCGGGAACCGCAACCTATCAGGACATTGACCAGGAAGAATTGAGGCTTGATGTTTCTGGCGCCGGCACGATTGAGGTCGGAGGGAAGGTCAATCGCCTTGAGGCGGAGGTTTCCGGCACAGGAGACGTTGCCGCCTACCTGCTCTCTGCCACCCATGGCCGCTTGCGTGTATCCGGCGCAGGCAACATTAAGGCGACGGCTACCGCGTCCGTCGTGGCCCGTGTGTCTGGCGTCGGCAAGATCAAGATTGCTGGAAATCCGCCGCAGCGCGATACCGACGTCTCGGGTATGGGCAAGGTCAAATTCGTCGATAGCAGGACCGCATAAGGAGGGGGAATGGCTACTGCAACTTGTATTGGCTGTGGATGCACCGACACTCGTGCCTGCTGGGATGAAACTGCGGACCAGCCGTGTCATTGGTTGGTGGTGGATTACCGTGCCGGCCTTGGTGTTTGCTCGGTCTGTCCTGACGACCTGTCGCGATGGGAAAACGGTGACCGCACTATTGCCGTCCCCGTCGAGCAGTTTATGAACGAAACGGTGAATGAAGGCAGTCTTGAATTTGCGCTCGAGGAAGCCACGGAAGGAATTGAAATCCTCGACCAGCTGATTGCCAGCATCCGGCAGCACGGCAACTACAGCAAGGAAGCAACTCTGACTTTTCTCGGGCAGGCTCGGCAATGCTTCAACGCGCTTCAGCGACACGCCGAATAAACATGGAAAAGAGACATGCCAAGTAGGCAGCACATGACCTTGGTTACTCTTGGTGCCAAATGGCTTCGAAGGAACGGCTTTGGTGTTGTGGCCACAGAACTCGACGCCGTTGGCTGTAGGGAGCGACCAGATGTTATTGGATTTCGGTCATCCTGCTCCGCGGTTATCGAGGTAAAGGTTAGTCGCTCAGATTTCTTTGCAGACCGCCAGAAACCAGAGCGCGGTAGCGCACCGGGCGTTGGTGTTTATCGCTTCTATCTTTGCCCCGCCGGCTTGTTAGCTGTCGAAGAGCTTCCGCCTCGTTGGGGATTGCTTTACGAAGAAAAGGGTCGGGTGTTCGAAGTTTGGCGCCCACAAGGAAATATTTGGCCGGGATTCGGCGAAGCCTCCGATATTGGTAATTGGCATTTGTTTCAGCACCAGCCGGATAGCGCCGCAGAACGGCAAGCGTTGTATTCAATCGCCAGACGACTGGCAAAGTAGATCGAAGCCAGATGGCTCATATAAAGGGATAACAAGCATGAACCAAGCAACCGGGATGTTGTTTTTGTTACTCGTAGTAGTGATTGTTGTTGCGGCACTCAAAGGCAAGCGCCGGCCACTGGCGGACTACCGCTATTACAAAAAAGAACTGCTGACCGCGCCCGAACAAGTGCTGTTGCACCGCCTGATCAGCGCCCTTCCCGGGAAACTCGTGTTTGCTCAGGTTGCCATGCGTGCCCTGGTCGACGTGAAGAGTCCCGACCGGAAAACGTACTGGTCAAAAACTGGCGAGATTCAAGGCAAGTATGTTGATTTTGTGGTTTGCGAACCGTCCGGCGCCGTTATCACGGTAATTGAGTTGGACGACTCATCGCATCAACGAGAGGACCGCAAGAAAGCTGACCTCATTAAAGACAAGGCGTTTACG
This sequence comes from Rhodocyclaceae bacterium, assembly GCA_008080565.1. Classification (GTDB taxonomy): domain Bacteria; phylum Pseudomonadota; class Gammaproteobacteria; order Burkholderiales; family Rhodocyclaceae; genus Azonexus. The sequence goes on along the minus strand of VIKE01000075.1, from coordinate 749 downwards.
GAGGCAGGGGTCCGCTTGATTCGAATTCAAGGGGGGAAAATGCCGGACACCGCCACCATTCAGAAGCTCGTCGAGTACGTCGGGGCATGAGCTACAAATCTTGCTTAATGACCCTGCAGCGCCTGCGCGTCGAACATCGAGACAATCCAGATCCCGAAGTGCAGCACACCCTGGCCACCTTCGCGGTAGAGATTGGCATGCAGCGAATCCGCGATGTGTTGCACACCTCGGAACTTGCCTGGCTTACGCTGACCGCTGCCCGAAATAACCGCCCAGACGACACTAAGCGAAAGGGGTCCGTTTTATGAAAACCGCCGAGCAAATGTTTGATGAATATTCGGGCTCGCCCGAAGAATTCAAACGAGCAACTCAACGAATCAAGCGTGTCCAAGGGGGGTTGCGCAATGAGGCCAGCGTCAAAGCACACAGCTTGGACGCGAAGGAAACAAAGGCACTTGTGGCAGCAGCGGATATTCTGAGCACCTTGGCCTCGCGCTATGAAAAACTCGAAGTACTCGCCAAGCGCAAACGTGCCGAGAAAGAGAAAATTCAAAAGGCCATTCGCACGGCAATGGCCGGAAACTTTCAAGGGCTCTCCAGCCTGCAGGACAAGGTAGCGTTGATTGGTGCGGCGGATAGCCATTGGCTACGCGACAACAAGGTGCAGAACATGCGCGACGTCGACTATTACTTCCAGGAAAGTCTCACCTCGTTGATGTGGCGCCTACAAGGACAGGTCACAGCGGCAA
>VIKE01000145.1 GCA_008080565.1 Rhodocyclaceae bacterium | reverse complement strand
GAATGGGTAGGCTATCGGATTACAGAAGTTTTGCCCATCCAGAATCTGGCCAAACAGAAGCTGCTGGAACTGGACGACCCGGTAGCGCGACTGGAAATTCTTGAGAAATATCTAACCCAACGCAAGTTACTTGGCTGATCCCAGGCTATTCTCAGGACGATCCGCGCGCGAAGCAGAGGTTGCTAAATACGTGGTGATCAGTCGTAAGCGCCCGGCGAACCCAGGTTGATTTCTGATTCAGGCGGCGGATTCGGGCAGCCAGCGATGCGGGAGCAACTCGCCGATCCGGCTGTTGGGCTGAGTCGGCAGGCGAGACAGGATGTCCTTCAGATAGAGGAAGGGATCGTGGCTGTTGAGTTTGGCCGACTGAATCAGGCTCATGATGGCGGCAGCCCGCTTGCCGGCGCGCAGGCTGCCGGCAAATAGCCAGTTCTTCCGGCCCGTGGCAATCGGGCGGATGCGGTTCTCAATCCAGTTGTTGTCGATCGGCACCTGACCGTCGTCGATGTAATGGGCGAGCGCCGTCCAGCGTTTGAGGCTGTAATCAATCGCCTTGGCCGTCGATGATCCGTTGGGCACCTGCAATCGGTGCCGGGTCAGCCAGCCGTGGAACTCATCCAGAATCGGCTTGGCCTGCTCCTGGCGTATTCGTTGCCGTTCGTCAGGGCTCAGTTCGGCAACTTCCCGCTCCACTTGGTAGAGCCGCTGGATGTAGATCAGCGCCTGCTGGGCAATCTGGCTCTGGTGGTTGGCATGCAGGTCGAAGAATTTACGACGCGCATGTGCCATGCAGCCGGCTTCGGTCACACCATCGGCAATCAGCGCCTTGTAGCCTGCATAATCGTCGCAGACGAGCGTGCCGCACCAGCCGCCGAGGAAATCCCGGGCATGCTTGCCGGCCCGGCTGCCGGCAAAGTCATAGATCACCGCCTTGACCGGCTCAAAGGCGCCAATGCTGTAGGACCAGAGATAGGCCCGATGCGTCTTTCCCTTGCCGGGGTCGAGCATCGCCACCGGTGTTTCGTCGGCATGCAGCACCGGGTAGGTGAGCATTTCTTCTTTCAAGGCATCGACCAGCGGTTGCAGGGTGACGCCCATCCGACCTACCCATTCCGCCAGGGTAGATTGGGGAATCGGCAAGCCGGCCCGGCCGAAGATGCCTTCCTGGCGATACAGCGGCAGATGATCCAGATACTTGGCGATCAGGACGTGCGCGAGCAGGCCGGTGGTTGGGATACCTTTGTCGATCACATGGGCCGGCACCGGGGCCTGCACCAGGGTTTCGCATTCACGACAGGCCCACTTGCCACGGATATGGCGTTCGACCGTAAAAGTCCCCGGCGTGTAGTCGAGCTTCTCGGCAACCTCTTCGCCGATGCGCTGCATCTGGCAGCCGCAGGTACAGGTGGTCGATTCCGGGTCGTGATGAATCTCGGTGCGCGGCAGCTCCGGCGGCAAGGGTTGGCGCTTCGCTTGCCCCTTGGGCTTCGTTTCCGAAAGCTGCGCCAGTTCTTCGGTGATCGCCGCCATGTCAGCAGCGAGGGTTTCTTCAAATAGTTGCCCTTGTTCAACCGGTAGGCGCTCTGCCTTGACCCCAAAATAGTGGCGCTTGTAGTACGCCACCTCATGCGTCAGCTTGTCGATCTTGATCTTGCGCCAGTTGAGTTCGCGATCCTTGTGCGTGATGTCTTCCGCTTGCCGGCGAACCAGCTCGCGCAGTTCGTCGGCGGTCAGTTGATCGAGGTTGGTGGGCAATGTCATGGCCGACATGACGCCGCCTGCAAGATGAACTGACCATCGTGGACTTCCCTACTGGTGGACCGTCACAGAACCCGGATCACCCCGCCGTCGGCCAGCCGTTCCCAAGGCAAGCCAAGAATCAGCGCCTCGAATTGCCCGCGAGTGAGCGCGACGCTGCCCTCGCTTGGCCGGAGTTGAAACCGCCCTTGGTTCAGACGACGGTTCGCCAGCCAGACGCCGTAGCTGTCATGCACCAGCACCTTCAACCGGGTACCGCGTCGGTTGGCAAAGAGATAGGCATGGTGTGGCTGCGCCTCACCGAAGATCCGGACGACCTGGGCCAGGATCGTTTCCGTGCCCGCCCGCATGTCGAGCGGTCGGGTCGAGAGCCAGAGGGTATCGACCCGGATCATCGCAGCCAGTCGCGCAACCAAGCGGCGCAATCACTGGATGCCTGGAGCGGCCAATCCACCTTGATCGTGGTGTTGCTGCGCCGGATTTCGATCCGGATGTCCCCCGATGCCGTAGCGGGGGACATCGGCAACTGCACGAAGGCGGGGGCTGTCGCCGGCGCCGTGTCGAGCACGGGTATCGGTACGCGCCGCGTCGGCGGCTCAATGCCGCGCTCACGCATCCACCGCCGGACTTGATTCGCGTTGACGCTGTTGGCCATGGCAATGCCAGCGACCGAGGCGCCCGGCTCGCGGCACGCTTCAATCACCGCCTGCTTGAATGCCTCGGCATGATGTCGCCGGCGGCGGCCTGGCTTCTGGATTTCCATCGAAAGTGTCCACCATCGTTTTTAAGGGGACACGATCTTCGCGGTCTAACGCGTCAATTTACAGATGGGTTCGCCGGGTGCTTACTGCTATTTTCGGTCTTTGTTGCGGGAGATTTTCTATTTTGTAGACGGACAAAGCCCCTCGCCGGTTGTACCGTGAGGGGCTTTGGAA
>VIKE01000144.1 GCA_008080565.1 Rhodocyclaceae bacterium | reverse complement strand
ATAAACGCGATTCGCACGGGCTTTTGTTGGTCCAGGTAGCGGGCGAGGATCGCCGCCTCGCCAAATCCCACACGCTCCACCAATCCGCCTTGGGTGACTTTGGCAAGGCTGCTTGAGACGTCATAGACGGTCAGTTCCGTGACATCCCGTGTCGCGCCATCGGAAAAGTGCGCGCGGACGCTCAATTGAATTCGGCTCTCTGGCTCAACAAGAATCGTGTCGGACGGCGTCACCACCAATTCCTTGAGGCGCGGAGCGGAAGCCACGTCGTTTGGGAGGCCAGTCCTGATCCAGTCGAGGAGGATTTGATACTCGATCGAATCGTTCGAGAAGCGGCGGCCCCCTTCGTGCGCGACCTGAGAAGTAGGTTTGAGGAGGATCAAGCTTTGATCCGGGTCGAGCGCGTTGATTCGCCGCCCAATGGCGTCGCGTGTCAGTGTCTCATGGTCCTGGCCGGGGTCCTGGCCGCGCAGGGAAAGCCTGAGATCGCCCTTGCCATTCTTATTCCCGTGGCAAGTGCCCGCGTTGCAGCCCGCCTTCGAGATCACGGCCATGACATCGTTTCGAAAGGAAGGCGCCGCCGCGTGCAGGGGAAGCAGAATCAGCCCCGTGAGCGAAGCCAAAGAAAAGCGAGCCGCTGTTCCCGGCGGCATCAACCTGCATGGCTTTCGGGCGTTCAAGCATTAAACGTTATCAATTCAGTAGAGTAGGCGAAGCGGGCGGGTTGAGAGGCCGGAGCCAATGACCGTCGCGCTTCGCCCCTCATCGAACCGGACAGGCGGTTTTCCCGCATCCGGCTCTCCGAGGGCCATTCATCGCATCGCTTCAACGTTTGGGTGTCCAGGCCGCATGACACGGCATCCGGTATAAACCAAACCGCTCATGGAGTTCCTGTGGGGTGTAGCTAGACCAGAGTGCCGAGTGGCATCCGTGCTTTCGCCACAGCCATCGCTGTAACTTGTTACGGACGTATTCCCCGACATCGGCCATCACTGCACTGCTGTTGCCGTAGTGAAAGTACCCCGTCCAGCCTTTGAGCTTGCGATTCAGCTCGGGAACCACCTCATCGACAGACCGCCAGAGCGTTCCACGATTGAGTTTGTCCCGGATTCCGTCTCGGAGTTTCTTCAGGCTTTGGGGATGAGGTTCTACGTGCGGGTAATGTCGCCCGCTTCGTCCCTGCCGCCAGTTCAATGCGAATCCAAGAAACTTGATTCCTTCCTGGCGAATATCCACCAGGCGGGTCTTCTTTTCATTCAACACTAAACCACGGCGATCCAGCCATCTTTGCAGTCTCTCCCTGAGTCCCTTTCCCTCTCCAGGCCGGCTGAGGATGACGAAGTCGTCCGCGTAGCGCACCATCACCGGCTTCACTTCGCAGCGTTCATTCACCTCCCAGTCCAACTGGTTCAGATAGGCATTGGCCAACAACGGTGAGATCACGCCCCCTTGCGGAGTTCCGCGCGGGTTAGTTCCCGATCCGCTGCCGCCCTGGCCTCTTGGGCTTTGGGGTTCCACAATCGGTGCTCGCAACCATCCTCGAATCAGTTTCAGAATCGCTCCGTCACTGATCCGCCTGGCCACGACCCGCAACAACTGCCGATGGGGAATGCTGTCAAAGTACCCGCTTAAGTCCGCATCAATGACCTCGACGCGTCCGCTCAGCAGGGCGGCCTTGATCGCATCCATCGCCTGATGCGCCCCACGCTTGGGCCGATACGCATAGCTGTTGGGATGACTGTCAGCTTCCAGAATAGGCAGCAGCAGCAACGTCACCGCCGTCTGGACCACTCGATCTTTCACTGTCGGTATTCCCAAGGGCCGCTTCTTGCCATCGCCTTTCGGTATGTACACCCGTCGGACCGGACTGGGCCGGTATCTCTTGGTGCGCAGTTCCTCCAGCAAGGCCTCGCGCCACTGGTCCCAGGCTTCGTCGCTTTTGAGATAGATTGCGTATTCCTGCCCATCTACCCCAGCCGCGCCGTTGTTATGCGCCACGGAAGCCATCGCTGTTTCCAGCAGGTCCTTCCGCAGCAGTTCTCCATAGAGGCTGTAGAACCGATACTTCGGCTCCGCCTTGGCTTTGCGATAGAGCGTTCGCTGCAGCTTCTGAATCTTTGGAGGAGTTGTTATCCGATCAAACAACTTTTCGGCTGCTGACCGGCCATCTTCCGATCCCTCGCTGTTGGCGTTCGCGTTGACCCAAGTGCCCTCCCTTGGCTCCACCGGGGTTTGGGTCGCCCCAGCTTCTTCGCTACTACGAAGGACTCCGACTTCTCTAGCCGCCCTGCCGACCTTGGAGGGTATGCCCCCTTGCACCGGTGGTTGAGACGTTGCCGCCTCACGACCAGAGATCTCCCAGCTTACCTTGGTTGCTCTTCCTATCGTGTCGTCCTCGCTGACCCCGCCGGAATCAACAGCGCCCAGTTGACGATTTGATGACGCTGCGTGGCAGCCTTCGCCGTTCAGGTAGCGGCTCGACTTACCGGTTCTATCGTTTTCGAGGCTCATTCGATGAGGTTTACTTTCGTTACGACCCGACAGTTCCGTCAGCATCCCGCTTGTGGTTCGGTCTCACGACCTCATCCCGGACGCTGCGTTTCGGTCGTGAACCGTCTAACTCGACCGGTGGGACTCTCACCCACGAATAACCAACTTCACTGGCGCACACCTGAAAACTGCAGTCAACCACTAATGCACACTAATGGACA
>VIKE01000074.1 GCA_008080565.1 Rhodocyclaceae bacterium | reverse complement strand
ATTTCCAGCGCCTTGCCGGTGCTGTTGCGCTTCATCAGCGAGACCAGTTCCGGCGTCGCACTACCGTCGTCCATCATGCGGCCGAGGCGTAGCGCACCTTGAATCCCCAGGGCGATTTCGGTCTGCATGTCGACCAGTTTTTTCTGAATCAATTGCGTGGCGGCGAGCGGCCGGCCGAACTGCTGGCGATCCAGCGTGTATTGCCTGGCCGTGTGCCAGCAGGCTTCCGCGGCGCCGAGGGCGCCCCATGAAATGCCGAAACGGGCTGAGTTGAGGCAGGTAAACGGCCCCTTGAGGCCGCTAGCCTTGGGCAACTGGTTCTCGGTGGGAACAAAAACTTCGTCCATCACGATGTCGCCGGTGATCGAGGCGCGCAGGCTGACCTTGCCGTTGATGATCGGTGCCGACAGCCCGGCCATGCCTTTTTCAAGGATGAAGCCGCGCAAGGCGCCGGCGTCATCCTTGGCCCAGACGATGAAAATGTCGGCCATCGGTGAGTTGGTAATCCACGTCTTGCGCCCGGACAGCTTCCAGCCACCCGGTACGGCGCGAGCCACGCTGCTGGCGCTGGCCGGATCCGAGCCGGAATTCGGCTCGGTCAGACCAAAACAGCCGATCAGCTCGCCCTTGCCCAGCTTCTTGAGGTATTTCTCTTTTTGCTCGTCGGAACCGAATTCGTAAATCGGCAGCATGACCAGCGAGGACTGCACGCTGAGCAGCGTCCGGTACGCCGAGTCGACATATTCGACCTCGCGCGCGATCAATCCGTAGGAGACGTAATTGAGTCCGGCACCGCCGAACTGCGGTGGCAGCGTCGCGCCGAGCAGGCCCATGTCACCCATTTCGCGGTAGATCGCCGGGTCGGTCGTTTCATTGCGGAAGGCATCGCGGATGCGTGGCTTGAGCGCCTTGAGCGCGAAGTCGCGGGCGGCGTTGCGGACTTGCCGCTCGTCGGCAGCCAGTTGGCTGTCGAGGAGAAAAGGGTCTTCCCAGGTGAAGGAAGGTTTGGCCATCTGCTTGCTCCGGAAAAAGTTGTCCCCGCCAGCGCGGGGACTTGTGGATTTCAGGGAATGCCGCGCTTGTCCGCTCAGGCTCGAACGTGTCCGTCGCCGAGCACGATCCATTTCTGGCTGGTCAGTCCTTCCAGGCCGACCGGGCCGCGGGCGTGGATCTTGTCGGTCGAGATGCCGATTTCGGCGCCCAGGCCATATTCGAAACCATCGGCGAAGCGCGTCGAGGCGTTGATCATGACCGAGGCCGAATCGACTTCGCGCAGGAAGCGCATGGCTTTCGGGTGGTTGTCGGTGACGATGGACTCGGTGTGGTGCGACGAGTACTTGTTGATGTGCGCGATGGCTTCGTCGATGCCGGCGACCACCTTGACCGAAATGATTGGCGCCAGGAACTCGGTGTAGTAATCCTCTTCCGTTGCGGCGACGGCGTTCTGCACGATGGCGCAGGTTTCGGCGCAACCGCGGATCTCGACGCCCTTGGTGGTCAGCATATGGGCGATCGGCGGCAACAGCATGGCGGCGACCGAACGGTCGACGAGCAGCGATTCGGCGGTGTTGCAGGTGCCATAGCGCTGGGTCTTGGCGTTCTCGACGATCTTCAGGGCCTTGTTCGGGTCGGCTTCTTCCTCGAGGTAGACGTGGCAGTTGCCATCGAGGTGCTGGATCATCGGCACGCGGCATTCGGCCAGCAGACGAGAGATCAGGCCCTTGCCGCCGCGCGGCACGATGACATCGACGAATTCGCGCATGGTGATCAGCTCGCCGACGGCGGCGCGGTCGGTGGTGTCGATGACCTGCACGGCATCGGCCGGCAGCCCGGCAGCTTGCAGGCCTTCATGGACCAGCGCAGCGATGGCGCGGTTGGAGCGGATGGCTTCCGAGCCGCCGCGCAGGATGGCGGCGTTGCCGGATTTCAGGCACAGCGCTGCGGCGTCGGCTGTCACATTCGGCCGGGCTTCGTAAATGATGCCGATGACGCCGAGCGGTACGCGCATCTTGCCGACCTGAATGCCGGACGGCTGGTATTTGAATTCGCCCATTTCACCAATCGGATCGGGTAGCTTGGCGACCTGCTCAACGCCTTCGGCCATGCTGTCGACGCCCTTTTCGCTGAGTGTCAGGCGGTCGAGCATGGCGGTTTCAAGCCCGGCGGCGCGGGCGGCGGCCAGATCTTCCTGGTTGGCGGCGATCAGGGCGGACTTTTCGCGACGGATGGCAGCGGCGATGGCGAGCAGTGCGGCATTTTTTTCGGCCGTCGAGGCCGAGGCGACACGACGCGAGGCAGCGCGGGCCTGTCGGCCGACGGTCTGCATGTATTCCTTGATGTCCATGATGTTCTTCGTGCGGGGCAAAGGAACATTATAGCCAGACAAATAAGTGGGAACTTCTAGAACCGGGTAAACTCTTATCCGCAACGACAACAGGGCTTTCCGTCGAGGACAAGATGGCTGAAAAATTGATTTTGCCGACCGAGGTTAAGGTCTGCGCTACGTGTAGCTTCTGGGATGGCGAACGGCAGGTGGACGCCGAGATGAAGCTGGTGGTGGTTTCTGATGAATGTTCAGGGGAATGCCTGGTGCAGGAGAAGAACAAACCCGGCTTGCACGACGTGCGTCAGGAGCATACCTGTCTCTGGGAAGATCTGGAGCCGGACACGCCACCCGAGGACAAGGCCGCCGATAACAAGGCGGCCTAAATTTGTTTGACCGCGGCGAGGCGCAGGCCGAGCCGCAGGAATTCTTCCCAGATGTTGCCGTGACCGATGCCTTTGGCCAGTCGGTCGATTTTGCCGGCATGTTGCAGCGCCGCTTCGAGTGCTGCGGTCGACAGGCGCTGTAGCGCCTTTTTCACCGGGTTGGCGCGCGGCCCCCAGACTTTCGCATCCTTGAGCAGCATGTCCACCGGCTTGCCGGCATCCATGCCGGCCCGAATGATGGTCAACGCCCGGATTTCCTCGCTCATCGCCCACAACACCAGCGGCGGCGCTTCGCCTTCCTGCATCAGGCCATCGAGCGTCCGCGTCAGGCGGGCGACGTCGCCCGAGAGCAGCGCTTCGCGCAGGCCGTCGATGTCGTAGCGGGCAACGTTGAGCACGGCATCGCGAATCTGCGCCAGGCTCAACTGGCCGGCCGGGTAGAGCAGGCCGAGTTTCTGGATTTCCTGATGGGCGGCGAGCAAGTTGCCCTCGACGCGCTCGGCAATAAACTTGAGACTTTCGAGGTCGGCGCTCTGCTGCTGGCGACGCAGGCGGCCGACGAGCCAGCCCGGCAACTCGGCCAGCGGCGGCGCCATGAGCTTGATGGCGACGCCGGCATTGACCAGAGCGGTGAACCAGACGGCCTTTTCCTCGCGCCAGTCGAGCTCGGGCAAGGTGATCAGCAGCAGGTTGTCCATCGACAGGTTCTGGCACCACTGCTGGAGCGCCGCGCTGCCTTCCTTGCCGACCTTGCCGGTCGGAACGCGCAGGTCGATCAGTTTTTTATCGCCGAACAGCGACATGTTGCCCCCGGCGGCGAGCAATGTTCCCCAGTCGAACTGCGGCAGCACGGTCAGTACTTCGCGTTCGCTGTAGCCTTGCTGGCGCGACTTGGCGCGGATGGCGTCGGCGGCTTCGATGACCAGCAGCGGGTCGTCGCCGTACAGAACATAAAGCGGCCGCAACTCGCGTTCGAGATGCCCCGCCAGCTGATCGCCTTTGAGCAGCATTACTCGTCGTCTTCTGCTGCGTCTGGGTTTCTCGGCTTGATGATGCTCAGCCGGCGCATGATCTGGTTGACCAGGTCATTGTTCATGTCGCGCCAGAGCAGGCCTTCTTCAAGATCCTTGGCGAGAATGTTCGAGTCGTCGAAGGAAATGTCGCGGGTCAGGGCCACCTCGTTGGGCGGAACCAGTACTTGCCCCTTCTGGTTGACGATGCGGAAGGTGTAGGTCAGTTGCAACCGGTATTCGCGCACCCGGCCCTGAGCATTGACGCTGAGGATGGTCTTCAGGCGGCTGTCGCCCAGTTGCTGGAAGATGGCATCGGCCGTCTTTGGATCTTCGACGATGGTGGTGCTGCCGCTGGCCTTGATGTAACGCTGCAGCCAGATATTGACTTCAGCCGTGTCCGGCAAGGCGATGTACATTGCCTTGTAGGGCAGGTTGCCGCTGCCGACGCCGCGCAGATGGAAGCCACAGCCGGTGAGGGCGGCGGCGATGATCAGGGCGAACAGCAGGCGGAGCGGCGAACGCATGGCGGCTTTCCTCAGACGACGATGTTGACCAGACGGCCCGGCACGACGACAACCTTCTTCGCCGGCTTGCCTTCCATGAACTTGACGGCGCCTTCGGAAGCCAGCGCGGTGGCTTCGATGCTCGCCTTGTCGGCTTCGGCGGCGACGCGGATGGAGCCGCGCAGCTTGCCGTTGACCTGCACCATGAGCTCGATCTCGTCCTGCTTGAGGGCGGCGGGATCGGCTTTCGGGAAGGGCTGCACACCGGCATCCTGGCCCGGCTTCAGCTCGGCGTAGAGTGCCTGGCCGATGTGCGGGACGATGGGGAAGAGCAGCAGGGCGATGCTTTCCAGCGTTTCCTGCGCCAGCTTGCGGCCGGTAGCGTCGGACAGATCGGTCTTGTCGTAGGCGTTCAAGAGTTCCATGACGGCGGCGATGGCCGTGTTGAATTGTTTGCGGCGGCCGTAATCGTCGGCCACCTTGCCCATGGTCTGGTGCAGCTTGCGACGAAGGTCGGCTTGCACGGTCGACAGGGAATTTTGCTCAAAATCGGCATCGACGAGGCCGGCTTGCACATGGTCGTACGTCGTCTTCCACAGGCGACGCAGGAAGCGATACGCCCCTTCGACGCCAGCGTCGGACCATTCCAGGGACTGGTCGGGCGGCGAGGCGAACATGATGAACAGGCGGGCGGTGTCGGCACCGTACTGGTCGATCAGGGCCTGCGGATCGACGCCGTTGTTCTTCGACTTCGACATCTTCTCGGTGCCGCCGATGACCACTGGCAGACCGTCGGCCTTGAGTGTGGCGCCGGTCGGGCGGCCGCGCTCGTCGGTGACGACGTCGACGTCAGCCGGGTTGATCCACAGCTTCTTGCCGCCATCAAGATCGCGGAAGAAGGTCGGAGCGACGACCATGCCCTGGGTCAGCAGGTTGGCGAACGGCTCGCCGAGGTCGCCAGGTGCAGGATGGCGTGTTCGATGCCGCCGATGTACTGGTCGATGCCGCCCTTGCACCAGTAGGCGACGCGCTCGTCGACCATGGCCGTGGCGTTGTCCGGGCAGGCGTAGCGCAGGAAGTACCAGGACGACTCGAAGAAAGTGTCCATGGTGTCGGTTTCACGCCGGGCGTCGCCGCCGCACTTCGGGCACTTGCACTCGTAGAACTCGGGCATCTTGGCCAGCGGAGAGCCGGCGCCGGTGATCTCGACGTTCTCGGGCAGGACGACGGGCAACTGCTCGTCGGGCACCGGCACGTCGCCGCAGGTCTTGCAGTGGATGATCGGGATCGGGCAGCCCCAGTAACGCTGGCGGGAAATACCCCAGTCGCGCAGGCGGAACTGGACTTTCTTGTCGCCCAGACCTTTGGCGGCGAGGTCGGCGGCGATGGCGTCGACGGCGGCTTCGTAACCAAGGCCGTCGTACTTGCCGGAATTGACCAGCTTGCCACGCTGCTTGTCGGCGTACCACTCGGCCCAGGCTTCGTGGCTGAACGAGGTTTCACCGTCGACGGCGACGACCTGCTTGATCGGCAGGTTGTACTTCAGGGCGAAGGCAAAATCGCGCTCGTCGTGGGCCGGTACGGCCATCACGGCGCCATCGCCGTAGCTCATCAGCACCCCTTCTTTTCCATCGTCGCGATGTCGGCTTCGGCGACGCCGCCCTTCTTGCATTCTTCGATGAAGGCGGCAAGTTCCGGGTTGTTGGCGGCCGCTTTGGTAGCCAGCGGGTGTTCGGCGGCGACGGCGACGAAGGTGACGCCCATGATGGTGTCGGCGCGGGTGGTGAATACCCACAGCTTTTCGTCGGCATTGTCGGCCAGCGGGAAGGCAAAGCGCACGCCGGTGCTCTTGCCGATCCAGTTCTTCTGCATCAGGCGAACCTGTTCCGGCCAGCCCGGCAGGTTGTCGAGTTCAGTCAGCAGTTCTTCGGCGTAGGCGGTGATCTTCATGTAATACATGGGGATCTCGCGCTTTTCGATCAGCGCGCCGGAACGCCAGCCGCGGCCATCGATGACCTGTTCGTTGGCGAGCACGGTGTGATCGACCGGATCCCAGTTCACGGTGCCGAGCTTCTTGTAAACCAGGCCTTTTTCGTACAGGCGGGTGAACAGCCATTGCTCCCAGCGGTAGTACTCGGGGGTGCAGGTGGCGAACTCGCGTTCCCAGTCGATGGCAAAGCCGAGCGACTGCAACTGCTTCCGCATGTAGTCGATGTTGGAGTAGGTCCAGCCGGCCGGTGGTACGTTATTTTGCAGTGCAGCATTTTCGGCTGGCATGCCGAAGGCGTCCCAGCCCATCGGTTGCAGGACGTTGAAGCCCTGCATCTTGTGGAAGCGGGAAAGAACGTCGCCGATGGTGTAGTTGCGGACGTGGCCCATGTGCAGTTTCCCGGACGGATACGGGAACATCGACAGGCAGTAGTACTTGGGTTTCGTGGCGTCTTCGACGGCGCGGGCGGCGCCGGTCTTGTCCCAGTGTTGCTGGGCGGCGCGCTCGATGTCGGCCGGGGTGTATTTGTCCTGCATGGGCATGGCGGGGTTCATTCGCTGGAAATCGGAGAGTAACCGCGAATTATACCGGTTGACCCCGACTCATCGGCGATGAGGGCGAGGCATGCCTCGATCCTTTGGATCTTGGCCCTTTTTTGCGGTTGACCGTAGCAGGCCCGACGGGGCTCAACGACGTGGAGCGACTGCAGCAAACAGATGGTCAGTGACCGGGTGCAGCGGGTGCGGAGCCTGCACGCTCCGCACCCGCGGGTCCTACTTTATTGTCGCCCGGTCACGCCGCTTTTTTTTGCTGGTAGATGCCTTCCCAAGTGTTCTGCCAGTAACGGTAAGCGTTTTGGGTCGCCGCGAGGGACAGCAAGGACATCCTGGACTGATGGCGCCACATCCAGGAAAGCTGGGGAGCGGGGGCCAGGCTGTAGGACTGGACGTTGCCGACTTCGTCTTCAACGATGGCCAGGAAACGATCGATGGCCAGGCCCCAGTAGGCGGAACCTTCGGTTTTGCCGGTGAGATACTCTGCTTCGCTGACGGCGCGGCGCCACAGTTTGAGCGCGAGCTCGTCGCTGATGCCGGCCTTGCGGGCGATCCATGGCAGGATCTTCGGTGCATTCATGCTGTTCATGCTGATTCTCCTTCTCTATGTAGCGGTAGCTACTGTTGGGTAAGACTGCCTTGTGGGCTAATAGTTTTGTGCACTGCAATATATTTTAGGCAAGTATACGTGTGCACTCGGTTCGTGACTGTGAAAAAATGCACGTAATTGTAGTTTTCGTTGTACAAACGCAACTAATTGGTCATACCAATTGACCGGGCGTTGCCCGGTTTAACCTTGAGACTTCATGTCCGATCTCCTTGCAAATCTGAATTCGCCGCAACTTCAGGCAGTTACGCTGCCGCCTGTTCATGCTTTGATCCTTGCCGGGGCTGGCAGTGGTAAGACCCGGGTGCTGACAACACGCATTGCGTGGCTCATGTCGACCGGTCAGGTCGGGCCGCACGGGGTGCTGGCGGTGACCTTCACCAACAAGGCGGCGAAGGAGATGACGGCGCGGCTGTCGTCGCTGGTGCCGATCAACACGCGCGGCATGTGGATCGGCACGTTTCACGGCCTGTGCAACCGCCTGCTGCGGGCGCATCACCGCGAGGCCGGGCTGCCGCAGACCTTCCAGATCCTCGATTCGGCCGACCAGCTGGCGATGGTCAAGCGGCTGCTCAAGAACCTGAATGTGGACGACGAGAAGTATCCGCCACGCGAGTTGTGCCACTTCATCAACGCCCATAAAGAGCAGGGCGTGCGGGCGGCGCAGGCCGAAGTTTACGACAATTACACGCAAAAACGCGTCGAGTTGTACGCCGAATACGAGAACCAGTGCAACCGCGAAGGCGTCGTCGACTTCGCCGAATTGTTGTTGCGTTGCTACGAATTGCTGCAGCGCAACGAACCTTTGCGCAAACACTATCAGGACCGCTTCCGTTACATCCTGGTCGATGAGGTGCAGGACACCAACAAGCTGCAGTACGCCTGGCTGAAATTGCTGGCCGGCGGCGGGGCCGTGGTTTTTGCCGTCGGCGACGACGACCAGAGCATCTACGCCTTCCGCGGTGCCGAGGTCGGCAACATGCGCGAATTCGAGCGCGATTACGCCGGCGACAATGTGATCCGGCTCGAGCAGAACTACCGCTCGCACGGCAACATCCTGGCCGCGGCCAACGCCATCATCAAGAACAACCGCGAGCGCCTCGGCAAGAATTTGTGGACCGATGCCGGCGAGGGCGAGCTGATCCGCGCCTTTGAGGCTTATTCGGACCTCGACGAGGCGCGTTTCGTTGTCGAGGAGATCCGTGAACTGGTCCGCGACGGCATCTCGCCGACGCAGATTGCCCTGCTTTACCGCTCCAACGCCCAGTCGCGCGTGCTCGAAAACGAGTTGTTCACCAAGAACGTGCCGTACAAGGTTTATGGCGGCCTGCGCTTCTTCGAGCGGCAGGAAATCAAGCACGCCCTGGCCTATCTGCGCCTGCTCGGCAATCCGGACGACGATACGGCTTTCCTGCGCGTCGTCAATTTTCCGACCCGCGGCATCGGCGCCCGTTCGCTCGAAAACCTCCAGGCCACGGCGCATCAGACCAATTCCAGCCTGTACAACGCGGCGGCCTCGCTGAGCGGCAAGGCCGGCCAGACGGTCGGCGCCTTCATTCGTTTGATCGAACAACTGCGCGTCGAGACGGAAGGCTTGCCGCTACCGGAAATGGTCGAGCACGTCATCGAAAAATCCGGTCTGGCCCAGCATTACCGGACCGACAAGGAAGGCCAGGACCGGCTGGAGAATCTCGACGAACTGATCAACGCTGCGGCGACTTTCATCGACGATGAAGGCGCCATCGGCGAAGGCGGGGCGCTGGTTTCCTTCCTGACCCTGGCTTCGCTCGAAGCCGGCGAGCATCAGGCCGGCGAGGGGCAGGAGGCGGTCCAGCTCATGTCGGTGCACGCCGCCAAGGGACTCGAGTTCGATGTGGTTTTCATCACCGGCCTGGAGCAGGGCCTGTTCCCGCACGAAAACTCGATCAACGCCGGCAAGGATGGCTTGGAGGAGGAGCGGCGGCTGATGTACGTGGCGGTCACCCGCGCCCGTCAGCGCCTTTACGTTTCCTGTGCGCAGACCCGCATGCTGCACGGCCAGACGCGCTATTGCGTGCCGTCGAGCTTTCTCGATGAAATTCCCGAGCAACTGCTGCTCAAACTCAACAAGAAAGCGGCGCCGGCAGCGGCCTTCCCGGCTTTCGGTTCGTTCGGCGGCGGTTATGCCGAGCCGGCTGCGGCGGGCGGCCTGCGCATCGGGCAGACAGTCGAGCATGCCAAGTTCGGCATCGGCGTCATCGTGTCCACCGAGGGGCGTGGCGCCGATGCGCGCGTCCAGATCAACTTCGGGGGCAGCGGCATGAAGTGGCTGGCGCTCGAGTACGCCAAGTTGACGCCGGTTTGAGGCAATCCCACGGTCAACTCGAAAATTTGACCAAAATTCAAATCGCCCGACGGTAGATCGCCGGCCGGCACGGTGATAACCTCGTTATCTCGCAAAAATAAGCAGATAACGAGGAGATCACCATGCCCTACGCCATTCGTCTTCATCAAAACGGCGGTCCGGAAGTGCTGTCCTGGGAAACGGTTGAGGTACAGGCGCCGGCCGCCGGTGAAGCGACCATTCGCCACCACGCCGTCGGACTCAATTACATCGACACCTATCACCGCACCGGCCTCTACCCGGTCACCCTGCCTTCCGGTATCGGCATGGAAGGCGCCGGCGTCGTCGAGGCGGTGGGCGAAGGGGTCAGCGAACTCAAGGTCGGCGATCGCGTCGCCTATGCCGGCGGCCCGCTTGGCGCCTACGCCGACGTGCGCAACATCCCGAAACTGCCCGACGCCATCTCCTTCGAAACCGGCGCGGCGATGATGCTGCAAGGCCTGACGGCGGCCTACCTGCTGCGCAAGACCTATCGCGTCCAGCCGGGCGATGCCGTGCTGATCCAGGCTGCCGCCGGCGGCGTCGGGCTGATCGTTTGCCAATGGGCGCGGGCGCTTGGCGCGACGGTGATCGGCACCGTCGGCTCGCCGGCCAAGGCCGAGCTGGCCAAGGCACACGGCTGCCACCACGTGATCAACTACAGCACCGAGAATTTCGCCCAGCGCGTCCGTGAAATCACCAATGGCGAAGGCGTCGCCGTGGTCTATGACGGCGTTGGCAAGGATACCTTTGCCGGCTCGCTCGACAGCTTGCGCCCCATGGGCATGATGGTTTCCTTCGGCAATGCTTCCGGCCCGGTGCCGCCGCTCGACCTGATTGTGCTGTCGCAAAAGGGTTCGCTCTTCGTCACCCGGCCAACGCTCATGAACTACACGGCGAAGCGCGAAGATCTCGTCGCCCTGGGCAGCGAGCTGTTTGATGTCGTCGTCTCTGGCCAGGTCAAGATCGAGGTCAATCAGACTTACGCACTGAAGGACGCAGCCCAGGCGCATCGTGATCTCGAGGCGCGCAAGACTACGGGTTCGACCATTCTGCTGCCATGATGGCCAGGATCAAGGCTGGCCTGCTCTCGCTGCGCGACCTGTTCGCCACCGCCTGGTGGATTGTCCTGCTCGCCGGCATCGGCTTCGCTATTGCCTACCAGTTTGTCGAACCGGCGCCGCCGAACAAGATTGCCATCAGCACCGGCAGCGAAAGTGGCGCCTATTACCAGTTCGCCAAGCGTTACGCCACCATCCTGGCCAAGAACGGCATCACCCTCGAGGTCCGGACTTCGGCCGGTTCGCTGGAGAATCTGGATCGCCTGCACAAGGACGAGGTGCAGATCGGCTTCGTCCAGGGCGGTGTCGTGCCGCCGAAGGACGATCCCGATGCCGAGGACGAATCCGGCCTGCTCTCGCTCGGCAGCGTTTTTTACGAGCCGGTCTGGGTCTTCTATCGCGGCGACAAGGTGCTGACGCGCCTGACCGAGCTCAAGGGCAAACGTATCGCTATCGGCCAGGAAGGCTCCGGGGTGCGCCAGTTGGCGCAGCAGTTGCTCGACGCCAACGAAATTCCGAACGACGATCATCTGGTCCCGCTAGCCGGCCTGTCGGCGGCCGAAGAACTGCAGCAGGGACGGATCGACGCCGCTTTCATCATCGCCGCCGAAACGGCGCCAGTGGTTCAGGTGCTGATCCGCTCGCCCGGCGTCAAGCTCATGAGTTTTGCCCAGGACCGTGCCTATCAGCGCCGCTTTCCTTTCCTGACCAAGCTGACCTTCCCGCGGGGCGTCGCCGATCTGGTTCGCGATTTCCCGCCGGATGACATCAAGGTGTTGGCGCCGACGGCCAATCTGATCGTCCGCGAAGACCTCCATCCGGCCTTGCAGGCACTGCTCCTGCAGGCGGCCAGTGAGGTGCATGGCAAGTCCGGCTTCTTCCAGGATACCGGCGAATTTCCCTCCTACATGGACCAGATGCTGCCGTTGTCGCCCGAAGCGGCCCGCTTCTTCAAATCCGGCCCGTCCTTCCTGCAACGCTACCTGCCGTTCTGGCTGGCCGTACTGGTCGACCGGCTGATCGTCATGCTGGTCCCGATCTTCGTCCTGCTCATCCCGCTCCTCAAGGTGGCGCCAGCAATCTATAACTGGCGGGTGCGCTCAAAGGTTTTCCGCATTTACGGCGAGCTGAAGTTCCTCGAAGACGATCTCAAACACCATTTCGATCCGGCCAAACTGGCCGACTACCGCAGCCGGCTCGATGCCCTCGACGATGAAGCCAGTGCCCTGCACATTCCGCTCGGCTTTACCGATCTGGCCTACACCCTGCGCGAACACGTCAATCTGGTTCGCCACATCCTGGATAAAAAGGAAGTTTCGGCATGAAAGCTTTTCTCGTCGCCAATCCCAAGGGGGGGTCCGGCAAAAGTACGCTGGCCACCAACCTGGCCGGCTATTTCGCCAGCCGGGGGGCCGAGGTGATGCTCGGCGACATCGATCGTCAACAATCGTCGCGCGAATGGCTGGGCATTCGCCCCTTCGCCCTGCCGACCATCGACACCTGGCAGGTTGGCGAAGACAAGATCTCGCGGCCGCCGAAGGGCACGACGCACGTCATCCTCGACACCCCGGCCGGTCTGCACGGCAAGATGCTCGAACGCGTCCTCAAGTTGTCGACGCGGGTCATCGTGCCGGTCCAGCCGTCGATGTTCGACATGCTGGCGACGCGCCATTTCCTGACCGAACTGCTCTCCGAAAAGGCCGTGCGCAAGGGCAAGGCCGACGTCGCCGTAATCGGCATGCGGGTCGATGCGCGAACGCGCGCCGCCGGCGAACTGGAGCGCTTCTTCGCCACCTTCGAGCTGCCGGTGCTGGCCTATCTGCGCGACACGCAGACCTATGTCCAGGCCACTGCCGCCGGCATGACCATTTTCGACCTGCCGCCGTCGCGTGCCGAGCGCGATATCGAGCAATGGCAGGCGATCATCAAATGGGTCGAGGCCAACTGAGCGCCTCGGCGCAGTTCCACGGTCAACCGGAAAAAACGGCCAAAAACGAAATCAGGCCGAATTGGCAGTCATGCCCAGCCATTGCTCCAGCTTGGCGTAGAGCAGTTCCGGCTTGACCGGCTTGGCGATGAAATCGGACATCCCCGCCGCCAGGCACCTCGCCTTATCCTCAGCGAAAGCATTGGCGGTCATCGCCAGAATCGGTGTCGCCGCGTAGCCGGGTAGCCGGCGAATCGCCACCGTCGCTTCCAGTCCATCCATGTTCGGCATCTGCATGTCCATCAGGACCAGATCGTAGTGTTTCCGGCTGGCCTGTTCGAGCGCTTTGGTGCCGTCGTCGGCAACGTCGATGCTCAGGCCGGGCAGGCATTGCAGCAGTTCGAGAGCGACTTCCTGGTTGATCGGGTCGTCCTCCGCCAGCAGCACACACTTGCCGCTGAAATCAGCGGGCCGGGCGTCGTTTGTCTGGTCGGCCGGCGTTGCCGAGAGATCCGCGGCGTCCGGCGCCGCCTTGGTGAAACAGATGGTCAGCGTGAAGGTACTGCCGACGTCCGGCGTACTGTGCACTTCAATGCGGCCATTCATGAGCCGGACGAGTTCGCGGACGATGGCCAGGCCCAGTCCCGTGCCGCCATGGCGGCGAGTGGTAGAACCGTCGGCCTGTTCGAACGGCGAAAAGATCCTTTCCTGCGCCTCGGGGGAAATGCCGATACCGGTGTCCCGGACGGCCAGGCGGACGGTCAGCGTGTTCGCCGTTTGTTCGACCGTCGTCGCCCCGATGGAAATGCTGCCGCGCTCGGTGAACTTAACCGCGTTGTCGACCACGTTGAGCAAAATCTGCTGCAGCCGCAGGGGGTCGCCGAGCAATTTGGCTTCGCTCAGTTGCGGCTCGACGTCGAGTTCAAGTTGCAACCCCTTGGCGGCCAGCTTGTCGCTGACCAGGCTTTCGATGTTGGCGACGATGCTGCCCAAGCGTAACGAGGTCTGTTCCAGCTTGAGCCGTTCGGCGTCGATTTTCGACAGGTCGAGGATGTCGTTGAGCAAGCTCAGCAGATGGCTGGCTGCTTTGTCGATCTTGCCCAGCTTGTCGCGCTGGTCGGGGTCGTTGCTGCGTCGGTTGAGGATGTGGGTCAGGCCGATGATGGCATTCATCGGCGTGCGCAGTTCATGGCTCATGTTGGCCAGGAAAGTACTCTTGGCACGGTTGGCCGCTTCGGCTGCCTCCTTGGCCAGTTGGAGGTCGGCGGTGCGCGAGGCGACCAGCTCTTCGAGGTGCATCCGGTGGCGGTCCAGTTCCGCCTCGGCCTGTTTGCGTTTGGAAATGTCGATGATGATCCCGATCACCGCCGGCCGCCCTTCAAAATCGACCGCCGTGCCGAAGACTTCGACATCCAGCTTGCTGCCGTCCCGGCGCAGGCCGGTAAAGCCATAGTGCAGCGCCTCGATTTCACCTTTTTCCCGCCGCCGGACATTGTCGGCAACCTTCTGCCTGTCTTCCGGGGCAACCAGGTCGATGACCGCCACCCGGTCAATGACTTCCTCGGGCGACTCGTAGCCGAAGAGCTTGGCAAACCACGGATTGACGTAGCGGAAATGCGGCCCCTGAATGATATAGACGCCAGCCAGCGACTGCTCGACCAGGCCGCGGAACTTGTGCTCGGCGGAGCGCAGCTCCTTTTCCACCTGAACCCGTTTGGTGATGTCGTGGCCGACCATGACCAGTGCCTGCCGGTTGCCGTCGGCTCCGAAAAGCGGCACCTTGGCAATTTCGAAAACCTGTTCTTTGCCGTCGTGGTCACGGAAAATCAGTTCTTCGTCGAGACGGCCGCCATTGTTCCAGGCACGTTCATCCGAGGTGTCGAGCAGCGTCAGCGGCGCCGTGTCGAATTTGCCCGAGGCGGCCAATTCCCGGCTGGTCGAGCCGCGGTAGTCGGTATTGCTCAGGCCGAGCATGCGGAGCAGGGGGCTGTTGGCTTCCGTCCAGCGCCCGGCGCCATCCTTCAGGCAGACAATATCCGGCAAGGTGTCGATCAGTGTGCGCAGGCGTTTCTCATTCTTGGTCAGGCGATCGGCGTAGATCGTGATGTTGCGCCGGTAGCCGTTGTTGCGCCGCACCCAGAAAAACGTCGCCAGGCCGCCCAGGATGCCGCCGAAGGCAATGCTGAAGGGCAGCGCCGTCGGCGTAATGCTGTCGAACTCGGGACTGCTGCGTAGCTGGGCGATCCACTTGTGGTCGCCGAATTCGATGGGCAGGGTTACGCGCTGGCGCCCGTGGTTGTGCGCCTTGTTATCCGGATGCGAATCAAAAAGCAGATTTTCCGGCGCAACCGCCGTGTCGTACAGCTCGATTTCGACATCCTTGTTGTCCGGGTTGAAAATGCTGCCGAGCAGATCCCGGGCGCGGAAAGCGGCATAGCTGAAGCCGCGCAGCGTTGCCCGGCGTTGTTCGATGCTGTCGTGGGGCTGGCCGTTGCGGAATACCGGTATATAAATCAGGAAGCCCGGCTGAGGCTGCCCGTCATTTTCCTGAAGGAGTGTGATTTTCCCCGACAGGGCTGGTTCGCCGCTGTCCCGCGCCCGCGTCATGGCAAGGCGGCGAACCGGTTCGGAGAACATGTCGTAGCCGAATGCGCGCTGATTGACATCAGAAAACGGTTCGAGATAAACGATGCTGCTGAACTGCTCGCGTATCCCTTCGGGTTTGATGGCATAGCTCGAAAAACCTTCGTTCCGGACTGTCTGCTCATGTGCAGCCTTGTCGCGCGGCTGGATCATCAGCGAAAAACCGGTGGCCTGTATGCCGGGCAGGGTTTTTTCCAGCTGCAGGTTGCGCACATAGCTCTGCCATTCGTCGCGCCTGACGTCGTCGCTCGCCTCGATGAAGGCAGCAGCGCCACGCAGGACCTGGGCGTGGGCCTGAAGGCGAAAGAGCAGGGTGCTCCGCTCCTGCTCGGCGCGGTACAGGAAGCGCTGGTAAATCTGCTCCTCGGTGCTTTGCCGAACGATGCCGTAGAGCACCGCGGTGATGGCCAGAATGATGCCAAGCACCAGCCAGGCCCCACCTTCATGCAGCAGGAAATGCGGGAAATAGTGGCCCCTTTGCATGCTGTCGAGCGAGATTGGCCGGGATTTTTCCATTGTTATGATTTGGTCAAATTCTTTTCAAGATAGCACTATATGGAGCGCCTGTGGGCCGGGTTATGTGCCTGAATGAAGGCCTTCGGTCAGTGCGCTCGTTACCACCTTGTCAGCTAGTTCTTTGACGAACCAGAGGAGCGCCTTGCCGTCCTGGCGGGTGCGCCAGGCGGTATGCAGGGGGGCTGCCGGGCGTGTCGTGGCGAGGTCTTTCTTCACCAGTCGTCCGGCAGCGATCTCCGGTTCGGCCAGCCAGCGCGGCAGGTGGCCGATGCCCAGTCCGGCCGCCTGGGCCGCCACCTTGGCACGAATGTCGGGGACGCGCAGGACGTCCTGTCCTTCAAGCAGGCCGATGGTCCGGGCATCGAGCTCCTGCGAGGTGTCGGCGACGACGACGGCGCGGTGGTGCAGCAGCTCGCTGGCCGGGATGGTGCCGGGCCAGGCGGCCAGCGGGTGCTCCGGGGCAATAGCGAAGATGAAATCGGTATGCGTGCACAGCAGGCTGGTGGCGATGCCGCTGCGCGACGGTGGGTCGCCCGGCGCACCGATGGCCAGGTCAGCCCGGCCGGTCGCCAGGGCGTCCCAGGTGCCGCCGAGCACTTCGTTGGAGAGCCTGATCTGGGTGCCGTGTCCGGCGGCGTAGAAGCGCTTGAGCAGCGGAAAGATGCGCTCAATCGGAATGACCGCATCGAGCGCAATGCGCAGTTCGGCCTCCCAGCCGTCGGCGATGCGCTGGACGCGCCGCTCCAGTTCGCTCGCCGCGCGCAACAGGTGGCGGCCATCGTCGAGCAGTGTGCGCCCGGCCTCGTTGAGCGTGGCGCGCCGGCCTTCGCGCCGGAACAGCGTGATGCCGAGATCGCATTCCAGTTTGGCGACGGCATGCGACAGCGCGGACGGCACGCGATGCAGCGAAGCGGCGGCCGCGGTGAAGCTGCCCAAGCGTTCGATGGCGTCGAGGATGAGCAGTAGATCGAGCGATATTTTCATATGAAAAATATTAACTGATAGCCTCGTAATTATTCGCTATTTATTGTTGAACACCATGAATACTATGGTGACTAATCAATACGATATATTCACAAGGATACTGAGATGATCCAGCTTCGCCCTTCTGCCGAACGCGGCTACGCCGACCATGGCTGGCTGCGCGCCAAACACAGTTTTTCCTTTGCTGATTACCACGACCCGGCCGAAACGGGCTGGGGTGCCCTGCGCGTCATCAACGAGGACCGCGTCGCCCCGGGCACCGGTTTCGGCCGGCATGGCCATCGCGACATGGAAATTGTCACCTACATCCTGTCCGGTACGCTGGAGCACAAGGACAGCCTTGGCCACGGCGGCTTGATCCGGCGCGGCGAAGTGCAGCGGATGAGCGCCGGCAAGGGCATCCTGCACAGCGAATCCAACCCGTCGGCCGACGAAGAAACGCACCTGCTGCAGATCTGGATCGAACCGGCGCAGCACGGTACGCCGGCCAGCTACGAACAACAGGCCCTGCCGCTCGACGAAATGCGCGGCCGCTGGCGGCTCGTGGCCTCGCCTGACGGTGCCAACGGCAGCACGACCATCGGCCAGGATGCCCGGCTGTGGGCCAGCGTACTGGCGCCCGGCGAAAGCATCGACTACCGCCTGCAGGGCGGCCGGCTGGGCTACGTTCAGGTTATCTACGGTCAACTGGAAATAAACGGCAAAAACGTAAATGCCGGCGACGGCGCCAAGATTGCCGATGAAACCGATCTCAAGTTTTTGGCGAGTGAAGAAGCGGAATTCCTGCTCTTTGACCTGCCGCCTGTCGCCTGACCCGACTTTCAATAATCAATAAAAGGAAAACAGCATGAGCAAAACCATCGTCGTTTATCACTCCGGTTACGGCCACACCAAGCGTGTTGCCGAAGTCGTCGCCGAAGGCGCCGGCGCCGAACTGCTGGCCATCGATGCCGAAGGCAACTTGCCGGAAGGCGGCTGGGAAAAGCTGGCCGCCGCTGACGCCATCATCTTCGGCACGCCGACCTACATGGGCGGCCCGAGCTGGCAGTTCAAGAAGTTTGCCGACGCCTCGTCCAAGCCCTGGTTTTCGCGGACCTGGCAGGACAAGGTGTTCGGCGGTTTCACCAACAGCGCCAGCCCGGTCGGCGACAAGGGCGCGACGATGATTCAACTGCACACGCTGGCCTCGCAGCATGGCGGCATCTGGGTCAGCCTCGGCATCCTGCCGGCCAACACCAAGGCTGCCACCCATGCTGACGTCAATCATCTCGGCGGTTCGGCCGGCCTGCTTGTCCGCTCGCCCTCCGACGCCAGCGTCGACGAAGTCCCGGCCGGTGATCTCGATACCGCCAAACGCTACGGCCAGCGCGTCGCCGACATCGCTGCTCGCCTGCGCGGGTAAAGGCTTGGGCGGGCGGCCCCCGGGCTGTCCGCTCGCTGCTATAGTGAGGTCATTCCCCTTCGTTCCGGAGTGATCGCATGGCAATGACTACCTCGTTGGCTGACCTCGCCATCATCCTCGTCGAGCCGTCGCAGATGCAGGCCCATCTGGTCAGCCGCATGCTTGAGCACCAAGGGGTCAAGAAAGTCACTGCGGTCGATACGGCCAGTGCGGCGCTGGCGGCGCTAAAGGCTGAAAGCACGAATGTCATCGTGATCAGCAGCCTCTACCTGCCGGATCTGGCCGGTACCGAACTGGTCGCCGCCATGCGGGCCGACCGCGATCTTGAAACCGTGCCCTTCATTCTCGTCTCCAGCGAAACCCGCCCGCAGGTGCTCGAACCGGTGCGCCAGTCCGGCGCCTGCAGCATCGTCGCCAAACCCTTCAACGAACAGCAGCTATCGCGTGCGCTCTATGCCGCTGCTGACTACCTGAACCCGCCGGAAGACCTCGACGTGGCCGAGATCGAAAACCTGCGTGTCCTGCTCGTCGACGACAGCCTGTCGTCGCGTCGCCATTTGCGCCGGCTGCTTACCGAACTGGGCATCGAACGCATCACCGAAGCGGTTAATGGCAAAGAGGCGGTGGCCCTGCTCGAACAGGCCATGGTCGACCTCGTCATCACCGACTACAACATGCCGGAAATGGACGGCCGCGAACTGACTGAATACATCCGCACGCAAAGCTGGCAGGCCGAGGTGCCGGTGCTCATGGTGACCAGCGAGCAGAACATGGGCCGTCTGGCCGCCGTCGAGCGGGCTGGTGTTTCGGCCATCTGCGACAAGCCTTTCGAGGCTGGCAGCATTCGCCGGCTGATCAGCGAAGCACTGACCCGCTAACCACGCTGGCGCCGGAGAAGCGCAAAACTTGCCGGCTGATTTCTGCGCTGAAACCTGAAAAATTTCACGGTTTCAGCGAGCGAAAAAACGAGACGTTGATCCATTCGGACTATGCCGTTTGTGGCCTGTGTCACGAGCGTGCAATGTGCGCGCGCCAATCTTCGGAACATTCCCCGGCCGCCGGTATCTGTTCACGTTGTGTTCGGCCGCGGGGAGCTATTTTCCCTTTTTCCGAATCAAGCGGAGTAAATCATGAAGAAGTCCCTGCGCATTATTGCGGCCGCCTTGGCCATTGCCGGCCCTGGTGCGGCGTTCGCTACTGTTTCCCTTCCCGATATCCAGATTACCGAATGGATGTACAACGGTACTGGCACGACCGGGGAATACATCGAATTCACCAACATGGGTTCGGTTGCCGTGAATTTCTCCGGCTGGTCTTTCGATGACTCAAGCAGAACACCTGGCTCTGTCAGTCTGTCCGACTTTGGTCTGGTTGGTGCAGGCGAGTCGGTTATTTTAACCGAAGCTACCGCGGCAGAGTTTCGTTCTGCCTGGAACCTGGGCGCCAACGTCAAGGTTATCGGCGGCAATACCAATAACCTGGGCCGCAGCGACGAAATCAATCTTTACGCTGCTGGTGACATTCTTGTTGACCGCCTGACCTATGGCGACTCCGCCTTTCCGGGCACCATCCGCGCCCAGAATGCCAGCGGCAACCCGCTGGCTGTCACCGATTTGACCTCCGGCACCATCACCGCCAACTGGGTGTTGGCCTCTGCCGGCGATGCTTATGGTTCCTATTACTCTGTTTCCAGCGTTGACTTGGGCAACCCCGGAACTTTCATTTACGCGCCAGTGCCCGAACCTGACAGCTATGCCATGTTGCTCGCTGGCCTCGGTCTGATCGCTGGTCTCGTTCGTCGCCGCAAAGTTTGAGACGGAGCAAATAGCATGATCAAGAAGACATTAATTGCATCTCTGCTGGCATTCGCCAGCTTGTCCGCATCGGCGCAGACCTCTCTGGACCTGTCGCGTTACCAGGTGTCCGCTTCGTACAACCTCGATACCTTGTCCGAGATGGGTTTGGAAGCCTCTGCCGTGACCTACGCGCGGGACCGGGGCTCGCTGTTTTTTGTCGGTGATGAAGGCCTGGGCGTCGTGGAAATCTCGCTGACCGGCCAGACCTTGGGCAAAATGAATTTCAACTGGACCGGTACCGGCAGCACCAACAACGACGCAGAGGGCCTGACCTACCTCGGCAATGGCGTGCTGGTTGTTGCTGAAGAACGTCTGCAGGATGCGTTCAAGTTCAACTATGTGGCCGGCGGCAGCGTAACCCTGGCCAATGCCGAATTCGTGTCAATCGGTAGCACCGTCGGCAATGTCGGTACCGAAGGGATCAGCTACGATCCGCGCGATGGCAGCTTCGTCTCGGTCAAGCAGGACGGTCCGGTGGCTTTGCTGGCTGGCGGCCTGACGTTCGCGCAGGGCGGTGGTGTTTCTTCGATGAGCACGCTGTATTCGGGCACGACCTCACTGTTCGGGGTCAACAGTTTCTCGGACGTGCAAACGCTTTCCCCGATTGATGCCCTGGTTGGTACCGCTGCGGCCGACAATCTGCTGATTCTGAGCCTCGACTCCAAGAAGCTTATCGAAATCAACCGTTCCGGTCAGGTGTTGAGCAGCCTCGATCTCAGCGGTGTCACGAATCAGGCCATCGAAGGCGTGACTGTCGACGAAAAGGGAACGATCTATCTGGTGGCGGAAGATTCCGGCATGCCGAACTCGAAGCTGTTCGTATTGACCGCCCCGGTTCCCGAGCCGGAAACCTACGCCATGTTGCTGGCCGGTCTTGGCCTGCTTGGCGCCGTGGCGCGCCGCAGGAAGCTGGCGGCCTGATCCACGGATTTTTCTGCCAGACAGACGGGGGCTTCGGCCCCCGTTGTCGTTGACTCAGCCGGCGCTGCCGATTTTTGTCGCCAGCCGGCGGATGGTGATCTGGCGGACGACGACAATCAGTGCCAGCAGCCCCAGCAGGGGGTCGAACAGGACATCCCACAGGTTGGCGAAAACGCCGCTGGCGTAGCCAACGAGGTCGATGGCGAGAATCGCCAGCCAGAGATCGAGCCGCTTCCACCACAAGGCCAGGCCGAGGGGCAGCAACCCGGCCAGCAGCAGTGTCGGCTGGTAGCCGAGGGCATACGGATCGAACGATCCTAGGCCGAGCGAGGCGGCATAGAACGGCACGGCGAAAGCGAGCAGGCCAAGGGCCGGGCGGTAGCCCAGCGGCGAGGGCGTTTTGTCGGCCAGTTGGAGTACGGCGAGTGCCACCAGAGTCAGTGACGGCGTTCCGAAACAGGCGTGCATGCCGGGGGCAATGCCGACCACCAGCGCCAGCGTGGTCGCCGCCAGCGCGACGCGGGCGCGCAGCTCGCCGAAGGGCACAAGTGCGGTCAGGGCGCCGAAAATCAGGGCGTGGGCGAGTAGACCGTAGGCGGCCAGCAGGTTCATGGCTGCCCTCCATCGAGCCAGGCTTCGCTGAGGACGACATGCTTGATGCCTTGCCGACGCCAGTCGTAGGCGAGGTGAATGCGTCCATCGCGGCCGAGCAGCAGGGCCGGATTGCCGTAGTCGGCGCCGCCATCGGGGGCGGTTTCGACGGTGCGCACCTCCTGCCAGGTCTTGCACTGATCGGCCGACAGCCAGAGCAACAAGGCCTGCCGCCCGCTGGCCGGGTTGCCGGCAAGCAGCAGCCGGCCGCTTTTCAGGCGGAGCAGGGCTATCGAAGCATTCGGGTTGGGCACGGCGATGGCTTCGCCCGCCTGCCAGTGCTGGCCTCCGTCGTCTGTTGTCGCCACCCGCACCGCACCAGGCGCCGGGCCGGCATCGCGCAGGACAGCTATCGCACGCTGTTCATCAAGGGCGGCGACGGCGGGTTGCAGCGTGGCACCCGCGCCAGGCAGGCGAGCCTTGTCGAGAATTTGCCCGGTCGCCGACAGGCGCAGCCATTCGCCATGCTGACCGATGAAGTCGTGGCTGATCGCCAGCCCCAGTCCGCCGTCGCCCAGCGGCACTGGGGAGGTCCGCACGGCGCCGCCGAAATTGGCGAACGGCGAGGTTTGCAGCCGGGCCGGCTTGGTCCAGCTCTTGCCGCCATCGGTCGATACGCTGTGGTTGATCGAGCTGCCCAGCGTGCTGCTGGCGTACCAAAGATGCAGCCAGCTCCCTTCGGCATGCAGGACCGGATTGCCGAGCCGGCCGATCTGGGCAAAGGTGCCGCCGGCTGTGCTTTCGGCCGTGGCGATCTGCACCGGGCTGCGCCAGCCGCCCCGATCACGCACGCTGAAATGGACGGTCATCGCGTCCTCGGGACCAGCCAGCCAGGCCGCAGCAATGCGGCCATCGGGCAATTCGGTCAGGTTGGGGGCGGCGGCCGTCAAACCGGCGTCGCGCCACAGCATTTCATTGACGAAGAGCGCCGGCAGCGTCGATGGCGTGGCGGCGGGGGGCGGGGCGAAAGCCGGGGCGGCCGGCCTTGGTGCGCGCCAGAAAGCGCCGGCCAGTGCGCCAATGAATAGCAACAACAGGAGAGGGCGGGTGGGAAGCGGCATGGGCCGGGATTCTAACCCGCTTCCCTGGATGCCCCGCTCAGCAGCCCTTGTATTCCGGCTTGCGCTTCTGCATGAAGGCGTCGATGCCTTCGCCGGCATCCTCGCTCATCATGTTGCAGGCCATCACTTCGCCGGCGTAGTCGTAGGCCTCGCTCAGGCCCATTTCGAGCTGCTTGTAGAACATGCCCTTGCCCATGCGGATGGCGACGGCGCTCTTGCCGAGGATGTTGCCGGCCAGCCGTTCGATTTCGGCATCGAGTGCATCGAGCGGCACGACGCGATTGACCAGGCCCTTGGCCTTGGCCTCCATGGCGTCGATGAACTCGCCGGTGAGCAGCATTTCCAGCGCCGCCTTGCGGCCGAGGTTGCGGGCCAGGCCAACGGCCGGCGTCGAGCAGAACAGCCCGACGTTGATGCCCGACACGGCAAACTTGGCGACATCGGCAGCGACGGCCAGGTCGCACATCGACACCAGCTGGCAACCGGCGGCGGTCGCGATGCCGTGCACGCGGGCGATCACCGGCTGCGGCATGCGCGTGATGCTCAGCATCAACTCGCCGCACTGCTTGAACAGCGCCTGCATGAACTCCTTGCTGTGATTGCCGCGCATTTCCTTGAGATCGTGGCCGGCGCAAAAAGCCTTGCCGGCTCCGGCGATGACGACAACGCGCACGCCGTTCGAGCCGGCGATGGCATCGAGTTCCGCCTGCAGTTCAGTCAGCATGTCCTTCGACAGCGAATTGAACTGGCCGGGACGGTTGAGGGTCAGCGTGGTCAGGCCGTCGGCACGGTCGGTGCGCAGGACGAGGGGTTCGGTGGTGGTCATGGGTGTCTCCATCGTTTATTGGGTTTATTAATGCTTGCTGATTTTACCCCCGGAGGCGAGGTGGCTTCCATGCCGGGGCCGCCGACTTGGTAGCGACGATGGCCGAGGTACGCCAGGAGAAACGCTGAGTTCTGGAGGAGTGGGGCTGTTGCTACGGTCAACCGGAAAAAACGGCCAAAAATGAAAGTTGCTGGGGATCAGCCAAGCAGCGGTGGCTTACTGTATTGCGTTAGAAAATCGTGGTCTGTCCCTGAGGTTTCCCCTCATATTTTTACTCCTTGAGTGGCAGCCAACGCTTGCTGATGAA
>VIKE01000002.1 GCA_008080565.1 Rhodocyclaceae bacterium | reverse complement strand
GAAGTCCAGGTCATCGCCACCGTGATGTCGCTGAACCCGGAAATTGATTCCGATATCCCGGCCCTGATCGGCGCTTCTGCCGCTCTGGCCATCTCCGGCGTGCCGTTCAACGGTCCGATCGGTGCCGCCCGCGTGGGTTACATCGACGGCCAGTACGTCCTCTGCCCGACCCTCAGCCAGCTCAAGGGTAGCCAGCTCGACCTCGTCGTCGCCGGTACCGAAGCTGCCGTGCTAATGGTTGAGTCCGAAGCCGACCAACTGTCCGAAGAAGTCATGCTCGGCGCTGTCGTTTTTGGTCACACCGAAATGCAGAAGGCGATCAACGCCATCAACGAACTGGTCGAAGAAGCCGGCAAGCCGGAATGGGAATGGGAGGCTGCACCGAAGGACGAAGCGCTGGTTGCCAGCCTGTCCGCTCTGGTTGCTGCCAAGCTCGAAGAAGCCTACAACATCACCGTCAAGCAAACCCGTAGCCAGGCCGTCAAGGTCATTCGTGCTGAAGCCATTGCCGCCCTGTGCCAGGGCGAAGGTGCTCCGGACGAAAACACCGTCGGCAACCTGTTCCACGAAATCGAAGCCTCCATCGTTCGCGGTCGCATCCTGAGCGGTGCGCCGCGTATCGACGGTCGCGACACGCGCACCGTGCGTCCGATCACCATGCGTTCCGGCGTGCTGCCGCGCACCCATGGCTCGGCCCTGTTTACCCGTGGCGAAACCCAAGCGCTGGCTGTGGCCACGCTGGGTACCAACCGCGACGAGCAGATCATTGACGCGCTGGCTGGTGAGTACCGTGACCGCTTCATGCTGCATTACAACATGCCTCCGTACGCCACCGGCGAATGTGGTCGCGTCGGTACGCCGAAGCGCCGCGAAATCGGTCACGGTCGCCTGGCCAAGCGTGCGTTGCTCGCCGTGCTGCCGAAGCCGGAAGACTTCTCCTACTCGATGCGTCTGGTGTCGGAAATCACTGAATCCAACGGCTCGTCCTCGATGGCTTCCGTTTGCGGTGGCTGTCTGGCCCTGCTGGACGCCGGCGTGCCGCTCAAGGCGCACGTTGCCGGTATCGCCATGGGTCTGATCAAGGACGGCAACCGTTTCGCTGTGCTGACCGACATTCTGGGTGACGAGGATCACCTTGGTGACATGGACTTCAAGGTAGCTGGTTCAACGACCGGTATCACCGCGCTGCAGATGGATATCAAGATCCAGGGGATCACCAAGGAAATCATGCAGGTTGCACTGGCTCAGGCCAAGGATGCTCGCATCCACATCCTGAACCTGATGCAGGAAGCCGCTGCCGGCCCGCGTGAAGAAATGTCGGCCTACGCACCGCGTCTCTATACGTTCAAGATCAATCCGGAAAAGATTCGTGACGTCATCGGTAAGGGCGGTGCTGTTATCCGCGCCCTGACCGAAGAGACTGGCACCACGATCGACATTCAGGACGACGGCACGATCACCATCGCTTCGAGCAGTGGTGAAGCCGCTGCCGCTGCGCGTGCCCGTATCGATGCGATCACAGCCGAAGTCGAGATCGGCAAGATCTACGAAGGTACCGTGCTCAAGATTCTTGATTTCGGTGCAATTGTTTCCGTGCTGCCGGGCAAGGATGGTCTGCTGCACATCTCCCAGATCGCTCAGGAACGTGTCAACAAGGTCGAAGACTACGTCAAGGAAGGCCAGATCGTTCGCGTCAAGCTGTCGATGAAGGCTGCTGCTTCCGAAGAAGGTACTGCGGCTGCCCAGCCGATTGCCTCCGAAGCCGTCGCCCAAGAGCCGCAGCAATAAGCATCAGCCCAGGCTGAACGTACAAAGGGCGCCTTGCGGCGCCCTTTGTTTTTTGGCATTTTTTCCGGTTGACCGTAGCAACGCCAAAAAGCGAATTACTTCGCCATCTGTTTTTCCTTGAGCTCGTCCAGGGTCTTGCAATCGATGCACAGCGTGGCCGTGGGACGGGCCTCCAGGCGCTTGATGCCGATCTCGACACCGCACTTGTTGCAGAAGCCATAATCGCCGCTTTCGATGCTGGCGAGCGTCTCGTCGATCTTCTTGATCAGCTTGCGCTCGCGGTCACGGTTGCGCAATTCGATCGCCATGTCGGTTTCCTGGCTGGCGCGATCATTCGGGTCAGCAAACACGGTAGCTTCGTCCTGCATGGTATGAACCGTGCGGTCGATATCCTCGCCCAACTCCTTTTTGAGCGTCTCGAGAATCTTGCGGAAATGCGACAATTGTTTCGCGCTCATGTAATCCTCGCCAGCTTTTGGCTGGTAGGGAGCGAAGTGTTTGTGGAGCAGTTCTTCTGCCATGTTCTTGTGCGCCTAGTGACGAAAAAAGCGATTAAATATCATGAAGACAGCCTATGGGCAAGGATTCTTTCTTTCGAAAAGATAGGCTCTTGATCTGGTGCGGTTTTCCGGCTGGTGATAGAATGCCGTCTCTCGTGTCGGGGCGTAGCGCAGCCTGGTAGCGCATCTGCTTTGGGAGCAGAGGGTCGTGAGTTCGAATCCCACCGCCCCGACCAATTTTTCTAGATTCACCCTCAAGTGCCCGTAGCTCAACTGGATAGAGCAGCTGCCTTCTAAGCAGCAGGTCGGGGGTTCGAGTCCCTCCGGGCACACCACCTATCTCTTAAAATTCAATGGCCTAAAGCTGGTAAATCCGGCTTGGTATTGGCTTAATTCTGCCATGCATTGCAACGGGTGTGGTAAAAATGTGGTAGCTGTCATTCCCCGTAATCCCTTGTGACTCTTGGATTGTGGTGAATTTGTGGTGGACTATGCCGCCAGGGAGAGCCGTTCAGGTCAGTAGGCGTTGATCTGAGAGCTTGGCCATAATGATCACTGGCATCGTGATTTTTCTTGGCACTGACTACATGGTTTTAAGGGCGATCCGTACTTTGTGTTGATACACCGTTCTCATGCTTCCGGATTGCCGAGAAACATCAAGTCGACTTGTGGGTTAGGCCAGTGCCCTAATAGTCCTTCCGCTTCCCCTTGGCTTTGGTGACGGAGCGCACAAGCTTTCCAAACGCCCGGTCTTTCTTGCGCTTTTCAAGAAGTGACATGTCGTGAAAGGCTGATTCATTCTTGAGCTTCAGGTAGCTCTGAAAATGCCCCGGGTCCAGTTCGCCCTGCGTGATGGCGCTCTGAATGGCGCAACCCGGCTCGCTGGTATGCGTGCAGTCGGCGAAGCGACAGTTCGTTGAATGTGCCTGGATATCGGCAAAACTGTTGTCGAGTCCTTCACTGATGCCAAGCATTCCCAATTCGCGCATGCCGGGCATGTCGATTAGCAGCCCGCCGTGCTCAAGTACAATGAGTTGACGCCGTGTGGTTGTATGCCTGCCTTCTCCCGAGAGGCTGACGGCACCTGTTTCCAGGTCGGAGTTGCCAACCAGACGATTGACAAGCGTCGTCTTGCCAACACCGGATGATCCAAGCAGACAGTAGGTTTTGCCGGGCTGGATCAGCTCGCGGAGCTGCTCAAAGCCCATTCCGCTGATATTGCTCAACTTGATGATTTTGGCACCGATGCCAGCATGGCGAATCTGCGAGACCAATTGCTCCAATGCCGCCGGGCTGACGAGATCGGTCTTGGTTAGCAGTACGACAGGCTCAATATGCCCGTCGCTGGTCATCACTAGATAGCGCTCTAGTCTGCGCACATTGAAATCAAAGTGACAGGACTGAACGATGAAGGCCATATCGATGTTGGCGGCGATCATCTGGAATTCGACATCGTCGCCGGGCCTTTTCCGTCTCAGAAACGACTGCCGCGGCAGCACATCAAGGATGCTCGCGTGCGCGCCCGAATCGTAATACTCAACGTGGACCCAATCGCCGACGCAGGGCATATCTGCGGGAGATTCGCTGGCGTAGATAGCCCGTCCCGTCAGCTTCGCGGGCACTTCACTCTCGGCGTGCCTGACGAGGTACTGGTCGCGATCAACCGCAGTTACCCTGGCGATGGAGGCGCCAAGATCACAAGACTTGTCGGGCGGTGTACAAGCCCACAGGGGGGCACTTGCGACAGGCACAGTGTGCTCTGAGTCATCGCACACATCGGAAGTGCGGTCACTATTGGCAAGCGCGTTAACAAGCGCTTGCTTCGGCTTGGATGTGGTCATGTTGGAAATCCATTGCAGTAATCTAAACGAACAAAAACAGCAAACCACCTGCTGGTGGCCTGCCAAACGTTTGTGATCGCGATAACC
Organism: Rhodocyclaceae bacterium; assembly: GCA_008080565.1. Lineage (GTDB taxonomy): Bacteria > Pseudomonadota > Gammaproteobacteria > Burkholderiales > Rhodocyclaceae > Azonexus. The sequence continues at coordinate 139,117 of VIKE01000002.1, read as the reverse complement.
TGGATGCCCCGCTGGCGCAGGGATCGGGTTATCGGATTACTGCAATCTCCAACATCCAAACCTCGATAAGTTACGCGCGCCGAATCTGGCTGCGCGGGAAGATGTTAGCCCCGGGGAGAACGTAAATCAAGAAACCCGAAATCGGATGATCAAGGCCATCCGCAGGATGGCAAGGATTTGCCTCGAAGAGCGGCTAAACGGGCGCTTCCTTTACCGGCTAATGCGTACTCTTTGCCAATAGACAACAAATCGGCCAATCGAGTCTCAACTGGGCGCTGAGTTCGAATCTGCTCTGCGGTTAAAGTCTGCTGCAATCTGAGCGTGAGAATATGGGACGACATTCGTTCTATCTTGCACCGCCTACAACCGCAAAGATCGCATGCATCGCAACAATTGGCACTCCTTCAATATCGAGGGTGCCGGAAGCATGACAAAGCCGTTTCCCGACTTTTACCCGATCAATCTTTCCTTCAACCCATTGCCCTGGAATTGCAGGTGCAAGAAATTGAACGGAGAGGTTTGAGGTAGCGATTCGCCAATCTTTCGGAATTCGATGGTTGATGTTGTAGCCAAGGACCACATCCGCAATGGTTGCCAAAAAGCCCCCGTGAGCAGTGCCGGCACTATTGCAATGTTGTGCATCAATTTCGACACGAAACACCAAATCAGCCTCGGATTCACGAAAGAAAAAAGGCGCTATCGAAGGGGTAAAAGCGCAGGGCATCCGCCAAATCGAATATCCAGAGTCCAACCAGGCCTGACCTCGGGGTGAGATTACGTTCATTGCGATTGGGAGTTTGCGTAAGCTAAAGCGTCCTCGAGGCGATCATTCCCCCAGAACATCTCGCCTCCGACGAAGAACATGGGTGCCCCAAAAATTCCAAGGTCGGCTGCAGTCTCGGTTGCATGACGTAGTCGCTGCTTGTTCTCATCTGACTGTGCTTGTGCAATAACCAGATCAGCGTTCACGTTGATAGCGGCAAGCACTTCCCGCACTGCGTCTTCTGTATCGAGATCCTTGTCCTCAACGAAGTTGCGCGCCATCGTTGCCCGAACAAAGTCTCCAATCCATTTCTCATTCCGACCGAGAATAGCGACCCGAGTTGGAAGAATGGCTCGGCGAGGGAAAGTGCTGGGCTTATTCCACGCGATGCCATGTTTGTGCGCCTGACGTTCCATGTCCTTCCATGTGTATTCACCTTTTTGCTTTTGCAGGACGAACGGCGAAGAATCCCAGCCAAAAGACTGAAAAATGGGACCTAGCAGAAATGGCTTCCATACGACATCGACCCCGAGGTTGCCGGCAAGATCTTCGATGCGCATTGCTGTCAGGTAGCTGTAATTGCTACCCAAATCGAACCAAAACTCGATTGTCTTACGGTCATTATTGTTGGTGGAATGATTCATTCATCTCTCCGGTATCTGAGGGGGCTAACAACAATTGGGTACATCAATTGAAAATTGCGAGGCAACGTACTTCAATGCTCTCGCGCAGCGGCGTTGATTCGGTTGCCTCAGGATGATCGAATGCCGCGTGTGGCGTAAATCGAGACACGCTATTAATCAATGAGTCGTACTGTTTGAAAATCAGGGCCTCATTGCGATCCATCGCTGAGTAGTAGTACCAGTGATGCCGGTTCGAGTGGCGCACCAGATAGATCTTGCCACTGCGGTCTTGATACCTGATCTCGCAAGCTTCCAGATCGGTAGCGCCTACCGATCGCGCATCGCAAACGGCCAAGGGTGTATCCAGAACCGGTCCTTTGATTGAGCGCCAAACATTGACGATTGCGAATCTTTCAACGGAATTGCACAGCGCCGCATCCTTCAAGACCAGGTTGAGACGTCTTTGGCCGGTCTCTTCTGAATAGTCGACATGCACTCGGCCGACTGCCCCAGGATTGCTTCCGTCCCCAGTTCTGCCAAATGAGAGCGGCGGGCGTCCTGCTTCGCGCTTGCGAATCTGATGATCAAAAACGATTACTGATGTTGCGCCGGTTACACTCCTGACGAGCTCGGTCGTTTCTGCATAGTACTTCGCAATGAGCTCTTGCTCGCTTCGGAAATCAGAGACCGTAGTGGGCGCATCCCAGAGCTCAAATCCCTCAACGTCGACGCTCGGCTGGTATGCCATTTGACGGGCATCCCGAATCGGCATCCGAACCAGCTCAAATTCGCAGTTTTGCCTTTCTGTACCCGCTGGCGGATCGTACATATAGGTAAAAGGATGACCGTCGCTTTCCTTCAAATAACCCATTTCAGCGACGACCGATGGTAACTGCCGGGTCCACGGCGAGTACCGAGTGCTTTGACTGACGGGAGGGTAATCAGGCGTCGACGAGATACCAAACGGTACCTTGAGGAGAGGTGGGGCACTCGATGAAGCTACGGCTGGCATAATTTCTCCCATTCAGTGGTAACCCCAATAGGGCCAGAAAGTTTTCGCGCTCAGCCATGAAGACACCTTGTTTGGAATGAGCGTGAATAACTACTTGAATGGAGTTTGCACCGCGAGGCTACATCGCTTCAAACGACTTAAATTTGGTCAGATATGCACTACAGGAATGCGTATCTGGTGCCACTGAAGCTAATCAGAGAGCTCGCTTGCAATTTGTTGAATCCAGTCAGCGACGATCCTGACTTCTTCCCTGGGCTGCTGATCTGCAAGCACTAGCCAATAAGCATAGTCCTCTCCCGAGTGCTTCTGCGACGTGGCCAGCGCGATGAGTCGTTCTTCGGCCAACAACGGCTCGATGAGATTTTGTCGGCCTAGCGCCACACCTTGACCGGCAAGTGCAGCGTGGATCACCAGGTCGTATTGGTTAAAGCGAAGGATTCCCTTGGGTTTTGCTTTCTCAAGTCCTGCAGTCCCAAGCCATTCACTCCACTGCAGCCAGGGGCGCTTCGGATCATCGAATTCCAGAAGCACCAGCTTTGAAAGGGTTTCGGCGGTTGTGAGCTCTTTCAGCCCAAGTGATGGATGAGCTACGGGGGCAATTTTTTCTCCGAAAAGTCGGATAGCACCAGCTGGAGCGTTTGCGGGGGAGCAATATCGAAGGGCGATATCCACCCCATCTGCTTTGATATCAAGTATCCGATTGGAGGCGGCTAGCCGTACATCAATACTCGGCCATTGCGTTTGGAACACGCCAAGTTGCGGCAGCAGCCACAAGCTCGCAACGCCTGTGCTTGTGGTAACCGTGACAGGTCTGCGTCCCCTTGGAATGATCAGGCTGGCAAAGACATCCTGTAGTTGTTGCACAGCGCCATCCGCGCTACGAAATAGCCGTTCACCTTCTGCAGTAAATGCAATTGACCGATGCCCTCGAATCAATAGCTTTACCCCAAGAATTTCCTCTAGCCCATGGATTTGCCTACTGACCGCTGACTGAGTAAGGCAGAGGTCTTCGGCGGCAAGCGTTATGCTCATTCGACGCCCGACCGCAACAAACCCACGAACAAGATCAAGAGAAGGGAGGCGGGACAATGGAATAGACATGCAATTTCCTGATTGGAATCGACCAAAGACCATTCAACAAAACCTCAACGCAGCCATTAACGAATAGGCGCCCAGAGGCTAAGAAACAATAGGTGCGAATTGATCATGGCATGCCATTTTTCACCTCGCAACAACGAACGCTCAAGGCAGAAGCCTTTGAGCAAAAAAGGCCAGAATTTCATCCCGCGCTTGCGTTGTAGGCTGACCGGCTTCATCAATGAGATGGGCAGTAACGACGCTATGCGGGTAGCCAACAACCTTCTCAAAAAATGGTGGCGGGGATGGGTTCGCAGCGTTGTCAGGGAGGACTTTGGTAATGATCCGGTCGCCCAAGGCATTTGAGTAGGCTGCGAATCGCTGCGCAGTGCAAAATCGGTCACCCTGAAAGCGATACGCCAAGACCGTGAGATCCTCGCGGTCAAGACGACTTTTCACTGCCGTCAGATCTTCAGGGGATATTTCAAGCCCGTCCGGTTCGTTCATGGGAAGGGAGGGCTGCGAAAGGACCGGTGCGAGCATTGCCGGCTCAAGCATCATGGTTAGCGCAAAGTTACCGGTAAAACACATTCCAATTGCACCAATACCAGGTCCTCCACACTCCTCATGGGCAAACTTTGCCAGGGCGCGCAGCCAGACGGTGACCGGGCTGGTTTGGTTAGCCGCCAACGCTCTGAATTCCGCGCTGACACAAGCTCTTTTAAAGACAGCCAACCCCTCTTCAGCTGTCGGTACATCGCCGTCGATGCCAAATAGTGATGGCAAATAGACAGTAAATCCTGCATCTCTGACCCAGCGACAGAAGCGCGCAATTTGGGGACTGATGCCTGGCATTTCAGGCATCACGATGACAGCAGGGCCATTCCCCATGACATAGACCATCTTTGATATCTCGTTGAACGAGATTTCCCGTGAGAGAAAGTCCTCAAGGGAGTCCTTGTCATTCATGCTTTGTCTGGCCATCTTTATCAATCCTTCAAGGTTTGACGACATGGCATTCATTGGACGACATCACATTCCAATTCTCAAATGAGAGTTTTCAACTTTGAGATGCGCCATGGGAATGTCAATGGCGGGATATGCTACTTGATGCTCCCGACTAATTTTCTGAAAGCTACCGAGGTGAAAATTGAGGCCATTTTCTCCGCCTTACGCATGAACGTAGTGCATGCAAAACTTCTGATAAATCGTTTGATTGGCCTGGCATTTTGAAATTCAATGGGCTGCCGGGTTCTCGGGATGACCTTTGTTGGTACCTTGACCACTGGTTGAACGACATCAGGAGCTATCAGAAGGCAACACAGCCTGGTGCGGCAGCAAGCTTCGTCGAACAAATATTGCTGGAACAATGAGGCACAATCAGGATTTCTCCTTCGTCATCGCCCATGGATGAATTTTCCTCTTCAGCATCCTGCCTGATATCTGCCCGCCAGCTCCACCGAGTGGCTACGGTCACAGTGCATGACGATGCTCTTATTTGGGTGCGAAAAGGGGTCAAGACCCTTGTGAGCCATTCATCAGAACAAAAAATACGGTCTGGAGAAGCCGTAATCATGGCGAAAGGGTCGCAGTGGGACGTGATTAATGATCCGGCTCCAGATGGTCGCTACGAAGCATTTGTTCTGCAGTTTGGTGAAGGGGCCATCCAAGCGTTTCACGACGCTTATCATGCTTCGTATCTGGTAAAGCCAAATGAAGCCAGTTTCACCTTGTCATTGACACCAGATTTGGAACAGGCGCTCACTCGCGTAGCCGATGCCATTTCATCATCCGATGTTTCGCTGGCCTTAAGGAATCACCGGGTGATCGAGGTTTTGCTGATATTGGCTGACCTCGGATGTGTCATCAAATCGCCAGAAAAATTGACCTGGCCTGATCGCATCCGAAGACTGATTGCACAGCGCCCGCATGCAGAGTGGACGGTTGATTCCCTAGCGAGTGCATGCCATGTCAGTCCGAGTACGCTGCGCCGCCGACTGGAGGAATCGGAGCTGACGGTCGGAAAACTGGTCCGGGAAGTCAGGCTTGAAACTGCCTTGCTACTTCTCCAAAGCACCAACCTTCCCGTTGGCGACGTGGCGCAACGGTGTGGTTACGAGTCACATGGCCGATTCTCGGCAGCCTTTCGCACACGGTTTGGTTTTTCGCCATCGAGGCTGACTGAACAGCCTTGATCGTTTTGGCACAGTAAATGACTTGTTTGGGCTACTGACATGCCGGGTGGTTGGTGACAATTGACCGCACCAACTAGCGGAGCAAACGCATGTCACCCTTCCGACTCTCTCTAACCTGTTGCCTGCTGATCTCGTCGATGTCGGTCATGGCAGACGGCTTCTCCTTAAGGATCCCATCAATCAAGCCAAATGGCTGGCTCTCGACGGATCAAGTGTTCAACGGATTTGGCTGTGAAGGGGCAAATCGTTCTCCAAGACTAGGGTGGCGAAATCCACCTGCTGGAACAAAGAGTTTTGCGATAACCGTCTACGACCCTGATGCCCCGACAGGATCCGGGTGGTGGCATTGGGTAGTAATCAATATTCCGTCGACAACATCAATGTTGCCCGAGTCGGCCGGAAATTCAACGTTACGTCTGCTTCCCAGTGAAGCCAAGCAAGTGCCTACAGACTTTGGTCAGCCAGGTTTTGGTGGCGCTTGCCCGCCAGTTGGCGATAAGCCTCACAAATACATCTTTACTGTTTATGCACTGAATACGGAAAAAATTGATCTTCCGAGCAATGCAACTGCCGCATTCGCCGGTTTTATGATCAAAGCGCATCTAATCGACAAAGCGAGCGTTACTGCCATTTACGGAAGATGATCGAACAATTTCGCTGCCTACCTTGAGTTAATTGAATACGAAATTATGGACAAGACTACTTTCCCATTGGCAATTTGCGCACAGGATGCGCCACCACGGCTAACCCCTTCAAATTACCCTCTGGCATTCAGAGATCGGGTGGCAGGGCGACATAAACAGCCGCTGGGCGATTTGTTTGGAATCTGCAATTTTGGCGTCAATCTGACGCGCCTTTCTCCAAAAGCCGTGTCAGCGTTACGCCATGCCCATAGCCGTCAAGATGAGTTTGTTTTCATTCTTGAGGGCTACCCGACGCTCATCACTGACGCTGGTGCGACCGAACTTTCACCGGGTATGTGTGCCGGATTCAGAGCTGGGACGGGCGATGGCCATCAGCTCATTAATACGACCAATGAAGACGTCACCTATCTTGAAATCGGTGATCGAAGTCCGGGGGATACGGCCAATTATCCGGATGACGATATCCAAGCCCATCTGGGCGTGGATAAAAAGTGGCATTTTGCCCGTAAAGATGGAGCCCCATACTGAAGTCTCCTAAATTGCAGACACCCTGATTTGCCAATTTGCCCAATGAGTCCCTCGTGAAGATTGTCGATTTGACTTTAAGGGTTTGATACTTGTTTGATCAATATTTCCACCTTTAGCTCATCTACAATGGGTTCGCCGATCCCCGCCGAGGCTGGATAACTGGTTACCTTCCCGGTACGGGTGTAGCCACGGCGCTCGTAGAACGCGATCAACTCAGATCGAGAAGACAATACGGACATTTTGAAGCTTGCAATCCCGAAGTGTTCCAAGGCGTGCTGTTCAGCGCAATTGAGCATCTGCTTCCCTAACCCCTGCATCTGGTGATTGGGATCTGTGGCAAGCATGCCGATGTCCGCTGAGTTTTCACCGCATTTCACATGGACGCAAGCAACAATATTGGCATCTTGGCAGAGGACGAGAATGGACGATCGAGAGCAATCAAGCGAAAGAACTTGCTCCTCCGTTATTCTCTGGCCTGAAACCAAATTCGCCTCATGTGTCCAGCCACGCTTATGGGCTAATGGTCTGTAAGCTCTGTTTACAAGTGTGGCAATTTTGCCTGCATCCATTGCTGATGCATTGCGCAGAAAAGTTTTCATTTGCTGTTTCATTCTTCTGGTGATTTTATCTCCCGGGAGTTGGGCGATAAAAACGCATTTTCATTCCGCCACTGGCAGTCCTGGCTTCCTTGCTAGTTTGCTATCACTTCGACAGTTGCCCTGACGGTGAGGGGGACGCCATTACGAAGAGAATTGACGCCAATAACAGAGCGGACATGAACGCCCGCAGGACCGAATACTTCTACTAACAGGTCCGAGGCTCCATCCAGAACCTTTGCGTGCTCCTCAAATTCAGGACTGGCATTTATGGCGCCGTGTAGTTCGACAAATCGAACAACCTTGTCGAGTGAGCCCAGCTGATGCTTCAAGACGGCGAGCAAATCAACGCATGCAGAACGAGCTAGATCGTAACCATCATTGGTTGAATAGTCTCGCCCCAGTTGCCCCTTTGCAGGTTTGCTGTCGATTGGAAGCGGTGCCCTGCCTGAGGTGAATAGGAGATTCCCAGACTGAATGGCAGAAACGTAGTTGCCCGCAGGGGCAGTGCCAGCGGAGAGGTGAATACCGAGATCAAGAATGCGTTGTTCTGCGCTCATGAAGTAAGGTTCCTCCTGATGCTGATGTTCATTGAGTGTCTTGCCGATGCGAGGTAATTAAACCCGGCTGTTAAAAATCGCGTTAATTTCTTTACCGCTGATGGCATCGCTCGCATAGCTAAAGCGGCCAGTTGAAGTTATCTCTTTGACTGCATTGATCATTGCGCTGTAGGCGGTTCTAGCTAATGAGCCACCTAGACTAATGCGGGTCACTCCAAGTTCGCTCAGTTCGGGTAGCGTAAGTTGCTCACCTCGCAGGCCCATGAGCACGTTGAGTGGGCGGTCGATGGAGCCGAGAATTGATTTGATGTCGGCTTTCGATTGAACGCCGGGTGCAAATAGCACATCTGCGCCAGCCTCTTGATAAGCTTGAAGCCTGAGAATGGTGTCAGCTAAATCTGGATTGCCGTAGAAGTAGTTTTCTGCGCGAGCGGCTAGCGTGAATTTGAACCCAAGACCTTTGGCGGCAGCCGCTGCGAGCTGGATGCGTTCCTTTGCCAGTCCAAAATCATAGAAGGGACGCCCAGGGTCGCCAGATGCATCCTCAATTGAACAGCCAACAATACCTGTTTTGGCTGCTTCAACTATCGTCATTGCCGCTTCTTCTGGTGTGTGGCCAAAACCGTTTTGAAGATCTGCACTAATGGGCAAACTGGTTATGGCGCATAGCTGGCTAAGGTGCTGGAACATATCTTTTGCATTGATGCTGAGGTCGGATTTTCCCTGCGAGAACGCAAAGCCTGCGCCTGTCGTTGCCAAGGCCTGACAACCAAGGTATTCAAGTAACCGTGCCGAGCCGGCATCCCAGGGGTTGGGGATGACGAAGCAGTTACCTTGACGGTGCAGTTTTTGAAATTCTTCAGACTTTTCTATTTGCGTCTTCATGGTTTCGTTCTAAAGAAATGATCCTTCTTTGGTGTTTTCGGGTCCTGTTCAGCAGTATCCGTTCGACCACTCATCAAACTGGCCAAACGACTTTGCGTTGAACGGAGTAACCGTCCTCAGTGCCATCTGCAGCAATTGAGAACTCCGTGGCTTGAATCACAATATAAAAGAGGTCTTCCTTAGAGTTGTTGCGCCAAGTCCGCTCGCCGTCCGGAGATACGCGAAGCGCTGTGCCCTCACGAATTTGGAAGATTTGTTCATCAACTTGAAACTCTCCGCTTCCTTTCAAGAAAAGATACAGCTCTTCATGCAGATGATGCTTATGGTAGAAGGGCACGGCTGCCCCAGCAGGTAAGCAATTCACCGACACCTCCATTCCGGTCAAACCGAGGATCGGATTTAGAAATAGTTTTCCTGGAACTTCAACGCTCGGTAGCGCCTTGATCTTTGCTGTGTAGCTCTTCCAGGCGTCAATGCCGCCAATGTCCGCCACGCTGAAATTTTTTCCTTGTTCGTTTGCACTTGGATTCATGGCCTAGCCTTTTTCATAGACATTACAGGTTTTGGGTTTTCGGAAAACCCGGTAATTTGTGCAGCAATTGCTGTGCGAAGAGCTTTACCCTAGGGCCGCTCTTGATACTGAGGGGCATCATCATGAATGTTGTCCCACTCTGCTTTTGAATTCACAAAGATGTGTGCGGAAACCTTGGCATAGCTCGGCGTATCCAAAGTGCCTATTCGTACTCGAACTGTTTCCGACAGGTTTTCGCGTTTGCCAATGATTGGTGAGCCGCAAATTCCACAAAAAATGCGATGAACACCAGATGCACTTCGGTAGCTGCGTAAATGTTCCTGACCTTTCACTATGTGAAAATCAGAAGAGGCGACCGGCGATACTGCCGAAAATGCAGAACCATTGGCCTTTCGGCAGCGCGAGCAGTGGCAATACACGATGGGTCCAAGTTCGCCATCAATTTCGTATTTAACTGCTCCGCATAGACAGCTACCTTTGTGCATAGGATGCTCCTCAGGGATAACGCTATAGGGTCTTGCTCTATTTCATTCAAGTAGATGAAATTGGGGGCTATAACACCTGCCTCGCGCCGAATGGCTTGCAGCGCACGGGACTCGAAGAAGTTTCTCGCATTTTTCAATGAGCTCCATTGTAAAAAATGGACAATAGTGTTTTGTTCATTGTCATAACGAAGTAATTGGTAACTGATTTCCCCTGCAGCCTTTCGGATACCAGAGGCACGGTCAAAAACGATCTTCCATGCTGAATAAGACTCAACCTCGTGGACAATCAAGAAAAATTGCATTTCAACCTTTTCATCGCTGAAATCAGGGTTGGACTGGGGCGTGGCCACAGAATTACTCATAGCGTGCGCACCAGCTCTATCTCATCACCAGCAAAGATGGGAGAGCTTTCAAGGTCGACGAAGCGCTTTTCGTCTTCCCAAAGAAGTCGGCTGGCTGTCCGTGCTGCAGGGTCTTGCCCCAGCGTCTCCAGCGCAATACGACTTTCGTACCAAATTTCTGCAATACCGTCGTAAGGTTCGGGGGAGCCGCGGAAGGCTATCAATTTCGATGTCATCGGACCGAAGTCGCCATGAAACTGGATGTAGCGCGCAATACGAAGGACAGCTTTGTGTTGCTGAACTAATGACCCGTGCTCATTTTTCCAATAGTCCAAAAACTCTTCATGTGTGAGCTCAGCACGGCGCCGAAGGCAGAATGAAATTTTGATCATGTCCGACCTATCTACAAATTGACCACAGGGTTGACCAAATCCAGACGTTGTCCGGGTTGAGATATGTCAGGAAAACTAGGTAACAAGCGGTCAATCCTGTTGAGAGTCCTGCAGCACGGATCGCTATCGATGAACTCATGATGGTTGATAGCCAATGTTGAGCCGTGGCAGTTCATTGTCATTAATTGGGAAATGCAGGGCAGCGGCAATGACACCCAGAGCGATTCCAATGAACCAGATCAAATCGTACGATTTGGTCACATCAAACATATACCCGCCCAGCCAAACGCCAAGAAACGCACCCACTTGGTGGCCAAAAAATACAAAGCCGAATAGCGTAGTGATGTATTTCACGCCAAAAACCTGCGAGACGAGACCGTTTGTCAGCGGAACTGTACCCAACCAGATGAAGCCCATCGCGGCACAAAAGAGATATAGGCTCCAGATGGTCAAAGGCATCAGGACGAATAGAGCCATTACCAGGGAGCGCACCAGATAAATTCCGGAGAGCAGGTATTTGCGCCGAAATAGACCACCGAGCACACCACAGCAATATGTACCCGCCACGTTGCTTAGGGCAATGATCGCTAATCCAGCTACGGCCACGTTGCCCGACATTCCTTTGTCCAACAGGTAGGCCGGTAAATGTGAGGCAATGAAGGCTAATTGGAAGCCACAGGCCAAAAAGCCCAGATTCAGTAGCCAGAATCCACGATGCTGGAATGCTTCAGTCAGTGCTTCGCGCATTGTCTGATCAGCGCCAAGAACTGGTGCGGGCGACGCACTTTCGCGGAACGGCAAGGCCAACGGTAGAACCATTGCGCAAACTACTGCCAACGCCACTAAAGCCCCTGACCATGACAATGAATTGATCAGCCCCTGGGCTAGTGGCACCATGGCAAATTGGCCGAACCCGCCAACCGCGCCGGCCAAGCCGAGTGCCCAACTCCGCCGGTCAGGCGTCACCATGCGACTGAGTGCGCCATAAATCACGCCAAACGACGTACCGGAAAGTGCAATACCTATGCACAAGCCTGCAGTGAGTGTGAAGGCCAATGGGGTGATAGCAATACTCATAAGGGCGAGGCCAACAGCGTAAAAAACAAGGCCGGCGATAATGACGCGCATTGAGCCAAAGCGATCTGCCAACATGCCGGTAAATGGCTGAGCCAAACCCCAGATCAGGTTCTGTATTGCGATGGAAAAGCCGAAGACTTCGCGCGTCCAGGCGTTGTCCATTGTTATTGGAACCTGAAAAATTCCGGTCGCGTGGCGAATGCCGAGGGCCAGCCCCATGATCAAGCCACCTGCAACGACGAATACCCACGGCTGACGGTGCCAGCCATTTGCCATATATGACGATTCGGTTTTGTTGCTCATGTTCTCTGGTGGTACCTGTTTTTTTCGGGGCGTATGCGACTGAGGTCGATTAGAAAGGCATCCCGGTTCCCGTTCAAACGAATTCGCGGTCGTCTGGCATTACCTGAGGGAATGTCAGCTATTAATCAGAGAGCTCGTGTTGCATCATCTGTTGTGATCAATTGACCGGGTGCGTCTTTGGGTATTTGACCATCACGCAACCAACACAGGGGGATGCGCCATAGCGACTCCTTGAAGCGGTTGTTGAAGAATGCAAAATGCCCAATTTGCTTAAGCCCAAGCATGCTCGGGGCAACACGCAAATGGGTGGCAGGACTATTGATGAAATAATCTAAAAGACGATGAATGGCTGGAATGGTGCCGAAGTCATCATCCGTAATTGAAAGTGCGAGCGTCTCGCCTTTCATTTGTGAAAAGCGTTCGACAAGCTGTTGTCGACGTTCCAATGGCATGGCTCGACGTCCATTTTGATAGGCGTCCTCAAAGCGAGGATGACGTGCCGTCCAATCACGAACAACACCCAGAGGGGTATCTTCGAGCCAGCCTAGGCGGCTGCCGGGGAAATACCCACCAGCGCCAAAACATCGCCAGGCGTCTAGGGCGCGCATAGTCCTTCCAGTATGCAAACTGAGCCCCCATGGTAAATACACGGCTGACTAGGTGATTCGATTCGGCGAGACCAACAAGAAAGCCACCCACGCTATGCGCGACTACATGTATGGGTTGTCCGCAAAATTTCGTGGCAACAAATCGCAGAATGCCTTCAAAGTCTTGAGTCCCCCAGTCAATCCAGCTCGCGTCGAACCCGCGCAAGGTGTTGGGGCGCGAATTTCCGATGCCACGGTAGTCATAGGTAACGACATCGAATCCGTTAGCGTACAGATAGTTAGCAAAATGGTTGTAATAGCGACTATGAACAGATGTCGCCGGGTTGATAATTACCACGGGTCGCTTGGTGAAAAATGTCTCTGATTGGCTAATCCATGCAGACGCATCTAGGGGGTACCCGTCGACAGCAGAGACAAGAAATTTTTGCGGCTCATCAAAATGAGTGCTCATGCGTCCGCCCTTGTGTTTCTCGACGGGAAGCTGCTTCCGGGGTTTCGGACTTGATTGATGCAACTCTTTCCGTGCTCATTCAAGCGTTGCCGCGCGGAAAATGTGGCGCTGTCATTGCTGCATGCTGAAATGACAACTTTGCCGGGGTTTTCGATGGTCAGAAACTCACCGGACTGCAGCACCCAGTCGTTACTTAGGTGATGCTGAGTGACCCAGATCGTGCCGGTCACACAAATCAGTTTATTTCCGCAAGCGCCGGCGAATTCAAACGTCGAACCACGCTTCAATGTAACGCGGAGATGTTCACACTGGATGATCATGATATTCCCCAAAATTCGGCTGATATCCCGGAGGGTAGGAGTTGCCGGACTGAGGAATTACGTTACGTTGGGTTCTTTTGCAGCTCAATCGACTTTATTGAGCAGTAACATTCGAAAAAGGAATGTGAAAATGATAAATACCAAGTCCTTGGTCAATTTTTTCGGTCTTGCGAAAAATGTGGTGAGTGCACCATCACGACGTGAGCAGGTGCACTACCTGGTCGACAAGGAATTCGGTGAGCGGAAATCACTCCGTTTCGTTGGCATGTGCCCAAGTTCTTTCTTTTACCTAACTGGGGTCACGATTCGGAATGAACGCCAGAAGTGTTTTTCTTAACAGATGCGGAATTAGTATGCCCAGCGGCATTTTCATCCAGTGCGATTGAGCGAGCAGGGCAAAACGGCTGATTTGAATAGAGTAAGAGTTCCCCGTTTGTGGTGAGCTCCCGGATGCTACCGCAATGAGTATCTTCGCAAGCCACGTGGAGGGGGAAGAAGTAGTCTCCGTTTGGAAAACTACTTCAGCTGCGTTGATAGCCGCGGAAACTAGTCGACGAAGTCCAAGCGTTTCGGCGCGAGCATACAACTCATCTCGTTTGGTCCCCTTGGGGTAGTTGGTTTCAATAAGAAGGAAGAGGTCATAGAGATCTCTGAAAACCTTGCTTGCTTCCCCCTCCTGAAGCAAGTGGATCGCACAGTGAATTACGCGATCTGCTGAGCCCAGAATGTGTATTCCAGGGGCAATCTCTTCCAGGTGCTCCAGTAGTGACTCAGTGGGGATGCTATAGCGCGATATGGGGGGATTAATCGCGTGGTGAAGGTCCACAACGGTATGTCTACGGACATGCTCCATGGGTGGAACCTCGTGTGACCAATCGCGATAGTAGTGCTGGTCGTAGGCATCGACGGTACTGGGCATCCAGCCTGCAGCAGTCAGGGCAGCCTCTGCTTTTCCCAGAGATGCGCGAGGCACAAGAATGTCAATGTCAGAAAAAAGACGTCCGTCTGCATTCGGGTCATTGGCCACCAGATAGGCGCAGCCTTTAAGAAGTATGACCGGCGTGCCGGGGTGTATCGCTCGGCGAATGACATCAATTTCCCAACGGGCTGCATCAGCACGACGTTGGGCTGTCGTTCTCGCCAGATTAAGGTGCCTGAGTACTGCTGGCGGAACCTCGTTGAGAAAACCCGCTGAGTCTAGTCGCGAGGCCAGTTGTCCCAAACTTTGAGTTTTTCTTGAATGTAGAAGGATTGCGTTCCATTGCTCTCCACTGATGCGGCTAATCCCAGTTGGGTTTCCCAATATGGTTGGCAAGCGGCTTACCGGCATGTCGTATCTATCCATCCTGCGACTTCCGACAAGTCGCCATATTTGACCTCGTAACCTATCGAGTCGACGACAGCTTCAGCAAGTGCGGCAAAACCGGATGTTCCGAAAACTCCGATATTGAATGTATTGTCCAGAAGTTTTGAAAGCATTCTGGCCTTCGTAAGTACGAAAGAGTCGAGAGGGGACGCGGCAGAATATCGCGGAAAAATGACGTGTCGAATGGGAACTTCATCCGACCACCGGTGGATAGCCGCTACTGGCGGGCGCACGTAAGCGATGTCACCCTTGCGTGTGTCGCCAATTGGTGTAGTGATCGTCGCATCCGGAAAACGCGATTGAATAATGCCAATTGATGCGTCCTTGAGGCTGATTGGGCGAGGCATGGGCCGGACCTGGCCAGTTATTGGTGAAATGATCGTTAGTTCATCTGAGAGCAGGCGCCATCCGGAAAGACAGAGTGCAGCGCATAGCGTGCTTTTTCCGGAGCCTGGGTCGCCCGGGAGCACTAGAGCTCCTCCGTTTCGCTCCAGAACGGCCGCGTGAATGACGATATCTTCACCGGCGAGTGTCGATATGCACCAATTCAATCCCCACTCAAAGAGGGGATGAACCTGATTCAAGGGCAGGGCCGGAAAAGGGGTCTGTCCGTCCCAACTAAACTCGACATTTTTCTCAAGCCACCCTGTACGCTTGCTATTGAGTTCGATGTCAAAGTCAATGAACCCCGAATGCTCGAGGTAGGCGGGGTAGTCCTGGTAAAGCAATAGGAGCGGTTTAGCTAAGGCTGCTGCGAGATCTGAACGGATTCGGCAGCGATATGAAGTGACGTCTAGCACCAAGCCTTCTTGAGATAGAGCGTCGGTGATCGAATCGAGTGTGAATGCACTCAGTAAATTAGATGGCATGAGTGCATTGTGACCAGAAAACGCGGTCTCGAAAAGAATTACCCGAGATCAATACCTAAGCGATCAAGCGTAGCCAGCAGATTTTCGGCATCAGCAGATAACTCCAACCCTTCTGCTGAGCTATTTGAAAAAATACCGGAGTTGACTACCTCCTCCCAGGCTTGAGTGGCACAAAGCAATACCTCTCCTGAGTTTGGCAGAAGGAGAACTGTCTCGGCCTCGCTGTCAAACGTGACGGCTAAGCAGTCTGCTCGTCCCGAAAGCCTGGGGGCCAACTGCTCTTGGCTCAATTTAGGCGCGGGTCTGTTCCAAGAACGCTTTGCATTCCTCAGGGGTTAAAACATAACCACCTGTTCCGATTTTCCCAGTGGCGCACAACTCTCGGACATGTTCTGGCTTGAGTGCATAGGTTCCGGGGTATTTGTGAGCATTGAGCCAAGCCGCACAAAACTCGGCTTTATTACCAGTGCTTCCAGGAACCCGTGATTCGTCAATCAAAATCTTGGCAATCGAGCGACTGCCATCAAGCCAAGAGAGCTTTGTTCCTGTATTCCAACCGGCATCTGTGAGCGAAGTTTCGGTGAAGTGATGGCACATGTCTTGGTAGGTTCCGCTAGGTCCTGCCCATGATTTATCCCGATAGGCGGTTTTGCCTCTTCTATCGGTATAGCGTTGCTTGCAAGATGTAAAGGGCTTGCATTCCGGATGGTCCGGCCAAGCCACTTCAAAGCACGTTCCCGTTTTCTTTGGGGTCCAAGCGTATGGCGGTTTGCATGGTGTGTGACCAGAAACGGTATGGGAAACGCATGTGCTCTGAGTACTCTTCCCTTTTGGGTTTACCGAGCACCAAGCGGCAAATGAAAGCCCTTTGGGGACCGTTTGGCACGCCAATGCGGACCTTCCCGCAACCGTCATGAGGACGGGGGCAGCTGTTGCACTAACAACGAATTTCCGACGTGACCTAACGGCCTCTACGCTGGAGGCGCTGTCTGAATCGTTTTGCATATTGGGCTCGTGTGACCCGGTATTTTTATCTTGCAGCATTTTTTGCTCCATATTACTTTTGCTGATGACCTAGGTGTTCTGGGTCATAGGTTTATATGCATAACTAAAAAGCAAAATTCAAGCCGGCTTTTATGTTTTGGCTATGGACCCAGTATTGGCGCGGTATTCTACGAATATTTACAGGATAGAACAGCCTCTCGTCAGTGGGCGTGTAAAATTTTCCGACACATAAGTTACGTAGGAATAAACGACTGTATTGTTTGAAGTCTAAAGTGCATATGCAATAGCGGTGAGGAAATACTTCTCAGAAAGCCAGCCTTTGGTGTGCAAAACAGGAGGGACGGTTGTAGGTCTGATTGGGCTACGGATACCTTATTGTTTTAGCAACTCCAGGAGGTAGTTCACCGGGATTGCATAGCTGATTCCCGATGGCTGATTCAACGCCGCCTCGCGCGTGCCTTTTATGAATACCATGTTAATGACACCGAGAGTTTCGCCTGTCTCGGTATCGTAGACTGGGCTACCACTATTGCCTGGATAGGCTGTAGCATCAAGCTGCAAGATGTTGAACGTTCCGCTTCTGATCTTGCGGATCAGCTTTTCGTTGATCTGCTGGGCATTTCCACCGGGCAGTGCAATTGGGGTTACTGACGACACAATGCCGCGGTGGGTAACAGGAGAAAAGCCTAGGGCACCTCCAAGTGGAAAGCCAGTAAAAGCAATGGACTGCCCCTCGCGCACCTGATCAGAGTTTCCGAGTTTCATTGCCGGCAAGGCAGATCCTTCTATGCGTAAAACAGCGAGATCGTGCTCTTTGTCCAGACTAGCCAGCAAAGCTCGCCGAATCTGCGGCTCACCATTCGCGGTCCGCGCCCGGATTACCAAGGCGGGCGCGTCTGGGCCATTGATTTCTGTTAGCACATGTGCGTTGGTAGCTACCAGATTTCCGTAGCCAACCACGAATCCGGTACCACGCATGACAAACTGGGGACTGCTAGTATTTTTGTAGGTACCCACGACGACGATTGACGGTTTGATCCGCTCAATGGTGTCGGTAAGATCGGCTGCAGATGCGATTGTCCCAAGAATAGCCTGACCGGCCAATAAACATCGGCAAATTCCGGCCAACCACCTCACATCAACCTGCGTGAGATAATTTTGGGTAATTCTGGTGAGGGGCTCGTCACGCCAGGATCAAATGGATGATCCTCGCGTTTGAATATCTCGCGGATGCGCTTCACGTAGCCTTTGGTCTCTGCGTAGGGTGGAACACCAGCGTAGCGGTTTACTGCGCCCTCACCTGCATTATAGGCTGCGGCTACCAATGGGATATTGCCCTCGAAATAGGCCAGCAGCCATCGCAGATAGGCGAGTCCTCCGCGAATATTTTGCTCGGGATCAAAGGGCTTTTTGACGTTGAAGCGTTCTGCGGTTTCGGGAATCAATTGCATCAGGCCCTGGGCATTCTTGGGCGAGATGGCTTCTGGGTTGAAATTCGACTCAGCGCGAATGATGGCCATGGCCAAGCGCGGATAAACACCGTATTCGGGAGCTAACTTCTGAACAAGATCCATCACCTTGCGATGTTCCGGTGTTGCCTTGGCGACGATGTCATCACCGTCAGTGTCGTTCAGCTCTGGATCCGAGAGGCAGGCTGGAGCTTTGGTGATCGGTGTGCCGACCTGGCGAAGCATACGCTCAGCGAGCATATCGCCTTGTTGGGCCGCCATCGTGAAGAAGAGAGCCGCTGTTGCATCGTCACGTTCTATGCCACGACCCATAGCGTACATCCAACCAAGGTTGTACTGCGCCTCAACGTCGCCGAGTCGTGCTGCCTCACAATAAAGCTCGACTGCCTTTGCAGGGTTTCGTGGGGTGCCATCACCATGTTCAAATGATTTCGCTTCATTGCGCAACGCCATCGCCTGTTCTTTGATTGCTTTGGTGTCGGCGATAGCTGGCTTGTAAAACATGCTGGCAACAATCAGTGCGCAAAGCGCCCAAGGGAAAGGTGCAGCGGTAGTAATCCTTGAGTGCTTCATCAACTTCCCCTTACAAACGCCAGACCGTTACACCGGTACCCACGAAAGCGTTGTAGTCCAACATACTCTTGACGTCGGTAATCACGCCATTCGGTTTCAGTTTAGCTGTGAATTGACCGGTTGTAAGGGCCTTGTACTGTTTGTGATTGACCGCAACAACAATAGCGGAAGCCTTGGGCAGACTTTCCCAATTGACAAGGTCAACGCCATATTCATGATGGGCCTCAGCAGTATCAGCAACCGGGTCATGTACTACTACCGTGGCACCGTAGGATTGAAGTTCTCGAATTACATCGATAACTCGGGAATTGCGAAGGTCGGGACAGTCTTCCTTGAAGGTCAGGCCTAGCACGATGATCGGCTGATCCTTGATCGGGTGGCCGGCACCGACAAGCATCTTGATAGTCTGCTCGGCGACGAACTTGCCCATGCCATCATTAATGCGCCGCCCGGCCAGGATGACTTCCGGATGATAACCAAGCTTCTGGGCCTTGTGCGTCAGATAGTAGGGGTCTACGCCTATGCAATGGCCACCAACCAGGCCGGGACGGAACGGTAGAAAATTCCACTTGGTGCCGGCTGCTTGGAGCACTTCAAGCGTGTCGATGCCGATCTTGTCGAAAATGATCGCCAGTTCGTTCATCAGTGCAATGTTGAGGTCTCGCTGGGTATTTTCGATGACTTTGGCTGCTTCAGCAACCTTGATATTGGACGCTGCGTAGACCCCCGCTGTGATTACGCTACCGTAGATCTCTTTGACCTTATCAAGCGTGGCTGGCGTGTCTCCAGACACCACCTTGACGATCTTGGTGACAGTGCGCTCCTTGTCACCCGGATTGATACGTTCGGGCGAATAGCCGACGAAGAAATCAGTTTTCCAGGTCTTGCCGGACTCTCTTTCGAGAATCGGGATGCAGACCTCTTCGGTTGCTCCAGGGTAGACTGTCGATTCATACACCACGATGGCACCCTGTTTAAGGTTGCGGCCAACTGTCGTTGAAGAGCCGACGAGCGGGCTGAAATCTGGCTGATGTGCATCGTCTACCGGCGTAGGTACAGCTACGATGACGAAATCTGCCTCGCGCAGGGTGCTTGCATCGGTGGAGACTGTTAGCTGAGTCGCCGACTTGAGGTCTTCGGTGCTAACTTCGCCCGTTGGGTCGATGTAGTGTTTGTAGCTGTCAATTTTTGCTTGTGAGAGGTCAAAGCCGATCGTCCGGAATTTCTTACCGAATTCCACTGCCAGCGGCAACCCGACATATCCCAGACCTACTACAGCAATTGTTGTCATGATGAATCCTGTATCTATCTAAAAAAAATTCCGAAAATCAATATCAAAGGGATTTGAGCAACTGGCTGACTTCGGTCTGGTTCGGGAATTTTTCGCCCATTGTTGCCAGCGCATCCAGCTCCTTGCGCGCTTCATCCTTCTTGCCTGATGCAATCAGGACTTTGGCCAGATTTAGCTGAATCGCACTAGCCTGAGGTGCTGATGCTAGCGCTTTGCGGAGTAGCTCAACAGCTTTGGCTGTTTCTCCCTTGTCGGCGAGCAACATGGCCAGAGTGTCCATGAATGCAGGTTGATTGGGGGCAAGCTGATTGGCCTTTTCTGCATATTCGAGCGCTTTTGGAGACTTCACTCGGCCTGATGCCCAAGCGATATTGTTAAGTATCAGTGCATTATCTGGCTGGAGTTCCAATGCTGCCTGGTAATGATTCACGGCTTGGGCAAAATTCGTTTGTGCTGAAGCACGGTCACCCAAATACATCCGGAAGGCGACATCTTTTGGATGGTCTTTTAGCCACGCGCCAGCTGTCTTATCTGCCTCTGCTGTGTTTCCAGAAGCAAGCAAGGAGCCGTGAAGCTTGATGGCGAGTTCCGGGGCTGCAACCACTTTCAGACCACTTCGAAAAACAGTGATCGCCTCGGGCCAAGCTTTGCCAAATGCGTGAATGTCGCCTTCCAGCACATAGCCGACGGGTTCCTTTGGTCGCTGCTTTTGTACCATCCGGGCGATGTCGATTGCGCTTTTCGTATTCTTGCCTTCCATGGCTAGCAAGATCAGTGAGCGCTGTGCTTCCACGATATCTGGCTTGATTTCAAGGGCTTTCTTGAGGTTCTTGATGCCTTCTTCCTTGTTTTTATTTGCGAACTGGATTTCTGCCATGCGTAGCAATGGCAATGGTGAGGCTGGTTGAAGGGAAGCAAGTTTTCCGTAGGTGGTCTGTGCCTGATTGAAATCACCAGCAAGTTGTTGGGTACGACCCAGTGCATCAAGCAGTTCCGGTTTGTCCAGGATGGCGCTAGTAGCTTCATTGGCAGCGGTCAACGCCTTCTTGTTTTCCTTGAGCTTGAGATAGTATTGAATTAGCGCGAGTCGGGGAGCCGGTTCGCTGGGGGCTGCGCTGATTGCTTTGCTGATCAGCGAGGAGACTTCGTCTGACATGCCGCCGTTGGCTGCCTTGAGTTCAGCCAAAGCGAGTAGTGCCTGCATATTCTTGGGGTCGGCACTGATCACTGCCTCAAAGCGCCTGCGAGCATCTTCCGGCTTCTTGTCGAGCAAATCCAGCGTGGCCAGACTGGCTACAGCAGGGAAAAACATTGGGTCGATCGAAAGGGCTTTTTCGAAGCTTTGGCGGGCTCCCGCCGTGTCCTTCTTGGCCAGCATAGTGCGGGCACGCAGGTTATATGTTGCCGGATTATTCGGCTGTTTCTTCTCTAGGCCATCAAGAGCCTTTAAGGCTTTGTCCAGTTGATTACTGCGTAGGAGGGCGGCGATCAACGCCAGATCGGCAGATATGCCTTTGTCAGAAACAGATATTTGTTCCAGCTCCTGAAATGCGATTTCGGAGCTGCCTTGGGCCATATGTGCCAAGGCGAGGGATGTCTTGTTTGCAGCATTCTCCGGTTCCAATTTGCTGGCTTTGGCAAAGTATTCGGCAGCCCTATTGGGGTCTCCCTGTTGCAAATAGGCTTCGCCGGCAAGAGCGAGTAGAGCGGAGTCTTGATCAATGCGACCCAGCACAGGTTGAAGGGTTTCCAGTGCCTTGCCCGATTGGCCTGTACGCAAGTGACTGGCTACCAGAATGCGCCTGGCCAGCGGGAGCCCCGGTGCTAACTGCAGAGCCTTGGCCAGATAGGCTTCTGCCTGTATGTAGGAGCCCAATTGGTATTCTATGGCACCAGCAATCTGGAGGTTGCCCGGGTTGTTGGGAGATATCTTCAGCAATTGCTGGACGGACTCACGAGCAGTTTTGTAGTCTTTACGTTGATAGTTGATTTGAGCATCAAGTAAGTAGACTTGCGGGTGTTTGGGGGAGATTTTCTTCAAGACATCGAGTTTCTTGGCCGCTTCATCGATCTTGCCTGCCTTGAGGAGAGTTCCAATGGCTGCTGAATGAGCATTCAGAAAGCTGGGTTTTGCGTCTATGGCTTTCTGATAGTGGGCCAGAGCTCCAGCCGTGTCACCATCGAAGTCGAGAAGGTTGCCCTTGATCAGAAGCGCTTCGGGATTGTTCGGGTTTTGGTTCAATAGTGCATCAAGCTTTGAGCGAGCCCCAGCGAGGTCATTGTTTGCGGCAGTTTCCAAAATGTCAGCTAATCGCGCAGGAACATAATTTGGGCTTGAGGAAAGGGCTTCGGCAAGAAGCGCTCTGGCAACGTCGCGCTTGCCTAGAGATGCATACGCCGCGCTTAGGGTCGTGTTTAGGGATGCTAAAGGTTCCCCGTTAGTTAATCTGGTCTGGCCAAACTCATCGGCCAATTTTTTTGCCTTGCCGCCTGCCAACATGGCGCGAGCCAGCAGAGGGATAGTGGCATCCGGAGAGTGTTTGAGTTCCAGCGCCTTGCGCAGTTCAACCTCTGCGCCCGCAACGTCACCGCTTTCAAGTAGCGCCGAACCGAGCAGGAAGCGGGCTTCGGCAAGGTTGGGGTTTTTCTGCAGCGCATTTTTCAACTGGATAACGGCGGCCTTGGCATCGTTTTTGGCTAGATAGTCCTTGCTGGACAAGATGAGGCTTTCTGGCGAGTCGCCACCACAGGCGCCCAGCATCATCGTCAGAAGGGCCGTAGAGATTACGGTCGGTACAAGCGAACGCGACATTTTCATGATTGTCTTCTTCACAGGAGAGGGGTTACTTCAGGCCAAGGCGATGCATCAGGTCGTACAACGTCGGCCGGCTGATACCTAATATTTCGGATGTACGCAAAAGATTGCCATTGGCACGTCCCAATGCGGTAACAATAGCTTGCCGTTCAGCCTCGTCACGTACTTTGCGTAGATCGATGAATTCGATCTCGCTTGAGGCTTCGTTCTCCAAACCAATATCTTCACGGGTAATACGGGAACCGTCGGCCATGATTACTGCGCGCTTGATGCAGTTTTCCAGTTCCCGGACATTGCCGGGCCATCGATTTGCCTCTATTGCTCGAATAGCTTCTTCGCAAAGGGTCATACTGCCACGCTTCTGCTCGTTTGCGAATCGGTGCACAAAAGCATGGGCCATCAATGCAGGGTCCCCCCTACGTTCACGCAATGGAGGGATCTGGACCACAATTTCGGCAAGTCGATAATACAAGTCCTCGCGAAAGCTGCCATTGCTGATATTTGTTTTTAAGTCCTGATGTGTGGCACAGACGATACGAACGTCCACAGGAATTTCCGAACGTCCCCCTAGGCGCTCAATGACGCGTTCCTGAAGAAAGCGCAGTAATTTCGCCTGCAGAGGAAGGGGCAGATCGCCGATTTCATCAAGCATTAACGTGCCACCGTTGGCAGTTTCGATTTTCCCGGGGGTCGTTTTTACGGCACCGGTAAACGCACCCTTCTCATAGCCAAACAATTCACTTTCCAGCAGGTTCTCCGGAATGGCTGCACAATTGATGGCCACGAAGCGCTCGTTACAGCGGGGCGATGATTCGTGCACCAAGAGAAGTACTGTCGCGCTGCTGCTGGCAACTTTTTCTATGGTCCGACATATTTTTTGCATGCCTGCATCACGCGTCAGCAGGCCAGCAAGTGCTGGCGGATGTTGGGATGCCAGAAGTCGACGATTTTCCTGCTGCAGGTCATGGAGTCGAAAAGCTCGATCAATCGTCAGCGCAAGCATTTCCGGCTCGAACGGCTTGGCAAAAAAATCATAAGCGCCGAGGGCAATCGCCCGTAGTGCGTTGGCTCTGTCATTCTGACCTGTGAGAACGATTACCTTTGTGTCGGGGGCCGATGCCAGGATTTGCTCCAACAATCTGAATCCCTCGGAAACTGAGTCAGCATCGGGAGGAAGGCCAAGATCCATCGTGACAACTGCTGGGCAGTGACGGTGTATTTGCGCAAGGGCGCTTTCACGGTCAGCAGCGGTCAACGTCTCAAATTGGTCAAAGGACCACCGAAGTTGCTTTTGCAGTGCGAGATCGTCTTCGACAATCAGCAGGGCGCGGGGTTTTTCTGTACTCATGCGGCTTCCTGCGCGCGCAGATCGGATTCGGTACGAATGACGAATAGCGGAAGTGTCACGCGGCATCTTTGGTGCTTTGGAATGGCTTGAATAGTCTGTCCCGGATAAATTCCTGCGTCATGCCATGTCCGTTATCGCCTACCAGAATTGCAGCCTTGTCGTTGCGGCGTTCGAGCGATGTCCAGACGCGATCGCCGGGGAGTGATGCATCAATGGCGTTTTGGACAAGATGGCCAATGACCCTTTCCAGGCGTTCTTCGTGTCCACGTGCTATTAATCGATCCTGAACGTGAACTTCGATCGATCTTCCCTGACTCATTTTGTCCTTTTGAATACGCTGAATGACATCAGCAAGATTAACACCGCAGATGCCTCCAGGGGGAGTAGCACCTTCACGCAACTGCATCATCAATTGACGCATGCGCTCGACGGCATGATTTACTGTCATCAGCATATCCTTTTGGAATTCTGGATTGTCGCTGTGGCGTTCTGCGTTTTTAAGCATCAGTGAAAGTTGCGTCACAATGTTTTTCAGGTCATGAACAACAAAGGCGGACATCTTGTTAAATGCGTCAAACTTGCGGACCTCAAGCAAAGCCTCGGTTGCCTGCATACGGGTCAGAAAGCTTGCAGCCTGGCAGCCTGCGGCGCGTAACAGATCGTTGACTTCCCAATTAACATTAATTGGTGTGCGAGAACTGGACAAAATGACGAAGCCCTGCATATCGCTACCGGTCATCAAAGGGATTATCAGCCAGGCGTTCATCTGGTCGGAAAGCCATTCTGGAATCTCAAGATCGCCGTAGCGAGCCGGGTAGCATCGATATTCTTCGAGATTAATGACCCAGCCGCTGGCGAGGAGGAATCGGCAGAGAGATGAGTCTTGCCGCTCTTCGGCGAGGCACTCCGGGAGATTCCAGCGAGCACTTTGTCTGAAAGTCAGATGGCTTGTTTCTCGAAGCCATAACGTGCCGGCAGGGCTTTCAACCATGTTGGCCAGACCGCGAATAACCTGTTGTCCCATGGTCTGCGGTGAGTCCTGTACGGTAAGCGCGTGCGTAAACCGTAGCCACTCTTCACGATAGTCGTAGCGGTAGCGGAAAAAATGTTTGCCAACCAGAACTTTCATTCTGGCGCGCATCGATCCGGAAACCAGCAGTACGCCCAAAAGAAGCAGTCCGGCAAAAATTAGGGCCAACTGGAATGCGCGTCCCCATTCTCCTCCGAAATAGCGGACGTAATAGCCGACGGCTGCTGTAAAAAGCAGGTAGAGTCCAGCAAGAAGGAGTGTGGCCGAATGGAAGGCTGCCTTCTGTGAAAGGTGAATCTTTGATGTCCAGTCCCTGGCTCGATCGGTCGCCAACATAAGCAAAGGGATAGTGATAGCGTGCACAAAACCTCTGACAATCAGTGCATCTCCATCTATGCGGCTGAACATCATCGCGTCGGAAAACAGATAGACGTCAAATGAAAACTGGAAGAGCAGGGCTAGGCATAGCGGCTTGACATTCCAGCGCGAATCCTCGGAGACGGTGCGAAACAGTTGCTCGACAAGAACCAGTCCGATTACGGCTTCTGCCAGACCGTGAAAAATCACCGCACGTAGCCATTCTTCGGTCGATATCAAGCGAAGCACTACTGAAAATTGGAGACCGATACCGGTTATGACCAAAACCCAGCAGATGGCAGGTAGCCAGGATGGGAGAATAGGTTTGGTATCAGGGTGGCTGCCTGGGGCAAGCAGTGTCACCAGGAAAACGTACCAGGCACCGTATTTGGCGACATCAGCCAGTAAAGCGGTAACAAGTGCCAGCGCATGTCCACTAAAGGAATAGAACAGTCCGGTAGAGGCCCACAAGGCCGACAAAATGGTAACCCAAACCATCCGTCTCGTGTGGATACTGGATCGCCAATTCTTGCCAAATGAGATTAGGTAGATCCAAAGCGCCAGATAGCCGAAAACGGCAAGTCCAAAGCTCGAGGTAAACAGGGCTGCGCTTGTGATTTCCATACAACTCGGACTTTTCAGATCACAGATGAGCGTGATGAAAGATTAGTGGGCGCCCTTGCCGGTCAGTACGACGCCTACCGTTTCGAAGAGCACCACCATATCTAGAAACAGCGAGTGGTTCTTGACGTAATATAAATCGTACTGGAGCTTTTCTGCAGAATCTTCAACTGTCGCGCCATAGTGATATCGCACTTGTGCCCAGCCTGTTACGCCGGGTTTGACGCTGTGCCGAACAGCGTAGAAAGGAATTTCCTTGGTTAGCTGATCGACAAAAAATGGGCGCTCCGGGCGAGGACCGACCAAACTCATGTCGCCTTTCAAGACGCTGAATAGCTGTGGGAGTTCATCGATGCGAAGTTTGCGGATGATCTGGCCGACGCGGGTAGCCCGGTTATCCTTGGCTTGTGCCCAAATCGGCTTCCCATCCTTTTCCGCATCACGTCGCATGCTGCGGAACTTGATGACGTTGAAAAGGCGTCCGTTGACTCCGACCCGTTCTTGCCGGTAAAGCAGCGGAAACCCATCCTCCATGACGATCAGGATGGCAGCCAATAGCATAATGGGTAATGCCAAAATGATCAGTATGATGGCACAGACTATGTCGAACAAACGTTTGACGACGGTGCGGAAAGTGCCTTGGCAAAACCCATCACCAAAAATGAGCCACCCCGCATAGAGGGAGTCGAGACGAATTTGCCCTAAAGTCTGTTCAAAATGGCTCGCGAGATCGAGGACTTTGACTCCTTGCAACTTGCAGTCAAGCAATTCGCGCATAGGCATAGATCCGCCCCGTCGTTCGCTAAGGGCAACTACGATTTCATCAGCTTTGAGATAGCAGGCCGTATCGGTCAACGATCTGTCTCGGCTGAGAATCATACTTGAAGAAACCAGAGGCTGATCTTCATTGCTGCCAGGCAAGAAGCCAATGATTTCGGCAGCTGGATCGGAGCGATCCAGCGCGCGCTTGACGGCCAGTGCTTGCTGCCCCGTACCGAATACTAAAATGCGCCTGCGTAGCATTTTCGTAGCCGGTGCATGAGCCGCACCCACGCGGGTTACCAGCATGCCGAAAACAGCGGACATCGCGGAAAGGTGGATTAAGTCACGATTCACCGCAGCAATCGGAAGCAGTGCATATAGAGCGTAGGCGATTGGGATAGAGAGGTAAATGGAAAGTACCGCGCGGGCCCTGGTTTCGGTAATTGGGCGAATCGAGGCGCGTTGATAGAGGCCCAGCAGAGCATTGATGGCAAGCATCACAAGTCCGAAGAGGATGGCATAAACCACAATTTGTACTGGGTTGACCGGAAGCCCACTGTTGATCCACATCAGCGTAATAACGAGGCTGACAATCAGGAACGAAAAGTCGAACAAAACTCCGGCGATACTGCGCCAAGTAAACCAGTGATTGAACAGCCTGATCATGATGCCCCTGCGTCCCCCAGAAATATTCCTGTCCAGCCAAATAGTTCGTGCCCGCTTGGAATACAACGGAATCTTCCATTGCACAAAAATAATGATATGGACACTGGCATATCTTGCTTGTGCACTATTTCACAGAGACTACGAATCATTGCAACAAGTTTCATCTGGGATGGGCACCGTTAATGCAAAAAACCGAAATACACGAGATTGGTTCCAAAAGTGTTAGAGAGTATAAAAATGGACTGTTGCTAATGTTCTTGGTTGTGATCAAACAGTGTAAGGAGCAATGATCCCTAGTATTTGAGCGGATTTAGACCAAATGCATCCAAACATTGTATCGAATTTAAGGAGCGAAGGGCGGGAGTAATCTGCACGATATGTCTACCGCTCAACAGATCTGGTCGTTTGACGGGGAAGTGCGCTGGTTGGCGCTACACTAGTACTTCAATAACATCAGAATGCCCCAAAAAGCGCTGTGGGCTGGCACTGGCTCCGTAAGCCCCGGACTGGAAAACCACCACTAAATCCCCCGGCTCTGCAATCGCCAACGTCATGCGATCTGCCAGAATGTCCAATGGTGTGCATAGCGGACCGACAACGGAAGCTATTTCGGTTTGAATGGCATTCATACGAGTACCAATGGCGACTGGATAGTTTTTTCGAATGACTTGCCCGAAGTTTCCTGATGCGGATAAATGATGGTTCAGGCCGCCATCGACAACAAGAAAAGTTTGCCCGCGTGAGACCTTGCGGTCTATTACCCGGGAAACATATATTCCAGCCTCGCCGACGAGGTAACGGCCAAGTTCAATGACCAACGATGCTCCGGGAAAGTCTGCCTTGGCGCGATTTGCGAGTTGCTCTAAATTCCGACCAATGCTTTTTAAGTCAAGTCGTATTTCACCCGGGAAGTAGGGAATGCCAAATCCTCCGCCGAGATTCAGGAAGCTGATTGGTGAAGGAGCGTAACGGGAGAGCGCAAGCGCCAGATCGTAGGATTTCTGCTGTGCCTCGCAAATGGATTCGGCCTTTAGATTTTGAGATCCGGCAAACAGGTGAAAGCCCTCGAAAGCCAGTTTGTGGTCGCCAATTTTGGCAAGCAACTCCGGCACCAGTTCGGCATCGACGCCGAACTGCTTGGGGCCTCCTCCCATCTTCATGCCGGAGCCTTTGAGTTCAAAGTCTGGATTGACGCGCACGGCGACCCTGGCCGGAAGCTCTAGCTCTAGCGAAATATTCGCCAGCAGGTCCACTTCACGAAACGATTCGATGTTGATCAGAACGCCCGCGGCAACTGCTTGGCGCAGTTCGGTGTTTCTTTTTCCTGGGCCTGCAAAACTGATTTCATGCGGATCGGCGCCGGCATCGAGCGCGACTTTTAGTTCCCCGGCTGAGGCGACATCGATACCATCAACCATATCGGCCATAAATCCAACAACCGCCGGCATTGGGTTTGCCTTCATCGCAAAATGCAGTTTTATGTTTTCCGGTAATGCCAAGCGCAATTCAGCCATTCGGGATCGCAACAGGTTGCGATCATAGGCATAAAAGGGTGTCTGCCCAACGCGTTCGGCCAGATGTCTTAGGGGTAATCCGCCGACCAGTAATTGATTACCGGCAGTAGAAAACTGGTTCATGGTCGTATGGACCGGAGCGGTTGGCATAGTCATTCTTATCGGCTAGCTTAGAGGTTGTTTTTGCTCGATCCACATGGTCGACAGCGTTTTTCGGTCAATTTTCCCATTCGGGTTGCGGGGCAGGGGGCCCTTGATAACCTCAATGCCGCTAGGCACCATGTAGGCTGGCATGCGAACACGGCATTCGGCGAGAAGAGCCATAACATCAAGTTCGCCATTGGCCGGGGAGGTGGCAATAACCTGAATGGCTTGGCCGAGTCGATCGTTATCTACGCCAAAGGCAACGCATTCTCCAACCATCTTTGTCGCGTAGAGAATTTCCTCCACCTCGGTTGGGCTGACGCGGTAACCAGAGGTTTTCATCATCTCGTCACGGCGGCCGACAAAGTACAGGAATCCCTCGTCGTCCATACGTACGGTGTCGCCGGAAAATACGGCGATTTCTGGCAACACAAGGCCAGACTCGCGGCCGGGAGCATGGACGGGCAGCGGTTTGTAGCGCTCGGCAGTCTTTTCTATATCGTTCCAGTAACCCATGCCGACCAGGGCGCCACGATGCACCAGTTCCCCCGGTTCGTTTGGCCCACATTGAGTGCCATCTTCACGCAAAACCAGAATTTCGGCATTGGGGATTGCCTTGCCGATGGAGTCTGGTCGTTTGTCGACTTCACTTGGCGGCAAATAGGTGGAGCGGAACGCCTCAGTCAGCCCATACATCAGAAACGGTTTTGCCTTGGGAAGGCTTCGCCGCAAGGCATCCAGGATTTCGCGCGGCATACGCCCCCCGGTGTTGGCAAAGTACCGCAGGTGATCGGTGATCGATTCAGGCCAATCGAGTTGAGCCAGCTGAATATACAGCGGAGGCACAGCTGTAAGTCCGGTGACCTTTTCGCGCTCAATTGCCTTGAGTACATCACGCGGCAAGAGGTAATTGAGAAGTACCACCCGCGCGCCGGCATAGAATGCAGTGGTTAGCTGGCTAAAGCCAGCATCGAAGGAGAGGGGGAGGGCTGCCAGTAACGTGTCGTCAGCACGATTTTCCAGATAGCTGGCAACGCTTTTCGCGCCTGCCACCATGTTGCGATGAGAGAGAACAACCCCTTTGGGTTTTCCTGTGCTGCCCGACGTGTACAAGATACCTAAGACATCAGTGTCGATTAAACGGTGGCCGCTTGCTGGACGGCTAGCGAGCACATCGCTCCAGCGAACCGTATTCAGTCCCGTGATTTGGGGAGGTGATTCCGCGGAGTCAAGCACGATGACGTGTCGCAGATCGTGACAGGCGGCAAGCGATTCTTGCAATTGAGCCAAGCGTTCCTGCGAAGTAACCAAAACGCGAACATTGCAATCGCGGAGGATGTATCCCACTTGCTCTGGCTTGAGCAGAGGATTCATTGGCACGAAAACTCCGCCAGCTGCGGGAGGGGCAAAGCTGGAGATGACAGTTTCGAAGCGTTTTTCGAGATAGATGCCGACGCGCTCGCCACGCTGAAGACCTAAGTTCACCAAACCACTGACCAAGCAGGTGATTGCGCTTTGCAATTCCCCGTAACTTAGCGTGGTCTTGCCATAGGTTAATGCGGGAGCGGTAGGGGTCAGATCAGCCGCGTGGGAAACTAGGTCTGGTAATAGAGTGGAGTCGTACATGGGATGGGACTTTGGCATAAATTGGTGTGAATCAATGAGGAGTATCTCACAGTCGAATTCCCATTCTGTGTCTATAATGCGGCGTCTTGAATATGACGATTCTGGAGCAAGACTTGAATACTGAAAAAGAAATCCTATCCCTTCTGGATGAAATTCTTTGTCTGAATGGTCGATCATCTGACTTTTCACGGAATACGCCGCTGCTGGGGGCTATTCCAGAGCTAGATTCGATGGCTGTTGTTGCTCTGATCACCGGTATGGAAGAACGGTTGGGTTTTGCTGTTGATGATGACGAAATCGAGGGAAGCACTTTTGCCACACTTGGCTCCTTGATTGATTTTGTCGAAGGTAAGTTGGCGAATTAAGGCTACTACGCTTGATGCTGCCCTTCTTTATACCCGGCGAAGGCGGGCAGCGTTTTTGCCTATATCACCCAGCGAATGGATTGACACGAGGGGCAATCATTTATCTGCATCCATTTGCAGAGGAGATGAATAAATCTCGTCGTATGGCTGCTATACAGGCGAGAGCGATGGCAGCTGCGGGGTTTTCTGTGCTGCAGATCGATTTGTTGGGTTGCGGTGACAGCAGTGGTGACTTTTCGGATGCCAGTTGGCAGGCTTGGCAGGATGACGTGCTTCTCGCATACCGCTGGCTGCGAACGCAAACCGATGCCGCGCTGACCCTATGGGGGTTACGTGCGGGCTGTCTATTGGCAGGGACTGTCGCAGTCAATCTACCTGAGCCGACTAATTTTATTCTTTGGCAGCCTGTTGTTTCTGGCAATTTGCACTGGCAGCAATTCATGCGCCTAAAAATGGCTGGCGAGTTGGCAAGCGGCCAGGCCAAAGGCGTCACCGCTCAATTGAAGCAAAGACTTGCCTCAGGGCAGTCTGTTGAGATTGTTGGTTATGAGGTTGTGCCGGAGTTGGCCGGAGGGATTGAAGCGTCTGAACTACTCCCACCATCCCTGTCGAATTCTCCAATCACTGCGCAACCGGATATTTTGCAAATATCTGAAGCTAAAAAGCCAGCAGTCGCTTGGTTCGAACTCTCGACAAGAGAAAACGCAACGCTTGCTCCAGCATCACAAAAGCGGATTGAGCAATGGCAATCTTGCGGTTACCGCGTTCAGGCTGAAACAATCCAAGGCCCTGCCTTTTGGCAAACGACTGAAATCGAGGACGCACCTGAATTGATTGTGGCGACAATGGCAGCGTTGGAGGCATTCTAGTGAGCTATGCCGAACGTACTTTCACTTTCGAGGTTGCTGGCGATCAGGTAATTGGTATTGTTGCCGTGCCCGAGTTAGCCAAGGCGACCGGAGTTCTCGTAGTGGTTGGCGGCCCTCAGTACCGAGTTGGCAGTCATCGCCAGTTTCTATTGCTTTCCCGTGCCTTGGCCGAAGCGGGTTATTCGACTATGCGTTTTGACTATCGCGGAATGGGGGATGGCTCGGGTGATCTGCGTGGTTTTGAAACAGTCAACGACGATATCGAACGAGCCATTGAAGCTTTTTTCCAACATTGTCCGAAGCTTGAACGCATCGTACTTTGGGGCTTGTGCGATGCTGCTACGGCGAACCTTCTCTATTGGTTGCGAACGCGGGATACCCGAATAAATGGTTTAGTTCTGCTAAATCCTTGGGCTCGCTCGGAATCAACATTGGCGCGGACTCACATCAAGCACTACTATGCTCAACGGTTGCTGCAGGGCGAATTCTGGCGCAAGTTGCTAAGTGGAAAACTGGGTATCGGGCGCGCATTGCTGGGGTTTTCCTCGAGTTGGCTGCGAGCAAGACATACGTTGAAACCCAGTGCCAATTCTGCAGATGTAACGCAACCCTTCCAGAAGCGGATGATGCAGGCGCTCGATGAGTATCCAGAATCATCACTTCTTATTCTCAGCGGCGACGACTACACAGCCAAGGAGTTTCTCGAAGCTTGCCAAACCGATGCACAAGCAATCCGGGCATTGGCAAAATCGCGAATTACGCGTGTGGATATTCCTGAGGCAGATCACACTTTCTCATCCGGGGTGATGCGAAGGGCAGTTGAGATGGCGACGCTTGACTGGCTTGAGAAGTCGGTTGCACCCTAACTATCGAAATGCCGGTCATGCCTCTTGAATATCAGGTTTTCGATCCATCTCAATGTCGTTTTCCACGGCCACGGGTGCCGGTGCTGCCACGCGGTCTTGATTTGAGCAAGGCTGACGATGCAAGTTTGCAGCAGAGCATTTCCCCGCTGACGGGAGTGGGCTCGCACTATAGCCGCGGCCGTTATGCGCTCGGTGAAGCTTATCGGCGCGCCGGCGTTGGTTGCGATGGTGCCTTGCTGGCTCCGTCCTATCATTGCGTCACCATGCTCGACCCGGCGCTGGCATTGGGGGCAGAAGTCCTGCTCTATCCGCTAACTGCGGACCTAGCGCCCAATCTGGTGGAGCTAGACGCACTGGTCAGTTGTTCGGTGAAGTCGATCAAGGCACTGCTGGCGACTCACTTTTTTGGTTTTGTCCAAGATTTTTCGCGACTGAAACAATGGTGTGATGTGCGCGGAATAGCCTTTGTGGAGGATTGCTCGCATACGCTGTTTTTTGATCGTTATCAGGCTAAGGGAGCAGGACAGTATGGGGAGTTCATTGCATCCAGTCCTTACAAATTCTTCCCCAGCGCAGATGGCGGCTGGTTGTACACGCGGAACTCAACTTCTCATCCCGTGGCTGAAACACAGCCAGCGGGTTGGCTCGCTGAGTTACGAGGAATGAAGCAATGCCTAGATGGCGCACGTCAGCCGCGGCTTGTTTTCGGCGACATTGCCAACCTCGATGGTCAGCTAAGCGCTCTCGCCGATCAAGCCCCCCAAACAGGCAAAGACGAGCGTCGCCTGCGTTCCGCGCACTCGTCGCAGTATCTGTCTGATTCGGCCTGCACGGCTGCGTTGCGTAGTTCACGTTGGTTGATCAATCATTCGTCGCTCTGCGTCACCATCGAGCGGCGCCAGGCAAACTATCGGCGTTGGCTAGAGGCAGTTGCCGGTTTGCCCAGTTGTCGGGCTCTCTATCCAGAACTGCCTGAGCACGTCGTTCCCTACATGTTTCCGCTTTACATAGAGCATCCAATGCCCTGTTTCTACTGGTTGAAGCAACTCGCCGTGCCAGTCTGGCGCTGGGACGAAATGGCGATTTCAACCTGTTCCGTGGCACAAGACTATCGCCTGCACTTGCTACATCTTCCTTGCCACCAGTCATTGAGTGACGATGAAATGAATTGGCTCGTTGCCGCGCTGAGCATGGTGCTGCGTAAGTCGGTGGTTGGAGTGTGCCGGTGAGTTGGGAGTTTTACCCAGCCAAGGCTCTCTTTGCGCACTATGCAGCGGACTGGGATCGTCTCAACGGTGAGTTTTATGGAGGTCCCCCTTATTTCGACAGTAGTGTAATCGGACCTCTGCTCCAACGCCTCTCTAGTGGTAGTGAGCGCCTTTGCCTGTTCCGTGAGCAGGGTGTCGTCGTCGGAGCGCTGATCCTGCAGCCATGTGGATTGGGGCGCTGGGCGACGTTCCTGCCGGAGCAGTCTCAGATCATGCCTATCCTGATTGCTGATGTTGCTTTGCTTGAGGAGTTGCTGGAGGCTCTTCCCTGGTTTTCCTGGAGTATTGAGTTCCATGCAGTCGACCCGCGCTACGCTCCGGTCTTTCCCTGCATCAAGACAGCGACAGTAATTTCTTCGTTCGTTACAACGAAAAGTATCGAGCCTCAGAGCGATTCGACTGGTAATAACGCCGAGTTGGCACCAGATAAATGCACCCTTCAGCATATCCAGTTGTTCAGGAACGAGGGCATGAGCGTTGTTTATCAACTAATCAAGGCGCTGAAACGTTGGCTCGTCGGTACGAATCGCGCGCACGCTAATGTCGATGATTCGACAAAAGAGGTTGAGGTTAGAGCTTTTGAGGGAATTGAAGAATTTATTGAGGGCAATTTCCAGCTTAATGAGTTTGCCCCGCGGAACAGCATTGAGGACTCGATCGATTGGTTTGGCCTGCTCCAGAAGCAGGTATATCCAGAGGATCCAAACATTCGCTACTATTTTGTCGCCGATTATGCTCGACCGACAGTAATCCTGCCGTTGCGGAGGACGCTCCAGAGAGGGGTCCGCGCACTGGAGTCCCTGAGCAACTACTACACATCGCTCTACGCACCACTCGTTAACAACGGTGGCCATCTTCTGGCTCTTCGGAGTCTATTGTCGGAAGCAACGCGGGAATGTCGTGGCACCCATCTGATGCGCTTTGCACCGATGGATCCGGATTCGCCAGATTATGCTGCGCTGTTCAACGAACTGCGCGCAACTGGCTGGATCCCGTTGCCTTTCTTCTGTTTCGGCAACTGGTTTTTGAAAGTCGAAGGCGGTTGGGACGATTATCTGCGTAAGCGGAGCGCTAACCTGCGTAGCAGCATCAAGCGGCGTAATAGGGAATTCTTGTCCGAGGGTGGAACGCTCGAAATCGTGACAGGCCCAGAGCATGTTGAGTCGGCAATCGCTGTTTTTCAAGAGGTGTATTCGGCAAGTTGGAAGAAACCTGAGCCATATCCGGACTTCGTCCCGTCTCTTGTCCGCATGCTGGCGACCAACGGCATGCTCCGACTTGGCATCGCACGCCTGCAGGGGCTGCCAATTGCTGCGCAGCTATGGATCGTTGGGCGGGGTAAGGCCAGCATTTATAAGGTGGCCTATCACCATGCCTATGCTTCGCTATCTCCTGGAACTGTTTTAACCAGCTACCTCATGCGCCATGTCATTGAGGAAGACCGAGTTCAGGAGGTTGATTTCCTGATTGGCGACGACGAATACAAGAAAATCTGGATGAGTCACCGTCGCGAACGCTGGGGCATCATCGCCTTTAACCCCCGAACGATTGTCGGCTGTGCTCTGATGATCAAGGAAGTGGCAGGCCGAGTTGCCAAGTCGAGCGGACAGAGGTTTGGTGCAGCGCTGTTGCATACACAAAAATCAATTCGAGCAATGATGTCTTCCCAGAACCTGGTCACTAACGATCATGCTCATACCCTCAATGCCCAAAGAGAAAAAATCATGGATTGGACCATACTTCCCATCAAGGAATTCGCTGAAAAATCACGTCAGTGGGATGCGCTGGCACGCTCACGGCCCGGAACGCCCTTTCTTGAATCGGCCTTCCTTCTCCCTCTGCTTGAAGTTTTTGGCACCGGCGGCGAGTGTCTTTGCTTGCTCCAAGAGAGCGGCCAACTGCGCGCTGCCGCCATCATGGAGCGGGGGCGCAAGGCGATTTGGCAGACCTTCCAGCCATCGCAGTTACCTCTTGGCGCGTGGATTGCAGATGGCAACCTTGATTTGGTGGCGGCAAGCTATCGCCTGATGCAAAAGTTGCCCGGCGTTACGCTGGCACTTGGTGCGAGCCAAGTGGATCCGCGCTTGCAGCAACGGCCCGAAGACACCGAGCGATTTCGCACCCAAGATTATATTGCGACCGCGTGGGTTGATATTGAAGGCGACTTTGACGCCTATTGGGAGGCACGCGGCAAGAATCTCAAGCAGAACACGCGCAAGCAACGTAATAAGTTACAGGCTGACGGAATTGAAAC
The DNA here is from genome assembly GCA_008080565.1 of Rhodocyclaceae bacterium. Lineage (GTDB taxonomy): Bacteria > Pseudomonadota > Gammaproteobacteria > Burkholderiales > Rhodocyclaceae > Azonexus. The sequence continues at coordinate 102,647 of VIKE01000002.1, read as the reverse complement.
CAGGATCGAGTGCATCACTGAGCCAGAGTTGGTCGCCAAGTCTATCGAAGACTACGGCTTGCTTGAAGGCTCTGGCTGGAAGGGTGCCGATGGTACGGCCATTACCTCGGATAACCACCAGGGGCGTTTTTACCGACATATGCTTGAAAATTACTGTTCCCAAGGGCGTGGGCGCATATATCGTTACTGGTTCGGCCAGAAGGTGGTGGCAATGGACCTGTGCGTTCATGACGATCAGGTACTGGTCATTCTGAAAACTGCGTATGACGAATCCTATAAGGCGGTATCGCCCTCGACGCTGATGCGCCACGATCAGTTCCAGCAATTGTTCTCCGAAAAGAAGTATCGCCGTATCGAATTTTTCGGCAAGGTCATGGAATGGCATACCCGTTGGACATCGCAAAGCCGAACCATTTATCATGCGACCGCCTATCGTTGGGCATGGCTAAAGAAGCTGCATGCCCGCCGCGCCGCCGTAATGGCTGCTCAGACACAAGAGGCGACCGCAGAGCGTTGAGGCTGTGATGAGTGATCCGAACAAGCTGTTACCTTGCAATTAGAGAAGCCATGAAACGTGTCCTGATGATTGCCTACCACTTTCCCCCCTTGGCAGGCAGCAGTGGAATCCAGCGTACGCTGCGCTTTGTGCAGCACCTGCCCAAGTTTGGTTGGCAGCCCCTCGTGTTGTCGGCCGATCCGCGGGCTTACGAGCGTACCAGCGCTGACCTGATGGCGGATATTCCTCCGGATACTGTGGTGAGCCGACCTTTCGCACTTGATACCGCGCGCCATTTATCGATTGCAGGTCGCTACATCGGGGGTATGGCTAGGCCCGACCGCTGGGTCAGTTGGAAATACGCTGCCGTGCGTGAAGGCATGCGGATGATTCGCGAATACAAGCCGGAGGCGATCTGGTCAACCTATCCGATCGCTACCGCCCACCTGATTGGCGCCGATTTGCAGCGCAAGAGCAGCCTGCCATGGATTGCAGACTTCCGGGATCCAATGGCCCAGGATGGTTATCCGGCCGACCCGTTGACTTGGCAAAGCTATCGGGCGATTGAGGAGCATACGCTGCACACGGCGCGGTACAGCACCTTCACAACGCCAGGGGCAGCTAGTACGTACCGTTTGCGCTATCCTCTCTGTGATGAGCGGGTGGCGGTGCTGGAAAACGGCTATGACGAAGAGACCTTCATCAACGCGGAAAATTCCGGCCATGTACGGCAGAGCATTCATCCGGGGGCGATTACCCTGTTGCATAGCGGTATTGTCTATCCAGCCGAGCGTGATCCGACACAATTCTTCGAAGCACTGGGGCAACTCAAGGCAAGTGGGGCGATTGCTGCCGGTAGCCTGTTCGTTCGATTTCGTGCTTCGGTGCATGACGACCTTCTGCACTCACTCGCCAATCGCTACAACGTCGCCGAATTCCTCGACTGCCAACCGCCTGTTTCTTACCGTGAGGCGCTGGCTGAAATGCTCAATGCCGACGGATTGCTGGTCATGCAGGCAGCAAATTGCAACGAGCAAATTCCTGCCAAAATCTACGAATATCTGCGCGCCAACCGCCCAATCCTTTCCTTGACCGACCCGCAGGGCGACACCGCTACTACGCTGTGCCAAGCCGGTGCAACCGATATCGCTCGGCTCGACTCGGTCGCCGAAATCGCTGAAATCCTGCCACATTTTCTCGATGCGATCCGGCAGGACTGCGCCACGCTGCCGCACCGGCAGGCCGTTGAAAATGCCTCACGTGAAGGGCGGACGGCACAGTTGGCCAAACTGCTCGACTCTGCAACAAAGCGCTGAGCAACATGGTCGCAATCGTCGTGCCAGCGGTTGTTGCGGTCTTCGTTAGGGCGAGGATATGTTGAGCCGTGCAGGCTATCTGCTGACCGCACTCGCCGCGTTTTCCGTTGGTTGCTACTTGGCGTGGCACTATCCGCTCGGACAGTTCGTAGCATTGGTACTTTTCATTTCGGCCTCCGCCTTGGCCTACCTGAGAACAGTTTGGTTTCTGGTTATCATCCCGGCCTCGCTGCCTATCATCGGCTTAGCCCCTTGGACTGGCTGGATCACTTTTGAAGAAGTCGATCTACTCGTTTTGGCCATGGCTAGCGGTGGGTATGCTCGGGCGTGGCTCGATTGCGCACAGAAAAAATCTCAGCGCCATTCTTTGCTGCTTTTCGGTCTTTCAACGCTGATGTCGCTATCGATCCTGATTTCGATGTCACGTGGCTTTTCTGATGCTGGCGGTTTCGTTTTCGGCTGGTATCAAGGCTACGACGGGCCAATGAACAGCATACGCATTGGCAAGAGCTTCTTCTTGGCGCTTCTCCTTATGCCGCTGATCAATCGTCTGCGGCGAAATCCTGAGAATCAGGCCGACCATATGCTGGCATGGGGTTTGGCGCTTGGCCTCGGTACAGCCTCTTTGGCTGCCCTCTGGGAGCGCTTGGCCTTCACCGATCTGCTCAACTTTTCCAGCGACTATCGCTCGACCGCGATGTTCTGGGAAATGCATGTTGGCGGTGCTGCGCTCGACGGCTGGTTGCTCCTGACTGTACCGTTTGCCATATGGGCGTTGCGGCATGCCCGGACACGGTTTCAGCACGCGCTGTCACTCTGCCTGATCGTCCTTGCAGCCTATGCCGCACTGACAACTTTTTCGCGTGGGGTCTATCTGGCTCTACTCGTTGCCTTGCCTTTGCTGGCTTGGCAGACGCGAATGCATACGGGTGCCAAAGCGGGGGCGATGGGACAACCGGCCTGGAGTCCCTTGCGCTGGTTCATCGCGCTGATCCTGCTCGCCACCATGGCCGGCCTCGTCTTTTCTGGCGGCGGCTATCGCGGGCTGATGGCGCTGCTGGGGGTCATAGCGGTGGCATTAGCGATTCCGCAGGTGTTGCGCAGTATTGGCTTTTCTCTATTGCTGACTGGTGCCTTACTTGGCCTGGTGATTGGCGGGCTGCTGGTGCTAGTGGCAGGCTTCCTCCCGAAGGGGCCATATGTACTGCATTTTGTCCTTTTCGGAGTGATGCTACTGTTCCTGCATGGCCCGCAAGCCATGATTCGAAGAAGACATCCTGTTTTCGCTGCGGCAGGATTCTTCGCCCTGGCAGTTACGGCTGCCAATGTGGCTGATCACTGGGGGGGGATCGATGCCAGATGGGGTATGAGTGCCGCGCTCGCTGTTGTAATTGTCGTCACCATGGGCGCAGTTTTTGTACCCAGACCGGTCTGGCCCGAGGGGTTGCGTTGGCAGGGGGTCTTCATGAGTACGTCATTTGCTGTATGCGCGGTAATCTCGGTATTCATCGGTGGCGGCTACATGGGGGATCGCTTTTCGACTTCATCCAAGGATCTTGATGGCCGTTTCGACCACTGGAACGTAAGTTTGTCGATGCTGCAAACTCCAATTGATCACTGGTTCGGGAAGGGACTCGGGCGTTACCCGGCGAATTATTTCTTCGCGATTCCGGACAGCAAATTTCCCGGTACCTATCAGATCGCTAGCGAAGGTGAGGGGGCTTGGCTGCTACTGGTTGGGGCTCGCCATCCGATGAGTTTTGGCGACATCTTTCGAGTTTCCCAGCGGCTGAAGTTCGGCGCCACCGGGCCATTCGAAGTTACGCTCCGGGTCAGGGCCAGGACTGATGTCAGCATTCATGCTGAGGTCTGCGAAAAGCATCTCCTCTACGTGGGTGGTTGCGCCATCGGGGGAGCTAACGTGAAGGCCGGCAAGGGCGGCTGGCAATCTGCCAGGATCAAGCTTGTCGGACCAGTGCTGAGCGGCAGTCCTTGGTACGCGCCTCGGATCACGATGTTCTCACTCGGTATCGGCAACCAAAGCGGTTCGGCGGATATTGACGACATCGTGTTGACTGGTTCGGGGGGCGAAAGCCTGCTGATGAACGGAGACTTTGGTAACGATATGCAGCACTGGTTTTTCAGTAGCGACCATGAACATATGCCGTGGCATGCGAAGAATATTCTGGTCAATGTTTTGTTCGACCAAGGCTACGTAGGCTTAGTGTTGTTCCTGCTGCTAACTGGAGGAGCCCTCTGGCGCCTGAACTTGAGCAATGCCCGGCAACGTGAATTTGCTCCCTATTCCTCTGCGGCGATCATCGGTTTCCTGGCGGTCGGGCTGTTTGACAGTCTCATTGATGTGCCGAGGCTCAGTCTAATGTTCTATATTTTTATTTTTGCAGCAATAATGCCAAATGCCGGGTATGCGCGAGGCAGGCTAGCCGAACCTTTACCGCATTGATTGAGATTGGAGCAAAGCAATGAGTCACTCTGCAGAGCATAATATTTCTGCTGAACGCAATACGGCGTACACAACCTCGCGCTCAGACATAGTTCAACTTGTTCCTATGGATGCAATGTTTATATTGGATATAGGATGCAGCAATGGCGCTCTTGGCCAATCGCTTAAAAATAATATGCCGAAGCGAATTGTTTATGGGGTTGAACTTGATACTGATTTTTCCAATGAAGCCGCCAAAAAACTTGATTATGTATTTAACGGTGATATAAACGCTTTGGATTGGGATGAATTATTTGGTGGAAAAAAATTCGACTGCATTATATTTGCCGATATTTTAGAACATTTGGTTGACCCAAAAAATTGCCTCGAATTGGCTGTCAAATATTTGAATAAAAGTGGTACTGTTATCGTTAGCTTGCCAAACGTTAGACACTTTTCTGCTCTCTGGGCGATCTTCTTTAATGGTTACTTTCCTAAACGTGATCGCGGAATATTTGATCGAACCCATTTGCACTGGTTTACCGTGCGAGACTCTAATTCGTTAATTACCGATTGTGGGCTCGATATAACAGCAACTTGTCTGGCGCTAAGATGGGGCGACGCAGGGGGGGGGGTGGCCAATAGATTTTTAAACCGTCTTCCAATGTGCATAAAAAATTGGGCGCCAGTCCGTGAGTTTTTTACTTACCAGATTTGCATTCGGGCAGAGACGCGAAATTGAACAACAAAGTCGGTTTTGTGTTGTGCTCAAATACTTTAAACGCAATTCCAAGTACTAGAATTGCAGTTCTTAATATGTTGCCATTTTTAGAATCGGCAGGCTGGAAGACAAGTATTATTTTTGAACCAGAGGAAGCGAACGAAGCTCCGAATCTATCCGGGGTTTTGGAGCGTGTGGTCTCGGAAAACTGTAATGTTGTCATTTTGCAGAAAGTTAGTGGACAGTCCGCAGTGGCGTTGGTTAAAGGTCTTTCCGAATTTGGGATACGTAGTATTTTCGTTATTTGTGATCGGGTTGATGTCAAAATGGCGAGTGTTGCTGACGCAACCGTCGTTATTTCGGATTACCTAAAATCGTTGTATCCGCCAGAACTACAGTCGAGAATATATGTTGTGCATGATGGAATAGAGAACCCTGAATGTTTTAAAACTGACTGGGGTTGTCATAATGATCCGTTGCGGTCAGTGCTTGTTACATCGCATGACCTGGACAGTTTGCCGATAATTGATTTCCCACCAAAATGGATGAGGGTGTGCATTGTAGGAAGATACCAGTTTGGCTGGCAGAGGTTGCGTGAAATATATTGGAAATTGCGGGAAAAATGTCACAGTGATCGATTGAGTTATGCACGATTTCTGATGAACCGTAATATCACATGTGTACCATGGAGTCCCGATACGGTGTGGCGGGAAATGATTAGTGCGGATATTGGCGTGATTCCGATATTAAATTCAGCCGATGTCGAATCCGGTGGGTTGCCACCCGATTGGAAGAGAAAATCAGAAAACAGATTAACTATGAAAATGTCGGCAGGGTTGCCTGTCGTTGCAACCCCCATCCCATCATACGAGGCAGTAATTAATCATGGTCAGAATGGCTTATTTGCCAGTTCAGCCGCTGACTGGTTTAGGTGTTTAGAAAAATTACGTGATCCCGGGTTGCGTAGAGAAATGGGGATTGCTGCTAGATTGTCTGTAACAAACTCCTATTCAAAAGAAGAGCAGGCCGCTAAGCTCATTAAGGTACTAAACGATACAAAGTCAGATTAACCATATTTGCCAATTATCTTACTTAGGTATGCCAATGTCATTGATTTCGTATGGTCTCGCACCTCCCCTGCTGATTTCTGGTGATGGTTGCTTTGTTGATGCTCGCTTTATCGAAATATCCGAATCCGTTTCAATGATTGCAGCATGGTCCGAGGCATATCGCCAACACGGAACATCTGCTCCTAAGGTTGCTATTGGCAGATTTGCTGTCGCCTTCAATCCCGAGCCCGGCGTAACCTATTTGGCGGTAGATCGTTTCGCGACAAGCTCGCTCTGCTACCGGGTCAAGGATGGGCTGCTGTTGGTGGCCGAAAGGGCTGACGAACTGGCCGATCCGGGTTGCGAACTCGATTCCCAGGCGCTCTACGATTACCTCTACTTTCACATGATTCCGGCGCCGCGGACAGTGTACAAGGATGTTTTCCGCCTTCCGGCCGGCCACTATGCCTTGTTCAAAAACGGCCAGCTGACTGTTGCGCCGTGGTGGAATCCGCATTTCAGCGAAATGCGCCGCGCACCGCTCGGCGAACTGAAGGCCGAATTCCGCCAGATACTGCTCGATGCCGTTCGCGACCAGCTCGATGGTGACACCACCGGTTGCTTCCTCAGTGGTGGTACCGACAGTTCGACGGTTGCCGGGCTCCTTCGAGAAGTGACCGGTCAACCTGCCAAGGCGTTTTCCATCGGCTTCGAAGCGGCCGGCTATGATGAAATGGAGTATGCCCGCATCGCTGCCCGCCACTTTGGCGCCGTGCACCACGAGTATTACGTGACGCCGGACGACCTGGTGCGCAGCATTCCGGATGTCGCTGCTTCCTACGATCAACCGTTCGGGAATTCCTCGGTCGTGCCCGCCTTTTACTGCGCCAAGGCGGCGCGCGAAGCCGGACTGACCCGGATCCTGGCCGGCGATGGCGGCGACGAACTGTTCGGTGGCAATACCCGCTATGCCAAGCAGCGGGTCTTCGGTGTCTACGAGCAAATCCCCGGCCTGCTGCGTCGCGGCCTACTTGAACCCTTGCTGGTGGGTAGCGCGCTCCCAGGAAAGATTCCGGGCATCAAGAAGGCCGTCAGCTATGTTGAACAGGCCAGCGTTCCGATGCCGGACCGCATGCAGATGTACAACCTGCTGACCCGGCTCGGGCTATCCGAAGTGCTTACGCCAGAGTTCCTGGCGCTGGTCGACCCGCAGGACACCCTGCGCCAGCAGCGCGAGACTTACCGCGCTGGCGACGGCCAAGCGCTGGTCAATCGCATGCTCTGGTACGACTGGAAATACACGCTGGCTGATAACGATCTGCCGAAGGTGCTTGGGGCTACCAGCTTGGCGGGGCTGGAAGTGGGCTTCCCCCTGCTCGACGACCGCCTGGTCGATTTCTCGCTGCGCCTCGACCCGGAACTCAAGCTCAAGGGGCTGACCCTGCGCTGGTTCTTCAAGGAAGCGCTGAAGGATTTCCTGCCGCCAGAGATCATCACCAAGAAGAAGCATGGCTTTGGTTTGCCGTTCGGGGTTTGGGCAGTGGAGCATGCGGGACTACGCAAGCTGGCCGTTGACTCGCTGGATTACCTGCGTGAAAGCCGGATCGTGCGTGCCGACTTCCTAGATAAGTTGCTAAAAGAATATCTCCCGCAACATCCGGGCTACTATGGTGAGCTTGTCTGGATACTGATGATGCTCTCGCAGTGGCTGCTGGCGAGTAAACGCAGGTTCGCACTCTGATTCTCTGCAGCCGAAGCCCTCGGTTCGCGCCGCCGTTCCATCTCATAGAGTCATCCATCTGTGTCGACACGCAAAGCCCTAGCACTCTCGTTTCTTGACCGCTACTCAGGGTTGGTGATTCATACGGCATCATCGATGGCGATTGCCCGTTTGCTGACGCCATCGGAAATCGGTATCTATTCGGTGACCATGGTATTGCTGGGCTTCATTGCTACCTTCCGTGATCTAGGTGCTGGCCAATATTTGGTCCAAAACAAAGAGCTATCGGAAGAGAAAATGCGTGCCACTTGGAGCGTGCAACTAGCGCTTGGCACTTTTCTGGCCCTGGTCGTGCTGGCGGTGGCCGTTCCCACTGCGGATTTCTATCGCGAGCCGCAGATCTTCAACATCATGCTGGTTCTGGCGTTGAACTTCGCTATTACGCCTTTTCTTGCTTATCCAAATGCCTGGCTGGTCCGGGAAATGCGCTTCGGATCGATCGCTGGGGTTCGCTTCATCGGTGCCTTGGTTCATGCTGCATCGGCAATCACAATGGCCTGGCTCGGCTACGGCCCGGTCAGCCTAGCCTGGGCCAATGCCTTGACGACTGTGGCGAGCATCATTGCGATCTGGATCTTCGCTCATCCCTCGCTGCCATGGCGGCCGATTGTCCATGGCATTGGCGACGTGGTCTCGTTCGGTGGCAAACTCACCGTTACATCGCTGATGAACACGCTGTCAGGCGGGGCACCGGAATTGTTGTTGGGGAAAATGAGCAGTATGCTGGACGCCGGCCTGTTCAGTCGCGGGCAGGGGCTGGTGACGATGTTCCAGCGCTTGGTCATGGATGCGGTCAACTCGGTTGCCTTGCCGTATTTCGCCAAGCAATCTCGTGAGTCCGGGAATCTTGGTGTCTCGTTCTTGGTGGCGATGGAACTGGTAACAGGGTTGGGCTGGGCCTTTTTCTTCGGGATAGCCTTGATGGCGTATCCGGCAATCAGGATTCTCTACGGCCCACAGTGGGATGATGCAGTGGATCCAGCACGCTGGCTGGCGATCTCTTGTGCATTCGCCATTCCAGCAGCTATTTGTCCGCCAGTTTTGATTGCCGTTGGGGCCGTCAACGATGTCCTCAAGGCGACCTTACTATCCACTGTCGTCACGCTGATTGCGACAGCAATTGGTACGCAGCTTAGCTTGCTGGCACTTAGTCAGTGCCTGATCGTTTCCGGGGCGATCGCATCAGTAATTTGGATTTATACGGCGCGCAAGCACATCAGTTTCGCCATCGGAAAAATGCTGTTCGCCTGGGTAAAAAGCATGCTGGTGGCCCTTGGTGCGTCGGCAGCTTCGCTCATCGCCATTCTCAACTGGGGCTGGCGGTCGACTGAATTGCTCGTTCCAGCCTTGTTGTCAGGAACAGGAGGCTTGCTCGGTGCGCTTATCCTGGCGTGGGTAACGAAACATCAGCTTTGGCTGGAGATCAGCCGAGTCGCCCTGATGCGGCGGGGCAGGCACTAGCTAGAGTGCGCTAGGCAAATAGGTGAAATGTTCGCTGCAGTTTAGGAGACTCGGTAAAGGTTCATCATGCTGCGCATTGCGAAGCGGAGCGGCGTGCGATCCCAGGGGGTAAAGCGCGGCAACTGGAATATATCGGAGGTTGAAGTTGCGCAGGCCTGCCGGGTTGATACCGCGGCATCGAAACCGGCCTGTCGGGCCATTTCTGCATGTCTTGCCGAACAATCCCGGCCAGGTACGCCGTTCGGGTAGGCTAAGACACGTACTGCCGTGCCTATGAGCGTTTCGAGTTCCTGCTTTCCCGATTCGATTTCCTTCTTGGCTGCGGCATCGTCGAGTCGTTCCAGAATGGGGTGGGTGCGCGTATGTCCGCCGATTTCCGCGCCTTCGCTATGGAGGAGACGCAATTGCGGGTGCGTCATCATCAGCTCTGCTACAGCTGGAACCTCGCAGCGGCAAGCGATTTCCCGGGAAATTTCGCTACGTAGCCGGTGCTCGAAGTACTTGAGTTTGCCTAGGACCGACTCATAACCGTTCAACCGTGAAGTGGTGTCGGTCAGTTGATGGATCCCTAGGTCGAATTCGCTCAGGTCCAGTTCATCCTTGCGTGAAAGCCGAAATGCTTCGATGACGTCATCGTTCCACATTCGGCCGCCTCCGAGGAAGGCGGTAGCGATGAAGAAGGTGGCAGGAACCCCGTAGCGCTTGAGAATGGGCCAGGCGACCAGCAGATTGTCGGCATAGCCATCGTCAAAGGTGATTGTGGCGGCAGCCGGCGGCAGGGTGCCGGCCTTGAGCCGGCTCGCGGCTTCGCCCAGAGGGAGGACTGTGAAGGTACGGGAGATGAAGCGGACCATCCAGTCGAATTCTTCGGCTGATGGCTCGAAAGGCAGTAGAGGATCGGGCACCGGGAGAACCCGGTGGAAAATGAAGATGCTGAGCTTGCCATTGCTTCCTCCCGGTGCCAGCTGGCGACTGATTAGCTGCCAGAACAACTCAGCCTCCGCTGCGCAGTTCGGCAGCCACCTGCCCGGCCAGAATGGCGTAGAGCGGCGTCGTGTGGCGGACATAGCCAATGAAATGCCGAAAGGCGGTATCGCCGTTGGCACGGTGTGGCGCACAGTACTTCGGGTGGGGCAGCAGCTTGGCTCCTTCCATGCTGGCCAGAACCAGGTTTGAGGTGAACTGCTCGGTTCCCCATTCCTTCCAGCGTTCGCCGAGCAGAGCACTCATTTCCTGCGAAATACGGACCAGTTGCTCCTTGCCGAAAGCTCCTCTGGGGAATCCGGCAAAACCGGAACAGGCCCGCACGTATTTCCAGCGCGATTGATCGGACAAACCATCCAGAACCGACTCGGCGACCAGTTGCACATGGTCGTCACCGGCCAGCCGGCCCTTGGCCCAGGTAGCGATTTGGACCACGGGCTGTATTTGCTGGACATCCTCAGTGCCGAGCAGGAAGGCGTGATTTTCCCTAATTGCCAGCTCGACTTCCGGCATGGCCTTGGTGGCTACCGTGTCTGCGTCGAGTTGGATGACGAAGCGTTCCTGTGCGTACTCTGCAATCGCCGTTAGCCTCTCCCAGGTGCCACCCTTGGGCAGTTCCTGGCAATGGAATTCCGCTGCGTTGCGGAAACAGACTTCGGGGATGTGACGCTTCAGCAATTCCCGATCGGCAGGGGTAATGCTCGGATCAGCCACGATGACGACCTTGGCGGGTACGATAAATCGGGCAAAGGACTTGGCCGCCAGCAGATACGACAGGACATCCCGGTGGTGAACCATAGACAGAAGCGTTAACGGTGTATTGCCCAAATGAATGGGATTCGTATCAAGAATACCTTGCAGTTTTCGATCGAAACGGCGGCGGTTAATCGCTATGCAGACTTTATGGAACAAAGATCTAATATCAATCATAGAATCTCGGAAAATGGTGGCTATGGTCAGTTCTTAATCGTGCCATTTGCCCGCCTGTTTCAGGCGGTTTCGCAGTCCTGGCAACGAATAGCCGAGTTGGTAGGCGGTCTTGGCTGCTTCTAGAGCTTTCTCGTACTCTTTGATTTCAATGTAAGCAAAGGCACTGTAGACATAAACACTAGAGTTACTGCTTCCAAGGAATACCACCTTTTCAAGTTGTACTCTTGCTTCGGAGGGCATTCCTCGACGGGCGTAGTAATACCCGTACAGTGCTCGAACCAACTCATCGTCAGGAGCAAAACGAACAGCTCGCTGGAACCAACAGTGAATACGAAGGATGGCTCCTGGAGGTTTTTCCGTTTTGTGTCGTATGCCGAGGTCTTCCATTGCGGCAAGTGCCAGGGGTTGGTTTGGAAACGCCCATAAGGTGTATCCAAAACCTGCTGCAGGAGGAAGCTCATTCGCCTGTCTAGAAGACTTTTTCTGTCCTTTTAGATAGGCTTGATACTCTAGTGAAAAGTGCGCTCCTTCAACCAATTCGCGATCCTCTGAGTTAGTAGTTCTATACTCAAACGGGCCATATTTATTCGGAATCCACAGTGGGCGACAATCAGCATCGTATTGCTCCTCCGCGGGCCAACGGGTTGCCCAATCAGGGTATGAGCCTTGGTTTAGCGCTGCAATTGAGCTAGCGGAGATAATCGATAAAAATATCGAAAAGATAAGTTGCAGAAATTTCCGACGATAGGGGCACGATAGTGGCATCAAGTGAATCTCTTGAAAGTGAAGTGCGTCATCGATAGAGAACCTGAATAGGGCATGCAGGGATGTTCCTATGGTCGAAAAATAGATGGTTTCCCGCTCGATGGGAGGTAAGTATTTAGCGGGTTGCTTTTTGCTGGATTTAATTCAGTTGATTCGGTAAATCGATGTTTTAAGACCCATTGCTTGGCCAAAACTGCGATGGCCAGAATATTGTAAGGAAGATCGAAATAAGCAAGACTTAAAAACGCACCGCCAACGAGGTAGCCGATCATAGCTACTTGGCACATTGCCCCGAGATCTCTACACCATACCGCTTCAGGTATTGCGGTTCCGTTTTTAATAAGCCAGCTAGCGGTTCGCCATGTGGAAAGCCAAATCAAGAGGAAAAGAAAAAGTCCAATAAATCCATGTTCTCCAAGAACTTGAAAGTAAATGCTGTGAGCGGCATGGACATCAAGTGGATCAGGGGCGAAGCGGGCAAAAATCTCGAAATTGTACATGTCGAAGCCTGCGCCTGTGAGGTGCTCTTTAGCAACATTGAACGCGACCCACCAAGCATTGATTCTGCCCATTGCAGAACTGTCCTGCTCATAGGTCTGAATGGTGTTCATCCGGTCACTCCATTGTTCAGGCATGAATATGATCAAGCCTATCCCTGCGCAGGCCAGTGCTATTCCGAATGTTAGTTTTTTTGCGCTCTTTAGCCAAAGGTAAAATGCCATCGCGGCAATCGCCAAAAGCGCACCGCGTGAGTGGCTGCCAAGGGAGGCTGCAGCCGTTAGTAGCATCGCAAGTGAAAGTCCGTGCCGGATCCATTTATTTGTTGCTTGCAGTTGGAGATAACGCATGAAAGGAATGATCATGATCAGCGCTAGCGCTAGTTCGTTATTTCCCCCAATGAATCCACCTGGGCCCCAAACACGATAATTGCCACCATTGGCAATCGTGAAGATGCCACCTTTCACCCCATAAAAGCCAAGGGACGCCACTACAACCCAAACGAATAGTTCAATGTGGCGGCGCGATTTGAGGATCATTAAGGTCACCAAAACCATAATGTCAATTTTCAACACTTTGGTGAGCATTTCCCAGCTACCGTCTACGTTGTAAGAAAACGGGTAGCCGATACAGATCCAGACTACAAATAGAGCAAGCCAGACGGCGGGTGACTCGGAAAAAGGGTTTTCCCTTTCTTTTGTCATTAGCAATCCAATAACGGTTGCTATTGCCGCAATTGCTGCAACAGGGAAACTTAGCGCGAACCCGTAAGTTAGGCTGTGAGGATTCATCAGGCTAACCCAAGTCCACAGTATTACTCCAACCCAAGGTTGGCGAAGTGCGTAAAGACTTCCCGCCAAAACAATTCCAACGACGAGGATGTCACGCATTATTGGCTATCCGACGAGAGCACCAACGTACGAAGCGCTGGCTTTCAAACAGAGATTGTATCCAACGACGCATGCGCGGGCGTAGCCACTCGCCCAAGGCAGCGATAACCGCAACTGAGAGTAATGCAAAGGTTACGGTTAGCGCATATTTTTCGCCGCCTGGTTCCATTGAGTTAAGGATCGCACCCCACATGTAGAAAAACGGAAAATGGATAATGTATAGCGCATAGGTCAGCCCTCCAACATAGTTGATCCATGCCAAATAACCAATATCTATCTCTGGTAGCCTGTTAGCCAAGTGGCGTATAGCGATGAAGTTGACAACGATAATTGAGGACAAAAACCAGTCCGCGGCAAAATAGCGCGAAAAATGCAGCTGGGTGTGGAGCCACTCCCCCCCGTATTTGAGCACGATTTCATCACTAAAACTTCGCATCAGATCGAAATGGTGATAACCCGCGAACGCTAGCATGCTGATAATCCAGAGGGCGACAGCACTCCACGTCCCTAGCGCCTTCAGCGGAAGCTTCCAGCGATATGCTAAAACACCGGCCAACCAGCATGGCGCCATGAGAACGATCTTGGGGCCGAGAATGATGCAAATGATGCCGATCAGCATCCACCGCCGGGATGTTTCTACAAAGCAGTAAATTCCAAACAGGACGTAGTACCAAACCTCGTAGTTTAAAGACCAGTAGGGAACGTTGGAGAATGTTGTGATGGATATTGTCCAAAGCTCGGCAAGAAAGACCAAGCTCGCCACAATTCTTACGAGAAGATAATCCGAAGGAATCAGTTTTGAATACAACTCAGGAGCGGCACTACGTCCTAGCGAATCAATAATGGGGGTAAGCAGTACCGCAAAAATGGAAAGAGAAAGAATTCTTGATGCACGACTGGCTGCATAGCTAATCGGCGTGTTCTCTCTGCGATCGACAACAAATGCAACGACATAGCCGGAAAGAACAAAAAATACTGTTACCGCCGAGTGTGCATATTCCGCGAGAGGCAGTTTTTCTGGATATAGAAATCGGACATTGGAGTGGGCATACACCACAAAACCTGCTGCCAGGAGCCTAACGATATCAAGGTATAGAGAAAACCATCGGCTCATCAAATTCCGCTCTGTCTGAATATTCAAGCTGGTCATGCGGTCACGATATGTCACAAGGTAATGCGGAAGCATTAGCCTCAACAGTTTTGATCGGGCCTTTCTGATTTGTGCAAATTAATGCAGGGGCGGGAACTACTTCGTCCAATAAGTACAACGGACGGTACTTAGTCTCGACGAACATTCTGCCGAGGTATTCTCCAAGCAATCCGATGCCGACCAACTGGACTCCTCCAAGGAAGAGAACTACTACCATCAGGGACGGATAGCCTTGAACTGGATCGCCAAAAATCAAAGTTTTATAAATGACCCACATTGCATAGATGAAGGCGAGGGCTGCGACCAGAAGCCCCGCATAGGTAGAGATCTTCAAGGGGGCGATGCTGAATGATGTGATGCCCTCAATCGCAAAATTCCATAGTTTCCAGTAGTTCCATTTCGTCACTCCTGCGAAACGTGCATCGCGCTGGTAATCAATTGCTTTTTGAGGAAATCCGATCCAGGCAAATAAACCCTTCATGAAGCGATGTCGTTCACGAATTTGCTTAAGCGCATCGACCGCACGGCGACTCATGAGCCGAAAATCACCGACATCCTCAGGAATGCTAACTGGTCCGATACGCTGGATAATTCTGTAAAAGGCTCTAGCGGTGGCTTTCTTTAGCCAAGTTTCACCGGCTCTGCTTACGCGACGTGCATAAACGACGTCAAATCCCGCGTTCCAACCCTCAAGCAGCTTGGGAATCAGTTCGGGCGGATCCTGCAAGTCGGCATCAATGACCACCACAGCATCACCTCGCGCCAGGTCAAGCCCAGCGGTCATTGCAATCTCTTTGCCAAAATTTCTGCTTAGGTTTACGTAGCCTACGTGTGAGTCGGCTTCTTTGAGCTCTCGCATTATCTCCAGAGTCCGATCCCGGCTCCCGTCATTGACGTAGACAATTTCGTAGTTCGTTGTTAGTTGCGACAATACCGCTTGCAAGCGGCGATGCAATTCTGGAAGCACCTCCTCTTCGTTGTATGCAGGCACAACAACGGATATACAAAGTGGACTTTGCTCGCGCTCAACAACATATTTTGAAGTCTTCATGAATTGCCCCCAAAAGCCCAAAATCGGCTCGCAAAATAATTAACTACTAAACAAATTGTTGTTGAAGCTAGTTGAGCCACCATGTAATGCAATGTTCCTAGTGAGATCAGCATCGCCATTAGAATCGTATTCAACACGAGGCTGAACATGGCGATTGCAAAGAAGCGCGGCATAGTCCGTGAGTGTGGCAAGCGGCTTTTGAACGTCCAGTGATAGTTAAGAAAGTAGTTGACTCCAGCGCCGGTGAAAGCTCCCGCCGCGGAGGCCGCGACAGGATTGGCACCCGTCAGATCCACAAGAATCCAAAGCACGGAATAATGAGCCAGTGTACCGATTGCCCCGCTGTTGGCGAATTTGAGGAATTCATGCCACATTGCGATCACCATCATTCTTGGCACGACATCGGATAGTGAATAGCAGCCCTGCTAGTGCTAAAACTGCCGCCAATGATACGGCCTCGCCCACGCGTTCTTGAGGAATGCCAGTCCATCTAGCCTCGATTGTGGTCCGTCCCGGAGCAATTTTTAACAGTGGCAGACCATTGGCGGAATCAACAACTGGTGTCACAAGCCGATCATTTACCAAGAAAGCCCAGCCGGGAAACCAGAATATCGGTAGGTGGATGTCGTGAACATTTTCCTGCGCCTCAACTGTCCATATCTTGTGATGGGTTCTCTCGACAGTCCGGCTACAAATCACGCTTTTAGTAATACATTCTGTTTCCCACCCACCTTGATCGAGATACGCCCGCCATGCACCACCAGCTGATGCTGGTTTCATTTCTGGCTGTCCTCTTTGGGCGTTTCCGGGAGCCGCTACTGTTAGCGCTGGTTTGGCCTCTATCGAAAATTGGCGCTCCAGGGCAAAGAGCATTGCCAAACTTCCCACAAGAAAGAGAGTAATAGAAACCGAAACCATCTTTGCCCTGGCTTTTTCGATTCCGGCTGCTGACCAGACGAGCGCAAAAATTGAGGCAACGCACGCAACCTGAAGGAACCGCAACGGGAACTGCAGCCTACGCAGAGTCTCAACATGATCCCAAACGGAATATGAGAATTCGGAACCCAGGAGAAGGGCAAAAATAGCGACAACGAGCATTTCGGCTGCCTTGTGCCAACTATCAGTAATATTTGAACGGCCTACCCAGAGAAAAATCCCAGAAAGGCCACATACGAAAACAGTTAGGAGCGGGATGGACCACTGTAGATGAAACCAGCGGAATCCAAAGTCAGGAAGCGTGAAATACTGTAGGAGAAAGGCATTGTGCCAGTCTAGATGGATTGGCACGTACCATCCCGCAGGGGAAACCAGATGCTGAGTAGTAAGCGCCGGGAATAGATACATGGCTGATAATGCCAAGCCGAGAAGCACCCCGGTGGCATGTTGGAGAAATTGGTTGATAGCGAGATTCCGCTCCCGTAGCGCTCGCCAGAGAATCACGGCAGCAGTACAAACCAGAGCCATGAATGCAACCAGCACATGGGACATCACAAGCAAGGCAAGGCTTACCGCAATAAGGGGCACGCGATATCGCATCCTGTTCGATGAGATCACGCCAAGGAATAGAACTAGTGCCGGCATCGCAAAGTGCATGGGAAGAAACTGCTGGTAGTGGGCCAGATGAAACGCATATGGCGATAACGCCATTGCACAAGCCGCGACCAGCGCCATACCCTTCGATGTATTTCTTTGTGCAATCCAATAGGTCGCGGCTGCTGCAACCGCTGAACTCATAGCCCCAATGGTCAATATGGCAAGCCAAACATCGTTTATCACGATATTTACGGCTGCGACGGCGTAGTAAAAGAGAGGATGAATGTAGAGAAAAGTCGGGTCTCCTAGGCCGAAATAGCTGTAGGATGCCCAGCGTGGATACCACACCCCTTCCGAGAGAGCGGATGCGAACTGGAGGGCCCATCTGTAGTGAATCTTTATGTCTGGCCCATCTATGACCTGCGGGCCGTATAACGCTACAGACTGGGTGAGAGCACCTAGGCAAACAATGGCCAGCAACAAGATCAGTAACCGTGGTTTAGTCATTGGTAATAGGGCCATCAAAGACGTACGAGTTCAGCATGACAATATGATGCAGAGTGACGAAATTTGAGTGAGTGTCATCCCAAATGTGGTTTGTCAGCCGCGGCGAAATACCATGTTGTGAAGATCCTTGAAGAATGGGCCTGGATCGTCAGCTGACCATAGGTAATAGCACACGTTCGGTTTGAAAAAATCGATGACAAACCGCGATATTTCGTGGATCGGATTCTTCTCGAAATATGGATCTCGAATCTTCGAAGGTTGCAATAAGATGCGGAACAGACGCTTAACTTCAGTTCCTACCATGCGACAGCGGCGTTGGTTAGATAGCTCTCCAAGATTGGGAACCTTTCCCTGGCCTTGTATGTAGTGTGCGAGTAGAGCAAAGCCGGCTCCGCACTGAACCGCCAGCGGGAAACTGCCCCAGAAACGACCATTGATCTCCATGAGGACTGCACGCTTGCTTAGCGAGTCAAAACGATACTCGACCATAGCCACTCCCTCCCAGGCTATAGCACGGAGTAGAGCGATCGATTGTTCTTGTAGCTCGGTATGCTCAGTGATAGGAATGCTGTCGCAGACGCTAGAAAATCCCCCCTCGGGGGGCCATTCGGCAATACGGAGGTGTTGGAATCTGCGCAAGGCTTTGCCATTATGCATGTAAAAAAACTGGCCTAGCCCTGTTCCTGCGCAGTATTCCTGAACGAGTGGCCATTTTCCAATCTTCGCATAGCGCTGTCCGATCGTCCTCAGTTCAACAGCATTCTGGGCATATTCAGCCTTGAGCATTGGAATTTTGTACTGCGACAGCAAGGGGCCAATACTGTTGGGATCTTTCCATTTGAGCACTACCGGATAGCTGAATTTTTCGGCCAAAGCATCAAAATCGTCAATGGACTGCGGCTCCGCCGAAAGCGGCACTTGAATTCCGATTTCCTTGGCGATTGTTAATGTCTTCTGCTTGTCGAGGACAATCTCTAAGGCCTCAAGTCTTGGTAATACCGGGCGTAAACGACCCAAACGGGAGCGGTTACTCAATAGCCAGTTTAGATTGGTCTCGGATACTGCGATGAGCGAGGCTTCACAATACTCCTCCCCCAATCGTTGAAGGCATTGTAGTAATTCATCACTCCGTGGCTGATCTACTACAATTCCGCGTATTAGATACCGGGATCTCAGTCCGATTGCAGATTCCGATTGAGCAATTCCGATGACTGGAATGCCAGAGCGTCCAAGCTCCCGAACGATCCCCAAGCCAATTTGGGTTTCTAGTCCTAGAACAACACAAGGAGTAATCGTAGTATCCGAGCGTGAAACAGTCATCCGAGCATCCTCCGGGCAACCTGCTCAGCTAGCCGCCAAGCTGTGGAAGACATACCAGTTTGCGGCAAGTGGTCTCTTCCGATGGACAATGCTGCACTCGCTTGACCTGTGAAGCTATTGACAGGCATTGCATTCAGGTTCTCGGCCAAAAAACGACATAGTCGTTCAAAGCGTCGCACCACCACAAAATCTGGATCCATGCGACCGGGCTTGAGCATTTCGAAATTATGCGAAACGATCACGAAGTCGCCGCATCCCTTTTCGCGGGCGGACTCGAGTGCCTGGCGCATTTCACCGAAGCCGCAGGCGCCAATCTGGGCTGGCCTTTCCCGTCCAAAGCCGTCGCGGAAAACGGTCACCGGATAAGTAATAACCCCATTGATAGCAAATGGGGCCGTCGCTCCATGCTCGCAGACAAGATCCGGTGCGCTGATGTCGTAACAGCGGTTAATGCTGGAATCGATAGCAATCCCGTTAGTGGCCAAGGCCAGGAAGGTGTCTTCGTTGATCGCATAGCTACCAGCCCTGAAGGCCGATACCGGTTTGCCCAAGGCGTTTTCCAACAGAGTCTTGGCGTGGTGGATCAGTGCTGTTTGCTCCTCTAGGGAGTAGTAGGTGAGGTGTTGCCGTTTGCTGGAAACGTTAGAGATAATTGACGGATTGATTTCGTCTGTCCACTCCGGGTGCAGATGAAGCTGTACTTCCTGGCCTGCATCGTCGATCAGGCGGACAATCTGTTCCAGATAGCGGGCTCCGAACCTTGCCGAGAACAGGGGCTCGACAAAAAAAACGCCGCGCAAGCCGTGGCGGTTGAGGATTTCGAGGGTTTTTGGCAGGGCATAGTCGCCGTGCTTCGAATGGCCGTAGACGTAACGTGGGTAACAACTGGCGAATTCACTGTCGAGATTGGTCCAGCCGTTGCACCAGACCTCGATGTCGAAGGTCAGGTGGACGTTCATGTGGCGACACACGGGCTGCCCGTTTTTCGGCAATCCATGGCCAGCTCCCGCACAGCGGAATGAATCAGGCTGAAACAGGTCCGGAAGTAGGCGCTGGAAAGGGTGTGTGGATCGTGAATATGAATACGATGCGGTGTCGCCCAATGACCAAGCAGGGCGATGGCCTCTTGCGGTATCCCTAGGCTGGTCAGGCGATGGGCATGGCGAATTTCCATGGCAAGCAGCAGGTCGCCCGGTCGATATTCGTAGTCGGTGAAGTCGGTAGCGCGGTGCGCTTGCAGATCGATGCCGAAATGCTGGGCGGTATCGATGGCCATATGGAAGGCCGGATTGCCGGTGGAGGTCGACAGACCGATTGAAGCGGTGTTGAGTCCGTTGGAGGTGGCAACTCCTTCGGCAAAGGCGCTGCGATTGATGTTGCCGAGACAGACGAATACTACCCGTTGCGTTGCGGCGAGATCGGGCTGGAGAAACTGATTCACCCGGCCAGCTAGGTATTCAGTTTCGCCGAGCAGCATTCTGACTAGTCCCCGGTGGGTGCCAAAATTGCCTGAAATCAGCGATGTCAGGCGCTGTTTCGGGCTGGCAATGCCCTCTTGCCTCGAGTCCGATCCGAGCGGGCATTCTGGATTGGCCAGTTGGCTGTGAGGCATCCATTAACTCCCGGTGACCAGGCTCTGTACATAACGATATTTTCCCGATTTCTCCCGGGGAATATCGCCGACGCGCAATACCTCGACATCGACACTTTTCCCCAACCGGGCTTTTATACCCGTCGAGATCAGTGCTTCGACATCGGGGCCGCAGTTGTCGCCCGGTACGATGTGGACGACGATGCGTTGCAGCGTCTCCTGTACCACCTTGAACGAGGCGATGCCGGGAATGTCACGGATTGGATAGACAACGGCCAAGCCATGCATGATGGTGCCGTCAGCGGCGACGACGAAATCGGTGGTGCGACCTTGGATTTCATCCAGCATCGGCAGGCCGCGGCCACAGGCACAAGACTTGGCGGAGAGCACGGCAACGTCGCCGGTGCGGTAGCGAATGAAGGGAAATTCACCAGTGGCCAGGTGGGTGACAACGACTTCGCCGGCTTCACCCTTGGGTACTGACTTGCCGTCCTTGTCGACGATTTCGACGATGATGTCTTCGGCAGTCAGGTGCATGCCACCCTGCGGGCACTGGTGGGCGATGAAGCCGGCATCGCGGCCACCGTAACCGTTGGCGACAGGGCAGCCGAAGACGCGAGCGATGTCGTCGCGTTGGTGGTCGTAGAGTCGTTCCGAGGTGACGAAGGCTACCTTGATGCCTAGCTTGTTCATTGTCTTGCCACGCTTTTCGGCATGGCGTGCGATCAGTGACAGTGAGGATGGGTAGCCGAACAGCATAACTGGTCGGGTGGCGCGGATGGTGTCGACGAAGCCATCGAGATTGGCCTCGTTCATCTCGAATGCAGGCAGCAGGCGGGTCCGCAGCAGGCGGTCGCGAATCTGG
This sequence comes from Rhodocyclaceae bacterium, assembly GCA_008080565.1. Lineage (GTDB taxonomy): Bacteria > Pseudomonadota > Gammaproteobacteria > Burkholderiales > Rhodocyclaceae > Azonexus. Next base: position 81,297 of record VIKE01000002.1, on the reverse strand, counting down.
CGCACGCGATCTTGCGAGGTTAGTTCGATCGGGCTGCCCCAGACCACGATCTCGGGATCGCCGATATCTACGTCCCACCAGCGAGTCGCACGCCATTTGGCTGCGACATCGTGGCTAATGCGCTCGTTGCCGATGAAGAAGATCAATGGTTCGCCGGACGATCCACCAGTGTTGAAGCGGGCAAGATGTTCGGCGTTATCGGCTTTGAGCTGCTCCTGGTTCTGCCGGATGATGGCCTTGGTCAGGAAGGGTAGACGTTGCAGGTCGTCCAGCGAGGCTATGGTGCGTATGTCGAAATTCAGTTTGGCGAAAAGCTCGCGGTAGTAGGGAACGTGGTTCTGCGCTTGGGTTAGTAGTTGGCGCAGGCGGTCCAATTGTAGCGCCGCCAGACGATCGGGCGACCACCACTGAGATTCCTCGAGGTGCCTACGTACGGCAACCGTGCTGTGATGCTTGAGCTGTTCGTGGATTGGGAAGATCAAGCCGGACACCAGTTTTGTGTAAAGGTCACTCATGTTGTCCCCTTGCTTCATTAGCGATGTGCCAAAAACGGCCGCTTAGCCTTTCCACCCGTTCATCCCAAGCATTTTGTTCCGCGTAGCGGCGAATCCGCTTTTTATCCCAATCACGTTGCAGCGAGGTTGCAACCGCCAGCCGAAGGGCTTCTCTGTCGCCAAAGGGGACGACGATTCCTAGGCTGTTGTCGCTGACGACCTCCTTGTTGCCACCGACATCGGTGGTGACCACCGGTAGTCCACAGGACATGGCTTCCAGAAAGACGTTTGCCCAGCCTTCGTTGCTGGTCGCCAGCACAAACACGTCAGCGGCCGAGAGGATCGCCGATAATTCGTCCGGTGGCCGCGGGCCAAGGAATCTGACGCAGTCTTCCAAGTTGAGGGTTTTTACTTGCTGCTCGAGTTGCGGGCGGTTGTTGCCTTCGGCACTGGCTCCGCCGACCACGAGGAGGATCAAGTCCGGGAAGTGTTCTCGGATCTGCGGCAATAATTCGATGATGCGGTGGAATCCTTTGCGTGGGACCAGTCCGCCTACCGAGACCAGGACTTGTGCCTGAGCGGAAATGCCGAGCGCATCGCGACACGAGGCCCTGTCCCGCGGGGTGAAGCGGGCAGTATCCACGCCATTGCCAACGACTTCGATCTGCTGTGGACTGGCCCCGTGGGCGATCAGCAACTGGCGCAGGGATTCGGATACCGAAAATACCAGCGCAGCACGTCTAACGGCCTGTAGAAGTAGGCCGGCGAATCGGGAGTCCTGAATGTGCCGGGTTTCGGTGCCGCGCAGCGTGATCGTATACGGCACCTGCAGCCAGCGGCTTAACAGGCTGGCAGCATAGCCGTCAGGGTAGGCGAAATGGGCATCAATAATATCCAAGCGGCCGGCGCTCTTTAGTCGGCGCATGCGCGGAAGGGTACACAGGGCCATCATCAGGCCGTCGAGTTTCTTGAATACGCCGGGCATCGACAGGAAGCGTGGAAACCAGACGTCGATGCCAGACTGGTTTTCATAGGCCGGGGCGCCGGGGCGGAAGTGCGGCTTGAATCGGCGGATCAGCCTCTGCAGAGGGAACCATGGGGTTGGTGCAACAACGGTGATGGGCAATTGTCTGGCGACGCGAAACATGCGCTCGCGGATGAACAGACCAGCTCCCGGCTGCAAACTGCTCGGAAAAAGGCTGGATAGAACCACGATGTGCGGCGGTTTCGGATGGCTCATTCAGTTTTTTGGGCCGATGAGTTGTTGGTACGGGGTGACATAGTTGGCCACGCTATTTCGCCAGTTGCGCACCGCTTCAACGAAATGCCTGCCGTTCGCCTTCAGTTCCGGCCACCGTTGACGGTCGTTGAGCAAGGCTAGCAGTGCTTCGGTCAGGGCGCCACCATTGCCGGCCTCGAATAGAATGCCGGTCTTGTTATGTTCGATCAGTTCCTTGTGGCCGCCGACGTCGGAAGCGACGAATAGTTGGCCTTGGGCCATGGCTTCGAGTGGCTTGAGTGGCGTGACCAGTTCGGTCAGGCGCATCGGGTGGCGCGGGTAGGCCAGTACGTTGATTAGGTCGTAGTAGCGCCCGACCTCTTTGTGCGGCACACGGCCAGTGAAGATGACATAATTGGCGAGGCCGAGCCGTTCGGCCTGTTGGCGCAAATTGGCCTCCTGAGGACCGCCGCCGACCAGTAATACACGTACTTCCGGGCGCTGGCGGATCAATTCTGGCAGGGCATCGAGCAGCAGGTCGAGGCCTTCGTAGGCGTAGAAGGAGCCGATGAAACCGATTACGGTTTTTCCGGTCAGCCCCCATTTTTCCAGAAGTTGCGGGTCGGGCGGGCTCGCCAGCATGAAGGAATCGACATCGACAGCGTTCGGAATCACTGTCACCTTGGCGGCGGGTATGCCGCGCGCCACGATGTCCGCGCGCAGACCTTCGCAAATAGTGAAGACATGATCGACCTTCTGGATGGCTCGGGTCTCAAGCTTGCGGGTGGCCCGATAGCGCAGGCTGCCTTCGTGGGTACTGCCATGGTCGACGGCGGCGTCTTCCCAGAAGGCACGGATTTCGTAAACGACGGGGATGCCAAATTTGCGGGCGACCTTGATTGCCGGCAGGGCATTGAGCACAGGGGAATGGGCGTGAATGATGTCCGGGCGAATTTCGCGTGCAACTTCTTCCAGCCTGGCTTCCAGCTTCTTCATCAAGGCCAGTTCCTTGCCCAGAGGGATTCTGGCCAAGGTTCCTTTGGCTATTGGCGTGCGATAGAAGCGCAGACCATCGACGTCATCGAAGGGAGCGGAGGTCTCGCCTTGCTTTGGTGAGGTTAGGTGAAAAGTTTCCCAACCCAAGGCGCGCTGCTCGCGTAAGAGCGCGGCGGTGCGGAAAGTGTAGCCACTGTGCAGGGGAATCGAATGGTCGAGGACGTGGAGCACGCGAATCATGCAGCTTCACCTTGTTCCATAACATTGCGCAGGAAGGCTTCGAACATCAGTATGGTCCAGATAGATGCGCTGTAGTCGCGGCTACCATTGCTGTGGTCGCGGACCAATTCTTCCAGGTAGCTACGGTTGAACCAGCCGGTGTTGGCCAGCCGCGACCCGAGAATGGCTTCCTGTACGCGCGCTTTGAGCGGGCCGCGGAACCAGCGTGCGAGCGGCACCGAAAAGCCCATCTTTGGGCGGTAGAGAACGTCGTTCGGCAGAAGGGGCTCCATACTTTTCTTCAGTAGATACTTGCCTTCCTGACCGCGGATCTTTTGTGTCGAGGGCAGGGTGGCCAGCCATTCGATCAGCTTGTGGTCCATCAATGGTTCGCGCACTTCGAGCGAGTGAGCCATGCTGGCGCGGTCGACCTTGGTGTTGATGTCACCGATCAAGTAGGTCTTTAGATCAAGATATTGGATCAGCGCCAGCGGGTCGCTGGTGTCGGCCTTGGCGGCATGATCGGTAAATACCTTGAGGGCATCATAACCGCCTAGCTCGGACTTGAATTGGGCGCTGAACAGGCGGTCGCGCATCGGTGCACGCAGGATTGACACGGAGTGGAAATAGGCTTCCACGGAGTTGCGTGCCAGGCCTTCGAAAGTGGTCTTGGCCCGGAGGACTCGCGGTGCCCAATCGGCTTTCGGATAGAGTTTGCCGAGCGTGCCAAACAGTGGGCGGCGCAGGCCGAGCGGCAAGGCCGAGCGCATCTTTTCTTCCATCATATGCAGCCGATAGCGGCGATAGCCGCCGAAGCTCTCGTCTCCCCCGTCGCCTGATAACGCGACAGTGACATGCTTACGGGCAAGCTGGCAGACGCGGTAGGTTGGGATGGCTGAACTGTCGGCGTAGGGTTCGTCGTAGAGTTTGGCCAGGGTGTCAATGAGATCGAAGTCGTCGCTTTCGACGATGTCGAGGTGGTGGTTGGTGTGGTAGCGGTCGGCTACCATTTTGGCGAATTCGGATTCGTTGAAAGCGGGATCGGAGAAACCGATTGAGCAGGTGTTGACTGGGTTGGCCGACAGGCCGGCCATGATGGCCACCACGGCGCTGGAGTCGACGCCGCCGGAGAGAAAGGCGCCGAGCGGCACTTCCGAGATCATCCGGAGTTTTATCGATTCTTCCAGGCGATGGGTCAGTTCGGCACGAGCGTCGGCATCGCTGATCGGGTTGTCGAGGGTAAAGCGGACGTCCCAGTATTCGCGTGGTTCGCCGACCGGTTGGCCTCGACGCAAGAGCAAAGTACACGCAGGTGGGAGCTTTTTTGCTTGTTTGAAGATGGCGCGCGGTTCAGCGACGTAGCCGAGGGCAAAGTATTCCTCAACGGCGCAGGGGTCGATGTCGCGCTTGAGGCCGCCGTGGGCGAGGATCGATTTGAGTTCGGAGCCGAAGAGAAACGTGCCGTCATCGAGCAGAGCGTAGTGCAGCGGTTTGACGCCGAGGCGATCGCGAGCGAGAAAGAGCGTTTCTCGATTGCGGTCCCACAGCGCGAAGGCGAACATGCCGCGGAAGCGATCGACGCAGCGCTCACCCCAAGACTCCCATGCGTGCACGATGACTTCGGTGTCGCTACGGGTATGAAAGTGGTGGCCGAGTGTCTGCAGTTCGGGGATGAGTTCCTGATAGTTGTAGATTTCGCCGTTGAAAACAACGCAGACGCTGCTGTCCTCGTTGTAGAGCGGTTGCTGACCAGTAGACAGGTCGATAATCGAGAGGCGCCGGTGGCCGAGCCCGACGCCGGGTTCGATATGCAGACCACCTTCGTCGGGGCCGCGATGGAACTGCGCTTCGTTCATGCGATTTAATACCGCACGATCGATGTCGCGTTTGCCTCGGGTGTCAAAGATGCCGGTGATGCCGCACATGGGTTTCTCGTAATTTGGTTTTTGGGGTTAATTTCCTGTTGACCGTGGCATTCTGCCCAGCAGGTGGTCGTAGATCTTCTGGTAGCTGTTTATCATGGCGGTCATACTGAATTGTGCCTCAATGCGCTTGCGTCCGGCATATCCCATGGCCCGGGCTTTTTCCGGGGATTGGGCCAGATCGATAATGGCTCGGGCGAGGGCGCCGGGATTCGCCGCCGGGACCAGATGGCCAGTGCGCCCCTCCTGGACCAGTTCCGGGTTGCCGCCGACAGCGGTGGCGATCACCGGTAGCCCGCAGGCCATGGCTTCAAGGATGGTGTTGGAGATGCCTTCGCCGAGCGAAGGCAGAACGAAACAATCAAGTCCGCGCATGATGTCTGGAATATCGTTGCGTTCCCCGGGCAACCATGCCAGTTCGGCAAGGTTGGCAGCTTCCAGTATGGCCAGTGATTCGAGGCGCAATGGGCCGTCGCCGACCATGACCAGACGCAGGCGTCCACTCAGTGAAGGTTCGGTTTTGATGGCCTGAACGAAGGCATGCGCCAGATTGGTTTGATCCTTGACGGTCTGCATGCGGCCAGCGGTGCCGATGAGCCAGAGCCCGGCTTCATTGAACGGGGAGCCAGGAATGTGTTGCCGCTGAGTTGCGGGATGGAAACGGGTAGCGTCCACACCGTTATAGATTTGCGTCACGCGCTTTGCACCAATGCCAACGGGATTGGTTAGATAGTGCGCGAGATCTTGGGACAGGGCTATGTAATGTTTCACGAACGGGCTGTAAATCCGCCGAATCCATTGGCATTTCTTGTTCGTGCCATCGAAGTCACCAACGTCCCGGCCATGCTCGCCATGGATGCGGGCCGGTACGCGGGCTGCCCAGGCCGGCACGGTGGCTTCCAGCGCGGCCAGGTTACGGGTGTGCACGATCGCGGGCTGGAGTTGGCGGAATAGTCGGTAAAGCTGCGGATAGATCCAGAGTACATGCCCTGGGGGCTTGTTCAGGGCAAAAAACTGGACATCAGGTCGGTTGATGCGCTTCTTGAAGTCGGTGACTTCGGTAAGCGCGATGACGGCATGGCGATAGGCATCGGCCGGCATATGGTTGATCAGATTGACGACGCCGTTTTCAAGACCGCCTGTGTCGAAGCGGTGCATGATGTGGGCGATAAGGGGACGCCCATGGCTCATTTCGGCCGTGCCTCGTTCAGACTGCGCAGGATTTCGTCGCCAGCCTCGTTGACGAAGGCTTGCAGATCCTTGGCAGCCGAGTTTTTGGGGGCGTAGAAGATGATGGCGGCGCTGTCGTCGCCGTGCCCAGTGAGCATTGCCCATGCGGTCAGCCACTTTGCTTTGATGTCGCTAGCGGTGAGGTGCCCGTTGATCCAGTACACGCTCCAGACGACGTAGCGCTCATCAGCAACGCCCTGTTTCTTTAACAGTTCCGCCTCTCGAACGGCCAATTCGCTGCCGCCGAAGTTCGCATTTGTCTGACGATTTGCCACGATTTGCCAGACCGGGTCATTTGACGTAACAAGCACGTTGGTCGAGGTCACCAGCTTGCGCTCGTAGTTCTGGTTTTGGTAGTAGGCGATGTAGAGACCAACCTGGCCACCCTGGTTGATGTAAGCCGAGTGCCGCTCCACCGACGGACTGGCGAATTGAGGTTGCCAGTCAGTGACGGGGGCCTCGGCGTGCCAGGATCCGACGGCGGTTGGTAGCGAAAGGTTGATGACTACGTCGGTGTTGGCCTGCTGGAGTCGCTTCTCGTAGAGGGGGCCGGCGGCGAGAATGAGGGTGAGAATGAGCGTGGTCACCCAGGCTTGCAGCGGTTTCTGGTACTCGCTGCTTGCGGTCGACGTGGCGGGCTGGGCGGCCTGAACTGGTTGTTCAGCCCAGCGAGCACCAATTGCAAACATGATGACGATGACCACCCCAAAAAAGACCCAGCCGTAGATCAGATGGTCTACCCCGGCCGCGAGTTTGTTGCCGGAAAGGTGGCCCAGCATAACGATCATGTAGGCACGAAGCCAGTTGGCCAGAATCGGAACGAGCAGCGAAACGAGAATGAAAATCAGGCGACGCTTAAGTGAGGTATAGGTTAAATAGGCGTAAAGAGTGCCGACCGTAAGCGACGCGATCAGATAACGGACGCCGCTGCAGGCTTCGACGACAGACCAGTGGCCGCTGGGGATGACGAAGTTCTGACCTTCGCGAAAAACAGGTATGCCGGTCAAGCGCAGGGCCAGCACGGTAAAGTCTGCGGTCCACTCCATCAGGCGTGGCAGCAGGAAATCGCCGACCGGGACGGCAAAAAACAGAAAGAGTAGCGGGAACGCCAGAATCTTGCTGATTGGCTTGCCAACCAAGCCCATGATCGCGATCGCGATCATGCCAATGACGGCAAACTGGGTCAGGGCGTTGACTGCGGTTAGGTCGCCCAGCAGCCAGAGGAAAACGAAGCCGGCGAGCGGGACGGCAAACCAGAGGGTGGGATGCGGGGAAAGCGCAGCAGGCCGCTGCCAGTCTCTCCAGATGAGCCACAGAGCAATAGGTGGCACGATGAGTCCATGGGCGTAGGTTTCAGAGCGCCACCAGATCTGCGCCATCGCCCCCAAAGTATCCCAGTACCAATAGCCGATCCAGAGGAGGATCAGTGCGATTGCGACCAAGGTCGGCTTCCAGTTGGACTGGCTGTTCATGCGGCGACCTCCTGGGAGGCGGGAAGGTATTGGTCGATGCTGCCGAGATGGGCCTCCCAGCTGTATCGTGCAATTACTCTTTGGCGGGCTGCCTTGCCGATGCTGGCGCAGCGTTCGGGATCCTGCAACAGTGCGTTGATTTCAGCGATGAAGTCAGCGGGGGTCGTTGCAGTTTTCAATTCCAGGTCAAAATCGGCGTCGACCGCACCAGCACATTCACTGGATGCCACGACGGGCCGGGCCATGGCCATTGCTTCGAGGATCTTGTTCTGGATGCCGCGGGCGATACGTAGTGGTGCGACGACTACCGCCGCGTGCTGGAGGTAGGGGCGAACATCGGGAACCGTGCCGGTGATAGTGACGCTTTCATTGCCCAGGGCCATAACCTCCGCCGTAGGACTGCGGCCGACGATGTAGAAACGTAGTTGTGGCCATCGTTCGCATAGCAGGGGCAACATGTCGGCGACAAACCAACGTACCGCATCGATATTCGGCAGATAGTCCATGGCGCCGGTGAATACCACGGGAGTCTCGTTGGCAGCGAAGGGCGAGGCGCGGTTTTCATCGGGGGCAAAGTAATTGGCATCCACCCCGTTGCAGACTGGTTCGACTCGTACCGCACACTCGGGGGCCAGTCGAGTGAAAAGTTCGACTTCGCCCTCTGTAACAAAAAATGATCGGGCGGCACGGGCCGCGACTTCGCGCTCGTAAGCCAGCAGTTTTTGGCCCTCTCGCCGGTATAGCCACGACATGGGCCAGCGATGGTTTGGCGCGTATTGCGTCCATTTGGCGGAATCGACATCGACAAAATCAACGATGGTCGGTAGCCGGGGGATGGATTCAATATATTGGGCCATCGCTGAGCAAAAAATGACCGCTGCGTCGATATTTCTATGTCGGCAGGTGTTGTCGACCCAGTCCTGCAACCTGACATCACGGTAGTAGCGAAGGGTTAGCGGATCGTCGGCAAGTAATCCATTAAGGCTACGCAGCTTGGCAAACCTTGGTTCCAGTCGGGCTACATACAGATCGCTGCAATAGGTGCGAACGGTCTCGATGTGCTGTATGTCATCCGGGTCATCGACGAAGGTGCCGAGGAAAACACGGTGCCTTTCTGCCAGATGCTTGAGCAAATGAAAGGAGCGAACTTTGTCCCCTTTGTTGGGGGGGTAGGGCAGACGATGGACGAGGAAAAGAATGTTCCCCATGTTCAGCCCAGATTACGCACGATGTGCGGGCCGATAAGATTGGCCAAGCCAATCGGCATGCGCCGCCAGGTTTCAATCAGCAGTTTGTACTTGGCATTGTTCGGGTTGTTCTGCGGAATGCTGTCGCGCTTGTAGAGACAATATTCGTAATGCAGTGCTTGCGGCTCGAAGCCCCAGTTTTTCTTGAATGAATAGGGGCCGGTGCCCACTTTGCTACGGCCGTAGTCGAAAACCTTGAAACCGCGTTCGCAACTGCGACGCATCAGTTCCCAGTACTTGAAGTCGTTGGCGGCGAAGTTGCGGGCCGTCTCGTCATCCCCGGCATAGTAGGGCAGGACTTCGTCGCGGAAATAGAAGGAGAGGACACTACTGAGCGGTTTGCCATCAGGTGTGGTGACCGTAAGGATTTCGCAGTCGTCGCCAAAGACCCGGAGCAGGGTATCGAAATAGCGCTTGGGTAGGGCCGGCGTACCATGCCGGTGTACGTTGTCGGCAAACAGTTTGAAAAATCGGTCAGATTTCCGGTCGACCGTGGAAACAAGACCATTGTTGATGCCTTTTCTAACCATCGCCCGTTGCTTGCGCGGAATGGCCTGCATATTGGCCTCCACGTCAGCCAGGATTGCTTTGCGGAAAGTGACGTAGAGATCCTGGGTTGGCCAATCAGCGTGCCGGGGTTGGATATTGCGAAATTCTAGATGATCGACGTCCAGCTTGCGTGCCAGCGACTGGGCTTCCTGCTCGAGCGCTGTTGCGGCTTCCGGTGTGGTGGCCGCAACGCCGCCATAGACGGCAAAAGGCAGGGCGATCAGCGAATTACCAAAGAGCCGGCTCTTGATATGGGCTAGTGGTAGCACCCCTTCTATTTTTCCATCCTCCTCGGCATAGAGAAAATAGGTCGGGTGGCGGAAGACATTGCGGAGAATGCTTTGCCAGGCGGCTCGATGGAAAAAAGTGGCGTCCGGACAGGCCAGAACGAATGCATCCCAGTGCACCGCGTTTGCCGTATCTGTCAGAGTGAGCTGCTTAATCTCCATTGGTGCTACCAACAGGGGCGAGAAATAGTTTGTCCATGCGGCCCCATGTGAAATCGGCAAGCAGGCGATTCAGGCGTTGCTCCATCCGGTGAATATTGACGTAATGACGGAAGCGCGTCTTGGCGCTGATTCCGGGGATTCTGGGTTGCCCCGTGTCCACTTCCCACGGATGAAAATAGAACACGGCCGGGAGCTGGTCGACCCGGTTGATCCGTTCGATCATCCATCGCGACAGGCTGTAGGGCATCAGCCGGAAGTAGCCGCCACCACTGGCTGGCCAGTTTCGGTTGAGAAAGCGTAGGGTCGTACAGGGAATCTCGACCAGGCCACCAATGGCGTGGGCGTGGCGAGGCGCGTTCGGCATGCCGTAGTGGTCATGACGAATCGGGTAGATGCTTGAACTGTAGCGGTAGCCAGCGCGCTCCAGACATTCGAAGGCCCACAAATTTTTCTCGCCGATTGAAAAGCTCGGGGCGCGATAACCCTTCACTTCATGGCCGGAGAGATCTTCGAGAATCAGCTTGGCAAGATTGATATCGGCAAAAAAACTCTCCGGGGTCTGATCGCTGGCTCGCTCGTGGCCATAGCCATGGCTGGCCAGTTCATGGCCACTGTCGACAATGCGCCGAACGACCGCCGGATAACGTTCTGCGAGCCAGCCCAGTGTGAAAAAAGTACCTTTCGTGCCATGCCTATCGAGCATGGCAAGAATGCAGTCTACGTTGCGTTCAACGCGGCATTCGCGAATGGCCCAGTCGGAGCGGGGAATATGCGGGGCGAATGCCGAAACCTGGAAGTAATCCTCGACGTCAATGGTCAGCGCATTGCACGGAGCAACGCTTGGCTTCGTCATTGTTGGCAATTAGCGTCGCCCTTGGTGCTCAATCAGCCAGCCAGCCAGGTCTGCAGCAATGCGTTCGGCTGCATGGCCATCCCAGAATTCGGGTACGCGCCCGCTTTTACCTCGGCCGGCCAGTACTTCTGCAGCGTGACGGCGAATAGCCTCGACGTCACGCCCGACCATGGTATTGGTGCCTTGTTCGACGGTGATGGGGCGTTCGGTATTTTCGCGCATGGTAAGGCAAGGTACGCCAAGGGCGGTTGTTTCTTCCTGCAGCCCACCCGAGTCTGTGAGAACGATGCGGGCATTGGACATCAGACCAAGCATTTCAAGATAGCCCTGTGGGGGCAGCATGATCATCCTCGTGTCATTGATCAGCTGACCAAGACCAAAACGTGCAATATTGGCTTTGGTGCGTGGATGCAGCGCAAAAACCAATGGAATTGATTCAGAGATTTCACGCAACACATTGAGCAGGGATTCCAGCACATCCGGGTGATCAACGTTGGACGGACGGTGCATGGTGACGATGCCGAAACCCTGTGATCCACTGATCAAGGCCGGATCAATACATGCTGCCTGCAGGCAATCAGCAGGCTTGCGGGCAAACTCCCGGTTGCTTAACAGCGAATCGATCATGACGTTGCCGACAAAGCGAATTCGGTCGCCTGCGATGCCCTCACGCGCCAGATTGTCGGCAGCGCTTCGTTCTGTAGTGTAAAGAAGATCAGCGACCTGATCAGTCAGGACGCGGTTGATTTCTTCTGGCATGGCGCGGTCGTAGCTGCGCAGCCCGGCTTCGACATGAACAACCGGAATCCCTTTTTTGACGGCAACCAGCGTGCAGGCCAAGGTCGAATTGACATCGCCGACCACCAACACACATGAAGGCTTCTTGTCGTCTACAACGGGTTCAAAGCGGCGCATCACCTCAGCTGTTTGAACGGCATGGCTACCCGAGCCAACCTCAAGATTGATGTCAGGGTGAGGGAGCCGCAAGTCCTCGAACAGTTTATCGTTCATGTCCCGATCGTAATGTTGTCCGGTATGCACCAGCAGGGTGGGGATGGCTGGCTGATGCGCAGCGAAGGCGCGCAAAATTGGCGCCATTTTCATGAAATTGGGGCGGGCACCGACCACGCATATAACTGGGCCGAGCTCGGCAGGCCAAGTGTTAGGCATCTGATTTTTCATTCTTGTTGTGAGAAGTAGTTTGCGTGCTGGAGTGAGCAAAAATTTGTTGCAAAAGTTGTAGCGTGGCGCCGTTGATTCGTTCCAACTGCATCAGGCTTGACTCCAGCCTAGCTAGGCGCTCGGCAACATGTTCGGCGTTCAATACGGCTAGCAGCTCCTGAGGAGGGCGAGCGTATTCGCCAGGAGTTCCAGTTGCCAAGGGGTTTGGTTGAGCCGAAACCCCGCTGCCATCATTCAGGGCGTATTGCATCTGAACCTGCGTCGAGCCGCCAATGGTTTCTTCAAAAATCTCTCGGGCAACTTCGTCTACATCGGCGACATCGAAGCTCTTCTGATGATTGAGAAAACCAAACAAAAGTAGCCGATCACATACGGAATTAATGCGCCGAGGGATACCGCTACTAGCTTTGAAAATGGTTTCGTAAGCACCAGAGGTGAAGCTTGGCGAATCGGTTGCGCCTGCATGATGCAGGCGGTGTTCGATATAGGCCTGAGTTTCGCTGACATCCAACGGACCAATGTGGCAGGCCGCGATCACTCGCTGGCGAAACTGCATCATGTGTGGGCTTTGCAGGATTTGCCGGAACTCCGGTTGGCCAATGAGAAAACTTTGCAGCAAGGCCTGGTTGCCATACTGAAAATTGGAGAGCATGCGTAATTCTTCGACTGCCCGGGCCGTCAGATTCTGGGCTTCGTCAACAACCAGAAGGCAGCGCTTGCCTTTGGCCGTCATGCTGATCAGGAATGCCTCCAGCGACATCAGGACATCGGATTTGGCGACATCTTTGGTGCGCAGGCCAAATGCTGCGCCAACAAGCCGTAGCGTATCGTCGGCATCGAGTTGTGTACTGACCAGTTGCGCAGCGACAACCTTTTCCGGATCGAGACTGTCTAGTAATCCTCGAACAATGGTGGTTTTTCCCGCGCCAACCTCGCCGGTAATAACGATAAAGCCCTCGTTCTGGTGCATCCCATACTCAAGGTAGGCTTGCGCGCGGAGGTGTTGCTTGCTGCCAAAATAAAAGGCTGGGTCAGGGTTCAGCTGGAATGGCTTGCTGATCAAGCCGTAGAAGGACTTGTACATGGTGCTAAAAAATTACTGAAATGGTGCCGACAATTGCGTGTTCGGTGTAAGGGCTGAATGTGCTATCGAACTCCGTACGGCGGATGGTGAGGCCACCATTTGTCTTGGCGCCAAGCTTCGATGTGAGGCTAGCCTGGTACATCATGGTCGTGGCCTTTAGCGTGCTAATTCCAGTCCCTGTGCTTTCCTGACGGGATGCCATAAAGTTGAGACTCGAAATTGCGCTTAGTTGGTGCGACAAGTTAACGCTAACACCACGTTGTCGAATATTGTTCGTATTATTGAAGTCGTCAAATACGGTTGTCGAAGCCAGAATTGATTGGCTCTCGTTACGGTTAAAAAGTACGGTAACAGTGTTTCTTGTTCCTTGGACTACCAGAGCCAGTTGTTGACTGCGTTGCACGGTGGCGCGAGAACTTAGAAAACTGCTGGTAACCTGAGTATTGGCAGGAATACCTGACCTAGTTATCAGGTCTGTCGCACAAGTGTTGGCGGCTTGTTCCAGTTGATTCGGATCGGTGTAGATACTGGAGAGTTGCTGGCTACAAATTTGCCGAAAAAGGTCGAAAACAGTACCAAGCCCAACCGATGAAAATTGATCCGGTAGAACAGATACATCCTTGGTGTCTGAATAACGAATACTGCTTAGCGGAAAACGGTGACTGAGGCTATATCGGTGCCCGTCACCAAAAAAACGACGTTCCTTGAAGGCTGAAATCTGGGTACGCTCGGTCGGTGTCCAGTCAAAGCCATAACCATAAGTTAACTTTCCCTCAACGTTTTGCGATGCGTAGTTATTTGACTCCTGGCCACCACTTAGAGAGACACGGAATTGAGGAACAATTGTATAGGTGCCAATCGCATATAATCGATCTGCCTCTGTTGCTCGCCCACGGCTATAGCTGGCATTCTGCTGGGTTCCGTCGATAGACCATTTCAGGTTCTGAAATGGGGTGCTTCCACGTAATTGCCCAGCCCAGCTAGAAAGCTCTATATCGGATGCGACTGAGGCATTGGATTGAGTGGTCGACCATGTATAACGTAACGAGTAATCGGCAGCTCCAGCCAGTTGCCCGCGGATATAAGGAGAGAGGCGATAGGTCGATGTTTCTGTACTATTCGTGTTGACGTTCGCGTTGCTGGGTGACTGTGCACCAAAGGCAGAAATCGCCTGCTGGGCGATAAGACCACTGAAGTCCAGATACATCCAGTTTGATATCGCTTCAAGCGTGCCAAAGGTGTTAAGAGCGTTTTGTGTTTGGCTATTGGCCGACGATGTTGAGTAGAAAATGCCCGTCAATGCATAGTCAAAGTAAGCCTTCAGTCGGGCCGTTTTTGCGTCGATACGAATGCCGGGAGCAAGTTGAGTGATGAAGCCACTTTCCTTGTTGTTTTGACCGCCGCCAATCGCGACGTTATCTGTCCATGTCTCGGTCAGAGTGAAACGTGGGACTACAACAAAAGCTTGACTTTGTGTCCCTGAATTAAGGGCAGGTGGCTCCTGGGCAATAGCTGCATTAGTCCACAGGCACGCTATGACTAGTCCTGTGGTGCGTGACAGGAGGATGGTGCTATTTTTCATGTCCGTACCCATAGCCGTACCCATAGCCGTACCCATCTGCCTTGACTGTCCGGATTTGGTTGAGGACCATCATCTTGATCGGGCAGGACTCAATGGTTGAAATGGCTTGCTTTACGGCGGATTGAACGGTGTTTTCGGCATTGACAACGACAACAATTTGCCCCATGTGAGTGGCAAGGACACGTGCTTCGGTGGTCAGCAGTAAAGGTGGGGAGTCAAAAACGATGATACGGTCACTGTATCGACTTGCCATGTCATTTAGCAGGCGTATCATCGCGTCGCTCGCCAGTAGTTCGGTGGCACGAGGGTGCGGTGTACCGCTTGGAAGGATGGAGAGCTTTTCGATATTCGTGCGTAACAGGACCCCAGAGATGTCGAGAGAGTTTTGTTGAAGCACGTCAAGCAAGCCCTTACTTGGCGGAAGTCCAAGCATATTCAGTACTGATGGGCGAGCAACATCGGCGTCAACCAGCATCACGGTATTATCTAGTTCCATGGCGATGCTGATGGCCAGATTGATAGCCGAAAAACTCTTGCCTTCACCTGGCAAGGCGCTGGTAACCATGATCAAGTTGCCGTTGGGAATCGGCTCAGCTCCTCTACCCATGGCATTGGCAATCAGCGGGCGCTTAATCACGCGAAACTCGTCAGCAAGCTGGCTACGGGCTGCATTCGGCACCAGCAGACCGGAAGCCGAAATTGCTTCCAAGTTCAATGTGGTTTCCACTGCATTCGAAGATTGAATCCCGAGGGGCGCGGGGGAACAGCTCACTGTATCAGCTGCACTTTGTGAATGCTGCATTCCATCGAAAGGTACCGGTTTAAAAATTGGTGCTTCGTCCCGTTCTTCCGGTAGCTCAACACCAGCTTGGCGGAGTTGTTCAAGGCGCTTGGCTGCTTGCTCAATCAGACTCATCGATCAACCTCCTGCAGCACGTTGAGAAAGGATGGTAAGTAGCCCTAGTCCAAGTGCATAGGCCACTACCAAACCACCACTGGCTAGCAAAAAGCGACGAAGACTGGCCCGTTCCTTGAGGCGACGCGCCTCGTTTGGAATCAACGACACGGTGCCCAAAACGGGAAGATCAGTTGCCTCACGCAAGGACTTGCTATCGAAAAACACAGGGCGAATTTGGCTGGCTGCGAAGGCAGCAAAAAGGCCGCCTGCTATGGCAAGTACGAGGCCGAGAGGGAAGAGAAGTAAACGATTCGGTGCTACAGGTGTGGATGAGGCACGAGGAGGATCGATTAATCGAAAATCAGCCATTGAGCCTGCTGTATCGAGGTCACCCGACATTTCCGCAGAGTCTCGACGCGAAACCAGTTGCTCGTAGTTTTTCTTGTCGAGTTCATAATCCCGATTTAATTGGGCAAACTCAGCTTCGAGTTGGGGCTGATTCTTCATTACGCTCGTAGTACGTTTGTAGCGTTCTTCATACTCACTGACGCGAGCTCGGAGTGAGGCAGTATTGGCTTCGGATTCTGCAAGCGATACCTTGAGCTGCTGATATACGGGATTATTGCTGACTGAAGAGCCTGGATTGGCCGCAGCAAATTTTTTTCGGGCCAGAAGCTCTTGGCGCTTTTGCTCTTCCAGATCCTTGATCATGCGTCGTGTCCCGATTACATCCGGGTGTTGTTCTGTATAGCGTTGAAGCAGGGTGTCGAGGTTCCGCTTCTGGACATCAATTCGGCCGTCAATCTCTGGTAGTGACACGCTTGACTCACTTCCAGAGGTTTCAGGAAGCAGCACTGGTTCTTCGCCAACGATTTGACGGCGAAGCGCATCACGGGACTGCTCCGCTTCACGTAGCTCAAGACGAGCGCTATTCAGCTGGTTTGTCAGTTCACTAAGGCGATCAACGCCACTCTTGCCTTCCGATGTGGCAAGTTCGATATTGCGTAATTTAAATTCCTTGAGGCGGTTTTCTGCGTCTTCCAGCTTCTTCTCATAGTTACGAATTTGTTCTTCAAGGAATTTGCGTGCTGAATCGGTATCTTGCCGCTTGTCGCCCAAGCTGGACTCAACGAAGATCGAAACAAGCGCTTGAACAATTCGCTGGGCCTTGGCCGGATCAGGGTCGCGGGCAGAGATCGTGTAGAGATTGTCGCGGCCAAGCCCTTGTATTTTAAGGGTGCTTGACAGTGAGTCGATTAGCGCTTCCTGTTGTGCCTTATCTTTGACATTCAGGTCAAGGTCAGCCATCCGGATTAGTTTTTCCAAATTCGGCCGGCTAATCAATGTGCGACTGAGCATCATGATCTGCTGCTCAATATTTGGCTGAACAGCGAGTCCTGACATCAAAGGTCTTAAAATAGATTGCGTGTCGACATAGATTCGGGCAGAGGCTTCAAATTGATTTGGAATACGTAGTATCACGCCAGCCGCTATGGCGCCGACAACCCACGCGACCACCATCCCGAGGTGCCGATGTTTCCAGGTCGCACGCAGAATGGTAAATGCCTGCCGAAGAATTTCTTCCATCTATGAGCTCAAAGATATAACCGCCACCGTGAATACACGGCAGCGGTAGGTTGTTCCGGGATGATTAGAACCAGCTTTGTGGAATGATGACAACGTCACCAGGTTTCATTTCCACGTTGGCGGAAACGTCGCCGTTCTTGACAAGGTCTTTTAGGCGTACCCGGTACTGCGCGTTGTTTTCAGAGGTGCGCAGGATAGTCGCTCTGTTACCGTCGGCGAAGTCAGTTATGCCACCGACGGCGATCATGACATCGAGAACTGTCATTTTTTGCTTGTAAGCAAGAATTTGTGGCTTAGCCGCCGCGCCAACGACACGAATTTGCTCGCTGTAGGGACCGACGAAACCAGTGACAATCACAGTGACCACTGGATCACGAATGAATTTCCCCAGTTCCTTTTCGATGTCACGGGCAAGGGTCGTTGAATCCTTCCCCATTGCAGCCAAGTCATCAATCAAGGGAGCCGATATTTTGCCATCGGGGCGGACAGGTACACTCATTGACAATTCAGGATTGCGCCACACAACGATGTTGAGCGTGTCGCCAGGGCCAATCTTGTAGCTGTAGTCGGCTGTGGCAGCCAAAGCAGGGGCTGGAGGATTGCTACTACAACCGATCAACGTTGATGCTAAGAGTGATGCGATCAGCAATTTGGTAGCAAATACCAAGTTGAAATGATTTAAGGGCATGGTTGTTATCTCGATCAAGTTGCAGGCGGTAACTAGTGTTGAAGGCGCTTAGTAGGGCGATATCATAACGGAAACAGGTGCAAAAAACGAAAATGACAACGCTGCATCGAGAAGGAATTCACGTTAATGTCTAAACACCATGACGCAAGGCGTCAACAATATTGACCTTTGTGGCACGGTAGGCTGGGTATAGAGCTGCAAAAACAGCTGCGCCGAATCCTGTTGCGCCGGCTGAGAGTATGGCTAAAGGCTCCAGACGGATCAGGGCCGTATAGCCGAGATTGGAATTTGGTGGAGGCGGCATTGGAATGCCTATGGCAGAAATGCCCCAAGCGAAGATGCAACCAAGGAGAATGCCAAGGCCGGCACCGAGCAGTCCCAGCAAGATGGTTTCCATCATGATTAGTTCAAAAACCGTTTTTGGCTTGTCACCAAGAGAAAGCAGTGTGCCGAACTCCCTGGTTCGCTCATACAAGGTCATATTAATGCTATTGGCGACACTGAGGAGAACCATCAAAAAGATAATCAAGCGTAGGACGCCGAATTGAGCATCATAGAGTTGAACAGTTTTTTCGTAAAAATCCGAAAGTTCCCGCCAAGTCATTACTTTGATCCCGTGCTTCTCAACCTGATCACGAATGGCACTGGCGATTTGATCTGTTTCTTTGGTCTCACTCAGTGTCAAGACCAGAACGTGGGCAGATTTGGTGTCGAGTAACTCTTGTGTCGCAGTTAGGGGAATACGTATCGCCCTAGCGTCGAACTCCTTTGAAAAACTTTGAAAGACGCCAATGACCTGAAGGTCCATTGTATTGATTGCACCTTGAGACAAACTTATTATTAACGTGACACGATCACCAACGTGCAAATTTAACAAGCGCGCAATGCCTTGACCAATAACAACTCCATCAGAGTCTGCCTCTTCCAATGGTCGTCCTTCGCTATAGCGAATGAAGCTGCCAATTTTTCGTTCACCGGCTGGTTCGATGCCTTCGCCAATAATTGCCAAGTCGCGCTTGCCATTACTTAGCATCCCAACAAAATTGATTCTGTTAACAGCTTGTTCTACTCCAGTTTGCGCCTCAAGAATTTTCTTCGTAATTGTCGGATCATTGATCATGTGTGACTCAGACGTACGCGATCTGCTCGCCCAATAGCCAGGAGTCGCCAACTGAATGTGCCCGGTTTGGGAGTGGATGGTCGCTTCGCCAAGCTGTATCAGGATGTCTTGAACGAAGCCTCCAGCCAAGATCATGCTGATTACTCCAAGAATAATTGCAAATAAGGTGGCGGCAGTACGTGAACGATGGCGAAACAGATTTCGCTGTGCCAGCGCAAGTCGCCCAAATGTCTGACTCGTCACTGGTTGCACCTTAATGCGTCTACAACGTTCATGTGACTGGCCTTCCAAGCGGGCATTACGCTGGCAATCAGTGTCGTAACCATAGCTAGTCCGAGCGCATCCAGGGAAAGCCACGGAGTGACTAGAATCTGGGCGGTGAACCCAGTTTCCATCCCCGGAGGGGGGGGCATCGGGATACCTATTGCCGACAGGGCTTCGGCGATTCCATAACCGACTAATACGCCGGTAAACCCGCCAATAACCCCAATTAATAAACCCTCAACTACGAACATTCTCAATACCTCAGAACGTCTTGAGCCTATGGCCATCATTGTGCCGATTTCGGTGGTTCGTTCAAGAACGCTCATGGTCTGTGTATTGGATATCGTCAATACAATTATCAGCGCAATGATTGTCTTCATCAGGCTGACTTGCGTTCCAAAAAGCACTACAGTCTTTTTATAAAAATCAGCGAGATCTATCCATGGAATTACCTCGAAATCTGTTGGTGATAGCACGGAACGCAATTTGGCTACGACCTGTGTAGTTTGTTTCGTGTCCTGCAGTAGCACGACCCACGAACTAGCACCATCGATTCGCATTAGTTTGCGTGCAAGTTTGAGTGGGAGGCGTAAAGCAGTGTCGTCGAACTCTTTGGCAGAGCTAAAAAATACGCCCGCAACGACAACTTCAATTGCATTGGGCGTGCCGTTTGCGGCGGTAACAAGTAGAACGATGGTATCTCCGGGTTTTGCAGTCAGGTTCTTTGCAAGGCCTTCGCCAAGAAGGACGGAGCGCTCATCACTTCTTTCCAAATTTTTTCCTAAGCGGATGTGAATTTGATCACTGATCACAGCTTCTTGTGCAGGCTCTATGCCCTCACCAATGAAACTAACGGTAGTGTCGCCAAGGCTGGCCAAGCCACTGAATGCGACACGCTGGGCAATACTCA
This sequence comes from Rhodocyclaceae bacterium, assembly GCA_008080565.1. Taxonomy (GTDB): domain Bacteria; phylum Pseudomonadota; class Gammaproteobacteria; order Burkholderiales; family Rhodocyclaceae; genus Azonexus. Next base: position 61,332 of record VIKE01000002.1, on the reverse strand, counting down.
CTACGTTCGGGTGCTGAGAAATGCTATTGAATTCTTCCGAGCGCGACGGCAATAGATAACTATATGGATCTGCGATACCTTTTTCCAGATAGCCTGGTTTGACTATTTGGATATGTCCCAACTGAGAGCGAATCGTCGATTCGCGCATGTTTTCGAAGATCCATTCAATGAAACCGCCAGCTAGAAGATAGGCGACCAACCCCCCGGCCACAGTAAGAACGGCAATGGCCGTGCGATTCCTGTTGCGTTTCAGGTTGCGTGCTGCAACTCGAAATTCTGTAATTAAACTGATCATTGGCGCAAGGGGGCTGCTTCGGGTAATGTGGCTCAATTGATTGTAATACCAAACGAATCAAGTCTTGAGGAATGGCAGGAATGTTTAATTACGACGATGCGTTTTCAAGGAATATCGGGTGGGTCACCGAGTTAGAGCAACAGCGGCTTCGCCAATCGCGTGTTGCTATAGGAGGGCTGGGAGGGGTTGGCGGTGTTCACTTACTGACACTGGCTCGTCTTGGAATTGGGCGATTCTCAATAGCTGATTTTGATGTCTTTGATATTGTAAATTTCAATCGTCAGGTCGGTGCAACGGTCAGCAGTTTAAAACATCCCAAAATCGATGTTCTGGCTGATATGGTCAAAGACATCAATCCAGAGGTTGACCTGAAGCTGTTTTCAGCAGGGGTGCAAGAAGACTCACTGGAAGCGTTTCTTGACGATGTTGATGTATACGTCGATGGGCTTGATTTTTTTGCATTTTCTGCCCGGCGGATGACGTTTTCTGCGTGCGAACGAAAAAACATTCCGGTCGTTACTGCTGCCCCGTTGGGATTAGGAACGGCACTTCTGGTTTTCGGGCCGGGTGGGATGCCTTATGAAGATTATTTTGGCTTTGAGGGATGCGATGAAATGGAGATGGCAATCCGATTTCTTGTTGGTCTGTCGCCCGCTATGCTTCAACGTGGTTACGTTGCCGATATGAGTCGTGTCAACTTGGCCGAACGACGGGGTCCGTCGAGTATTGCCGCCTGCCAGCTATGTGCCGGAGTAGCGGCTGTTGAAACATTAAAGCTACTGCTTGGTCGGGGAGGGGTAAGGCTAGCCCCCTGGGGTAGCCAGTTTGATGCGTATCGCATGCGCTATGTCCGGACTTGGCGTCCTGGCGGGTACCGGAATCCGCTACAGCGCCTGATGCGGAGTTTGGTTCGTCGGCAGTTGGCGCTCATGGCAAGGAAAACAGACAATGAGTCGTGACGTGCTGATAGAAATTCTCGACTTGGCTCGTTGGGCGCCGAGTGGTGATAACACTCAGCCGTGGCGATTTGAAATCGTGGCAGATGATCGCTTGGCAGTACACGGCTATGACACCAGAGAGCATGTCCTTTACGATTTTGACGGGCATCCGAGCCAGATGGCTCATGGTGCTCTGATTGAGACATTGCGAATTGCGGCGAGTGGATATCAGCTTGTGTGCGAGTGGCGCGTGCGGCCGGGATCTCCAGATAACGCTCCGGTTTATGATATTCAATTGAGGAGTGTGCCGGATTTGTCGGTTGATCCGTTGCTCCCTTATATTGAAAAGCGCGTGGTCCAACGCCGCCCCATGCGTATGACACCGCTTTCCGCGGAGCAGCGAAACTTACTTTCGCTAGCCCCCGGCAGCAATTATTCCGTCCAGGTTTTCGAAAATATGACTGATCGGATGAGGGTGGCAAGACTGCTTTGGGATAATGCGTATATTCGCCTGACTTGCCCGGAAGCGTATCAAGTACACAGGGATATCATTGAATGGGGAGCGCGCTTTAGTCATGATCGCTTGCCTGAAGAGGCAATTGGAGTTGATCCAATGACGGCCAAACTCATGAAATGGGTGATGCAGAGTTGGTCGAGGGTGGAGTTCTTTAATCGCTACCTACTGGGAACTGTTGTTCCTCGCATCCAGCTTGATTTCATCCCAGCTCTTGCTTGTGCGGGGCATCTTCTGCTTAAGCCTCGCAAACCACTAAATTCTTTGAATGATTACGTTGAGGCGGGAATGGCGATGCAGCGTCTTTGGTTGACGGCTACTTCGCTTGGGTTGCATCTGCAACCAGAAATGACGCCTGTGATTTTCCGTTGGTATGCCAGAGCTGGTCGTAAAATATCGGCCAACTCAGAAATCAATACCGAAATTGAACTGGTAGCTTCACGTTTTGAAGGTTTGGTTGGGGCGTCAAATGATCAAAGCTTTGCTTTCTTTTGTCGGGTTGGTCAATCGACAGTCCCAATATCGCGGTCTTTACGTAAGAGTCTAAGTGAATTGCTGAATCTAAACTAAACCGCAATCTTAGCGAATATCAAGGTTCTTCCAAGGTCACAGCCTCTTGTTCGATCTGGTTTGGCTGGCTTGCGAGGATACTAAAAACAAAGCCCCCAATTACTTGGGGGCTCTGGTATCCGTCTGAAGCCGCCGGAAGGCGGCTTCATTTTTACGTCGAGTATTTATTACTTGGCAGAACGGCGGCGGCGGAGTGCACCAACGCCAAGCAGGCCCAAACCAACAAGCGCCAGAGAGGCGGGTTCCGGCACAACAACCACTTGGCCCAAGGTCAAGTCAATGGCGGTGCTGCCGCCGAGAGGGTCGATAACAGCTTGCAAAGCGCCGAGGCTTGCGAAATCAACCGCACCACCTGCGCCGCAGGTAACGATTACAACGCCGTTGTTGAAGCCGCAGAGGCCGAAAGCCGCCAGCGAGATATACGTGGTTTCCGGCACTACGTGCGCATTGGAAATCAACTGAATTTTCGACCACTGGTTGGCCGATGTGTAAGCTTCCAAGTCAAAACGGAAACCACCATCGGAGAAAATGACATCAAGGGCAAAGGCGGAGGTGGCTGCATCGGCAAGGAATATGCCGCCCAGACCGGTCGGGTCAATTGCGGCGGCGCTATTTACGCCGTCCCAGCGAACGAGGCCTGTACCAGTGGCTAGTGTATCGACGCTGAAGTCAAGGAAACCACTGGAAACGGAAATGTTTGCGTCACGGGTTCCAACACCGCCGTTGGTCAACAGATTTACACCGAGGTCACGGTAACCACCGAGAATGCTGGTATCGCCGACAGCGCCAACTTGCGACATGATGTAAGCGCCGCCAGGAGTAGTGTCAGTAAGGGGGGCTTGTGCGGTCGTAAACAGGTCAATGGTGTTAACCAATGCTGCGTTGGCAGCGGAACTAAAGGACATCGCGACTACGGCTGCCGCAATAAGAGTTTTTTTCATGAGAATTCTCCGGTCTGTCTGGATGGAAATTACATTGTTTGAACTTACGCAGTGATCTAAAGCGATATGCGTGCCAACATGATTAAAACCCTTATTAATCAGTTGTTAACGGCGTTTTTGTTGCCTCAGAAAAGCAATCAAAAATGACCTGTGTAAAATATTCCGACAGTATTTCCTTCTAGGAGCATTTCAGTGCCGCAAATGGAGCTTAAACAGATTCTTCAGCATCCTCAGGAGGCTGCTGATCGGTTGTAACCCTTGTTCCGATTAATTTGGCCGGAATTCCACCCCATATTTCACCTGGCCCGATTTGAGTACCTTTTGTTACTACAGCCCCAGTGGAAACGATCGCACCATCGCCGATCGTCACGCCGGAAAGTACTGTTGCGCCAGCTCCTATGGTTACGTTGTTCCCCATTTTAATTGGGTAGTGCGCTAGCTTACTTCCCTCGATCACGTGTGGAACAAGTAATGCATATTGGCCAACAATGCTGTTGCTGCCAATTTCGACAAACTGCGCATCGAGAATAATGCCTGAACTATAGGTGTTATCTCCAAGTTTTGCGCCCAAGCCCAAGTACACCAATCGCATGATCGGCACGGGAACGAAGCCACTGCGCAGAATAGGGTAGAAAAGAATCAGATAGAACAAGAGATAAACATGGTAGACAAACTCTTGTTGAGATCCTTCCGGGATATCTCCACTGCGCAGAGGGAAGAGCAACAGAAAAGCCCTGAAAAAAAACAGAGCGAAGGCATAGATCAGAAGCGCAGATAAAAATACCACGGCTATCTCGTGATAGCCCCCCAACGGAATAAGTGTCGCCAATAGCACGGCGGCGCTTATCCCGATGCTTACCGCTAGCGTCAGTAGCAGTGCAAATGCCGCTATCTGCAAACTGTTTATTCGTCTCATCTGATGATCCTTGAGATTACACGGATGTTTGAAAATTCATTGCAATTGGCTAAGGCTACGTACGCACAGAGCCTTGATGTGTTTAGCCAACGTCAACGAGACGTGTTCCCCGTATTGATTGTCGGCCAAATTTTTTGCACGGAGCGTGAATTTTGGATCGCCCATGAGCTTTTCGATGGCCTGCCGTAGCCGGGTTGGCGTAGCACGGTCGGCTCGTACCAACAGTCCTGCTCCGAAATTGACAATAGTTTCCATGTTGAGAAATTGATCCATGTTTCGGGCGATTCCCAAAACAGGTATTCCATTTGTTAATGCCTGATTGGTGGTTGGGCTGCCCCCGTTGCAGATGACCAGAGTGGCATGCCGGCAAACAACTGATCCTGGTAGATAGTTGAAAATTTGCGTGGTGGGTTTTGGGTCCTTCAGGAACAATGGCTTACCAGCGGTCGCTATCAAGACTCTGCTTCCGATACCCTCTAGGATGGGAGCGATGTCTTCAATAACTTGTGGATTACCGGAACTACCCATGGTGACATACGCTAGAGGCCCCGTGCCGGACAGGAAATCCATTTCCCCATCGAAATCGGGTGACCATGCGATCGGACCAATGAATTCGGCGCCCTTGTGCGCGGATACATCAGGGAAAAGAGCGGGGAAGTTGGCAAATAATCGCTGATCAGCATCGGTATAGCAGCGCCGCAGATCGTACCCAAGAGACGGGAGATTAAATTTTGACCGGAGACGTTCGAGCGGCAAGGCGTGCAGACGGAATGCCAATGGGGCGATGCGATGAAACAGGAATTCAATTAGCGGGATTGGTGAGTAGCGGGTAAAGCCGAATACAGGCAACGGCGTGCTGAGCTGACGTTCCGGGCTCCAGTAAGCATCGCAAATGGCGATATACGGTATGGAGCGTAAACGGGCACTAACTGACAGCGAAAGTCGAAAGTCTCCAACCACGACATCTGGTTTTTCCTGATCAATCAGCGCCAAGTCTGCGTCGACATAGCGGCATAAAGTTGGGAAGTCATAAAGCGGTGAGCCATGCTCGAGTTTGTGCGCGAAAGTGTCCCCATCTTGGCATTCCAGGTCCAGTACAGGAAATGGAAGCCCCGAAGTTAATTTCGCATATTCGGCAGGACGACAAAGAACGACGTCGAATTGTTGTGCGTCCAATTCTTTGGCCAGCGTTAGCGGCCGTGCAACGTGAGCAAGGGTGGCACCTTCAGCAAAGAAAAGCACTTTTAGCTTTTTCAATGGGCTTTCCTTGTCCTGTTGCTACGGGGCGTAGCGTCTTGCTCTGCGTTGATTAAACAGGGACTTAAAAACTGTAGCGAATTTCGGAATAGACGCGATCCTGTTGGTCGTATCTACCGAACAAGCCAGTAGGAGGGCCTTTAAAGATATCTGCGCCAATCAGTAATCGCCAATTGCGCTCGAAATTCCAGGCTAAGCGTGGTCGCAATAGCCAGTCGCTCCGGTTCAGGCTGGAAATGAAGATGGCCTGGGCTTCCCAGTTATTGATGAACTTGGTGTTGAGCAACAGGCTGTAGCCATTTTCTTCTTTATGCGGAATCTGGGTTGCGTTGTAGTTGGAATATCGACGCTGGAATAATTGGACGTTGAAACGACTTTCAGCAGGAAGGGTGAAATCTAGCCCAGCGGCCCAGTCGAAGGTGTTTTGCCGGACGACACCATCACTGTCGGCAAGGTCCTGTACGCTGAAGCTACGGCCGGTCGTGTACACACCTTCGGCCTTCAAGACTACATCTCCAAAGTCCTTGGATAGCGTGCCACCGTATTGATGAATGCGGTCGTGGTGAGCTTGATAGACGACTGTCGGACCATCGAATTGGCGGTAGAAGGTCGGACTGATATCTGTGCTGTGGTAATAAAAACCTGATACGTCCCAGCCATATTTCAGGGTTGAGAGACGTAGACCGTAGTTCATGTTGTCGGTGTCACGCTCCGGTCTCGTTTCGGCGAGGTAGCGGACGTTGGCGGCGGCTGGCATCGGATAAAACTCAGATCCGGGTTTGCCGATGTTGTCGTAGCTGGCCACCGGAATCCACAGCAATTCGGCATGAAAGTCATTGGCGAAATATTCGGCGCGGGCAGCCCATTGCGGAATGCGCATTTGGTCGAATTCTGGAAGGACGAATTCTCGAAGGTCTCGGGCGGATACGACATCGGCGAAAAACAGGCCGACCATTTCGCCCCAGACAACGTTCTGTTTGCCGAATCGGAAGTCCCAGTTGCCGGCGCTGACGTCTAGATAGTTTTCTCGCAGCTCAAGGTTGTAGCGCTGATTCTTTTCGACGTCGGCAGGGTAGTAGTCGTTGATACTGTAGGCTGCGTCGTAGTCGAAGCGGGCTCCCATTTTCCATTTTGTCCCTTCGCCAAGCTTGCCGGCGCTGCCCAGTTCGGCACGGGTGCGTAGCTTGGACCAATGTTCCGGAGTGGCTGTCGTACGGGCAGCTTCGAATTGGATAAAGCCCTTGATGCCGGAGCCGGCCTCACGGGAGGGTGAAGAGAGCTTGGGAAGATCGTCGCCAAAGAGTGCGTCGCGGCCAAACAGGTCGTCGTCTGCAGCGTTGGCGCCAATGGCAAGAGTGCAGGCAGCGATGATGGTTAGACAGTGGGCGGTTTTTGGTTCGGTCACGGGATATTCCTGTTGATTTCAGTGGGCCGGTTATTCGTCTTCGGATTCGGGCAAGCTGCGGACTCGGGCCAGGTTCCAGGTCTTGTTACTTTCGTTGCGGACGCCAAAGGCGGTGATGCAACCATCTTCCATTTGAACCAAACGGTCAGCGCGATCAATGACTTTTTGGTCGTGCGTGGAAAAAATGAAGGTGGTTTTCAGGTGACGATTGATCTGCTTCATCAGGCTGAGAATTTCGCGGCCAGTTGCCTTGTCGAGGTTGGCGGTTGGTTCGTCGGCGAGGACGATACTGGGTTTGATAGCCAGAGCGCGGGCAATGGCGACACGCTGACGTTGTCCGCCACTCAACTGGTTCGGGCGATGGTTGGCAAACTGGCTGAGGCCGACGATATCCAGAAAGTAATCAACCCGCATCTTCCGTTCTTCGGCAGAAATATCGGTGCGGCGGAGCAGGGGGTACTCTACATTTTCCGCCGCGGAGAGCACCGGGAGCAGATTGAAGGTCTGAAAGATGAATCCAATTGATCGCGAACGGAGGTCGGCCAGTTCGTTAGCGGTTTTTTCGGACACGTCTTCTTCATTGATGAAAATCTTGCCGTGAGTCGGCTTGTCAATGCAGCCGATCAGATTGAGCAAGGTGGTTTTGCCGCTGCCAGAGGGGCCGGAGATGGCGAGAAAGACGCCGGCGTCGATGGACCATGTAATATCATTCAAGGCGTGGACGGTCTGTTCGCCGAGCTGGTAGTCCTTGAAGACGTGTTCGATGCGGACAACGCTCATAGTTGGTTGCTGCCGTCAGTAATTAGACCATCAAGATCGTGCAGGAGAGTATTCATGGTAAATAACAAGTGCATTCGGAATGGCAGATGGTGCGTTGCTCTGACGTCCGGCATTTTTCTTTTGCTCCAGTCACTGACCGTTGCAGCGCAAGGAAGCAGTGTTGCGCCGACCGATGATGCGATTGCCCGCAGTATAGTTGAAAAGGCGGACAAGGTTCGCTTTCCCGCTGATGGGTTTCAGGTTGACATTGTAATAAATTCCCTGCGCCCGGACAAAGATGCCGACATGCGCAAATACCGCGTGCTTTCAAAGGGTAACGAGAACACAGTCGTCATGGTGACGGAGCCGGCTTCGGAGCGTGGCCAGATCATTCTGATGAAGGGGCGTGATCTCTGGGTATTCATGCCAGAGGTATCGCAGCCGGTTCGAATTTCGCTGGCGCAGCGTCTGACTGGGCAGGTGGCAAATGGTGATCTGGCGAGAGCCAATTTTTCTGGCGACTATAATCCCAAAATCATCGGCACCGAAAAAATCGGTAACGACTCTTTTCATATTCTTGAGTTAATTGCCGTTGACCGTAGCGTTACCTATCAGCGAGTCGTTTATTGGGTCAATGAAAAATCGGGCTGGCCATTGAAGGCTGAGTTCTACTCGCTGTCCAATCGTCTTATGAAGAAATGCAGCTACGAGAATTTCCAGACGTTGGCGGGGCGGATTCGTCCGACGCGGCTGGTGATGGAAGATGCGTTACGCAACGGCGATAAGTCGATTCTCGACTATAGCGACATGAAATTGCGTGACCTTCCGGACAAGGTGTTTACCAAGGAATACCTGAAAAAGCTGGACTGAGCGATTAGTCGAAGAGCAGTGCTGCTGCAACCTTGCGCCCTTCAGCGGCAAGGATGTTGTAGGTTCGGCAGGCAGCTTTCAGATCCATGATTTCGATGCCGATTCCGGCCGGGGCAAAGGGCCTGAGCAGGGCGCTAGGCGGGAAGCGCAGCCTTTTGCCGGTGCCAAGCAGGACTATTTCGGTATCCAGTCCGAGCAGAATATTCATGTCTGATTCGCTCAAGGTGTTCACTGTCGCTGAAGTCCAGGCGGGAATCATCGACTCGGGAAGCAGAATCAGGTTTTTTTCATGTTTTTCGTGGTTGACCGCAGCATAGTCATCGCCATAGGCGGTAAACAGGTTGAGTCCTGCGGTATTCGAGATGTGAAGTTTCACTGCGCGATCATTCCGAAAAGTCCGCCAAAATTGCGGTGCACCATACGATAAAGTAGGATTATACCTTTGGCCCTTGTGGGCCATAAGTCGTTACGTCGGAAGATTCCAATGAAACACGTCAAGAAGTCCGCCAAACTCGCCAACGTCTGCTATGACATTCGCGGCCCCGTGCTGCAGAAAGCCAAGCAGATGGAGGAAGAGGGCCACAAGATCATCAAGCTGAATATCGGCAATCTGGCTGCGTTCGGCTTTGATTCGCCTGAAGAAATCCAGCAGGACATGATCCGCAATCTGCCGAATGCGGCCGGCTACACAGACTCCAAGGGTATCTTCGCGGCGCGCAAGGCGATCATGCACTACACCCAGCAGAAGGGCATCAAGGGCGTGACGCTGGATGACATCTACGTCGGCAACGGCGTGTCAGAGCTGATCGTGATGGCCATGAATGCCTTGCTCGATGCAGGTGATGAAGTACTGGTCCCGGCGCCGGATTATCCGCTATGGACGGCAGCGATCAGCCTTTCCGGCGGTACGCCGAAGCATTACCTGTGCGACGAGAGCAAGGGCTGGTTGCCCGACCTTGACGACATTCGCAGCAAGATCAACGCCCATACCAAGGCGATTGTCATCATCAACCCGAATAACCCGACTGGCGCGCTTTACCCGGACGACCTGCTGCATGAAATCATCGACATTGCCCGCCAGCATCACCTGACGATCTATGCCGACGAGGTTTATGACAAGGTGCTGTACGACGCTGAAAAGCACACCTCGATCGCTTCGCTGGCCGAAGATGTCCTGATGATCACCTTCAATGGCCTGTCGAAAAACTATCGCTCCTGCGGATATCGTGCTGGCTGGATGGTGGTTTCAGGCGACAAGCGCCACGCCAAGGATTACATCGAAGGGCTCGACATGCTGGCGTCCATGCGTTTGTGCGCCAATGCACCGGGCCAGCATGGCATTCAGACCGCGCTGGGCGGCTATCAGAGCATTGACGACCTGGTCAGGGACGGCGGTCGCCTGCGTCGCCAGCGCGACATTGCGCATGAACTGATAACTGCTATTCCCGGGGTCAGCTGCGTCAAGCCGAAGGCAGCGCTGTACATGTTCCCAAAGCTTGATCCGGTAATTTATCCCATCAAGAACGACCAGCAATTCATCTCTGAACTGCTCCAGGAAGAAAAGGTGTTGCTGGTGCAGGGGACGGGCTTCAACTGGCCGCATCCGGATCACTTCCGCCTTGTATTTCTGCCGCATGAGGATGATTTGCGAGAGGCCATTGCGCGTATCGCTCGCTTCCTCGAAAACTATCGCAAACGTCACAACACCAACCAAACCAAGTAAAGACTGCACATGAAACCTATCAATGTTGGCCTTATCGGCATCGGCACCGTCGGCGGTGGCACCTGGACCGTTCTCAAACGCAACGAGGAAGAAATTACCCGCCGTGCCGGCCGTCCGATCCGGATTACTGCCGTGGCCGACAAGAATGTTGAACTGGCAAAGCAAATCACTGGTGGCTCTGCCCGTGTCACCGACGATGCCTTCTCGCTGGTAAACGATCCGGAAATCGACATCATTGTCGAACTGATCGGCGGCTACGGCGTGGCCAAGGAAGTGGTCATGCAGGCGATCGCCAATGGCAAGCATGTTGTTACGGCCAACAAGGCGCTGCTCGCCGTGCACGGCACTGAAATTTTCAGCGCAGCGCAAGACAAGGGCGTCATGGTTGCTTTCGAAGCAGCCGTGGCCGGCGGTATCCCGGTCATCAAGGCGCTGCGCGAAGGCCTCAGCGCCAACCGCATCGAATGGGCGGCCGGCATCATCAACGGTACGACCAACTTCATCCTCTCCGAAATGCGCGACAAGGGCCTGTCTTTTGACGACGTGCTCAAGGAAGCCCAGCGTCTCGGTTACGCCGAGGCTGATCCGACTTTCGATATCGAAGGTGTCGATGCCGCTCACAAGGCCACGCTGATCGCCTCGATCGCCTTCGGCATCCCGGTGCAGTTCGACAAGGCTTATGTGGAAGGCATCACCAAGCTCGAAGCTTCCGATATCAAGTATGCAGAGCAACTCGGCTACCGCATCAAGCTGCTTGGCATTGCCAAGCGTCGCGACAAGGGCATTGAGCTGCGTGTCCATCCGACCCTGATCCCGGCCAAGCGCCTGATTGCCAATGTCGAAGGCGCGATGAATGCCGTACTGGTCAAGGGCGATGCCGTTGGCGCGACGATGTACTACGGCAAGGGTGCCGGCGCCGAGCCGACCGCTTCAGCCGTGATTGCCGATCTGGTCGATGTCACCCGCCTGGCTACGGCTGATGCCGCGCACCGCGTGCCGCACCTGGCATTCCAGCCGAATGCCATGTCCAACCTGCCGATCCTGCCGATGAGCGAGATCGAGACCGGTTATTACCTGCGTCTGCGTGTCGAAGACAAGCCGGGCGTGCTGGCTGACGTCACGCGCATTCTGGCCGATCAGGGCATCTCCATCGATGCCATGCTGCAGCGCGAACCGGAAGAGGGTGAAGGCGAGACCGACATCATCATCCTGACTCATGTTTGCAAGGAAAGCGCTGCCGATGCCGCAATTGCCAAGATCGAAGCGCTGTCTGCCCAGAAGGGCAAGGTCAAGCGCATTCGTCTGGAGGAGTTGCAGTAAGCCCGACCAGGCATGCAAACAAGAAACGGGAGCTTCAAGCTCCCGTTTTTGGTTAACGAACCAGGCGAAGATAGGCCTTGGTACTTGGCGGGACTGCGATGCGCACGGTGTTTCTCCCGGCCACGACAGGCAGACCTCGGGAAATGGGCTGAAACGGCCCCATGATCGAATCGGCTTGTTCGACTCGCCAGACGGCTTTTTTGGGCGAGATCAGTTTCAACTGATAGATTTCGTCGTCGGTCCTGGTCAGGCTTGGCGCAAATGGGCGGGCCAGTGGTTCGCCGATGAAAAGACCTTCACCCGGCCAAGCCACGCTTTTCCAGTAGGCCTCGATGGCCGTTGCGCCTGACAGATAGTGAAACATCGCAACGGCAGGCATTGGAAACTTCTGCAGGTGATTGCAGGGTTCGGTAACCGTGCCGTAGCTCGCTGTGGCGCCAGCCTCCAGCCAGCGCAGGCTGCTCATTTGTTTAGAGTCGGTCAACTGGCCGCCGAATGAGGTCAGATGGTCGGCTAGCGCACCCGGTATGAACTTGAGCGTGTCAAGATTTGGTACCTGAGCCAGACCCGTGAAATAGAACAACACATCCTGGCGACCCGTGATCGAGTCCGCTTCAATTTCCTCGATGGGAACCATTACGCCGATTACTGTTTTGGTGATGCCGAATAGCTTGGTTCTTACGCTGCGCGCCTTGTCGGACGTACTCAGCAGATAAGCGGTGCCGTCCGGGAAGCTGTGATCCGCCTCGACACCGCGATCAATCAGCGCCTTGACGTCAGCAAAATTTTGTCCGGCCAACATCATGGCCGGGCGTGTCTGAAAATCATGGAATGGGTAGGTACTGGCCGTGTCGAAATATCGGCTGGCGCTACTTGGACTGCATTTTGTCGAGCAATATTTTTCGTCGTATCCGAAGGCCAGGGCCGAGGTCATCGACATGCAGCCAACCTGATAGGGCTGCGTCCATGCCGCAGCAAAGGCTTGAATGTGCTTCGGAGCAAGGCGGTCGATTTCGGCCTTGAGCGGCTCGAACTCCTGCGGGCTCAGCGTTGTTTTTCCGGAGGGAAAGCGCAGATGAATGACGTTCTGTTCCGGTAATTTGCGCATTCGTTGGTAATAAGCACCGGTCTCGCGGGAGAGTGGATCATCGTCGTTGATCAGCAGCGCCAGTTCGTCGGCGGAAATGCCGGTTCTCGGTAGCTGGATAGTGGGGCCTGCATGGGCATGTACGGCCCCGAGCAGGATGCTCAAGGCCAGGATGCGCAGAAAAACGGGTAGATGCTTGGCGGGCATGGCGATTCGCTAATTCAACAGTGACCTGATTGTCGCGCATAATCACGGTCTTGAAAGCCATTGATCATCAATCCTCCCGCTCCATGTCGTCTCTCAACGATCTGCTTTGCCTGCGCATGCCGCAATTGCGCATTACGCCGCTGTTGATGGCAGCCAACGTGCTGGTCTTCGGGGCGATGCTGCTCAGCGGGGCAGGGCTGTGGCATTCGCAGAATGGCGTCCAGTTGGCGTGGGGCGCCAATTTTGGACCGGCGACCCAGGATGGTCAGTGGTGGCGTCTGGGCAGCGCGATGTTCCTGCACTTTGGCTTGTTGCATCTGGCCTTGAACATGTGGGCATTGTGGGATGGCGGCCAATGGGTCGAGCGCATGTATGGGCATTTCCGGTTTGCGGCGATCTATTTTGTCGCAGGCCTGGCTGGCAATCTGCTGTCGCTGGTGATTCATCAGGGGCATGCCGTGTCAGGTGGAGCCTCAGGGGCCATCTTCGGCCTCTATGGGGCTTTGCTGAGCTATCTCTGGCTGGAGCGCTCCCAAATCCAGCGTGGCGAGTTTCGCTGGCTATTCTGGGCGGCCATTGGCTTTTCTGTGGTCAGCATTGTTTTTGGATTGATGGTCCCGGGAATTGACAATGCGGCACATATCGGTGGCTTGATCGGCGGCCTGCTGATGGGGGTTTTGATCAAGCCCAACGCCGGGCCTGTGGTCATGCCACAGCGGGCAAAATTGATGACGGGCCTCGTGTTCGTTGCTCTCGTCGGTGTCATGGTCGCCAACATTCCGCAGCAGGCTTACCGCTGGAGCGATGAAAAAGAGGTTCAGCGGGAAATCGGCGAGTTTCTGCAGGAGGATGCGGCGATCACCCGGGCCTGGGAGAGCATCATGCGCCAGGGGCAGAGAAAGGGTGCCTCTTTTGAAGAACTGGCTGACGTGATTGAGTCCGTCGTGGTCGATCGCTACGAGCATAGTTTCGAAGAACTTTCTGCCTTGCCGCGTGATGCCAACTTGCCATCGGCCCTGGCTGCCGAGCGGGTGACGCGATATGCCGAACAGCGGCGCGATGCTTCACGCGCCATGGTCGAGGGTTTGCGCGCCAAGGATCGGGTGCAGATTCAGAAGGCGCTGGAGCAGGCACGCCAGTCCGGGGCGGCCAAATGATGGTGGCCGTGATGTCGGCAGGAGGGCCTTGTCGCGAAAGGGTTATTCCGATCAGGATCAAGGAAACGGTGGCGGCTGACGGGCAGAATCGCAGCCTGATGCCATCCCGGCATGCCTTTTCTGGAGCTCACATGCAAACCATTCACCCCGTCCACTCCTGCGACCATCCGACCGCTGAAGCTCTCTATCCGTTCGATGCCCGCGGGATCGCCAAGCGTTTCCGTCATGCCGCCATCTTTGGCGCCCTTGATGCGCTGCAAGCCGGCGAAACGATGCGCTTCTGCAACGATCACGATCCCTTGCCGCTGCTGGCCCAATTGCAGGCTCGCTACGGCGCTCATCTCAATATCGAATACAAGCAGCGCGAACCGGGCGCTATCGTGATCGATTTCTCCGTTGTTGGCTGAGTGATTTTCACCGCGAGCCTGACCCTGCTTTCACTGGTGTGCAGCGCCGTTCTGGCGCTGAGCGGGTTGGGTTCGCCGTTGGCGGTAGCGCGTTCTGGCGCTGAGCGGGTTGGGTTCGCCGTTGGCGGTAGCGCATCTGGCGTTTGCCGTCGGCATCGTGCCGCTGATCTTTGCAGCGATGATGCACTTTGTGCCGGTGCTGACCCGCACCGGTGAGCCGGATCGGCGTTTGGCGAAGCTGCCATCGGCGGCCCAGGCAACCGGCCTGGTGGCCGTTGCAGCAATGCAGGGCTGGCTGCCTTACAGCGTGGTTTACCTGGCTGCTGCGGTCGACCTTGTTTTGGCCGCCATTTTGCTCAACTGGATCGCCCTGCGTGCCCGGGCAGCGCTTGGCACACCGCATCCCGGCTGGCGCTGGTACGGCGCGGCGCTCGGCTGCTTGATGCTGGCCCTGTCGGCGATTGTGCTGATTCCGGTCTGGCCGTCTTATTGGCAAGCGCTGCGGGTTTTTCATCTGCATCTCAATACGCTTGGTTTGGTTGGTCTGGCCGCCCTGGGTACCTTGCCGGTTCTGCTGCCGACCGCCTTGGGACTGGCTGATCCCGAGGCGGGTGGCTGGTTGCGCCGGCGTTTATGGCTGGTCGCTTCCGGCGCCCTGATGGTGGCGACCGGCGCCGCCATCTCCTGGCCATTCGCCGCACCCGGCACGGCGCTCATGCTGGTCGCGGCCCTTGGCTTGCTCGGGCAATGGGGGCGACGTTTCGGCATCTGGCCGCTGCTTCGCGATGGCGTCAGTGCTTCGCTGCTGGCGGCGGTCATCGGGTTGCTGCTCACGCTGGCGGCTGGCTTGCTGCACGGCGCCGACATTATTTCGACCCGGCCGTCCTTGCTGGCCTGGGCGAGCGGTTTCCTGCTGCCGCTGGTGAGCGGTGCGTTGAGCCAGTTGCTGCCGGTCTGGCGCTGGCCCGGTCCGCAGACCCCGGAGCGACTGTTGATGCGGCGGAGGCTGGCGTCGTCCGGTTCGGTACGGGCCGGGCTGTTCCTGTCTTCAGCGCTGGCCTTGCTGGCCGGACTGGAGGTACTCGGCGCCGCCCTGGCGGCATGTGGGCTGGCTCTCTTCGTCATCGCCGTGCTGCAAGCCGTGCGCGTCACCCGGTCCACGCGGTAAAATCACGGTTTTTCGCCTTTCAGGTTTTCGCCATGCGCTACATTTCGACCCGCGGTCACGCCGCGCCCCAGTCCTTCTGCGACATTCTGCTCGGTGGCCTGGCGCCCGATGGCGGCCTCTATCTGCCGGAAAGCTATCCGCAGATCGGTCGTGACGAACTCGATGCATGGCGCCAGCTGTCGTACGCCGATCTGGCCTACGAAATCCTTGCCAAGTTCATCACCGACATCCCGGCTGCCGACCTCAAGGCGCTGGTTGCCAAGACCTACACCGCCGAGGTTTATTGCCACACGCGCAACGGCGGCGATGCGGCCCAGATCACGCCGCTGACCAAACTCGAAGACGGCCTCTACACGCAGGAACTGTCCAACGGCCCGACGCTGGCCTTCAAGGACATGGCCATGCAGTTGCTTGGCAACCTGTTCGAGTACGTGCTCGACAAGCGCAACGAGTCGATCAACATTCTCGGCGCCACCTCCGGCGACACCGGCTCAGCGGCCGAATACGCCATGCGCGGCAAGCACAACGTCAAGGTCTTCATGCTCTCGCCGGATGGCAAGATGAGCGCCTTCCAGCGCGCCCAGATGTATTCGTTGCAGGATGCCAACATCTTCAACATCGCCGTTACCGGCCTGTTCGACGACGCCCAGGACATCGTCAAGGCCGTCTCCAACGATGCCGCCTTCAAGGCCAAGTACAAGATCGGCGCCGTCAATTCGATCAACTGGGCCCGCGTTGCGGCGCAGATCGTCTATTACTTCCAGGGCTACTTCCTGGCCACGAAATCAAACGACGAGCAGGTGGCCTTCGCCGTGCCGTCGGGCAACTTCGGCAACATCTGCGCCGGCCACATCGCCCACCAGATGGGCCTGCCGATTGCCCGCCTGGTGCTCGCCACCAACGAGAACGACGTGCTCGACGAGTTCTTCCGCACCGGCGTCTATCGTCCGCGCACTGCAGCCCAAACCAGCATCACCTCCAGCCCGTCGATGGATATCTCCAAGGCTTCCAATTTCGAGCGTTTCATTTTCGATCTGGTCGGTCGCGACCCGGCTGTCGTCAAGGAATTGTGGGCCAAGGTCGACAAGGGCGAGGCCTTTGACCTGTCTTCCACGGTCAACTGGAAAAACTTGCCGAAATTCAAATTCGTTTCCGGCAAGAGCACGCACATCGACCGCATCAACACCATCCGTTTCGCGCAAGGCCGCTACAACGTCATGCTCGATACGCACACCGCTGATGGCCTCAAGGTCGCCCTCGAGCATCGTCTGCCCAACATTCCGATGATCGTCCTCGAAACGGCGCAACCAGCCAAGTTCGAGGAAACCATCCGCGAAGCGCTGGGCACCGAGCCGGTCCGCCCGGCCGACCTGGCTGGCATCGAGAACCTGCCGCAACGTGTCGTGGTCATGGCGCCGGATGTCGAGGCGGTCAAACGCTATCTTGTCGAACGCGTCTGATCGCGTTGTATTGACCTGACGAGGGCAGCCGAGGCTGCCCTTTTTCTTGCTTAGAAATACCAGGTCACCGCTGCCTTGAAACGGCCGTCCTGAATCACCGGGATGACCACCATCGAGGTCAGGCCGGCTGCGGTGGCGGCACGTGCTGCCGGGCCGGGTTCGAATACCAGGTTGTCGCGCACCGTCGGGATGCCTTTTATCCAGGATTCGCCAATTGCGCCCTCCCATGGGGCAATGGTCGCCTCGCCATGGCACTCGGAAAGATGCGGCATCTGGTCGCAATCGCCCGCCCCGAAACGCAGGCCGCTGCCGTCCTCGTTGGGCACCCAGATTTCAAAGCGCCGGGCGATGGGCGTGCCCAGCGCCGAGAGAAAGGTCATCACCAGTGCCTGCTTGTTGTCGAAGGAGCAGGGGATTCCAACACCCTTGCTGATGCCGATCCGGACGTTGCTGTCGTGGCGCAAGGTGCGTTTCGAACTGAGCAGATCCTGCATGATGCACGGCATGCCGCTTTGCCAGACGGTGCCGGGTAGGCCGAAGCCGGGTCGGAACTTGGTGTGGCGGGCAGTCCATTCGAAGGTCTCGGCCGTGCCGTAATAGCCGTCGTCCATGCCCATGTCGAAGGATTCGGCTGGCGTGTTGCTCCAGATTTCGATACCGCCGACGTTGTCGAGGTCGTCGCCGATGAAGAAGACGATGACCGCCTGCAGATAGTCGCCAGCGAAGATAGGCAGGGCGATACCCGCCGTCAGGCCGGCTTTGCTGGCGGCTTCGGTGCGCAGAAAGTAGGAGTTCTCGAAACTGTGCAGAATGACCGGTCGCCTTGTCGCCCAAGCCTTGCCGGGCATTCCCTCGCCGTAGGGAAAAGTCATCGTTTGGCTGGCTCCTTTGAATTCGGCAAGTTCGCCATAGAGGCCATCGAAGAATTCGAGGTGCGTATGTTGTTTGTTGGGCACCCAGATTTCGGTAACCCGGATCAGTGTTTTCATGTTGTCGCGGTCCTGACAATGTTGGTATGAAGACGTTTTGTCCGGTGTCGTCGTTGACCCCTGGAAGGAAGGCTGTTGCACAATAACGAGCTATTGTCAGTGGCCTCGGGCAGCGTTGCCCGGTGTGTCCCAAGCAATTTTCAAACCGGAATCCAGGATGAAACGCAATGACGACTTTTGATCACGAAGCCTTCTGGTCGGCCCGCTATCGTGGCGTGGGCGACGACTACCTGTTTGGCACCGCGCCCAACAAGTTTCTCGCAGCGCAGGCAGAAAATTTCGGGGCGGGCATGAGCGTTCTCTCCGTTGCCGATGGCGAGGGACGCAATGCTGTGTGGCTGGCCGAGCAGGGCTGTCAGGTAACCGCCACCGAAATTTCACCGGTAGCCCTGGAGAAGGCAGCCAAACTGGCCCGTGGCCGGAATGTCACGGTCGACCTCGTGCAGGCCGATATTTTGAACTGGGAGTGGCCACGCGAAGAATTCGATGCCGTTGTCGGCATCTTCATCCAGTTCGCCACCCCGGCCGAGCGGCCGCGCCAGTTGGCCGGGATGAAGCAGGCGGTGAAATCGGGGGGCTTGCTGTTCCTCCAGGGCTATACGCCGAAACAGCTGGAATACCGGACGGGCGGGCCGTCAGCGGTGGAAAGTCTGTACACGGCAGAGATGTTGCGTGAGTTCTTCGCCGACTGGGAAATCGTCTCGCTTCATGAGCATGAGGATACGATAGAAGAAGGTTCGGCCCATATCGGCCGCTCGGCGTTGATCGACCTTGTCGCGCGCAAACCCTAGAGGTTTGCTTCGCCTCTAGAGGTAGATGACGGCAGGGAAGACGGCGACGGCCAGTACGATGACCAGCCATTCGAGGTTGCGCCGGGCGAGGAAGCCCGTGAAGTGCAATACCAGTATGAAAATGGCAACGACGTAGAACAGCGCAAACAGCATCTAAGATTCCCCTGATTATTTTTGGATCGCCGGGCGCTGATTATGACGACAATCTGTTCAGAATTCTAGCCGACGAAACGCATTGAGAGATCGAGCGCCTTGACGTCCTTGGTCAGTGCACCGACCGAAATGCGGTCGACGCCGGTTTCGGCAATGGCCCGGATGGTCTCCAGCGTGACGTTGCCGGAGGCCTCGAGAACGGCGCGGCCGGCATTGATGGCGACGGCCTGGCGGAGCAGGTCGTTGTCGAAATTGTCGAGCAGGATCATCGTCGCGCCAGCGTTCAGGGCCTGATCCAGTTCGTCGAGGTTTTCGACTTCGACCTGAATGAACTTGCAGCGATCAGCTGCACCAGCCGCCACTTTTTTGGCGGCAGCCATCGCTTGGGCGATGCCGCCAGCCGCGTGGATATGGTTTTCCTTGATCAGGATGGCGTCCCACAGGGCCAGGCGATGATTGCCGCCGCCGCCAGCGCGAACTGCGTATTTCTGAGCGATGCGCAGGCCGGGCAACGTCTTGCGGGTATCGACGACCTGCGCCTTGGTGCCGGCGATCGCATCGGCGTAGATGCGCGCCTTGCTGGCCACCGCCGAGAGCAGTTGCAGGAAGTTGAGGGCGCTGCGTTCGGCGGTGAGCAGGGCGCGCCCGTTGCCGTCGATCTCGCAGAGCAGTTGATTGGCCACGATACGCTCGCCATCGGCGGCATGCCACGTGATACGGGCGCTCGGATCGAGGCGGGCGACGCATTCGTCGAACCAGCCGCGGCCGCAGAGTACGCCGGGTTCGCGGCAGATCACCGTGGCCTTGACCTGGCGTTCGCCAGGAACGAGGCTGGCGGTCAGGTCGCCGGCGCCGACATCTTCGGCGAGCGCAGCAGCGACATTGCGGGAGATTTCGGCGGCGAGCGGGTAGTCGAAGGCGATGGTCATTGCAGGATTCAGGATGCGGTGGAGGGCGGGATTTTACAGCTTGCCGTTGTCGGCAACCCATTCGTTGAAGAGATTGCGCGCGGCGTCGATGACGTCGCCGGCAGTCAGGCCAACCGGCCCGATACCGTTGGCGACGAGGCGATCGGCCGCCGCGCCGTGCAGGTGAACGCCGGCCAGCAGCGCCAGTTCGGGCGGCCAGTTCTGGGCGAGCAGGGCGACGATCAGGCCGCTTAGCACGTCGCCCATGCCGGCCGTGGCCATGCCGGGATTGCCTGTTGAATTTAGCCAGATTTTCCGGTTGACCGTGGCAATCACGGTGCCGCAGCCCTTGAGGGCGACATGGCAGCGGTAGCGGCCGGCCAGTTCGCCAGCAGCCTTGATGCGGTCAGTTTGCACGTCGCGCACCGAGCAGCCGAGCAGGCGGGCCGCTTCGGCCGGGTGCGGGGTCATGATGGCGGGGCCGACGCGGTTGTAGAGGTTGCCTTCGAGACGGCCATCTTCGGCCAGCAGGTTGAGTGCATCGGCGTCGAGGACGAGTTGGACGGGGGCTTTGAGCGATTGTTCGAGCAGGCGCAGGGCTTCCGACGAACGACCCAGTCCGGGGCCGCAGGCCAGCGCCTGGAGGTCGGCCTGGAGCAGCGTATCGGCCCGGCGCATCATCAGTTCCGGTTGCTGCAGGTCGACGGTCGGCGCGTCGGCATCAAGCAGCCCGAGATAGACGCGGCCGGCGCCCAGTTTGAGGGCGGCACGACCGGCCAGAAAGGCGGCGCCGACCATGGTCTTGCCGCCGCCGAGGATGCCGGCACTGCCGAAGCTGCCCTTGTGCGTGTTGTTGCGGCGCGGTTTCAGGCGAGATGCAAAATCGGCCAGGGTAACGACATGGGCATCCGGCTCGACTTCGTCAGCCGGGTTCAGGGCGAGGTTGGCGACACGAATCTCGCCGCAGCAATCAGGGCCGTCGGCGGTCAACAGCCCAGGTTTGCCGGCGATGAAAGTGATCGTGTGGCTGGCCTGAATGCACGGGGCAAAGCAGGCGCCGGTGTCGGCATTCAATCCGGATGGGCAGTCGAGCGCCAGCAGCGGGCAGTTGTCGCGTTCGGCCAGGCGATTGGCCGTGGCGATCCACTGGGCGTAGCTGCCTTCCGGCGCCCGGGTCAGGCCGATGCCGAACAGGCCGTCGATGATCAACGACCAGCGGATATCGTCCGGAATAACCGTGGTTGTCACGCCGCCGGCGGCGCTGAAGGCTAGTTGAGCCGCCGACGCATCGGCCGGGAGTTTCCCAGCATCGCCTGCGAAAACAACCCGCACGTCGAAAAAGCGCTGGCGCAGCAGTCGTGCCACCTCGAAAGCATCGCCGCCGTTATTGCCCGGTCCGGCAAGGACGAGGATGGCGTGGTTCCGTTCACCGGCGAGGCTGACCGCCCAGTCCGCAGCCGCCGCCCCGGCGCGCTGCATCAGGGCGTCATTGGCATGGCGGCTTTCGATCTGGCGCAGGCTTGGCGAGCGGTAAAGCGTGTGCGGATTCATGCGCTTATTCTATCGCCGGCGGACGGCGCACATGCTTGAGAATCATCGCGAACAGGGTGTCCGGATCGATCGGTTTGGTGATGTGGTCGACCATGCCGGCGGCCAGGCAGGCAGCTCGTTCTTCGGCCAGGGCGTGAGCGGTCTGGCCGATGATCGGCAGATCGGGGGCCTGTTGGCAGATGGCCCGGGTGGCGTCGAGGCCGTTCATCACCGGCATCTGGATATCCATCAAAACGACATCGTAGGCTTGCGCGCCATTTTTGCGAACGGCGTCGACGGCCTGCTGGCCATCCTCGGCAAAGCTGGCCTCGGCACCGACCTCAGCGAGGATTTCGCTCATGATGAAGCGGTTGATGTCGACGTCTTCGGCGACCAGAATTCGTAAACCGGCCAGCAGTCGGGGGGCGTCAGCGTTGACCTGAGCCGCTTTGGCATTTGCCTCGGTTGCAACGAGAACCGCCCTGTAGGGCAGGCGCACGGTGAAGCAACTGCCGATGTCGGGTGTGCTGTCGACGCTGATCGTACCGCCCATCAGGCGAACAAGGTGATCGGTGATGGCCAGCCCTAGGCCGGATCCGCCGAAACGCCGGGTCGTTGAGTTGTCACCCTGCTCGAAGGGGTTGAAAATGCTGGCCTGTTGTTCCGGCGATATGCCGATGCCGGTATCGGTAATGCGGAAACGCAGATGGTCGCCATCGAGATCCGCTTCTAGGCTGACGCTGCCGCTACTGGTGAACTTGACGGCGTTGGAGAGCAGATTGAGCAGGATCTGGCGCAGGCGCAGGGCGTCGCTGCGACATTCGGCCGGCAGGTTATCGTCCAGCGCCAGGTGAAAATCGAGTCCCTTGCCGATCGCACGCTCCTGCAGCATCTCGACGCTTTCATCGAGAATGACACGGAGGTCCACCGGCACATCCTCGATCTTGAGCATGCCGGCTTCCATCTTCGAAAAGTCGAGGATGTCGTTGATGATGCCGAGCAGCAGCTTGCCGGAATGCTGAATCTTGACGAGGGCGTCGTGGGCCTTGCTGGCTTCGTCCGTGGCGCGCAGGGCGATGTGGGTCATACCCAGCACGCCATGCAGCGGCGTGCGGATTTCATGGCTCATCTTGGCCAGGAATTCGCTCTTGGCCATGGCCAGGCGAAGGGCATCGGCCCGGGCCAGTTCGAGATCGGCCGTGCGTTCCTCGACCAGTTGTTCGAGATGGTCACGATACCGCGCAATTTCGGCATCCTTGCGCGTATGTTCGGCGATGGCGTTGCGCAGGTCGCTCTCCATTGCCTTGATGTCGGTAATGTCGGCGACGAAGCCACAGAAGATGATGTCGTTGTTGGCACCGGGTTCCGGGACGGCGCGAATGAGCAGCCACTTGATCTGGCCATCGGGCATGCACAGGCGGTATTCGTAGCGCCAGGGAAGCAGGTTTTTTGCTGCCGCATTGAGCGCGTCGATAAAAGAATGGTAGTCATCCGGGTGAACCATCCGGCGCAATTTGTCGGTGCTTTCACGGACCTCGTCCGGCGTGACGCCATATAGATCCTTGATTGCATCGCTGGCAAACGGAAAGCTGCCATTTCCATTGGCATCCAGCCGATACTGGAAAACGACGCCCGGTACTTCGGAAACGATCTGGCGCAGGCGGTTGTTGGCGGCATGCTCGGCGGCCTTGGCCTCCTCGGCAATGATGACTTCCTGCAGCCCGTTGAAAGCGGTGGTCAATTGCCCGATTTCATCATTCTTGTGGACCGGCAGGGCCTGGCGCGGCACTGCGCCGCTACTCATCCGGGCCAGCAACTGCGAGGTTTCGGCCAATGGCCGGAACTGCCTGCTCAGCCACCACCAGCAAAGGATGGCCAGCACAAGCGTCAGGCCGGAGGAAACCATGACGAGGTGCCGTTCGACATCCTCGATTGGCGCGAAGGCTTCGGCGGCTGGCAGGACGGATTGCATGAGCCAGCCGGTGCTCGGTATCTGTTTGCTTGACGACAACTCGAGGACGCCCCGCGAACTGCGGGCCAGGCCGGAGCCTTCGTAGCCGTCGATGTAACTGTCGTAAACCGCGTTCACGCCACGCGCCGGGCCACTCTTGAGCAATCGGCGCTTGTCCGAGGCTGTCACGTAGCTGCGCGTCTTGGGGGCGGTGATCAGGAAGTCGCCAGTCACCCCGTATTTGGTTGCACCGATCTGGTCGAGGAAATTCGGCCGGTTCAGGTTGGTGACACCAACGACGACGCCAACCACTTTTTTTTGCTCATCGTGGATCGGCGACATGATGGCAAAGATCGGTTGCTGGCTATGTTCGCTGAACAACGGGTCGGTGATGGTCGCCCCGGCGCCGCTCAGCACATGCTTTATCCCGGGATAGTCGAGAAAGTTGACGCCGGTGCGCTTGAGTTGGCGTGGAATGCTTGCCACTGCTCTGCCCTGGCGATCAATGACCAGTACGCCCCAATTGAAAATGCTCTCGGGGAGAGGGTGGCGTTCCAGCGAGGCTTGGGCTTCCGGCGAGTCGGCCAGTCGGCTCAGGCGATAGCCGTCGGCGATAACGTTGATGATCTGCTGCCGCTCCCGAATCGAGCGATCAAGTTCGCCGGCAATCAGGGAGACGGTCGAGAATTGTTGGTGGGAGATCGTTGTCTCCATGTCGCGGCGCATGGTGTGGCCCAGCGCAAACACAGCGCTCCACAGGACGAACAGGCCAAGCAGCAGAACGCCGATGGTGATGCGCGTCTGTAGCGATCGCAAATCGAACAGTGCCAGCAGTTTTTTCATCGTGCTTTTGGAGTTTCTGTCGTTTTTTGACAGCTTACGGCGTTCTGATGGATTTCGCCAGAAGGATGGTTTGGCGATGAATGCTGACGGTATCGTTTATCTGTCGGGCATAGCCGCCGGCCATGGCAATGGCGACCGGAACACGGTGGTCCAGGGCTTTGTTGAAAACCATCAGGTCGCGCGCGGCCAGGCCTTCAAAGCTCAGCCCGAGGCGCCCGAGGCGGTCGTCGTGGTAGGGATCGGCGCCGGCCAGGTAGATGACCAGATCGGGCTGGACGAGATCGAAGGCAGTAGCGAGACCGTGGCCGAGTTGGAGCAGGTAGGCGTCGTCTGAGCAGCCGTCGGGCAGTTCGATGTCGAGGTCGCTCTGTTCCTTGTCGAACGGAAAGTTGCGGGCGCCGTGGATGGAGAAGGTGAAGATGCTGTCGTCGCCGCGCAGGATGCTGGCCGTGCCGTTGCCTTGATGGACGTCGCAATCGACGATCAGCACGCGCTCGACGCGGCCTTCGGCCTGCATGGCGCGGGCGGCGACGGCGGCATCGTTGAAGACGCAGAAGCCTTCGCCATGGTCACGGAAAGCGTGGTGTGTGCCGCCGGCCAGATTGGCCGCTACGCCGTCCTCCAGCGCGGCACGGCAGGCACCGATGGTGGCCCCGGCCGAGCGGCGGGAGCGTTCGACCATGCCGGCGCTCCACGGAAAGCCGATTTGTTTTTCGGCCGTTTTTTCCAGTTGACCGTGGGAAACGGCTTGGATGTAGCTGAGGTCGTGGGCGCGGGCCAGTTCTTCGTCGCTGGCGGCGTGCGGCAGATGAAAATCGGCCGGACCGAACTCGCCGCTGGCGAGCAGGGTTTCGCGCAGCCGGGAATATTTTTCCATGGGAAAACGATGCCCGGCCGGCAGAGGCAGAACGAAGACATCGGTGTAAAACAGCCGCACGGCCGATGTCTTCGGGGAAAAGCCTAGTTCAGCGCAGCCGACATCTTGCGACGGAATTCGCGGATCAGATCGTCGTATTGGTCGCTGCCGGCGAGGGCTTCGAACAGCGTCAGCAGGGCCTTGCGGCCGGCGCCTTCGTCGAAGAAGCGGTCGCGGACCACAACCTCGAGCGCTGCTTCCATGGCGGAGCGGAAGTTGCCCTGGGCGGCGAAGGCGCGCGAGAGATCGAGGCGAACGCCATGATCGGCCGGGTTGGCAGCCAGCTTGGCTTCGAGTTCGGCTGTATCGGCGGCACCGGCGGCGAGCGCCAGGCGGGCGCGCAGGGCGTTGGCGCGCTCGGCTTCCTGGGTGTAGTCGCCGGAGAGCAGTTGGCCGGCTTCGTCGTTGCGGCCGAGCTGCATCATGACGTCGACGGCGTCGAGCTGGATGGCCTGGTCTTCCGGCTTGGCCTGGCTGGCTTCAACCAGCTTGGCGAGCGCTTCTTCGAGCTTGCCTTCGCTGACCAGCGCAGCCGCTTCGGCGCGCAGGTCGCCGCCGGGGCCGGCCGGCAGGGCGAAGCGGTCGAGGAATTCGCGGATCTGGCCTTCGGGCAGGACGCCGTCGAATTGATCGACCAACTGGCCCTGGAACAGGACCTTGACGGACGGAATGCTGCGCACGCCGAAGTGCTGGGAAAGCTCCGGGTTTTCGTCGGCATTGACCATGGCGAGCAGGAAGCGGCCCTTGTATTCCTCGGCCAGCTTTTCGAGCAGGGGCTTGAGCACCTTGCACGGCTCGCACCACGGCGCCCAGAAATCGACGACCACCGGCACGCTTTCGGCCGGTTGGAGGACCTTGGTTTCGAAATCTTCGATGGATACGTCAAAAGCAAATTCGGACATGGCGGGGCCTGTTTAAATTAGAGTCGGGTGAATTCTACCGTCAGCTTCATGGCGACGGGAGAATGCAGGGAAAGCGTCGGGCCGTCGTTACGCACCAGCCATTCGGCGAGGCGGGCCGGGAAGTCGGGTGTGTCGGGCAGAGCGTCGTTTGCTGTGTCTTTTATTAAATCGAGGCTGGCCGGCGAGTTTTCAAGAGGTGAGCGGCTCAAGGCCAGCCAGTGGCCGCTGGCGACATCGGCCGCGTGGTCGAGCTGG
The DNA here is from genome assembly GCA_008080565.1 of Rhodocyclaceae bacterium. Lineage (GTDB taxonomy): Bacteria > Pseudomonadota > Gammaproteobacteria > Burkholderiales > Rhodocyclaceae > Azonexus. The sequence continues at coordinate 35,100 of VIKE01000002.1, read as the reverse complement.
GCGCACAGCACCTGGGCGCAACGACCTTCGTTGAGCCAGACGATGGCCAGACTGAGCAGTAACGACCAGTTCGCGACGCCTGCGCAGTCGAGCGGCAGGTGCGTGGCCGTTTGCAGGCCGGGCAGAAAGCTCTGGATCTGGGCGGCGGCGATGGCGGGCTGGGTGGCGAGGAAATCGTAAGGCATCGGCTCGGCGCTGCCAGAGCAGACTTCATCGAGCAAGGTCAGTGTTTCGAGGCGCGGGCCGCTGGTCGATTGCCAGAGCAGGGCGGTTGGCAAGGCGCGGCGCTCGGCAGGCAGGCAGGCCAGGGCGCCGACCAAGGCCAACTGGGTGAGCGGCGCGGCCCGGCGTAGCGGCTTGCCGAGGGCGGCGCGTACGGCGGCCGGCAGTTCGGCGGGGGCGAAGCTTTGGCTGAGTACTGCAGTCAGGTTGATCATCCGTGGCGCTCCACGATCAGGCTGGCCAGACCACCGCCGAAACCGATCAGGTTGAGCAGGGCGCGTTCGATGTGTTCGGTGCTGCGCTCGACCATCGGGAACAGGGCGATTTCTGGATCGACCTTGGAGAAACCAGCTGTGGCGGGGATCTTGTCGGCATCGAGGCTGGCGAGCAGGGCGGCGAGTTCGGCCAGGCCGCTGGCGCCCAGCGTGTGGCCGAGGCCCGGCTTGAGCGAGAGGAGCAGCGGCATGTTCTGGCCGAAAACGCTGCGCAGGGCGTTGGCTTCGGCCAGGTCGGTGCCCGGCGAGCCGGCAGCCTGCAGCTTGATCAGCTCGATGTCGGCGGCTTTCAAATTTGCCTCTTTTAGACAGTCGACCGTGACATCGGCAATCCGGGAGCCATCAGGGTTTGGGCTGGTGGTCGAAAAACCGTCGAGGCCGGTACGCAGCCCGGCGATGCGCCAGGTGGCGGGTTTGGTGCTGAGGTGCACGGCAGCAACTGCCTCGCCGAGGACCAGGCCGTCACGTCGGGCATCAAAGGGGCGGCCTGCCGTGCGCGAGAGCAATTCCATGGCGGCGAAACCGGCCAGCGTGCTGTCGTTGGCGAGTTCGACGCCGAGGACGATGGCGTCGTCGATCAGTCCGGCGGCGATCAGGCTGCGCGCCGCGTCGAGGGCAGAAAAGCCGGAGGTGCAGGCGTTGGAAAAGCTGGTGCGGGCACCGCTCAGGCCCAGCCATTCGCCGATTTGGCGGCTGAACGAGGCGGCAGCGACCGGCAGTTCAAACGGCGCGCCAAGTTGCTCGAAATGGCCGATCTGGAATGACGAGGAGGCTACGAACAGTGGCGTTTCGGCTGGAAGCTTACCGAGCTGACCGGCGACCTGGCGGATGGCCTGCTCGGCGCGAAGCATCCAGTCGTACTCATCGAGCGGCAAGCCAAAGAAGGGAAAGGAGCGCTCGCCCAGTTTTCGTTGGCCGGCGCTGCATTCGCCATTCCACAGCGCGCTGGCAACAGTGGCCGGGGAATCGCCGCGGGCGCAGAGCAGGGCGGAATTGGCGATGAAGACCGGACGCGTCATGCGCGGCTGGCCAGCCAGGCGTCGAGGTGTTCGGCCATGTTGGCGACGCTGGACAGGATGCGGCGGGTTTCCTTGCTGTCCGGCAGGCGCAAGCCGTAGGTTTTCTTGATCGCCATCGAGACCTGCAGGGCATCAAGCGAATCGAGCTGGAGCGGTGCTTCCGGCCCGAAGAGGATTTCGTCGTCGGTGATGCTGGCCGGATCGCAATCCTTGTCGCAGGCTTCGACGATCAGGGTCTTGAGGGCGAGGCGGAGGTCGGTGGTCATGCGCTTTGGCGGCGGTTGAGCCAGGTCGCGGCGGCGAGTGCCAGGGCCGCGCAGGCGAGGAGTTTGACGAGGTCAGGCAGGATGGCGACAAAGTCGCCGTGGCGCAGCATGACGGTGTGGAAGCCGTTGAGCGCCCAGGCCATCGGCGACCATTCGGCGAGGGTCTGCATGGCCCCCGGCATCATGAACTTGGGGACCATGATGCCGCCGATGGCGGCCATGAGGATGTTGCCAACGCCGCCGATGATCGTGGACTGCTGCGTCGTCTGGGCCACGCTGGCGACGAGCAGGGCGCAGGCGACAGCGGCCAGGCTGACAGCGGCGGCAACCAGCCAGCAATGGAACAGCCCGGCGCCGGACGGCATGACGAGCGCTTCGCCGCCGAACAGCGGGACGCCCCAGATACCGACGGCAACCATCAGGACGGCCTGAATTTGATTGACGACGAAAAAGGGTACTAGCTTGCCGAGCAGGACGAGGCGGAACGGCACGCCCATGGCGGCCAGACGCTGGAGCGTGCCTTGCTGGCGTTCGGTGATCAGGATGGCGGAAATCGGGATGACGACGAAGAACATGGCGAAGACCAGCCAGGCCGGGACGTTTTGCTGCACCGACGAGGGCGGACGGATGCTGCGGTCGTTCTGCACGGCGGTGCTGACGATTTCGTCGGGCCAGTCGCGTTCGGCCGGACGGGCCGTCGTCGGCAGGCCGAACAGCTTGCCGGCGCTGTGCGTCAGTTCGTCGGCCCGCAGCATGCCTAGCGCGGCGCTGGTCTGGTTGCGGAAGGCGAGTTGCAGCGCCGGGTTCAGCGTCGGATCGACCATCAGGGTCAGCGCCTCGGTGGCCTGGCCATCGGCCCCGGCCGGGGTCAGCAGGCGTTCGCCGAAGCCCTTGGGCAGGACCAGCGCCAGCGCGTAGCGGCCGGCGCGGATGTCGGCGCGGGCGGCATCGGTCGTCGCCGGATCGGCGACGCGACGGAAGCTGCCGGTCTTGCCCAGGCGGCGGGCCAGCGATTGCGAATGTGGGCTACCGTCGAGGTCGACAATGGCGTAGGCCACGTCGATGGCCGCGCCGGGCATGAAGGCATCGTGCAGCGCCATGGTCATCACCAGGATGAAGATGACGGGCATGACGAAAAGGGCGGCCAGCCCGTGCCGGTCGCGCAGCAAGGCCAGGGTTTCCTTCGTCCATAGGGCAAGCAGGCGGGTCATTTTTTGGCTAGTCCCGCAGTGAGCGCCGGGTCAGGCGCATGAAAAGCTGTTCGAGATTTTGCCGTCCGACGTGTAGCTGGCGCACGGTGCAGCCAGCTTCGGCCAGCTCTTCGAGCAAACGGGCCACTTCCACGGTCGACCGGAAAAAAAGCTCAAATTTGAAATGGCCGAGATCGGTCGCAGCGTAGCGTTCGGCCAGAGTGGGCGGCAGCGGCTGGTCGAGTTCGATTTCGGCGCTGCTGTCGGCGGTGGCCAGCAGGTCGTCGAGCGTGCCTTCGCTCAGGACGCGGCCCTGGTCGAGGATGGCGACTCGCTGGCAGATGGCCTCGACTTCTTCCATGTAGTGGCTGGTGTAGAGCACCGTGGTACCGGCGGCGGGCAGAGCGGCGATGGATTCAAGCAAGAAGCTGCGCGACTGCGGGTCGACGCCGACGGTGGGTTCGTCGAGCAGGAGTAGTTGCGGCCGGCCGAGCAAGCCGATGGCCAGGTTGAGGCGCCGGCGCAGGCCGCCGGAGAGTTGTTCGGCGCGCTTGCCGGTGACTTGTTCGAGCCGGGCGAAGGCGATGGCGGCGTCGGTCTGCTGCCGACGCTCGCCGTGCGCCAGGCCAAGTGCGCCGGCAAAGAAGGCCAGATTCTCGGCGACGGTCAGCATCGGGTAGAAGGCGTAATCCTGCGGCACCAGCGAGATGGCGCGCGGGTTGGCGGCGCGGGCGTCAGCTAGTGGCTGGCCATTCAGCGAAATGCGGCCGTCGGCTGCGGTCAACAAGCCGGCGAGCAGCGAAATGAGTGTCGTCTTGCCGGCGCCGTTCGGGCCGAGCAGGCCGTAAATGCCGCCAGCCGGAATGTTGAGCGATACGTCCTGCAACGCCGGGGCGGCGGCATCGCGATAGCGGTAGGAAACGCCATCGATCTCGAGCATCAGGCGGCGCGGCGCAGATCGCGGAAGAAGGTCTGCTCGCGGTCGGCGATGGCGCGTAGCTTGTCGGCCAGTTTGGCCGGATTGAGCGGCTCGCGGTCGCGGATCATGCGGGCCGTGGACAGCGCGAATTCGCGCCACTCGTCGCCGATGTCGACGAGCGTTTCGGATAGTTCATTGAGCGCCGGGCGAGCCAGTCGCTCGGCCGCTTCCTGCAGGAAGGCGGCGTAAATGAAACGGAAGCCGCCGCCGCCGGTGCCGATTTCTTCCTGCATGCGGACGACTTGGCCGATGAACATCTTGGCTGCGGCCGGGTTACCGGCTGCATCGAGGCGCTGAATGGCATTGGCCAGCCGACGGATGCCGCGGACGCCGATGATCGGGATCGGTGAGTCGAGCAGGATGCGTGTCGTTTTCTTGATAGCCTTGGGCAGGACTTTCGCCCAGTCCGGTTCGGACGGCTTGCCTTCCGGGTAGTAAAGCAGCCCCTTCGGGGCCAGCACGCCCTTGGCAAAACGGGCGCGACGCAAGTCGGCCGGGGCACAGGTCACCGTCGTTTCGACCACCGGGTCGGATAGCTGGTAGTCGCCGCTCGCCGCATCGCGACCATAGGCCAGCACATTGTGGGCATTGAAATGAAAGCGCAGGTCTTCCGGCATGTAGGGCAGCCAGAATACCGAGGTCTGCATGCCGACCAGTCGGCCGGCATCGAGCAGTTCGTTCAGGCGCTGTTCGCCGGCTTCCGGGCTGCGGAAGGTTTCGAAACGCATCTTGAGGCCGAGCGGCTTCTGCAGGCCCTTGATGATGAACTTCGGTGGCATCCGGTAAGCAACCAGCGGCAGGCCGTTGATCTTGATGATCGGCAGATAGGCGAAGGAGAGCGCCGACGACAGGCCGAAAGCCATCGCCTCCGAGATCGGCAGGCCGAGATGGCGCAGCATCGACGACATGACGCCGCTTTCGCAATGGGAAGCGTGGCTATGCTGGAATTCCATCATTCGGCCTTTTTGAGTTGCTCGACTGTCAAGCCCATGGCGTCGCCATAGCGCTTGAGCAGCCCGGCCGACAGGCCCTGGAAGATGTCGGGCCGGAAGTGGCGGCGGATGCGCCATTGCCACAGGCCGGTGACCTGCGACAGCAACGGCACGTCCATGCGCGCCTTGTGCATGTGGTATTCGAGCGCCGAAGTCTGGCCGGCGATGACGCGCTGGCGGGCATCTTCGGCCAGTCGGTTGAGGTCATCGACGGCCTGCCGGGTGACGATTTCCTCGACTTCCCAGCCGGCCGATTGGACGATGTGCAGCTTGCCGTCGGCACCGCGTGCGTACATCGCCTTGCGCTGGCCGCCCAGCGTGCTATTGCCTTCCTGCGGGACTTCGCTATCCAGCATGGTCGACCGCCGTCAGGTGCATCAGCGAGCCGGTGAAACGGCCGCTTTCCGGGATGAAACAAAGCAGGCGGTCGCCATGTTTGAGGCGGCCGCTTTTGAGCAGTTCATCGATCATGATGTAGATCGAAGCCGAACCGGTGTTGCCCTTGGTTTGCAGATTGGTGAACCATTTTTCCTGGGCAATCGGGAAGCCGACCGCGGTCATGCAGTCGGCCATCGGCTGGCGGAAATACTCGGAGGACATGTGTGGCAGGAACCAGTCGATATCGGCTGGTTTTACATCACGTGTGCGCTGCATCTTTTCCAGCGACTTGCCGATGGTCTGGTAGGTCACTTCGGCATTGAGCAAACGCACATCCTGCTTGACCGAGAAAATCGACAGCGTCGCGCGCTGTTCCTGAGAATAGTGCTGCCAGCCCTGCAGCGAACCGTCGCCGAGCTTCTCGCCGCCGGCATACATGCAGACTTCCATCGTGTTGGCCTGCGACAGGATGTCGATCCAGTCGATGCGCAGCGACAAGCCGTCAGGGCGCGGCTGATCCTGGAGCAGAAAGGCGCCGGCGCCGTCGGACAGCATCCAGCGCAGGAAATCCTTCTCGAAAGCGATTTCCGGATTGGTTTCCAGTTCGGCCACCCGGTGTTCCGATTCGGCGGCGAAATTGCGCGCATGCAGGATGCTGGAGGAAAGTTCGGAGGCGGTTGCTACTGCGTTGCGGGCCAGACCGGAAAGGACGCTCATGTAGGCGTATTTGAGGGCCGTGATGCCGGCCACACAGATGGCTGCGGTCGACACTACTTCGCAGGCCGGAATGCCCAGTTCGCCATGCACCATGACGCCGTGGTTGGGCATGATCTGATCCGGAATGGTCGTGCCGCTGACCAGGCAATCGATATCGTCGGGGGAAAAACGCTCGCAGGCCAAGCCGCGCACGGCTTCAGCCGTCAACTGGGCATTGGTGTGGGTGGGGGCACCGGTCACCGGGTCGATGGCGTAGTGGCGCTGACGGATACCGTTGTTACGCAGCACGATGCGCCGGGCGCGCGAAGGCTTGCCGGCAATCATGCCCAGCACTTTTTCGATGTCGTCGTTGCCGACCGGCGCGTTCGGCAGGAATGCCGATGTGCCGTTGATGTAAACCTTGCCGCTAGGGTGCATATTTTTGTAAGTTGAATTCCTGCGAGCCGGAAGGCTGCTCCAGTTCGGCCTTGAGCCGCTCAAGCTTGGGTCTGAGCAGCGGGGAAAGTAACCATTGTAACAACAGGCTTATTGGAACGACGGTGAGGATCAGCGTAATGAGGTAAAGAACAAACAACAAAAGGGCTGGACGCCGCCTCCATTGGCCGCGCTGTCCAAATAGTCGAATCAGCTTTGACCAGACGCCAAAAGCCCGGCGGCCCGCACGTTCACTGATCGCCAGTCTTGGATTGACGGTGACCGCACGCAGGCCCGCCAGCATCGGTTGGCTTGTCTTTTCCTGGTCATTGTTCAGCCCGTCGGCCAGGGCCACTCCGAATCGACCGGCCTGGCGAATTTCTTCGGGAGACACGCCGGCTGGTGGCAAGCCAAGAAAGCCGTCCTTTTTACCGGTCCACACCCAGCGCGGCGTGGTGATGAAGGTGACCAGCGGATGGCCCTGATCGGTAAACGCCAGATGATCGATCAGGCGGCCTCCGGCATCGGCAATCAACTGCTTCATCGTTTCCTGTGCCGACAGCCACATGTTGCGGCAGGCAACCAGCGTGATGACCGGTTTGCCGCGGATTAGCTGGCGGCCTTCGGCACTTTGCAGGAATGCCGTCATCGGCAGCGCAGGGGAGAGATACCAGACCTGATAGGTCAGGATTACCAGATCAAACGGTGTATCAGCGGCGATGCCCAGCTGGCGCAACGGTGGTGCATCAAGCTGCACGCACTCGGGGAAAGCATCGAAAAAATCGACGATTGGCCAGGGAAACGGAAACGGCGTTTCCGGCACCAGTGTTTCGAGGTGAACGTCGTGACCGGCTGCCCGCAAGGGGGCGATGACTCGCTCGGTAATGTCCGAAAGCTGTCCGGTTTGGGAATAGTTGACGACGAGAACGCGTTTCAAGAGACATCCGCTAAGCAGGCTAACCCTTAATTCTAGCAAATCGGCTTGCTGTTACAGAGAGCAGGCGTTATTCCATCCGCAAGGTCGAATTTGGTCGAGCCCTTATCGGCTATGATTCTGCTTTCCCGCAGCCTGTCTTTCCATGACCAAATTTGTTTTCGTTACGGGTGGTGTCGTGTCCTCATTGGGCAAAGGCATCGCCGCCGCGTCGCTCGGGGCCATTCTGGAATCCCGCGGCATCAAAGTCACCCACCTCAAGCTTGACCCCTACATCAACGTCGACCCTGGCACGATGAGTCCTTTCCAGCACGGAGAGGTTTTCGTCACCGAGGACGGCGCCGAGACCGATCTCGATCTCGGGCATTACGAGCGCTTCACGAGCGCCAAAATGGGCAAGCGCAACAACTTCACGACCGGCCAGATCTACGACACGGTGCTCAAGAAAGAGCGTCGCGGCGAGTATCTCGGCAAGACCGTGCAGGTCATTCCGCATATCACCGACGAGATCAAGAACAAGATCAAGGCCGGTGCCGAAGGTGCCGAAGTCGCCATCGTCGAAGTCGGCGGTACGGTCGGCGACATCGAGTCGCTGCCCTTCCTGGAAGCGATCCGCCAGATCGGTTTCGAAGAAGGCCGCAACAACGTCTGTTACATGCATCTGACGCTGCTGCCCTACATTCCGACCGCCGGTGAGCTGAAGACCAAGCCGACCCAGCATTCCGTCAAGGAGTTGCGCGAAATCGGCATCCAGCCGGATATCCTGCTTTGCCGCGCCGACCGTTCGATTCCGGTCGAGGAACGCCGCAAGATCGCGCTGTTCTGCAATGTCATGCCGGAAGCCGTCATCGAGTGTCTCGATGCCGATTCGATCTACAAGATTCCGGGCATGCTGCACGAACAAATGCTCGACGAAATCGTCTGCCACAAGCTCAACATTCTGGCCAAGGCCGCCGACCTGACGGTCTGGCGCAACCTGATCGTGGCGCTGGAGCATCCGCAGCACGAAGTGACGGTGGCTTTCGTCGGCAAGTATGTCGACCTGACCGAATCGTACAAGTCGCTGATCGAGGCGATCAAGCACGCCGGTATTCATACGCGTAGCCAGGTCAATATCGTCTATCTCGATTCCGAAGATCTTGAAAAGAACGGTGTTGGTGTCCTCAAAGGAGTCGATGCCATTTTGGTGCCGGGCGGTTTTGGCCGTCGCGGTACCGAAGGCAAGATTGCCGCCATTCGTTATGCTCGTGAAAACAAGGTGCCTTATCTCGGTATCTGTCTTGGCATGCAACTCGCTGTCGTCGAGTTTGCCCGCGATGTCGCCGGCATGGCTGAAGCGCACTCGACCGAGTTTGTTCAGGACACGCCTTATCCGGTCATCGGCCTGATTACCGAATGGCTCGACGCCTCCGGCAAGGTCGAAAAGCGTAGTGAAGATTCCGATATCGGCGGCACGATGCGCCTTGGCGGTCAGATCTGCAAACTGGCCGAAGGCTCCCTGGCCCGCAGTATTTACGGCGCTCCGGAGATCACCGAACGTCACCGCCACCGTTATGAAGTCAATAATACCTTGTTGGCGCAACTGGAGGCCAAGGGCCTGGTCGTTGCCGGCCGCGCGCCGGGTACCGATCTGTGCGAAATGGTCGAATTGCCGGCAGACGTCCATCCGTGGTTTGTCGGTTGTCAGTTCCACCCTGAATTCACCTCCAACCCGCGTCTGGGTCATCCGCTCTTTACGTCTTACGTCAAAGCGGCGCTGGCCAATCAAAAGGTCAAAGGCAAATGAAACTTTGTGGTTTCGAGGCTGGTCTTGACCAGCCTTTTTTCCTGATTGCCGGCCCGTGCACCGCCGAATCCGAGCAACTCTGCCTCGATGTTGCTGGCCACATGAAGGAAGTCTGCGGTCGACTGGGAATTCCGTACATTTTCAAAGCTTCCTACGACAAGGCCAACCGCAGCTCCGGCAAGTCGGTGCGTGGTCTGGGTCTGGAGGAAGGTCTGCGCATCTTTTCGGAAGTGCAGCGCCAGATTGGTGTGCCGGTCTTGACTGATGTGCATACCATTGAAGACATTCCTGCCGTCGCCAGCGTTGTCGATGTCCTGCAAACACCGGCTTTTCTCTGTCGCCAGACCGATTTCATTCATGCTGTCGCAACCTGCGGCAAGCCGGTGAATATCAAGAAAGGCCAGTTCCTGGCGCCGGGTGACATGAAGAACGTGGTCGACAAGGCGCGCGAAGTAAATAACGGCGCTGACAACATCATGGTTTGCGAACGGGGCGCTTCCTTCGGCTACAACAATCTCGTGTCCGATATGCGTAGCCTTGCAATCATGCGCGAAACGGGTTGCCCGGTTGTTTTCGATGCCACCCACTCGGTGCAGTTGCCGGGCGGGCAGGGTACGACGTCGGGTGGTCAGCGCGAATTCGTCCCGGTGCTGGCTCGGGCCGCTGTTGCCGTCGGTATCTCCGGTCTGTTCATGGAAACCCATCCGTGCCCGGAAAAAGCGTGGTCGGACGGACCGAACAGCTGGCCGCTGGCCCGCATGGAAAGCCTGCTGACGACGTTGGTTGCACTGGATAAGGCTGTCAAATCGGCTGGCTTCGAAGAACTGAAGTAATTCAACTGTTAATTATTTAGTTTAAGTTTTTAATTTAACCTTCTGATAATAAGGAAGAAGTATGAGTTCAATCGTTGATGTTGTAGCCCGTGAAATTCTCGATTCCCGTGGTAACCCCACGGTTGAAGCTGACGTTCTGCTCGAGTCCGGCGTCATGGGCCGCGCTGCGGTTCCGTCTGGCGCCTCTACCGGTTCCCGCGAAGCCATCGAGCTGCGCGACGGCGACAAGGGGCGCTATCTTGGTAAGGGCGTGCTGCAGGCCGTCGAGAACATCAATACCGAAATTTCCGAGGCGATCATCGGCCTTGACGCTCAGGAGCAGGCTTTCATCGATCAGACCATGATCGATCTTGACGGTACCGACAACAAGTCGCGTCTTGGCGCCAACGCCATCCTGGCCGTGTCGATGGCCGTCGCCAAGGCCGCGGCTGAAGAATCCGGCCTGCCGCTCTACCGTTATTTTGGCGGCATGAGCCCGATGCAGATGCCAGTGCCGATGATGAACATCATCAACGGTGGCGAGCACGCCAACAACAGCCTGGACATTCAGGAATTCATGGTGATGCCGGTTGGCGCAGCCAATATCCGTGAAGCCATTCGTTGCGGTGCCGAAATCTTCCACGCGCTGAAGAAGCTGCTCAACAAGGCCGGTCATTCCACCGCCGTCGGTGACGAAGGCGGTTTTGCCCCGAACCTGGGCAGCCATGCCGAAGCACTGCAGATCATCATGCAGGCCATCGAGGCTGCCGGTTACGTGCCGGGCAAGGACGTCCTGCTGGCGCTCGACTGCGCCGCTTCGGAGTTCTACAAGGACGGCAAGTACAAGCTGGCTGGCGAAGGCCTTGAGCTGACCTCGGCTCAGTTCGTTGACTATCTGGCCAACCTGGCTGACCAGTTCCCGATCGTCTCTATCGAAGACGGCATGTCCGAAGCCGACTGGGATGGCTGGAAGCTGCTGACTGACCGTCTCGGCAAGAACGTTCAGATTGTTGGCGACGACGTGTTCGTGACCAACACCAAGATCTTCAAGGAAGGCATCAAGAAGGGCATCGGCAATTCGATCCTGATCAAGATCAACCAGATCGGTACGCTGTCTGAAACCTTCGCTGCCGTCGAAATGGCCAAGCGCGCCGGTTACACCGCGGTAATTTCGCATCGCTCCGGTGAGACCGAAGACAGCACCATCGCCGATATCGCCGTTGGTCTCAATGCCGGCCAGATCAAGACCGGTTCGCTGTCCCGCTCCGACCGTATCGCCAAGTACAACCAGCTCATCCGCATCGAGGAAGATCTGGGCGATACGGCTTCTTACCCGGGCCGCGAAACCTTCTACAACCTGCGTTAATCACGCATGCGCTGGCTTACGGTCGGCCTTCTCGCAGCCATTGGCCTGCTCCAGTATCCCCTGTGGGTGGGTAAGGGAGGCTGGCTGAAGGTATGGGAATACGACCGTCAGTTGCAGCAGCAGAAGGAAGTGACCAAGAAGCTGGAAATCAGGAACGCGGGCCTCGACGCCGAGGTCCGCGATCTGAAGCAGGGCTACGATGCGATCGAGGAACGGGCCCGCTTTGAGCTGGGTATGGTCCGACAGGACGAAATCTTCGTGCAGATTCCCGAAAAGGTTCCCGGAAAATAACCGAAATAAAGGCGTTGACCGCAGTAGTCATGAGCATTTGCCTCCGTTAGAATCGTTCTCAGCAGTGCCCCACGCAGAGCGCTCAAGGAGAACAACATGCTGCTCAAGGTTGGCGAAAAGGCTCCCTCATTTTCGTTGCCGGATGCCGATATGGAGACTATCGATCTGGCGAAGTTTCAGGGGCAGAAACACATCGTTATATTCTTCTATCCGAAGGATGGGACACCCTGTTGTACCAAGGAAGTCACTGATTTTTCGGACCATGAGGATGAATTCCTCCGTCAGGATTGTGTGCTGTTCGGTATCAGTCGTGATGACTGCCTGAAGCACGCGGAATTTCGGGACAAGGAAGGTATTGGCATCGAACTGCTCTCCGATGAGGAAGGCACCGTCTGCAAGCAATATGGTGTCTGGCAGGCCAAGGAGGTCGATGGCCACAGAAAATTCGGTGTTTGCCGCTCCACTTTTATCATCGATCGTCGCGGTATCATTCGCCACGCGCTTTACAACGTCAATTACAAGGGCCACGCACTGGATGTGCTGCGCCTGGTCAAGGAACTAAATTCATGAACACGCAGGTTGCCAAGAATTCCGTCATCACCCTCGATTACCATGTCACCGATCCCGATGGTGAAGTGGTCGATGAAGGCCGCGAGCCGCTGATCTACCTGCATGGTGGTTACGACGACATTTTCCCGCTGATCGAGGAATCGTTGCAGGGCAAGAAGGTCGGTGAGTCGGTCAAGGTCAAGCTACAGCCCGACGAGGCGTTTGGTGAATACGATGCCGAGATGGTTCAGATCGAGCCGCGCAAGGACTTTCCGAAGGAACTCGAGGTTGGCATGCAGTTCGAAGGCGGCCCGGAAGAGGGCGGCGAGGACGACTTCGTGATCTATCGCGTCACCGAAATTGCCGACGACAAGGTTGTTCTCGACGGCAATCACCCGCTGGCCGGCATGGCCCTGATTTTCACCTGTACGGTCACGGCGATTCGCCCGGCCAGTGCGGAAGAAATCGAGCACGGCCATGTGCATGGCGGCGATGACGACGAGGAAGGCTGCCACTAATCGGCGGCTTGTCTTTCACCAAGAAATGCCCGCTTCGGCGGGCATTTTTTATGGCTGTTTGGGCGGCCAGGGATGGGTTTCGAACCGGAAGAGCGCAGGCGATTTTGTGTCGATGATGCCGCGCGTCCAGCCCATGATCGGATAGCCGTGGGTTTCGACCCGCGTGAAATTGGCCATCGGCCGGCCTTGCTTGTCCCGAAGAGGCTGATCTATCCGGCTGATATGCGAGTCGCCATGGACGGCGACGACCTGTCCAGTGAATTGCGACGTTTCTTGGCGTAGCAACTCCAGAAATTCCAGGTAGCCATGGTGGCCAAATCCCTGGTTGAAGTGTGTGAAGCCTGGGTTGGCCTGAAAAAGCAGGACGATACCGGTCAGCTTGTCGCGTCGGGCCAGTGCGAAATTTTCCTTGAGCCATTCAATGGCGACCGGATTGCGGTCCAGGAATTCCGCACTCGGTTGGCCAGTCATCCCCCAATTGTTGTTGCCACCTGGCAGATTTACGGTCACGAACAGTACCGGACCAAGGCGAAAGCGGGCGTGTTCCGGATAGTTGCCGGGCTGTTGCTCAAGCGTCATTTTTTTCTGGCCGAGTGAAAAGCTATCGCTCCAGAACAGGCGGCGCAACTTGTTCAGGCGCTCCAGTGGAGCGTAGCTGCCATTCGACACGCGATCGCAGTCGGACCATTCGTTGTCGCCCGGAACAAAAACGAAGGGCACGCGTGAGGCGTTGAAGACGCCATGGCGATCAGCGAATAGGCTGTCGTCGCAGCGATCCTTGCCGGACTTGATGTCACCGATATGGGCGACAAATTCGACCTGATTGTCGGCGATGGCCTCGAGCATTTTCGGCAGTTCAGCCCGCTCGTAGTCGGAATAGGGCGTGTCGCCAATGACGGCAAAGCGCCAGACCTCGGCATGGGCCTGGGTGATTCCGCCGATTAACAGCAGAACCCATTTCAATTTTGGCCAAAATTTCCGGTTGACCGTGGAAACCCCCTTTTTGCCGCTCAACGGAGCAAACCCTTCAATGCATAGAGGGCATCGAGTGCCTCGCGGGGCGTCAGGCTGTCCGGGTCGATGGCGGCGAGGTGGTCGAGGGCCGGATGCGGTTCTGGTTCGGCTGGCTCGGGCGCTTCCGGCGAAAAATCCTGGGCGAAAAGGTCAGGTTGCAGCGGATCGACCGTGGCGCGTTGTTCGAATTCCCGGAGCTGCTTGCGGGCGGCGCGGACGACGGCGGTCGGGATGCCGGCCAGTGCGGCGACCTGAATCCCGTAGCTCTGGTTGGCCGGGCCTTCTTCAACCGCGTGCATGAAGACGATGCGGTCGTTGTGCTCGACGGCGCCGAGATGGACGTTGGCCAGTTCGGTGTATTCGTGCGATAGCCGGGTCATCTCGAAGTAGTGGGTGGCGAACAGCGTCAGGCAGCGGTTCTTGTCGATCAGGTGGCGCAGGATGGCAAAGGCCAGGGCCATGCCGTCGAAGGTCGAGGTGCCGCGGCCGATTTCGTCCATCAGGACGAGGCTGTTGGCCGTCGCGTGGTGCAGGATGGCGGCGGCTTCGGTCATTTCCACCATGAAGGTCGACCGGCCGGAAGCCAGATCGTCAGAGGCGCCGATGCGGGTGAAGATGCGGTCGAGCGGGCCGAGCACGCAGCGGTCGGCCGGCGTGTAGCAGCCGATGTGGGCGAGCAGGGCGATCAGTGCGACCTGCCGCATGTAGGTTGATTTACCGCCCATGTTCGGGCCGGTGATGAGCAGCAGACGGCGGTTTTCGGCGAGCAGGCAGTCGTTGGCGATGAAAGTTTCGGCATTGTTGGCCAGTTCGCCCTCGACCACCGGGTGACGGCCGCCTTCCACGGTCAACCCGATTTCTGCGGCAAATTCGGGCTTGCACCAGTTGCGCTTGAGGGCGCCGTTTCGGCGAAACCGGCCAGCAGGTCGAGGTGGGCGACGGCGCGGGCAATCATTTGCAGGGTCGGAATGACCGGTTGCAGTTCGTCGAGAATCGCTTCGTACAGCAGCTTTTCACGGGCCAGCGCGCGTTCCTGCGCCGACAGCGCCTTGTCCTCGAAAGCCTTGAGTTCCGGCGTGATGTAGCGCTCGGCGTTCTTCAGCGTTTGCCGGCGGCGGTAGTCTTCCGGGATTTTCTCGGTGTTGGCGTGCGTGACTTCGATGTAGAAGCCATGCACTTTGTTGTACTCGACCTTGAGGCTGGTGATGCCGGTCCGCTCACGCTCGCGGGCTTCCATGTCGACCAGATAGGCGCCGCAGTTGTCGTTCAGCGAGCGGTATTCGTCGAGGTCGGCGTCGAAGCCCGGGGCAATGACGCCACCGTCGCGGATCTGGGCGGATGGTTCGCTGCCGATGGAGCGGACCAGCAGATCGAGCGTGGCGAATGGGGTGTCGAGATCGCCGAATAGTTGCCCAATCAACGGCGAGACAGCGCCGGCCAGCGGGGCGCGCAGGCCATCGAGGCGGGCCAGCGATTCGCGCAGGCTGGCCAGGTCGCGCGGCCGGGCGTTGCGCAAGGCGATACGGCCGGCAATGCGTTCGATGTCGGCGATGCCGCGCAGGCCGCGACGGATTTCGCCGGCGATGCGGCCATAATCCTCAAGCAGGAATTCGACGGCGCCGTGCCGAGCAGCCGGTAGATCGCGTTCGCGCAGCGGGTGATGCAGCGTGTGACGGAGCAGGCGCGAGCCCATGCTGGTCACGCAGTTGTCGAGCAAGGAAAACAACGTCGGCGACGGCTGGCCGCGCAGGGTTTCGGTCAACTCCAGGTTGCGCCGCGTGGCCAGATCGAGGCCGAGGTAGGCGCCTTCGATTTCCACGGTCAAGCCGCGCAAATGGGTCAATTTGCCGGCCTGCGTCGCCTGCGCGTACTGGAGCAGGGCGCCGGCGGCGGCGATGGCCGGCTTCAGCCCTTCGGCTCCAAACCCGGCGAGCGAAGCGACTTCGAACTGATCGCAGAGCAGGCGGCGGGCCGAGTCGAATTCAAAATACCAGTCCGGCTGCCGGGTGCGGGCGACGTCGAGGCCGAAATTGGGCGTCCAGCTTTCCGGGTAAAGGATTTCGGCTGGGCGGATGCGTTCCAGCGCTGCCGGAATCTGTTCAGCCGGGACTTCGAGCAGCACGAATTCACCACTGGCCAGGTTGAGGCGGGCCAGACCGGCGGTGTTGCGCAGCGTGGTCACTGCCAGCAGCCAGATGTCCTGCTTGTCATCGATCAGCGCTGCGTCGGTCAGCGTTCCAGGGGTGACGATGCGTGCCACGGCGCGCTCGACCGGCCCCTTGCTGGTCGCCGGATCGCCAATCTGTTCGCAAATCACCGCGGATTCGCCGAGCTTTACCAGGCGGGCGAGGTAGGGTTCGAGAGAATGGAAGGGGATGCCGCACATCTTGATCGGCACGCCAGCCGACTGGCCGCGCGTGGTCAGCGTGATGTCGAGCAGGCGCGCCGCCTTTTCCGCATCCTCATGAAAAAGCTCGTAGAAGTCGCCCATCCGGTAGAAGAGCAGGGTGTTCGGATGGCTGGCCTTGAGCGCCAGATACTGGCGCATCATCGGCGTGTGTTTGGAAAGGTCGGGCGCGGCGTCTTTAGTCATGAGCTTGTCGTTTGTTATTTTTGTCAGCGGGCGAAAGTTACTGTCGGATTTCGCGGATATTTTCCGGTCGACCGTAGCAATCGCCGCTGCTCCGGAAGGGATTGATGTCGAGGCCGCCGCGCCGGGTATAGCGGGCGTGGACGGCCAGCGCCTCGGGCGCGCAATGCTTCTGGATGTCGGTGAAAATCCGCTCGACACACTGTTCGTGGAATTCGTTGTGGTTGCGGAAGGAAACGATGTAGCGCAGCAATCCTTCCCGCTCGATGGCCTGCCCGCGATAGCGGATGACAACCATCGCCCAGTCCGGCTGCCCGGTGACCAGACAGTTCGATTTGAGCAGGTGGGAGAACAGCGTTTCTTCGACGACTTCGCCGGCTTGCGTGGTCAGCAGTTCGGGGGCTGGCTGGTAGCGGTCGCAGGCAATATCCAGATCGTCGAGACAGATGCCTTCAGGGATGGCGATCACGGCTTGCGGGCGGTCGGCAAGCGGTTCGAGCGCGACGCCGATCGGCTTGCCGGCGGCGGCCGAGAGGTCGCGCTCCAGCGTCTGCGCGACGGTTTCAGCATCGGCGAAAGTGCTCTGGTTGAAGGAGTTCAGGTAGAGCTTGAAGGACTTCGATTCGATCAGGTTCGGGCTGTCGGCCGGCACGCGGAAGGTGCCGACGGCAACGACCGGTTTGCCCTTCGGGTTGAGCCACGACAGTTCATAGGCATTCCACAAATCCTCGCCGACAAAGGGCAGGGCGCCATCGGCAATGCCGAGTTCGCTGCGCTTGAGCTGGCGCGGAATGGGGTAGAGCAACTCGGGTGCGTAGTGGCTCTGGTATTCCGTGGCCTTGCCCAGGGGCGAGGCGCTGCTCGGGTCGGTGGCGTTGATCGGAGAATTCATGGGGGCTGATTTTACCGCAAGGCCTCAGGGCATCTGCAGTTCGATCAGATGTGGGCCGCCGGCGGCGAGCGCCGCGCGCAGCGCCTTTTTGAAAGCATCAATCGAGTCGGTACGGCCAAAGCCAAGGCCGAAAGTCAGCGCCGCATGTTCGAAGCTGATGTGTTGCGGGGTACGCCAGCCGCGCTCGAATTCAGGTAGTTGGTGCTGGGGCAGATGATCGAAAATGCCGCCCCCGGCGTTGTTGATCACAACAATCACGGCATTTCGACCCTCGGCCAGCGCCAGTCCGCCAAGGTCATGCTGGGTGGTCAGGTCGCCGAGCAGGGCAACGACATTGCCATGGACCGCAGCAATCCCCATGGCTGTCGAGATATTGCCATCGATACCGCTGGCACCGCGGTTACCGTAAAAGTGGATGGCTTTTTCGCCACTGCCTGACAGGCTGTCCAGTTGGCGAATGGCCAGCGAATTGCCGATGAAGAACGGCGTAGCATCCGGAATTTCTTCGAGCATGGCAGCAATGTGGCCAGCGTTAGCCCCCTTCGCTGCCGCGGCCTCTTGGTCGGCAAAGTCCTGTCGCCAGCCACTGGGGGCGGCGACGAGCGATTCCGCCAGCAGTGCGGTGCAGACATCAGCCGGCTCGGCGCGGAACAGATGGGTCAACCGATGTGCGGGGTCACTCCAGCGTGGCCATGGCTCGACCACTGCGTGGGTCTGCCGGATTCCGCTGACGTAGTTTTGCAGGTTTCGGGTGACCGGGAAGGCGCCGAAACGCAACACCCATTCCGGCTGATGCTTTTCGACAAAGGTTCGATCCGCCAGCCAGTGGTTGTAACGAACGCACAGATGCGATAGATCATGATCCCCGTAACGCAGTCCGGACAACGGTTCGGCGAGGATCGGGGCTTTGAGCCGCTCGGCCAGGGCGGCGATGGCTTTTCTGTCCTCACGACGTGCCGGCGCTTCACCGAAGACAATGATGCCGGGACGTCCGCTGATGCGGTTGGCGAAGTCGCGAATGTCCTCCTGAACTGGCGGCAGCGCCGGGTGGGCAACGCGGATCGCTTCCGGAATTTTGGCCTCAGCAGTCTCCGTCAAAGGAAGCAGCGGCTCATGGAACGGCTGGTTGATATGGACAGGGCCGGGGTGAGGCCAAGTCGCCTGCTCGTAGGCGCGAGCGGCGAGGCGGTGCAGGTAGGCGGGGGCAAATCCATCATGCGGAGTGCCAAGGGCGTGGCTGGCGCGGACATGCGAGCCAAAAAGCTCGATTTGGTCGATCGTCTGATTGGCGCCACAGCCCTGCAGCTCCGGCGGACGATCAGCCGAGATCAGGAGCAGTGGAACGCCGGACTGGCCAGCCTCGATCACGGCCGGCAGCCAGTTGGCCGGCGCCGTTCCCGAGGTGGCTAGTACCAGCACAGGCCTCCGGCTGGCCTTGGCAATGCCGAGCGCGAAAAAAGCTGCGCTTCGCTCGTCGACCGCAACATGGCAGCGCAGCCGGGGCTGGCGCAACATGGCCAGGGCCAGCGGCGTCGAGCGCGAGCCGGGGGAGATGACGGCATCGCAGACGCCAGCCGCGACAAAGCCGGCGACCATGGCCTGGGACCAGCAGAAGTTGAGCGTACCGGTATCGGTCATCGTTTCCGTAGCACGGCTGAAAACGTCAAATTGTAGTCGTAGCCGGGCACCCGGAACCATAGCCCCGTGCTATTATTCGCCGCAGAATACCGGCCTGTCACGCCGGGGGTCGCGGGTTCGAGTCCCGTCCACTCCGCCAACTACCGTCAAGCCCGAAAGCTACTGCTTTTCGGGCTTTTCTGTTTGCAGGTAGTCTTCCCTAGGGTAACACCGGGTTCCCTGTCTTTTTCCACAGGCATAAGCTATGACCGAATAATACAAATAAGCCAAGGTATTCGGTAATGTCTGAGAGCGGCAGTAATCGTAAGGGTGGCGACTTCTGCAATCTGGAGTATTTGCTGGTTAATCTGGGGCGTAACCAGGCGGCTGCAGAACGACTGGTTCTCATTTTTCTTGAAAATGCCCCGGCCTTATGTCGGCGACTGGACGATGCAGCACAACAGGGCGATCTGCAGGCACTGAGAGATGTGCTACACGATATTCGCAGCAGTTGCGTCCTGTTTTCCGGGAACCAGTGCCTGGATCAGGCTCGCGAGATCGAACAACTGGTTCGCCAATACCTTCTCGAAGCCCCGAATGGCAATTTCGCCCCCGTAGCTGACTGGCCGTCGATGTCGGCCCCTTTGAGTCTTTGCTTACAGTGTATGGCAGCAGAACTGGCTGGCTATCTGGTTGAAAGGGAAGGCTGAGTCGCTATCTGTTCAGGGGCAGCTGACGATGCCTGTATGGAGCGCAAAGCGGGTTAAACCGGTTACGTCGTGGACGCCTATTTTTTCCATCAGGCGACTACGGTGAAACTCGACGGTTTTTGGGCTGATTCCGAGTTCGCGGGCAATTTCCTTGGTGGTTCTGCCCGATGCGACATGGCGGAGAATCTCGGTTTGCCGCGTGGTCAGTCGAGAGTTTTGTCCGGAATCGCTTTCGGCTTCCGAGCGCAAGGTCATTGCACTGAGCTTTGGCGACAGGAAGCTTCCCCCATTGAGCACCATGGTTAAGGCCTGGACCAGCTCGGCAAGTACGAAATCCTTGAGCAAATAGCCGTTGACGCCGGCAGCAAGCGCCTGTTCGACAATTTCTTGGCGGTCAATGCTGGACAGCACAAGGATTCTTGTTTCCTGATCAAACTGGCGGATAGTACGCGCCACCTCAATGCCCGATGGTCCGGGCATGGCGATATCGAGCAGGACAACGTCGGGTTGGCAACTGCGTATGGCAGCTATGGTTTCATGGCCATCGGCACATTCGGCTTCAATCAAATACCCGGGAAGTGTCTCGATAATCGCGCGGATTCCGGCGCGTATCAATAACTGGTCATCTGCGAGAACAATTCGTATCGTTTTCATGGTCATCGCAAGGATAAGCGAAAGTCCCGCAGCCCGTGTTACTAAACGACATAGTCATTTGTGCGTATGGCAATGCGGCGAACAAAAATGATACAGCTAAATCCGGATGGTATTAGTGAAGGCGTTCTTTCATGGCGCGCTGGGCTTCCCGCTTCGAGTCTTTATCCAGTGCATCGGCACGTTTGTCGTGCTGTTTCTTGCCCTTGGCCAGGCCGATTTCAAGCTTGATCCGTCCGCGCACGAAATGCAGGTCGATGGGTACCAGAGTGTAACCAGCCCGCTCAACCTTGCCGATCAGCTTGCCGATTTCATTGGCGTGCAAGAGCAGCTTTCGCGTGCGTATCGGGTCATGCTGGTTGTGCGTGGAGGCGGTCGCCAGCGGGCTGATATGCATCCCGATCAAGTAAATTTCGCCACTCTTGATGATGACGTAGGATTCCTTGATGTTCATTCGGCCGGCACGAATGGCTTTGACCTCCCAACCTTCGAGGGCGATCCCGGCTTCGTACTTTTCTTCGACAAAATAGTCGTGAAAGGCTTTTTTGTTGACCGTAATGCTCATGCTACCGGCTGTTCCTTTAAAATCACGATTCTACAGGAAACAGGAATACTGCCGCTGCATGGCCCTCGTTGAAAAGACCGTCTTGATCGAGCAATCCGCCGAACGCATGTTCGAACTGGTGGACCGTTGCGAGGATTACCCCACGTTCCTGCCCTGGTGCAGCCATACCGAGGTGAAGTATCGCGATGCTGCTAAAACAGTTGCAACGTTGCACATCAATTACCATTCGGTTAAGTCCTGTTTTACGACAGAAAACGATAAGGAGTTTCCCCGGCTGATGAAAATTCGCCTGGTTGACGGTCCGTTCCGTCATCTGGAGGGTTCATGGCATTTCAAGGCGCTGGCCGAGAATGCCTGCAAGATTGAATTCCAGTTGCACTATGAGTTTTCCAGCAAATTGTTCGAAAAAGTGATTGGCCCGGTGTTCAGCCATATTGCCAATACGTTCGTCGATGCCTTCGTGCGCCGTGCCACGCAGGTTTTTGGAGTCAGCCATGGCTGAAATGTTGAGTGTCGAAGTTTGCTATGCCATGTCAAACAAGCAGGAGCTTGTCCGCGTCAGATTAAATGACGGAGCAACGCTGCAGCAGGCGCTGGAGGTTTCCGGGTTGCTCGAGAAATACCCGGAAATTGACTTGAAGAAGAACAAGTTCGGTATCTGGAACAAGCTTTCCAAGCCTGACTCTGTGTTGCGCAACCTGGATCGCGTCGAAATTTACCGGCCGCTGATTGCCGACCCAAAGGAGGTTCGAAGGCAGCGGGCGGCGGAAGGCAAAGTCATGAAAAAAGGCGCCGGGGATTCCGACGCCGAGGGTTGATCCTGCTTATTTGCAGGTGTCAGCCACAAATCTGCGGGCACGTTCGATTTCCTGGTCGCGTTGCGAGCTATCCATCAACTTGCGCTCGCCCTTTTCGTCATATGTGCTGAGGGGCTGATTTGACTCCAATGCCACCAGGTTCCGTCGGGCGCGTTCGCAATTTTCGCTTTTTTCTGATTCTGCAGCCAGTTTGTCGGCCTTTTCTCTCGCCTCCTGCTGCCGTTTCTTGAAGTCGAGATCCTTTTCCGCCGTAGTCTTTGGGGCGTCGGCAACTTTGGGCGCGTCGCCTGTTTTTTCAGGAAGGGCCTCCGAAACAACCGCCGGTTTCATGCCGCCGATGGATCGACGTCCCTTGGCTGTAGCTGGTGGCGGGACATCGGAAACAACAGTCTGGCCATTGCTGTCCTTCCACTGAAAGGTTTCTGCGTGGGCGGAAATGGTTGCCACGGTCAACGGCAAAAACAGGGCAAAAATGAAGGTAGGTCTCGAGGTCATCTGGGTTTCCTTGGCTTTTCTGTATAATACGATTTTGTGACCTTGGATTAAAGGCTAAAGGCCATGCGACTGCTGCAAAAAGCCCTGACTTTCGACGACGTTCTACTCGTCCCCGCACACTCCCAGATTCTCCCCCGCGACGTTAGCCTGGCCACCCGGCTGACCCGCAACATCACCCTGAACCTGCCCTTGCTTTCCGCCGCCATGGATACCGTGACGGAAGGCCGCCTCGCCATTGCGATGGCACAGGAAGGCGGGATCGGCATCATTCACAAGAATTTGTCACCCAAGGCCCAGGCGGCTGAAGTGGCCAAGGTGAAGCGTTTTGAGTCGGGCATCCTCAAGGATCCGATCACCGTGTCGCCGACCATGACTGTCCGTGATGTGATCGAAATTACCCGCCAGTACAAGATTTCCGGTTTGCCGGTGATTGATCGTTCGGGCAAGGTGGTAGGCATTGTCACCAATCGCGACCTGCGCTTCGAGACCAATCTCGATCAGCCGGTCAAGGCCATCATGACGCCGCGCAAGCGCCTGGTTACCGTCCGGGAAGGTGCCAGCGTCGAGGATGCCAAGGAACTGATCCGCAAGCACCGTCTTGAGCGGGTGCTGGTCATTGATGATGAATGGCATATGCGTGGCCTGATTACCGTCAAGGATATTCTGAAATCCACCGAACATCCGCTGGCCAATAAGGATTCCTCCGGGCGCCTGCGTGCCGGTGCGGCTGTCGGCGTCGGGGCTGGTACCGAAGAGCGTGTCGAATTGTTGGCCGAAGCCGGTGTTGACGTGATCGTCGTTGATACTGCCCATGGCCACTCGCAAGGCGTGCTTGATCGTGTCCAGTGGGTCAAGAAAAACTATCCGCAGATTGAAGTGATCGGCGGCAATATCGCTACCGCCGATGCGGCGCGGGCGCTGGTTGATATGGGTGCTGATGGCGTCAAGGTCGGCATTGGCCCGGGTTCGATTTGCACGACGCGAATCGTTGCCGGTGTCGGCGTTCCACAAATCACCGCCATCCAGAACGTTTCCGACTCTCTCAAGGGGACTGGTGTGCCGATGATCGCCGACGGTGGCATTCGCTACTCCGGCGACATTGCCAAGGCAATCGCCGCCGGTGCCGATACGGTTATGCTCGGCGGTCTGTTTGCTGGTACGGAAGAGGCACCTGGTGAGGTCGAACTATTCCAGGGGCGTTCCTACAAGTCTTACCGCGGCATGGGCTCTCTGGGCGCCATGCAGGCAGGCTCGTCTGATCGCTATTTCCAGGAAACGACATCCAATGTCGACAAGTTCGTGCCGGAAGGTATCGAAGGCCGCGTTCCCTACAAGGGCTCCGTGCTTGCCGTGATCCACCAGTTGATGGGTGGCCTGCGTTCGTCGATGGGTTATCTTGGTAGCCCGACCATCGCCCACATGCACGACAACGCCTGTTTCGTCGAAATCACCTCGGCCGGCATCCGCGAATCTCACGTCCACGACGTGCAGATCACCAAGGAAGCGCCGAACTACCACCTCGACTGATCTTTTCCGTGTTACTGAGGGCGGCTCCGGGAGCCGCCCTTTTTATTCAAGGTTTTGAAAATGGCTCACCAGAAAATCCTCATTCTCGATTTCGGTTCCCAGGTCACCCAGCTGATTGCCCGGCGCGTCCGCGAAGCCAAGGTGTTCTGCGAAATTCATCCGTACGACGTTTCCGATGAATTCATCCGTAACTATGGCGCCAAGGGCATTATTCTGTCCGGCGGGCCGAGTTCGGTAACCGAAGGCGACACGCCACGCGCGCCGGAAATCGTTTTCGAGCTCGGTGTTCCGGTGCTTGGCATTTGCTACGGCATGCAGACCATGGCCCAGCAACTGGGCGGCAAGGTGATGACCGCGGAAGCAGCGGGCAAGTCGCGCGAATTTGGCTACTCTGAAGTTCGCGCCCACGGCCACACGGCACTGCTCAACGACATCGCCGACTTCTATAGCCCGGAAGGCCACGGCATGCTCAAGGTCTGGATGAGCCATGGCGATTCGGTGATGGAGCTGCCGGAAGGCTTCGTCAAGATGGCTTCGACCGCCTCCTGCCCGATTGCCGCGATGGCCGACGAGAGTCGCAAGTTCTACGCCGTCCAGTTCCACCCGGAAGTGACACACACCCAACAAGGCCGCGCCATTCTCGAGCGCTTCGTGCATGGCATTTGCGGCTGTGGCACGGATTGGGTGATGGGCGACTACATCGCCGAAGCCGTCGATGCTATCCAGCGCCAGGTTGGTGATGAGGAAGTCATCCTCGGCCTGTCCGGTGGCGTCGATTCCAGCGTTGCCGCGGCGCTGATCCACAAGGCGATCGGCGACCAGCTGACCTGCGTCTTCGTCGATCACGGCCTGCTGCGCCTGAACGAAGGTGACATGGTCATGGACATGTTCGCCCGCAACCTTGGCGTCAAGGTTATTCGCGTCGATGCAGTTGAGGACTTCATGGGCAAGCTGGCCGGCGTTTCCGACCCGGAACAGAAGCGCAAGATCATCGGCAAGGAATTCGTCGAGGTGTTCCAGGCTGAATCCAAAAAATTGCCCGCAGCCAAGTGGCTGGCTCAGGGCACCATTTATCCGGACGTGATCGAATCGGCCGGCAAGGGCAAGAAGGGCGCCCATACCATCAAGAGTCATCACAACGTCGGTGGTTTGCCGGAAGATATGCACCTCAAGCTGCTTGAGCCGCTGCGTGAGCTGTTCAAGGACGAGGTCCGCGAACTCGGCGTGGCGCTTGGTTTGCCGCGCGAGATGGTTTATCGCCATCCGTTCCCCGGGCCGGGGCTGGGTGTCCGTATTCTTGGCGAAGTTACGCTGAAAGCCGCTCATCTGCTGCAGCGTGCCGACGCCATTTTCATCGATGAATTGCGCGCGACGCATGCTACTGAGCGTGATGTTGCAGCCGGTGCTTGTACTGCCGCCGACATCGGCAAGAGCTGGTACGACCTGACCAGCCAAGCTTTCGCGGTCTTCCTGCCGGTCAAGAGCGTTGGCGTGATGGGCGACGGGCGCACCTACGAAAACGTCGTTGCCTTACGCGCCGTCGTGACCAGCGATTTCATGACTGCCCACTGGGCGCATCTGCCCTACGAACTGCTCGGTCGCGTCTCGAACCGGATCATCAATGAAGTCCGTGGTCTGAACCGGGTCGTGTACGACGTCTCGGGCAAGCCGCCGGCGACCATCGAGTGGGAATGATTCGATAGCGTTTCATACTGTCCCATAGCGGTTCATTTCTGATAAAGACCCTTTATAAAACAAGGGTCTTTTCTTTTATATCGTCTCATGTAGTATCTAGACATCCCATCATTTTTGTCGGTAGATGTGACGGTAGAATTATTGGTATATAGAACGGTGAACTGTCTACCGTCTTGATGATCTGACGGTAGACGTGAGTAATGGAGGTGAACGCAATGGCACTGACTGATGCGAAGCTCAAGAACCTCAAGCCACAGGAAAAGATCTATAAGGTTGCAGATCGTGACGGCATGTATGTGGTGGTGTGGCCAAAGGGGGTCATCGCCTTCCGTTATGACTACCGTTTAGCCAGTCGGCGCGAAACTCTTACCCTGGGCCAGTACGACGAGTTCCAAGCCAGCCGGCCCAAGCGTGATCCCGAGACCATCAAGTACGGGGATCCACTCTCGCTGGCCGATGCCCGCGAACTGCTGATGCGGGCCAAGAATGCTGTCAGCCGTGGTGAGTCACCGGCACGTGATAAGGCTGACGGTAAAAAGGGGCTTCGGGAATCGGGAACTTTTCAGACCTTTGCCGAAATCTGGTTGCGCGACGCCGGTTTGGCAGACAGTACAGCAGCGATGCGTAAGAGCATCCTTGATCGCGACGTGTTGCCTAAGTTAGGCAAACGCAAGCTGGAAGAAATTACGCCAAGCCAAGTGCTAGCTCTGTGCGAGAAGATCAAAGAACGTGGGGCGCCGGCCACGGCGGTACACGCCCGCGAAATCATCCAGCAAGTCTACCGTCACGCCATGTCCCGCGGCCTCAAGATTGAAAACCCAGCCGAGAGTGTCAAGGCTTCAGCCATTGCTACATTCAAGCCGCGTGAGCGGGCTTTGACGCCGGGGGAGATACAGACGTTTTTTTTCGTACTCGATACCGTCGGGACTTTGCCCACACTTAAACTCGGCATCAAGTTGGTCCTGCTAACCATGTGTCGCAAGGGTGAATTGTTGCAGGCGACCTGGAAGGAAGTTGATTTCGAGGCAGCCACCTGGACGGTTCCGGCCGAGCGCATGAAGGCTCGTCGGCCGCACGTGGTCTATTTGAGCCAACAAGCCCTTGATTTGCTCGTAGGGCTCAAGACTTGTGCCGGCAGTAGCCCATACCTTCTCCCCGGTCGATATGAGACGGATAAACCGATGAGCGATGCAACGCTCAATCGTGTGATTACTGCGGTAGTCGAGAAGGCACAAAAGGAGGGCCTTGATCTACCACACTTCTGCGTCCATGACCTACGCCGGACAGCTTCGACACTGTTGCATGAGGCCGGTTTTAATACCGACTGGATCGAGAAGTGCTTGGCGCACGAGCAGCGAGGCGTACGCGCCGTCTATAACAAGGCTGAGTACGCTGCTCAGCGCAGAGAAATGCTGCAAAATTGGGCCGATATGGTTGATGAATGGGTTGCTGGTGGTGCCAAATCGGTGCCATTGCGCACAGGTAGGAGCACGTAGCTTTTTAGCTGCCTTGCAGTGGCAAATGCATCGGCAGGGGGCTTTTCCATGTCCGAATAAGATCCACAATTTTCGGACACGGAGTCCCGTTGAACGGCCTATCTACCCTTGGTGCTTCTTTGCGAGGGCCATAGCTTCGAGGCGAAGAGCCGTACGACCAGAGCGATTTCGTCTATCGGTTATCCACCGAAGAATATTCGGCCAGTCCTTTTCCCTGAAAGGAACGGAGTGAAATTTTTCTAGTTCGACTGCACGAAGAAGGTCAATTCCATACTCTTTGAAAACGAAAAGACCTGCGCGGCTCCAGGCCATATCCTTGATCTGGTGTACGGCGTTGATGGCATCCCGCTCTGTGGGTTGAGAAAGTAGGGCTCCGATGTACTTCCGAGCGACCTCAACGGCAACTTGAGCTTGTGAAATTCCATTACCGTTACGCTTGCTTGGCAACGTCCTCAGATTTTCGATACGGCTTTTCAGGCAGAGTAATGGGTGAAGGATATGTAGTTGTTGTCCGCGTCCCTCTATCATGATGGCGCGTTTCTTTACTTCCGACTCGTCAAGGCCGATGACTACGCTCAGAATGTCAATCAGCAGCTTCTTTCCCTCAAGGCCTTGGTAGAGCAATGTCGCCAAGTTCGACGTGTTGTCGTCCATAGTGGCAAGCCTGATCTCAGCTCCCAGTTCCTTGGCCAACAACTCAGCGTCTCGATGTGTGCCAAGAAAGTCTGCATCCTGTGTCAAATACAAGGATTCCAGCCTCGGCATAGGAATGTCAAAGTAATCCACCCAGAACGAGAGTGACTGGCCTCCGATGAGTATTATGGAGCCGGGGTTTGGTAACCGGGAAAGTGCAGTGAAGAGGAGGTCGAGGTCTGGTGGAGTAAACCAGCCTAAATCCGAGGGGCTGCTAGTCTGCATGCAGCAAGCGGGTTATCTAACCCAGCGAACCACCTTGAACTGCGAAACGACACTCTTTGGGATAAGACGAGCTTGGTCAATCGCTTGTTCTTGAGACAAGCGTTGGTCGGCTGCACGGACAACAAAAGCCTCTTGCCGATCCTTCTTGGACAAGGCGTACCCGTTGTATGAACCCACGTGTGCGGACTTCAAAGCAAAACTCCTTCTGTTGATGGACTCTATAGTACGACAAACTGAACCAAGATTGCACACATGAATGAGTCTTCAGGATGTCAGAAAAAGTTCATTTTTACCGAACAAAGGGGTGTATCGAGTTCTGTGTGTTGGTTGGTTTCATGTTCGGCAGTCGAGGCATTCTGAATGCCTGCTCTTGGTAGTGGAAATGTTAGCTGGATAGCTCGCCATAGGCTTGCAACCTGTACCACTAGAGGTACTCTGAATTCAGGAGGCAGAGATGAGAAAACTCATATTTATCGGATTCATTGTGCTGGGCGCCCTGATCGGTTGGATTTCCGTTATGAATGGCGACTGGGGAACCCGCCTTGTGATGATGGGCGTTGGCGCACTTTTCATGGCGCCCGTTGGCGGGGCTCTGGCCGGCATCGGAAAGAAGAGGCGATCCCTTGAGTGGAGTGATAGTCGCTTACCAAGCGATGGCACTTCATCGAAAGACATGGCGGCAAACTACTGGCGTGACGAAGGGCATTCACCGTTTGCGAAACCAGGAACCAGTGAGGGCGAAATGCATCGGTGGGATCGAGGCTCCGCCGGCTGATGACTTACTTTTTCTTAAGCAAGTCATTCACCACCTCTTTGGCATTGTCGAATGTCGCTCCTGCGTCTCTGCCTACCTGTTTGCCCGATTGCACCAGCAGCGATTTCTTCGATGCGAGCGTTCCGTCATCCGTCTTGATGATCTCAGCCTTGGCGTCGAAGTCAGCGCGGCGTGATGCAGCGTCTGAGCGAATTTGATTGCCGCGGGCATGAACTTCCTCTCGGGCTGGTGATGCCGCCGGCGTGCGCTCTCGGGATGGAGCGGTGTTTTCAAAGTGTGAGATTTGATCCCGATTGGATTGATGCTGACCGATGATGTCGGGTGTCAGCGCAGTATTGCCCCGCTGCTGTACATGTTGATCCCGAATATTCCCAAAAGAAGCAGGCAGTGCCGTCCCGTCGGAAAACACCCGGTTTGGGCGCGGGGACTGCCGTGCCAATTCCGATTCCATCAAGGCGTGAGCTGCCGCACTGTCGCCGCCGTATTCCTCGGCGTAGCGCATAAACATCTCAAGATTGTGGGGGTCCTGTGCAATGTCGATGGAAATGGACTCGCCTTTTTCATAGGCCGAGGATACTCGCTCGGCAAAGCTGGTGCGCTCGGCAAGGCTCGCTTCGGCCCGTTCGGATCGCGCGACAGTTGAACCAAGCCGGGACGACATTTCACGAGCGTCGTGGGAGTCGCTGGAGACTGCGTTCAAGAAACTGCTATCCCGGGATACCCGATCGCCGAATTGCTTGAACGCTACTAACTGCTCTCCGCTCATGCTGGCCAGCGCTTTCTGCTCCTGTGCCGATAGACTCGACAGATAGGATTTCTCCGCACTTGCCCTCAACTGGCCTCCAGCGAAACCTGTGTTGATGCCAACATGTCCGGCTGCACCGAAAGCGATACGTGCGACCTGTGCTTGGCTCAGTCCTGTATTTTCCGCGACGCTCTTGGTGATTTGATTCAACTCGTTCAACGTTTCTCCCATTTGCTCGAAGCTGCTGGACGTAGAGCCGTTGCTACTGCGCGATGAGCGCAATTTGCTCAATCCTCGAGAGAAAGCCTCTGACAGGATGGCTGAGCGTTCAGTGTTGGCTGCGACACTCTCGTTTTGAGCTGCATCGACCTGCTTGCTGGCTTGCTGCACATCCTGCTCAGACACCCGCATCGAAACCATCCTGGAAGCAAACCCCTGATTTCGTAACAGGCTGACGGCAGTACGACCGGTCAGCGCGTTCGACGAGAACGTATTTCCGGAAATGTCGTTTTGCCAACTGCCCATGAATGCCGAGGTCCGGTTGGGCGCCAGTTGCATCTGGTCCATACCGACGTTCCCCATCGAGACGTTACCAACGGTGGCGGCCGAGGTTCCGCCCGAGATCATTCCTTGCAACCCCGACAAGCCACCGACCAGTGCTGTTCCGAAGTTTTCCATTCGCTTCAGGGCGGCCCAGGCAATGAAAGGAATGCTGATGGCGAGGTAACCGACGACGGCCTCACCCGAGATCGCCCGCGAATAGATCGTTGAAGCCGTCTGCAATGCGAGTGATTTGCCCCCCGTTCCGAGATCGGCAGCGGCGGCGAGGTCGTAAGCCGCGTAGATCGAAGCCATGTAGTTCAGGATGGCGTAGAGCGGCGGCCACAATTGAATCCAGATCAGCACGGCCGCATAGCCTTTGAAAGCGAGCATTGTCTCCCGCCCGCTGGTAAGCAGCAGGAGCATCACGAAGAGCGGGAACATCGCGTAGGTCACCGCCTCGACCACGTTGCCGTAATTGAGCCAGGAAGCGTTCTGCTGGGCCACCGCCTGGGCGCGGCCGACCGCCAGAACCATCGCCGCCGGGTCGTTCACCTTCTGACCGACGATCTTGCTGGTGTCCTCAAGCGCGTTGAGCATCGCATTCTGCCGGATGATGTCGGCCGCCGTTGCCGCCGCGGTGGCGATGCTGTTCTTGAGATAGGCCTGCTGAATCTGTCCGGCAATGACTGCTGCAGCGGCAGCGCCGGGCAAGGTTGGATTGAGCTGAAACGCCAGGCGCCCCTGGATGCGGCTGATCTGGACCGGCAAGCGGCCATTGAGGCTCAGATAGACATTGGGGCAGGTATCGACGCCGACGCTGCCGCCCGCGCCGGTCAGCGTACTGAAGCGTGCTGGATTGGGTGAGGCCATCAGCGGCCAGACATCATCCGATGCAGAAAAAACTGCCGGATCAAGCGTGCCGTCGATCAGGTCGTAGGTCGTGCAGTTGTGGATGAAGTTGATCAGGTCGGTGCGGAAAGCTGGGTCCTGGAAAACCACGTTGCCGGTCTCGCGGATCAGCCGGTTGCCGAACATCAGTCCGTTCTGCTGGTAGCTCAGTTCGACTGGCAGGGCACCGACACCCGGAATAACCTGGAAGGCTGTTTCAAACAGACTGGTCAGCGTATTGCCGATCGTACTGGTGATGCCGCCCAGCGCGGCCACCCCGAAAGGCACATTGCCGACGACTTTGACGGCGGAACCGCCGGTCTTGTCTACGATGCCCACGGTGACCTTGGGGACGATCAGCACCGAGAAGACCAGCACGACTGTGCCCAGCCACTTCCAACCCTGCAACTTCTCGGGGGCGAAAGCATAGGCAATCAGGGCCGCCACAAAACCGCAGAAGGCCACGGCCGCCATGGCGGCGGCGTAGTCGCCCGAGGCGTGAATCGCCGCCGCGGCATTGAAGACACCGAACAGGCTGTCGGCGTTCTGGTAAGCGTAGATTTCCCACATGCTGCTTTCTCCTATCGCGCTATCGCGTCATTGCTATTGCGACAGGTAAGCGGCCTGCTGACCGAGCATGTCCATCACGTGTTGCGGCATGCTGGAGCGCAATTGGCGTTCGAGTTGCTCCAAGTGGTTCGATACCGCCCGGAAGGATTTTCCTGGGAGAGTTGCATGAGCATGGCCTGCGCCCGCTGGCGAACTTGGTTGGCCTGCTCGCGTTGTGACTGCTGCAAGGTGTAGTTCTTATCCAGCGCAGCCATGCCCAGACGCAGATTGCGTTCGAGGAAGACATAGGCGTAGTCGGCGGCAATCACGTCACGGTACTGGGCGATCAGGCTGTCGGCCAAGCCCGATCCCGGGATGCTGGTACCGATGGACAGCATCTTGTAGACCGGCTCGGTGGTCTGGTTGACGAAGCCGACTTCAGTCGAGTTATTGGGGATGGCGGTGCGCGTCGTGATCTTCTCGGCAATGGAGCGCATGATCGCCTCGACCTTGGCGGTAAAGGGCGTGTGGGTGTACGTGGTGTTCAAGGTAACGACGTCGCAATTGCTGTAGTCGTTGCATTTCAAGACATGCTGCACGACATCCGTGCCAGCGGCTGCTCCCTGGCCGTAGAGCGGGGTCACGGGCCGATTCTTCCGGGTAATAGATGATGGTACCAACCAGGCTCATGATCAGTTCGCGCTCTTGATCATCCAGATAGGCACCGGTGTACTGCAAGGCTTTCCAGGTCAGGTTGCCAACAAAGGGCGCCTTATTTTTCACCTTCGGGTCGGCCGAGGAGCGTGCTGACGACAGAATGCTCGGCCGATCCGTTGCACAGCGCCGACGTGCGGCATCGCGATCACTTTCCATGCCCATTTCGATGGCCAGATCGGCGCAGGTTTCCTGCGAACTGTAGCCAATCGATTCGGCCGCCGTACTGACAATGGCCTTGGCGGTTTCGCAGGAATTGATCCGGGCGTTGTTGATCCAGGTCTCCAGTCCCTTGGCCCACTTGGTCAGTCCGCCGAGCAGGGGCGAGACCGCCTCCAGAGCGAGCTGGAAAGCGATCCCCGGCAGGGCAGCCGTGATGTTCTTCAGCATGTTCTTGAACTCGGTTGCCGAAATGTGCGAGAAGGAGCCGCCAAAGACATCGATGCCGCCGCAGCCGGCCTTGGCACTCGGGAACTGGATGGCGGCCAGCTGATAAACCTTGTTCGGCGAACGCATCATCAAGTTGCCGCCGGTGTAGGTATTGAAGGTCTGGCCGCGGAAGGCACCGGGGGCGGTGTAGTTGCCAATTGCACCCAGATTGTTGAACATGTTGTTCACCTCGCTGTTGAGGTCGCCGGCCTGCAGTTGGAAGGACGGGATCGCCAGCAGCAGCGCCAGGAAGGCGGCAGCGCTACGCCGCAAATGAGGATGGTCGTAATGTTTCATGGCGCCTCCAGGGGTAGGGCGAGACCTTGTGTGGTTGTAGGCGGCAGGACCTCGCCCTGCGGAGCGGACACCGTGGCGATGCGTTCGAGCAACTGGGATTCGGAGAGCACCCCGAAGCCGATGGGAGAGATCTTTCCTGTGAAGGGCTGAGCCAGAAAAACAGCGGGTACCTGGCTGACCTTCAGGGTGGTGGCAATGCCGTTGTCCGGGCGGGCATTGGGGAAACTCGGCAGTGGGCCGCCGTCTACGCTGATGGCAACGACCTGGATACCGTGACGGGCCTGGAAAGCCGCCAGCGTCGGCGCGAAGGCATGGCAATACGGGCAGTCCGAGCGGTAGAAAAAGAACAGCACGTGATCCTTGCCCAGATCGGCAATGGCGCGCGAACGATCCACCAACTCGGCCTGGCCGAAGACTTCCAGGGCCTTGGCATTGACCGGGCGGCCCTGCAGGGTCGGATCGAGTTGCGGTGTAGCCCAGGCCACACGCTGCGCGGTGTCGGCGAAATAGGAAGCGCGGGCGACGACCTGGGACTCCAGTTCCATGTAGCGCCGGACATTGGCTTCGCTCGGTCGCATGATGGCGATGTTGCGTGTCTCTTCCAGGGTTTTCTGGAGACGTTCGAATTCGACCAGTTCCGGTGCCCGCGGCGGCAGAGTCGGTGGCGCAGTTGCTGTGGTCTTGCCCGGTGGCAACGGAAGTTCGTGTTCCTCGGGTGCCGGCGCTTCATAGAAATGCCAGCCGCGCCAACTGTCAGCCCAGTAGCGGGAAGCATCCTGGGCTGTCGCGCTATGGCTGCCGAGGATCACGGCGAAGGTCAGCAGCACGAAGGAGGGAAGGTTGCGGATTGTCATGCCTGGCGCTACTTCAGGGATTGCGGTGGCTGGCCATCGAGGCAGTAGTTGATGCCGAAATCGATCGTTTGGCGGCGGGGGCTCGACGCACCGGGTAGCAGAACCCCGTCCTGCCAGAACCTGACTTTCAAGCGGGCACAGCCGACCTGGGCATAGCGCTTCTCGGTCGTGACATCGATGTAAATCGACGAGGTGGCAGTAAAGCGCTGGGTGAGCGCCTCGGCAATCTCGCCACTGAGGATGCCATGGGCCTCGCCATTGACTGATTGAAGGGCGGCCAACATGACCGGTCGCGGATCCGGCATAGGCGATTTTCATTGGCACTTCCCCTGTCCGTAGTAGCAGGTCGTCAGGCGCGCAGCATTGCTGCCCTGGATTGCGCCGGCATTGGGCAGTGTCGGGACGATGGAAGCGTAGAACTCGGTCAGGTCCATGGCCGCAAAGTCGAGGCTCTGGAGTTGCGCGATGGTGAAGCCCGAGCAGTCGGGACTTTCGCCCGAGCCCCAGCCCTTGCCGACCTGCACGCGGCCCTGTTCATTGACGATCCGGGCGAGTTTTTCATGGCGAGCTTGCCTTCTTCCTCGTTGCAGGACGACATCGACATGATGATGTAGATGACGATCGCGATGACCAGCGACCAGGGGTCGAAGGCGACGACCAGGCTTTCACCGGAATAAAGCACGGCTGAACTGGCCGGTAGTGCCGTACCGTTGACCGCGACGGTGATGCCATAGGTGGTAAAGCTGCCGCTGAAACCGCCACCCAGCAGCAAGGCCTGCATCCCCTGATAGAGGAACTCGCGGTTCTGGGAATTCATCAGCACGTCGTAGACCAAACTCGAGCCGGTACCGAACAGGCTCTGATTGGTCATGCCAGCACCAGATGAGTCGGAACTGCAACAGTTCTTCAGCAGGCGATCGCGACAGCGGTTGCCTTCGCCCTTGAAGACCTGCATTTTGCTGGTGTCGAGATACACGCCGGCCTCGCGTCCGGCTTCCATCATGGACATCGAACGGGCGAAGTCCGCATCGTTGGTGTAACTGGTATTGAAGCAGTTCGCGCCCAGGCAGTAGACGTTAGCCGGGCAGTTCGAGGCAGTAGTCGTGGTTTGCGCGGCAACAGGGCAGGTATAGGTGTCCTGGGTGATCTCGCACAGCCCGCTGCCGAGATTCATTTGCTTGCAGGTGCTGCTGGCCGGCGTGCAGCCGCTGCTGACCAGCGCTGCGCACTCGTCGATCGGAGCGCCTGAGGTGCAGGTCATTGTGCGCTCATAGGACCAGCAGGCACGGTTCACGGGGCGGCCTTCGATGGCCTTGGTTGCCGGGCCGTCGACGCAGGTGTCGGCAGTGGTAATAGCGCAGCGCCCACCCGCATTAAGCACGGCACTCTTGTCGACCCAGACATCGGTCTCGTGTTGCACCATGGCCGGCTGAATGAATGACAAGGGCAGGCTCCAACTTGAGCCAAACTGGAAGGTGTAATTGCACGTCCCGCTCGTGCAGCCGGAACCTGCCGCCATGACGACTTGGAACGGGCTCCAGCAATGGCCCTCCCAATGGGGGGCCAGGTTGGTGACATATGTAGCCTGAGTGGCCGGTGCTGTCGGCAGG
>VIKE01000073.1:24453-42411 GCA_008080565.1 Rhodocyclaceae bacterium | reverse complement strand
AAGTGGTGGGGCTGGGCAAAACCGTCGATAACGGTGGCGAGCCGCTGGCGATTCTGCAGGATATTTCCTTTTCGGTCATGCCGGGTGAAACAGTGGCCATCGTCGGCGCCTCCGGTTCCGGCAAATCGACGCTGCTCGGCCTGCTCGCCGGGCTCGATTCGCCGACGGCCGGCGAGGTGCGTCTCGATGATATTTCGCTCAATTCGCTCGACGAAGACCAGCGCGCCAAGCTGCGCGGCCGCCTGCTCGGCTTCGTTTTCCAGTCCTTCCAGTTGCTGCCTTCGCTCAACGCGCTGGAGAACGTCATGTTGCCGCTGGAACTGGCCGGTTCAAGCAAGTCGAGCAGCGCCGCTGGCGAATGGCTCGAACGCGTTGGCCTCAGCCATCGCCTGAAACACTATCCGAAGCACCTCTCCGGCGGCGAGCAGCAACGCGTCGCGCTGGCCCGCGCCTTCGCCCCCAACCCGCAGCTGGTGCTGGCCGACGAGCCGACCGGCAACCTCGACGCGGCGACCGGCCAGCAGGTCATCGACATGATGTTCGAGCTCAACGCCAGCCAGGGAACGACCTTGCTGCTGGTCACCCACGACGAAGCCATCGCCGCCCGCTGCGGGCGCGTGCTGCGCATTCAGTCCGGGCAGTTGGCTGGCTAGAACATTTCAATTTTGGCCTGTTTTTACGGTTGACCGTGGCAAGCCCCGTTGTCGATTGCCGGGGCGCGAGATGGTAGTTGTGCTTATGGGGCGACCTTGTGCAAAGCTTTTCGTGAGGCCGATCAATTGACTGTCTGGTAGAGGGTTCAACCGGCAGCTATTTGCTCTCAAGGCGGTACTTACACTTGCATCTGTGATCCGCTCGCTTGTGTCCGAAACGGAGCCCGCTGTTTATCGAGGTATGTGGCTGATGTGCTAAGTTCAGGATGTGATGCCATCCTGACTGATGGCACGCGAAAGTGGTGCGTTGTATGGAAAATGAGTCCCGCGCGATGATGGGTGGATTGCTCGCTAATTTAGGCCAATCGTTACATGAATGCATATTTGGGTACGGAGTTTCCGATTCTTCTCGTAGCGGTTTTGTTACTCGCGGTCATCATCTTTGTTGGCGCGATTTTGGTCGTCAGAAAACTTCGCCGGGCCGAAGATGAAATGCGGATCAGCAAGGAGTTTTTTCAAAGCACCTTTGATGCAGCCGCAGTTGGCATGGCGGTGGCCGACATCGATGGGCGCTATGTCAAAGTCAATAGGGCGATGTGCGAATTCGTCGGGTACACCGAATCTGAATTGCTCTGCATGTCATACCAGGACATAACCTTTCCTGATGATCTCGAGGCGAATGTTCTGGCACGCAAACGTTTGATTGCTGGCGAAGTGCCAACTTTTCAGCAGGAAAAGCGTTATGTGCGCAAGGATGGGCGGGTGGTCTGGGCGGTCATGGTGGTATCCCAGATCTTGGATAAGCGTGGCTCGGTGATCTACACCATTGGACAGATGCTCGATATCGACACGCTCAAGCGAGTGGAGCATAGCTTGCGGGCCAGCCAGGCCGGGCTGGCCAATGCCCAGCGGATTAGCAGAATAGGTGAATGGGAGTGGAGTATCAGGGACGATTCTGTTGAGTGGTCGGATGAGGTTCGCATTCTTTTGGGGATTGATCGTTCGCAAGCCCCAAAGACTTATCAGGAATTGCTTTCATGGGTACGCTCTGACGAGCGTTCGTTACTGGAAAAATCGCTCCAGAGTGCATTGCATGATCAGACAACGTTTGCCCTTGATTTTCAAATAGCCCATCCGAAGGATGGCAGCCCCCGTTTTGTCTGCCTTCGTGGTGAGGTTGTCGTTGATGGTGCTGGGAAGTCGGAAAGAATCCGCGGGACTTTGCAGGACATTACTGAGCGCAAGCAGACAGAGTTGGCTTTGGTTGAGTCTCGGCAGTTGCTAAGAGAGCTATCGCGGCATCAAAAAACCCTTCTCGAAGAAGAGCGGAAATATATCGCTCATGAAATCCATGATGAGCTTGGCCAGCGCCTGACCGCACTGAAAATGGATATTTCCCTGCTCCGTCTGCGCTTTGGCGCAGACCCCGAGTTACTTGAAAAGCTCGAGGAAATGCGGGTGCTTGCCGAAGGTACCATCAGCGTTGTCCGCAATATCGCCAGTGACCTCCGGCCGTCCTCCCTGGATCTGGGCTTGGTCCCCGCCATCGAGTGGCTTGCGCAGGACTTGGAATCACATTCGGATATTTGTTGTCGACTGGACTTGGGAAATGAAGAAGTTTCGATGAACGATGCTCAAGCTACCGTTGTTTTTCGCGTCGTTCAGGAGTCGTTAACAAATGTCGCGCGGCACGCCAAGGCCAGTGAAGTCGTCATCACGCTAAGAAATGGCAATGGTCAACTACAACTGCAGATTCAGGACGATGGCTGCGGTTTTGATCCGGCAGCGGTGATCCAGTCACAGGGATTTGGGCTTTTTGGTATGCGGGAGCGGGTTCTTGGCCTGGGTGGGAGGCTGCGGATTGATAGCGCACCATCTCGGGGAACGACGGTATCGATAGAGTTTCCCTTTCCAGTGGGGGCGCTGGAATGATCAGGATCATCATTGCCGACGACCATGCGATTGTCCGTAGCGGGCTGAAACAGATCATTGCAACAACAGACGATATCGTGGTCGTTGGCGAAGCAACGAAGGGCCAGGAGGTTCTGGATCATATAGACGAGTGGCAGGTTGATCTGCTATTGCTTGATATGGCAATGCCAGGTGTCCAGGGGGTAGATCTGATCCGAAGCATTCGGACCAGATCGCCAGCGTTGCCGATTCTTGTACTTTCCATGCACAACGAAGGACAGATCGTTGCCCGGGCGCTCAAGGCCGGTGCTTGTGGCTACGTAACCAAGGATAGCGAACCGGAGGTTTTGATCGCCGGGATTCGCAAAATCACCGATGGTGGGAAATTCATTGATCCGGCCTTGGTCGACGTCATGTTGTTTGATGCCGATAGCGGCACCGCTCAGCCACGCCAGGCTCTTTCCGGGCGTGAACGCCAGGTTCTGGAGGGAATCTCCGCGGGACGGTCGCTTGGACAAATTGCCGAAGACCTTCATCTGAGTCCCAAGACTGTCAGCACCCACAAGATGCGCTTGATGGAAAAGCTGGGTATCGATAACAACGCCGATTTGATGCGTTACGCCATTCGTCGCGGACTTGCAGACGGTTGATTCGAGGCAGTTGTTTCTACAAGGCAAATAATTTTTCTGAACAGAAAAGTGTGGTTGTTTCTTATGGTATTTGGTTGTTTTTGTCAATCAGGGTTTTCCGTAATAAATTCAGGGAAATCTGACATACATCGAAACAAAAGATGGTTATCTTTATTTCATAAGCTAGGGATTCTATAGCTAGGGGCGACGAGGCATTTACAAGACCTTGCGACTTGATAACCACAGGGTCCTGCAATCCAGCTCTGGATAGGGCGACCGCACCAACTGAGAAGCTCGTGAAAATAAATCTGCCCGTCACGCAGAACGAGGTCGCCTATCCAAAAGGCCGGTACCTCGTTTCCAAGACTGACCTTAAAGGCGTCATCACGCATGCCAACGATGCCTTTGTGGAAATTAGCGGTTATAGCCGTCAGGAGTTGATCGGCAACTCGCACAATATGGTGCGCCACCCGGACATGCCACCCGAGGCGTTCGCCGATTTGTGGCGGACAGTCAAGAGTGGCTTGCCGTGGCATGGCGTCGTCAAAAACCGCTGCAAAAATGGCGACTACTATTGGGTCAAAGCCTTTGTTGTCCCGGTCCGCAAGAATGGCCAGACGGTCGGTTACATGTCGGTTCGTACTGAACCCGCCAGGGAACTGGTCCGCGAAGTTGAAGGCTTGTACCGTCAGGTTCGCGAAAAAAAGGCGAAACTGCCAACGGTAAATCCAGGTTTGCTGGGGCGGTTTTCATTCAGTACGCGGTTGTGGACAATCATGGGGGCGATGGCAGCGCTGACCGCTGGCATCACCGTGGCGTCATTTGCTGGCGAACTGACATCTGAAAGGGTTCTCTTCGTCGGTGTGGCGGCCTTGATCTCTACCTTCATCGCAATCTCGGTCGGCGTTTATCTTTCCATCAAGATTGATCGGCCGCTTTCTACGGTAGCGGAATTTTTTGACCAGATAGCGGAAGGCAACCTGACCAACGATGTCGATGTCTCGAACCGGGACGAAACAGGATTCCTTTTCTGCCAATTGGGCGGAATGCAGGTTCACCTCCTCGCCATGCTTGATGATATCTCCAGCGCATCCTCGGCAATCGAGACCCGTTGCCAGAACCTGAGCCGGCAGATGGGGCAGGTCAATGAACAATCCACCCTGCAGTTTGACAGCGCCAAGAGTGTGGCCGCCGCCACCGAAGAACTCAGCGTCTCCGTTCGCGAAGTCGCCAACAGCGCAAGCGACACAACAAGCGCAGCGCAACGTGCTCAGCAACTCATCAAATCAGGAAATGCAAGAATCAGGGAAACGGTGCAGATGACCACGCGTGTCGTCGATGCCGTGGAGCGGTCGAGTTCGACGATTAATACCCTGTCGGCTGCCATTAACAAGATTGGCAGCATTACAAAGGTGATTACCGACATTGCCGGGCAAACCAATCTTCTGGCGCTCAATGCCGCCATTGAGGCTGCACGCGCTGGTGAGCAGGGGCGTGGCTTTGCCGTTGTCGCCGACGAGGTGAGAACCCTGGCTGAGCGAACCTCGACAAGTACGCGCGATATCGCCGCCACCATTGCCGAAATTCAGAGCGTGACCCTTGAGGCTGTTGAAGCCATGGCCTCGGCCTGCAAGGAAGTGGAGGCGACAACAACTTCCCTGCAAAGCAGTGCCGAGAGCCTGGATGGCGTAACGCAGGCGGCCGACGAAGTGGCCGAGATGGCGCAAAGCATCTCGGCGGCTACCGTCGAGCAAACCCAGGCCAGCGAAGAGGTCGCCCAGAACATGGAGCGGATTACACAACTTATTGAAGGCAACCTGCAGGCGGCTCAGCAAGCAAATCTGGATTCCAATGAATTACTCGAGACATCAGTGGGTTTAAAGGCCTTGATCGGCGGATTTCAGATTCATAAAAGGTGAAGAGGCGAACAATCGCTCACCCCGGCCACGGGGGACCACCTACTTAAGAAACACCAAGGGGAAACATCATGCGAAATATTCCGATATTCAGCGCCGAGACTCACAAATTCATTCTCTTGAATGAAAGCGAGCCCGGAGAGGAGGATGGTATCCGCTCCAACCAGTATCTGATCGTTCATGAAGACAATGGCGTCTTGCTCGATCCTGGTGGCTTTGGCGTTATGCCGCGGGTGCTCTCGGAACTGCTCAACTATGTCAGTCCGGACAAGCTGAAGGCGATTGTGCTCTCGCATCAGGATCCGGATATCGTCGGCGGGATCGCCACCTGGCTCGAAATCACTGACGCGCCAGTTTACGTGTCGAGTATCTGGTTGCGCTTTCTCCCTCATTACGGAGTTTCGTCCATGCAGCGCTTTGTTGGCGTTCCGGACGAAGGGATGAGCTGCCAGTTGGCTCCGGATTTCGAGCTGAATTTGGTCCCTGCCCATTTCCTGCATTCGGAAGGGCAGATCAATGTCTATGATCCGATCGCTAAGGTCCTGTTTACGGGCGATATCGGTGCGGCCATGATGCCGGACGGCGAAGACTATCCCTACGTGGATGATTTTGCGGCCCATTTGCCTTATATCGAAGGTTTTCATCGTCGTTACATGTGCTCCAATCGTGCGGCTCGTTTCTGGGTCGAGGCCGTTTCACAATTGGACATTGACTTTATTGCTCCGCAGCATGGTCCGGTTTATCGTGGCTCTGCTGTTCCTGCATTCCTCGAGTGGTTCAGAAGTCTGGAGTGCGGAGTCGACCTGATGGTGGGGGCGGGTCGATTCCAGCCGAGGGGTTGAGGATGACGAGGATTGCGCGACTTCATCCCGAACGCCAGGCGGAAATGCGTCAAAAGGTCCTTGAGCGGTTTACCGCCCTATTCGAGAACCAGACCAGAACCCGGCTGTTTGCGGCGAGCGTTAGCGAATTAACCCAGAGTACTCATGTGGAACTGCTTGCCGGACTCAAAGAGTCGATTGCGCGGGTTACCTCGGCAAAACTGGAGCAAGCAGAGCGAGACGAGATCACGGCCAGCCTCAAGCAGGCGGTTGCCCGCTGTAGCCGCCTCGACAGGACACTGGACCTTTTGGTCGGGGAGCGACGGCGACAGTGGCAGCGCAACGCGGGTGATCTTCAGCAGGTCATGCTCGAGTTCAACCGGATGACCAAGGATCTGGCCGGCACCTTGATTGAGAAAGACCTTCTCGAGCGGCAAAGCCGGGTTCTCGAAACCATCGTCCTCTCCCATGAAAAAGTCACCCAGTGGAAAGCCTTTGTCCAGGAGGTCTTGCTGGGGTTTCATGCTTTCTTTCCGTTCGACGTCTTTTTTATTGCCTTTGCCGAAGACAACGTTCTGTCGCTCTACATCTACTACATGGGCGATTATCCGGAGGAGGTAAAGAAGCGTGCTCGGGTGAATCTGGCACGGGACATGATCGGACACCTGAGCCTGCCGGCCGACGTGCCATTGGATATTGAAGAGTTTCAGGTTATCCATGAAAAAGGCAGGGAGCACGGGGATATCGAAAATATCCAGATGATCACCGTGCCTGTTCCCGACCTCGATACCTCCAATTTGGCCGGGCTCCTTGGTATCGCTTATGCCTCTACCGATGGCCTGACCCCTCAGGAAAGCAGCGTCATCCATTCGATTCTGGCGGTGATGGTGATGGTGGTAGGGTCAAGTAAGGCCCTCAGCCGCACACTGTCTGAACTTGAATACTATTCGACGCATGACCCGCTTACCGGCCTGCACAATCGGCGTTACTTCAATGACATTCTTGATTATGAAATAGGCCGTTCGGAGCGGCATCAGCACGAATTTTCCATTCTCATGCTGGATCTGGACGACTTCAAGGATGTCAATGACACCTATGGTCACCCGTGTGGCGACAGCGTGTTGCAGCAGGTCGCTGAGACCATGCGCTCGAGCATGCGCAAAGGCGATCTGGCAACTCGCATCGGCGGCGATGAGTTCGCGATTATTTTGGTCGAAACTAGTATCGAGGGCGCAATGATTGTCGCCGAAAAACTTCGCACCGAATTGCGGCAAATGACTTTTGAGGACGAACAAGGGAAGCCGTTTCACATAACGACTTCTATTGGAGCAGTCAGCTATCCAGGTGATGCCAAGAGCATTTCCGACCTGATGGCCGGCGTTGATCTCGGCCTCTATCGCGCCAAGGAGTTAGGGAAGGATTCGATCGGGACGCTCGAGTCGGTAAAAGACCGCCTGCATGTCAGCCGACTGAACCGTGACTATGCCGAAACGCTGCGTGCCTCGCTACGGGAAGGGCGTGTCGTTCCCTACTATCAGACTATCTTTGACTGCCAGACAGGCGAGCCGTTTGCTTATGAGACCCTGGCCCGGATCAAGGAAACTGACGGAAAAATAC
Organism: Rhodocyclaceae bacterium; assembly: GCA_008080565.1. GTDB lineage: Bacteria > Pseudomonadota > Gammaproteobacteria > Burkholderiales > Rhodocyclaceae > Azonexus. The sequence goes on along the minus strand of VIKE01000073.1, from coordinate 34,864 downwards.
TGACTGCTGGTGCCTTCATCGAGACGATAGAGAAATATGGGCTCGGCCGGGAGCTTGATCGCGCCATCATCGAACAGGCGTTGGTTGCAGCGCGTGTGCAACTGGACGAAAAGAAACCGCCATTTCGCCTGTTTATCAATCTCTCCGCTCAGGAAATCCAGGGGCGGGGCATTCTCGGGTATGCGGAGCAACTTTGCACCGAGTTGGAAATCCCGCCGAGCATTGTCGTCTTCGAGATTCTTGAACGCGATGCCATCAGCGATATGACCCACATGCGGAAATTTCTCGGCGATCTAAGAAAAAAAGGATTCCTCTTCGCGCTCGATGACTTCGGCAGTGGCTACAACTCTTTTCACTATCTGCGCGAGTTGTCTTTCGATTACGTCAAGATCGATGGTGCGTTTGTGAAAAACATTGTCAGTTCGAAGATTGACAGCACGCTGGTGCGCAACTTGACTCGCCTTTGCCAGGAGCTCGGCATTTTGACGATTGCCGAATTCGTCGAATCGGAAGAAATACTGGTGGCATTGCAGGAGATGGGCGTCGACTATGCACAAGGATTTCACTTGGGCATCCCCGCAGCCAGAATGCCTTGATTTCGTCCCGGGGCCCGATTGCTGGCCCCGGCGCCGCTAGATCTTGAACGACCCCACCGACATCTTGAGTCGCTCGGCCAACTGATTCAGCCCGCGTGAGGCATTCAGGCTGACGGCCAGACTGGCCGAGGTTGCTTCGAGGCCAGAGGTGATTTCTTCCATGTTGCGCGCAATGTTGTTGCTGGCTGAGGCCTGTTCCTTCACCGAGAGGCTGATCTCGTCGACGCCGAGACTCGCCGCTTCGACCCTGGCGATGGTCGTTTTCAGGGCGGAAAGCGTATTGGCCATGTTTTCCTGGCTGTGCTGCAAGGTATTGACGCCGCGATCGACCGATTTGGCCACTGACTGCGAATTCTCGGCCAGTAGCTGTGTCAGGTTTTGAATATCGGCGCCCGAGCGGCCGGACTGTTCGGCCAGTTTGCGCACCTCGTCGGCGACCACGGCGAAGCCCCGGCCCGACTCTCCAGCCCGTGCCGCTTCGATGGCGGCGTTGAGCGCCAGCAGATTGGTCTGTTCGGCAATCGCCTTCACCTGCTGGGTCAGTGCGGAAATCGAGCCGGTGTTGCGCATGAATGCTTCCGTCGTCTTAGCTCCATGTTCCGCCAGCCGTCACGGCTGACTGCCAGACTCTCGTCGGACAGGTTGCGGACCTCGTCGGCCCGGTCGGCGACCGAGGCAATGCTCGTCGCCAATTCTTCGATGGTGCTCGAAATGGCAGCGACCGCGTCGCTCTGGTAGCGCACCTTGTCGGAGCCGGCTTCCGACTGCTGGCGGACCGTACTCGCGCTCTCGGCGATCAGACCCGAGTCCTGCCGGGCATCGTTCACCAGCCGCGACAGGCTCTCGTTCATGTTGTGCAGTGCGTTCATCAGCGCCGCCGCCTCGTCGCGCCCGACGACCTTCATATGCCCGGTCAGATCGCCCGAGGCTACCCGTTCGGCCGCTTCGATGGCGATCGCCAGCGGGCCCAGGGTACGTCGGCGCAGGGCAAAGGCGGTGGCCACCAAGAGCAGGGAGCAGAGGGCCGAAACCGCAAAGACGGAAATCTTGATGAAGCTCGCCGCATCCGCCGTCAGCGGGGCGAAGGCCATCGAGTTTTCCATCATCGCATCCATTCCCGGGCGCAGTTGCTGAGCCAGCTCGACCGGCATCGGGCCGCTCCGGGTCGGGGAGGCCGAGATGATCGCCAGCATGCCATCGACGTCGGCAATGTCCTTCTGCGGCAGATCGATCAGCGGTCCAAAGCCTAGCAAGCGCAGGAGTTGCTGCTCAAAACCGAAGACCTCGTTGTCGGCCCGCACCGCCAGTTGGCGCGCCTCGCCGAGTTGCCCGGAAATCGTATCAATGTGCGTATCGCCAGCGTTTCTCGCCGCCTGCTCGACGCGGTTCAAGGCTGCATCGATGCGCAGCGCCAGCTCCATATGGTTACGTTCGAGAAAGTGAAAGGTTGCCGCTTTTCCCATCAGCCGGACGCCGTACATTGTCACCAGTGCAACCAGAATTGCCGTGCCGATCGCCACGGAGAACCGCTGTTTCAGCGACCACCGCCCCTCGCCAAAAATACCTCCAGTATTACCAACCAACATTGTCCCCTTTGATGATTCACCGAACTTGATGAAGTCCGCTCAGCAGCTCGAGGCAAGGTCAGGCCAGCCTTCTTGACACCCAAGCGCGAACCGTTCGCCCCGGAACCGGGGCACCGATTTTGTCTTTGATCACTCTCTTGTTTCGGCCGCGCCAGTCCGCATGCTGGCCATGGCGCTTGCCGTTCGGCGCGATGCTTCGAGTGCGCCCGTATGCGCAAATGAGCCGCTTGCCAGCGCCCCAAATACGCGTCCAAAGCTTAGATAAACGCTCCCTGTCTGCCTATTAGACTTTGGTTTAGACGGCGTTCAGAACGCAGACTGTTGCTGGTTGTCCACGATCAGGCAATTTGAAATTTCACTGTTTTTTCCGGTTGACCGTAGCAACGCTGCGGGGTGGGCACTTTTGCCGTACTGGATTTGCTGTGCTTATGAGGTGGTGAAAAAAATATAATTTGTTAATTTTAACAATTTTGTTTTATTATTGGCCTCTCGTTTTGAGGTGCGCATTGATGCCAACCCGTATCCGTTACCTGCCAATTGAGGATGTCGCTGCCGGTATGGTGCTTGGTGCGCCACTAGTCATTGCCGAGCAGGGCGTGACGACGTTTACCCTCCCGGCCGGGCATGAGCTCACCGACTCCAACATGGCGCAAATCGCCCAGCGAAATGGGGAATGGGCGTGTATCGAGGAGGATGATCCACGTAGCGACGACGAGCGAGCCGCCGATCTGGTGGCGACCCAGGCGCATCTGGATAATTTGTTTGCCCAGACGGATCGCAGCCAGCCGGCAAATGCGGCCCTCTATGCCGCGCTATTGCGCTACCGGAGTCTGTGATGCCCTTGCGCCTCTCAGAAGACGAGATCATCGCGGGGGCCAGCCTGTTGCCAGCCTTTCCCAAGGTGGTCACCGATATTCTTGCCACGATAGATGACGACAACGCGACGGTCAGCGGCCTGATCGAACTGGTCGAGAGCGACCCGGTATTGACCGCCCGTGTCTTCTCCCTGGCCAACAGTGCAGCCAAATCCGGCAACTGGCGCAAGGGATTGCGCGACATGCATGTGGCGATCTCGATGATCGGTATGTCCCGCCTGCGGCAGATCGCCATCAGCGTCAGTCTCGCCGACTTTGGCCGTGAGACACGGGTGACTCGGGATTTCTGGGACCACAGCGTGGCAGTCGGCGTTGCCGCGCAGGAACTGGCCAGGCTTCGCCCGTTGCCCGATAGTTCGCTGGTTTCAGCCGATTACGCATTGGTTGCCGGCCTGCTTCACGACATCGGCTTTCTCTGGATGGCGCGCTTCTACCCGCTGGAATACCAGATGGCGCGTCAAGCCATGGCGCAGCCTGGTGGTGAGTCGAACATTGAAATCGAGCGGCGCTACTTCGGCATCGATCATTGCCAGGTCGGCCGAATTCTTGCGATCGGCTGGGGCCTGCCATCGTCGATCATCGAGGCGATTTCCAGTCATCACCGGCCGAATCCAGCCTTGGGCCGACTCGTGGCGATTACGCACGTTGCTGAAGTTCTGGTAGCGGCACTGGGTATGGGAATGAACGGCCATACGCCGTTCGTGAGTCTCTCCGACGCCGCCCGCGTCGCAGCCGGGCTGGACTGGAAGGATGACCTGAATTCGTTGTTCGGGCGGATCGAAGCGCGCTCAAATCATTTCGGGCGAATTTTCCTGTCGATGGCCTAGCGTCGCCGCCGATTACAGGTGCTTTCCAGGCATTCGATACGGAGCATTGGCCGACCTGCCAATTTCGATTTTGGCCGTTATTTCGGGTTGACCGTGGCAAGTGCGAACGGACAGGCCGGCAACAATTGTGGCCTCGGTAAGGGGAGGGGGCAGCCAACCGGCTATGCGCCAGCCCAGAAGAGTTTGTCGGCAGGCGACAGAAGGGCTGCTCCTTGACTTTCAACCAAGGCTATTTCGCCGTCAGCGATTTCAAGTCGGCGATCACCTCGCCGACGTGCTTTCCTGCATCGACCTGCAGGTAGGCTTTGGCCACCCGGCCGTCCGGATCGATCAGGAATGTGTAGCGTTTGGCGAACTTGATCACACCCCAGTTCGAATAGGCGCCAAAGCTCTGCGATACCTTGCCGCTCACATCGGAAAGCAACGGGAAGGGCAGGCGTTGCTCCTCGGCGAAATCCCGGTGGGAATTGGTCGAATCAACGCTCACGCCGACCACCTGGGCATTCAAGGCTGTGAGCTCGGGCTGCTTGTCGCGAAAATTGATTGCTTCGGTCGTGCAACCCGGGGTCTTGTCCTTGGGGTAAAAGTAGAGCACGACCCACTTTCCGCGCCACTCGGCGAGCGAACGCGCCTTGCCGTCGCCATCCGGCAAGACAAAGGTGGGCGCCACCGAACCGGGCTGCGGGGGCACCTCGGCATGGGCTAACCCGGTCAGCAAAATGTTGGCCCAGATAAGCCAGTGCCAGTGTTTGTTCATCGCGTCGAAGCTCCGTTTGTCATAGCCGCGACCCTTGGCGACCGTGGACCCATAGCTCGTGGACAGCATTTCCGGCCAATAGATCCAGGCGAATGCAGGAAGATGGCGCGACGACCAATGCCAATTGGTCAGTGGTCTTTATTTGCCATCCGGTTCGGTCGTCACCGCCAACTCCCGTTCACGTCGGGCTTCTTCCTGTTTGCCTTGGCGCACCAACAGATCGATCAAGGCAGCTCGCAACATTTCATCGGAACCGGGTTTCCGCATGCCCTCGCGCAATAGCGTTTCAGCTTCGTCAAAGCGATGGTTGTTCGCCATCCACTCGGCCAATTCAAGGCGTGCCGCGACAAACTCGGGGTCCTGGCGCAGGGCGCGCCGATAGTGGACCAATGCCTTCTCCGGCTTATCCAGCTGCAGGTAGAGATTACCGAGATTGAGCTGGGTGGCCGGCATGTCGGCCATGGCTTGTTGTGCCGCCACAAACGCGGCCAAAGAACGCTTTTGGCTGGCTCTCCTCCGCTCGGGTATCGCGTCTTTCCCGAAGGGAACCAGGCTGCGCGCCGCTGCCATGCGAACGGCCAGCACGGGGTCGTCCAGCAGGGATAGCAGCAAGGGCTGGACGCGCGCGGTCGGCGCGGCACCCAGGGCCATTGCTGCGGAGCTGCGTACAGCCGGATCGGGGTCCTTGATAACTGCGGGGGGCACACTGGACGGCGCCAGTTGTCCCAGCATCTCGGTCGCGGTGGCCCTGACGATGGCGGGCTGATGCGAGTCCAAGGCCAGCCCGGCCAAGGGGCCGAGGCTGCGCACTTCTCCCCGGCGTGCGGCGGCGAATATTTCACCGTAGTGCAGCGAATCGGTGGGCTTTCCGGAGCGCTTCGCAATTTCGGCTGCAGCCCAGGTGGTATCACGGTCCTTGTGACAATTGCCACAGGCGTTAGGTGTTCCCAATGTCGCCGAAAGGTCCGGGCGCGGAATACGGATCGCATGGTCACGGCGACCGTGGACGACCATGTAGTTTTGCGACGGCATATGGCAATCGACGCATTGACTGCCCGGCTGCCCTGTGGAATGAAAATGATGTTGCGGGTCGTCGTAACGGCGTGCCTTCAGGCTGGGGAATGCCGGGTTCGGAGAAGGGCTGTGGCAGCGCACACAGAGCGCGTTACCCTCGGCTATCAGTTTCCCGCCATGCACCGAATGGCAATCCGAGCACACCACGCCCTTCTCGTACATGCGGCTCTGGCGGAAGGAACCGTACTCGAATACTTCACCCATTTGCTGGCCGTCTGCGTGATATAAATCCTGGCGCAGGGAATCCGGTTGATAGTTGTCGAGGAATTCACCGCCCGGCTGTGTCTCCTCCAACAGTCGGGTTCGCCGGGAGTGACAAGCCGCACACTGGTCCACCTGTCCGGCCTTGAAGGGCAAACCGTAGCCTGGGTACTTGGTGGATTTTTTTTCCCGGATGGTAAGGACATGTTTTTCTCCCGGACCGTGGCAGGCCTGGCATCCGACGTTCGGAGCCGTCCAGGTTGTCTGATAACAATCTGCATTCTCATCGTAGGCTTTGCGGTAACCCGTCGTGTGACATTCGGCACACATGAGATTCCAGTTTTGGTAGCGCCCAGTCCAGTGAAGCGATGTGCCTGGTCTGGCTGGTTCTTCCGCTTGCAAGTCAAACCAGCGATTCCGGATCGTATCCCAAGCAATCGTGAATGCCTGCAGCCTGCCGCCGGCTTGCTCAACCAGATATTGCTGCAATGGATATACGCCTAGCGTATGTGAAATGGTGTTTTGGGACTTTTGTCCATTGGAGCCCATTGTCTCCACGGTGAAATGTTCACCTTTTTTGTGAAAGATGGTGTCGCCGGCAACGCCCGTAAACAGGCGATCCTGGAAATCTCCGGCTACGGTGTTTGAGTTGGCTGGTTGCATGGCACGGCTGTGCTTCGATGCCTGCCAGCTTTTACCCTGTTCGGCGTGGCAATCGGTGCAGGATTTTTCGGCGGCATAGTCCGCCGACGTCCTCGCCTTGGGATAGCCCGCCGGACAAGAGACTGCAAATGCGCCATGGGCCTGAACCAAGAGCAGGACAAGCAGGATCGATTGGAGCGACCGGCACAGCTTGGAGCCAAACTCCCGGCATTTCATGAGTCGGCAACCGGAATGTCCGATTCAAGGCAAGCCGCGGCAATCAACGCAGCGGTGTTTTGCAGATCGGCCAGATGCTCACGGACGATCTTGTTTTTTAATCGGTATTTCCGCGGCCACACGAGATTCATGCAGGCGATCACGTTACCCTTGCAGCTGATCGGAACGGCGATGGCATCGAGTCCGTCGTCGAATTCGTCGATGTCGACATTGCGCCCGCCAAATTGGGCATCGCGCGAACCGTAGCCGCATCTTCTGGTCTGCGCCAGGATGTCGCTCAATTCATGCTGGAGAACCTGTCGGCTGCGCGCGATCGGCGATGGATTGGCTTCGATCCGCAGCAAGACGGCGTCGCGCTCTTCCGGGGAACAAAACGCCAGATAGGCCCTGCCCGGCGCTGAGAGAATCATGTCGACACGGGCTCCGATTTCGTACAGCGTAACGCCCAGGTTGCTCTGTCGGCGCGATGACTCGCCCAACTCCAGCTGACAATCACGAACCACGAGAATGTCGGATGGCCAGAGCACCTTTTGGCGCAATTGGGAGAGAAAGGGCGCGGCGATTTCGGAAATTAACGTGGTCAATTCATCGGAACGTTTCCGCGAAGCCAGGGAGATGCTGCGCCGATATTGGCTATCGCTGATGGCCTTCCACGCGTAACCGGCTTTTTCAAGCGTATTCAGGATGCGAAGCAGCGAGCTTTTGGGCATGCCGGTCAGCCGGTGCAGGTCGGCAAGTGACTGCCCCCGGTACTCCTCGAGCGACCGCAACACCTCCAGGCCGCGTTCCAAAGACTCGATCGTTTTCATTGATTTCCTAGCGTATTTCCCATGGCAATCGGCATTGCTAAATCGTGATCATTGTGCACCACGGGATGTATGGATTGCCCTGAAATCAGTAAGGCTTCCCACTCAAGGCGACCCGGAATCCAACAGCGATGGCGGCTGAATTCCGGACCGACAAACGGCTTATTTCGAACGTGGTTCCTGGGCTGCCTCAATGGCTAGATCGTCGTAATACTTGGCGCCGTTACTGTAGCCGGGGCGCTCTGCCAGGTTCGGAATCTCCAGCGTTCCGGTTTCGGCCACGTAGCTATTCCAGGCTTCCAGCATCTCCTTCAACTTGGCGGGGTTGGTCGCAGCCAGATTCATGCTTTCCGTACGGTCCTTGGCGACGTTATACAACTCCCAGTCGCCGGTTCCCCACTGTTTGTTGGCATAGACGATCTTCCAGTCGCCTTTGCGCAAAGCCTTGCGTCCGCCGAGTTCCCAACCGATAGCTTCAGACTTCTCGTGAACCGCGGGCTGATTGCCCTTGAGGAAAGCCACCATTGATTTGCCGCGCAAGGGCAAGACTGGCTTGCCGTTGTATTCGGTGCCGGGATGCTTCGTCCCCGCCAGTTCGTAGACGGTCGGCGCAATATCCGTTACATGCGCCAGGCTCTGCTTGACCGTCCCTTTCTGCAGTCCGGGCCCCCAGACGATCGCCGGTACGGAAATGCCACCCTCGTACATGAACGATTTGTAGAGCTTGAATGGCGTAGAACCGACCTGCGCCCAACTTGGACCATATTCGGCAAACGAACCTTGCTTGCCGATATGGTTGGTGCTGTTATCCATGTCGTTGTGAATCCATTCGCGGGTATTCGCGACGTCGTATACGGAATTGCCATCGGCGCCGTTGTCGGACAGGAAGAAGACGTAGGTATTGTCCAGCTGCTTGGTTTCCTTCAGGTAATCCATGACCCGCCCGATTTGCCGATCCATGTTGTCGACCATCGCCGCATAAACCGCCATGCGTTTCGCTTCCGATTCCTTTTGCGCCGTGGTCAGGGTGTCCCACTTGGGCCAACTCGGATGACCTTCATAAACCTTCGCATCCTTCGGCAGCATGCCCAGCTTCTTCATGCGCTCGAGGCGCTCCTTGCGCAGTTTGTCGTAGCCTTCCTTGTAACGCCCCTCGTACTTGGCGATATCCACGTCAGGCGCATGTAACGGCCAGTGTGGAGCGGTGAAGGCGAGGTAGCCGAAGAAGGGTTTCCCGCTGTCTTCCTCGCTTTTCAGGTAATCAATCAGCTTGCTGGCAAAGAATTCCGAGGAGTAGAAGCCCTTGGGGATATCGACCGCTTTGCCGTTCTCCCGATAAACGGCGCGAATTGGCTTCTTCGGATCGATCGCGATGATGCCTCCCTGGTCGTCCCAATGGCTTGATCCACCCATGGTCAGGACATACGATTGATCGAACCCGCGATTGGCCGGGCTGAATTGTTCGGGCACGCCGAGGTGCCACTTTCCCGCCATGGCGGTTCGATAGCCGGCATCCCGGCGGTCATCAGTTCCGCCATGTCGCCGAAGCCGGCCAGGTGATTGTCGGTTCCCGAGAGCAGCATGGCTCGGGTCGGTGAACAGAACGGCGAGGCGTAAAACTGGGTCATCTTGACGCCCGTTTTGGCCAGCTTGTCGATGTTCGGCGTGGCAATTTCACTGCCGAAACTACCCAGGTCGGTATAGCCAAGGTCGTCGGCCAGGATGAGCAGAATGTTCGGTTGTTTGGCCGCCTCGGCCGGGGCATGCCAGGCAGCCGAGCCGACGAATACGGCGCCGGTCAGAAAGGCCGAGAACAGCTTGTTGCGGATGGGATTTGCGCGTTTGGGGTTCATGATCGAGTTCCTTTCAACGTTACCGCCAGACTGGCCCACGGGGGCGGAGCCGGGGTAAAAATGGAATTTTTCTGCCTCGTCAGCGAGGCAGGTTGTCGAGATGCCTGCTGTCAGAAGCGGTGGAGCATTCCGAATGCAAAACGGTTGTAGTCGGAGGTGGCGGGACCAGCCGAGTCGAATCTGGCGAAGGCACCGTACAGCGCCGAGCGCTTGGACAGATTGTGTTGATACATCAAGGTGTAGGCCTTGGCGTCGGGCAGGGACTCCATGTTGGCCTTGGCGTATTCGCCGACAATCTTTCCGGTCGAAACGGGGACGACCACCGACACGACGTACTTCTTGTCCTTGTAATTTCGCATCGCCGTCGGCGCAAAATTGTCCATGGTCTGGTGGATCGCCATGACCTTCACGACCCCGAAATCGTAGCCGGCACGGAGTCCGGTTTCCGTCAGCGCATGGCCCTGGATGCTGCGGCCGTATCCGGCGGATATGCCGTCGGCGGTGGGCGCGCTTGTCGTGCCGACGATGTATCCGGGGCCGATCGTTCCCGTCTCGCCCAGTGTCCAATCGGATGCGCGCGACCAGGCAAACCCGGCTGTGAACGGACCTTTTTTGTAACTGATGGCGGCCTGATTGATCGCCGAATCGGCATTGCCGGTGATTGACGCTCTTTCCGTCAGTCGGCCATGCGCCAGACCGAGCGTTATTCCGGCATAGGCTGGAGATGTATAGCCAATGGCATTGTTTAAACGTCCCGTGGCGCTGAAAAATCCGCCGTTCATGCCGACCAGGTGGTGGGCGCCAAGGGCTGGCGATCCGACCAGTTCCGTCGCCGGACCCAGTCCGCCCAGCCATTGGAACACCGCCGCCTGGAGGCGGCCGGCGACCAGCGTCCCGAATCCGCCGGTCAAGCCGACATATTGCTGGCGGGCGACAACCCGGGTCGGGTTGTCCGAG
>VIKE01000073.1:0-24442 GCA_008080565.1 Rhodocyclaceae bacterium | reverse complement strand
GAGCCGATGCCGGTGTTGCTATCCAGATCGATCCGGTACTCCAGGGCAAAAATGGCCTTCAAATCGTTGCCGAGATCCTCCGAACCGCGAAAGCCGATGTGCGAGCCATCGAGCACCGTGGAGTCGATGGCATTTTGGGTTTTCTTGTTGCCCCCGTAATTGGTGTTGACGTAGGCCACATCGGCCAGTCCATAGATTTGGACATTCGATTGAGCCAGCGCCTGACCGATCGGTACGGTCGCCACGGCCAGGGCGATTAATTTATTTCGCATTAAGAACTCCTCCATTGGATTCGACGTTCAGCACTGTCTTGTTGCTGCGGGCTGATTGATTTCCTGCTGTGCAGGTAGTGCAATACTAGTCAGCGAAATGCGTTGCACAATGTTTAACTCACGGCTGTGCCGCCTGGTGAAACGAATGAAAAATTCTCCGTAACGGATTGCGATTGGTTGAAAACCGTGGTATTGGAGTCTCCTGTCTCAATACCTTTTAGGTATCGATGTGTTTCGCTTTAGGTATTCGATTTGGAGACTTGATAGGCCTAAGGTTGCTCGATTCCCGACCGATTGCCGCCATCCATGCGGGCCGGCACATGGGTCAAAGCAGGGGCAACCGTTGAGAGGAACTATCAACCCGGCCCGTGAATACGGACTATTTGAGGAATCGCGACTTGCAAACCTTGCTCTCGGCCTGCGTCTTCATGATGATGTTTTGCATAGGCCTGGATTTTTCGTGTGCCCAGTGGCTTCGCTTAATGCGCTCGCCTCGGCCGATTTTCGTCGGACTATTGATTCAAAACGTCGGCGTCCCGCTCGTGGCCTTCGGGATCGCGTGGTTTCTGAAGGATTCGCCGGAAGTCGCCTTGGCGATCATCCTGATTGCTGCCAGCCCGGGCGGGCCGGTGGCCAACGCAATCGTCCATTACGCCAAGGCCCGGATCGATCTTTCAATATCCCTGACGGTGATCAACGGTCTTCTTTGCGTCTTTACCGCACCGCTGATTGCGGATTTGGGCTTTGTTCTGATTTCGGGAAAAGACAGCGGTTTGGCACTTCCTTTTGCCGACACGGTGAAACACTTGCTATTCATCATCCTTATTCCGATTGTGATCGGCATCACCCTTAACCAGTTTGCGCCGCGCGCCGTTCAGCGGATACGTCAGGCCACGCACCACAGCGCCTTGTTTTTGCTGGTCGGAACGATTCTGATCATTCTGGTTGTGAATAGGGATGCGGTCTATGCCGGTTATCAGGATGCCGTTCCCGCCCTGGTCGTGTTTTCGATAGCCATGGTTTTTCTCGGTGTGTATGTATCGAGACTATCGAATCTGGCAGACGATTTCGGATTCGCCATTGCCAACGAGGTCAGCATCCACAACGTGCCGCTGGCTTTACTGATGGCCAATTCGATTCTCAATAAACCCGAATTGTCCGGCGCCATCATTCTTTACGTGCCCGTTATCTTTTCGACCACCCTGTTGAATGCCTATTTATACAAAAATCACCGGGGGTATTCGAAAGTCGAAGCCTGACGTACGTGGCTTATCTCGCCTTTTATTTTCGGCAGATTTGAATTTTGGCCGTGTTTTCCGGTTGACCGTGGCAAGCGCGGTTGACCGCGTTTTTACAGCGAGCGCACGGCGTGCATCATCCCCGGGTCGTCGGCGTCGCGGCGGACATCGAAGCCGAGCTGGCGGGCGAATTTGATCATCTTGTCGTTGGAGGCAAGGATGAAGGCTTCCATCTTCTTCATGCCGCGTGCCTTGGCGGCATCTATCAGCGTCAGCATCAGGATGCCGGCGACGCCGCTGCCTTGCCAGGCGTCGTCGATGGCGATGGCGAATTCGCATTCGTCGCCGCTTGGGCCTGCGACATAGCGTGCCACGCCGATCTCGACGTCCTGCCCGTCGCGCTGGATGATGGCGACCAGCGCCAGATGGCGGACGTAGTCGATTTCGGTCAGGTACTTCAGCTTGCCGGGCGGCAGTTCCTTGAGCGTGGACATGAAGCGTTTGTAGCGCGAGTCGGCCGAAAGATGCTGGACGAAATCCTGTTCCAGCGGCTTGTCATCGGCGCGGATAGGGCGGATGGTGACCGGGCTGCCGTCGAACAGGAAGCGGTTGCGGACGAGCTCGGCTGGATAGTCGGCCACGGCCTTTATTCCAGCGAATCGGCGGGGATTTTTCCGGCCAGGTAGGCGACGATGCTGTCCAGCGTCTGCACCTTGCCGTAATCGGTTTCGGGAATGTCCACGCCCAGCTTTTCGTGGATGGTGGCCAGCACGTTGAGCCAGTCCATCGAGTCCAGATCGATCTGGGTGCGCAGGGGCTTGTCGGCGATGATCTTCGTCGGATCGATTTCCGGGGCCAGGCGCTTGACGATGGCGAGCACGGCCGTGCGGATTTGTTCTTGCTGCTGACTCATTTTTTCTCCCGCTGCGCCTCGGCTTGTTCCAGCGTCGAACTGTCGCCTTCGGGCAGTCCGAGTTCCCTTGCCTTGAGGAGCCGGCGCATGATTTTTCCGCTTCGAGTATGTGGCAGGGCCGGCACGAATGCAATTTCCTTCGGCGCCACCGCTGCCCCGAGCCGCCGACGGGCGTGGCCCATCAATTCGAGCAGCAGGTCTTCGCTCGGCGCGATGTGCTGCTTGAGAACGACGAAGGCCTTGATCACCTCGCCGGCCAGCGCATCCGGCTTGCCGATGACGCCCGCCTCGGCCACTGCCGGGTGTTCCATCAACACGCTTTCCACCTCGAACGAGCCGATCAGATGGCCGGACGACTTGATCACATCGTCGCTGCGGCCGACGAACCAGAAATAGCCATCGGCATCGCGCCGCACCAGATCGCCGGTCAGGTAGAGATTGCCGGCAAAGCACTCGCGGTAGCGCTCGGGCTGGTTCAGGTAGCCGCGAAACATCGATGGCCAGCCAGTTTCCAGCGCCAGTTCGCCGACCGTCTCGGGCGTTTCGATGACCGTGACCGGCTCGCCCGCCTGGTGGCGAACGACATGGGCGGCAATGCCCGGCAGCGGGCGGCCCATCGAGCCGGGCTTGATGTCCTGAGCGGCGGTGTTGGCGATCATGATGCCGCCGGTTTCGCTCTGCCACCAGTTGTCGTGGATCGGCCGGCCGAAGGCTTCGAGGCCCCAGCACACCGCTTCCGGGTTGAGCGCCTCGCCGACACTGGCGATGAAGCGCAAGTCGGGAAAACGGTGGCCGGCAAACAGTTCGGGGCCGGCTTTCATGAGCAGCCGGATCGCTGTCGGCGCGGTGTACCAGACATTGACCCGCTCGTTTTCGAGAAGGTGAATCCAGCGCAGCGGGTCGAAATCGGCCTCGTCGACGATGCTCGTCACGCCCAGCACCAGCGGCGCAATGATGCCGTACGAGGTGCCGGTCACCCAGCCCGGATCGGCCGTGCACCAGAACACGTCGTCCGGCTGCAGATCGAGCGCGGTCCGCGCCGTGGCGTAGTGCGTCAGCACGGCGCCGTGGACGTGGATAGCCCCCTTCGGCAGGCCGGTCGTGCCGCTGGTGAAATGCAGCAGGGCCCGGTCTTCCGGGCCGGTCTGCACCAGCGCCGGGGTGTCCGGGGCGGCGCGGAGCAGGGCGTGCAGGTCCAGCGTATCCGCAAATGCGCCGGTGCCGAGGTCATCGACCAGCAGCACATGCTGGAGCGAGGGGAGCTCCGGGCGAAGTGCAGCGACCTTGCGCTGATAGGCGCTGGCCGTGGTGACCAGGACCTTGCCGGTTGCCTGGGCGATGCGGCTGCGAATCGGCTCCGGGCCGAAGGACTGAAACAGCGGCGAGACCACGGCGCCGATCTTGAGCGCGCCGAGCACGGCGACGTAAAGCTCGCAGATGCGGCCGCAGAGCACAAATACGCAATCCCCTTTGGCCACGCCCAGCGATTTGAGCGCATTGCCGAAGCGGTCAGTCAGCTTGGCGAGTTCGCGATAGCTGACGTCGCGGGTCTTGCCATCGGCGCCCAGAAAGCGGAAGGCGGTTTTGTCGGCTCGGGCCGAATGGGCGTGGCGATCTACCGCCAACTGGGCGATGTTGATCTCGCCATCCGCTGCGGTGCCCAATTCGTGCCCAACCGCCGCCCAGGAAAATTCCGTATTGCCGGGTTGGCCACCGGCGGTGTGCGCATCGACAAACAGTTTTCGAATTAACGCCGACTTCATCGGAGATTCCGCAGGAGGTATGCCGCCCAATTCTGCGCTGCGCCATCGCCATCCGCAATAATGCTGCTCAAGGGGACACGAAATGCCGAACGTTCAGACGTGAGGGTGAGCGATGCCGCGACCATCACGCATACCTCTTCGCCATTGCCATCCGGGGAGTCGCCATTTCAAATTCGGGCGCTTTTTCCGGTTGACCGTAGGAATGGTCATCTCGAGGTTTGTCGGCCGTTGCTGCCATTGAATGTCAGTGTTGAAGCAGTTCGCGACGAGTTGCAAATCAGACGCAGGCTTGGTTATCCATCAAAGTTATTTGCCTTGATCAAGTCACAAAATGCCTCTGCTGCTGGAGAGAGGCTCGTGTTCTTTCGCTGGATAAGAATAACCTTGCGCTTTACAACGGGACTAACCAACGGGATCTTCCGGACACCTGGCCTGTCACCCTCCTTGAATGTCGAGGCGGGCAGGATTGCGCAACCGACCCCCGCGGCGACTAGGCTGATCGCAGTCGCGTGATGCTGTACCTCGTAGGAGCCACTTAGGCTAATGCCTCGTTTTGCCAGTTGGTAGTCCATGAAAACCCGCGTTGCAGTCAGATTGCTGACAACAATCAGATCGGCGCCGCTCATATCAGACCACGTTACTGATTTCATCTCGCTGAGGGGGTTTGAATCTCGGCAAAAAAACATCAGTGGATCGTCGAAAAGTGGGGTCTCAAGCACATCAGGATGTTGCTCGCCGTGAATGCCTATACCTAGTTCTGCCTGGCTGTTTAGCACTGAATCCCTGACCTCGTAAGAGGTTGCATCAAGCAAGCGAATTCGATTTTGCGGGCAGATCTTGGAATATTCCCGGATCAGATTTGGCAGGATGTGTGCGGCCATGGTCGGCACACAAGCCAGCGTAAAGTTGCCCTTTGCATTCTTGGACATGTCCTTGAGACGACCAACAGCCGACGTCATCTCGTTCACGATGGCTCTCGCCTGCGGCAAAAATTCTCGACCAACTGCGGTCAGCTCGACATAGCGTGTCGTTCGATCAAGCAATCTCAGTCCTAGATAAGCCTCGAGCTTTTGGACCCGACGGGTCAGGGCTGTCTGTGTGACATGAAGGTGTTCAGCTGCCTTGTTGAACCCACCCAACTCGGCGATTACGACGAACGCTTGAATACCGTCGAAGTCAATTTTCATATCTCGTCTCCTGCCTCTGGCATATAGGCCTTTGTGTTTGCTGAGTTCGGCATTTGCCCTGGCCGATCAGTTTTCTTAGCTGAGAATATATGCGTGTTACGCAATAAAAATCAAATTTATTGCATTTCAAAACGAGCAATGGTTTCACTACTATTCAACTTAACAAAACATGAAACTGAATAGGAGACACGATTTTGCGTATTCCCTGCGTACTGACGCGAGGCGGTTCGTCCAAAGGACTGTTTTTTCTCGCCAAAGACCTGCCTGCAGATCCGGCCGCGCGTGACCGCCTTTTGCTTGCGGCAATGGGTTCGCCCGATGCTCGTCAGATTGACGGAATGGGTGGGGGAAACGATCACTCCAGCAAAGTCGTGATTGTCGGCCCATCCTTACAGAAAGATGCTGATGTCGAATACCTGTTTGTTCAGGTTTCTGTGGCCCGCGACCAAGTTGATATTCTTCCCAATAGCGGCAACATGCTGGCTGGCGTAGCCCCGTTTGCTATTGAGCAGGGGTTGGTAAAGTCCGGCAGCCCGGTGACCAAAGTTCGTATTCTCAACACCAATAGCCAGAAAGTCGTTGAGGCAACGGTGCAAACGCCAGGTGGTCAGGTTTCCTATGCAGGCAACTTTGAACTGGATGGCGTCCCAGGAAAGTGCGCACCAATCGCGCTGCAATTTTTTGACCCCACTGGCACTCGTACCGGCCGCCTGTTGCCGACCGGCGCACCTCAAGACCTGATCTTGGGCATGCCGGTAACGTGCATTGATTTCGCCATTCCCATTGTTTTTATCAAAGCTAGCTCGCTGGGCAAGACGGGAAGCGAAAGTAAGCAAGAATTGGATGGAGATCCAATATTCCTGGAACGTCTTGAAGAGGTTCGTGCTGCTGCCGCGCGGCTCATGGGGTTGTCAGATGCCCCCGATCTAGGCATTCCCAAGGTTGCCGTTATCGCTCCGCCGCGTGATGGCGGAACGATTGCCTCACGCTATTTCGTTTCGTCCAATTGCCACCCTGTCTTTGCCGCGACCGGAGCTATGGCTCTCGCTGCGGCCTGCCACACGCCGGATACGATTGCTGAAGAACTGGCAGAACTTGATCAAAACGACTCACAGCGCATCGTCATTGAGCATCCGAGCGGAAAAATGAACTGCAATGTCGTATCCGCTGCTGATCCCTGGACTGGCGTACCCAAACTGGTCGGCGCAGCACTGCTGACATCTGCACGTCCTCTGCTCGCAGGGGAGGTCTTCGTTGCAGACCACTGTATCAAGCCAAAAACACAAGAAATCATTCCTGAAGCAGCCTAGTTCCTAACCCAGTTCTATTGCCGCCATCGTGCGGTACTAAATCAACCATTAAGGAGACAACCCATGAAACCCATCGTTACTTTGTCCGCCGTTCTCAGCCTCGCGCTTTCCGGCATCACCTATGCTCAGGAGCCTATCCTGATCAAATTCTCGCACGTTGCGGCAATTGATACACCCAAGGGCCAGGCGGCCGAACACTTCAAGCAGCAGGTTGAAAAACGCACAAAGGGCCGGGTCAAGGTAGAGATCTTCGCTAACTCAACCTTGTACAAAGACAAAGAGGAACTGGAGGCCCTGCAAATGGGCAGCGTCCAGATGCTCGCACCGGTAGCTGGCAAGTTCGGTCCGATGGGGGTCAAGGAATTCGAGGCTTTCGACCTCCCCTATATTTTTCCGGATGAAGCCGCCCTGCATCGCGTGACGCGTGGCCCAATCGGCGCTTCGCTGCTGAAGAAACTCGAACCCCGTGGCATGGTTGGCCTGTCCTACTGGGATGCCGGTTTCCGCGTGCTCAGTTCTAACAAGCCGATCCGTACGCCGGAGGAGGCCAAGGGCCAGAAGATTCGGATCAACTCGTCCAAGGTCAACCAGGCCATCATCAAGGCAATCGGCGGACTGCCGCAGACCATGGCCTTCTCCGAAGTCTACCAGGCGCTGCAGACAGGCGTCGTGGACGGTGCTGACGGCAACCTGGCCAACCTCTATACCCAGAAACAATATGAGGTGCAGAAGCACATCACGCTGACCAGCCACACCTACAGCGGCTATGTCGTCGTGATGAACAAGGCCTTCTGGGACAAGTTGCCGGCTGATATCAAGCCCGAAATCACCGCGGCCATGAAGGACGCTACGGATTTCAACGACAAGGTTGCCGAAGAGGATGAAGCCAAGGCCATGGCTGCCATCAAGGCTTCTGGCAAGAGCACCATCTACTCCCCGAACGCGGACGAAAAAGCTCGCTGGGTCAAAACCCTACTGCCGGTCCAGGATGAATTGGCGCCGCGTATCGGCAAAGAGCTGATTGACGCCATCCGCAAGGAAACCGGTCTGACCAAGTAAGCCGCATGGCCATCCGGCGGGGCTCGTGCCCCGCCGGATCGTTTTACTCTCAACGGGGGAAATATGAAATTTCTCGATAAATTGGAAGAGTTGCTCATCACCCTGCTGATTGGCGTGGCGACACTCATCACCTTCGCAGCGGTGGTTCATCGCTACATGTCCGGGTTTGCCATCCCCGGTCTGCAGGATCTGCTGCTCTCGATCAACATGAGCTGGGCGCAGGAACTGACCATCATCCTCTTCGTCTGGATGGCCAAGTTTGGTGCCGCCTACGGCGTTCGCACCGGTATTCACGTCGGGGTTGATGTGCTGATCAATCGCATGAACGACAGCAATCGCTCGAAGTTCATCATTTTCGGTCTGCTCGCTGGCGCCACCTTCACCGGCATCGTTGCCTATATGGGTGCTCACTTTGTTTGGGAAAACGGTGCGCATTACGCCTTCTACAACCTGTTTGGTCTTGATCTGACTGATGTGATGGAAGGCCCCACCACGCCTGACCTGGAGTGGCAGACCTGGGTGGTCTATAGCGCCATTCCGCTTGGCACCTCGCTGATGTGCTTCCGCTTTCTGCAAGTGTGCGTCTCGTTCATCCGTACCGGCGAGCTGCCGCACCACGATCACGGCCACGTCGATGGCTTGGAAGACGAAGTCCTGCCGGTCGATGTCGATGTATATGGCCTGGATGACAACCTGCATCCGCACGATTTGAAACACACGATGTTGGGCGAGAACCGCCGCACTGAAGAGAAGCCGGTGGACGCCGATCGGCGCAAGGAAGATCTCGGAGGAGAACCGAAATGACCGCACTCGTAATTTTTGGCCTATTGGCCGTCCTGATGCTGACCGGGATGCCGATTTCAATTTCGCTTGGCCTGACTGTTCTGACCTTCCTCTTCACGATGACCCAGGTTCCGCTTGAGTCGGTGGCGCTGAAGCTGTTCACCGGTATCGAGAAGTTCGAGATCATGGCCATTCCGTTTTTCATCCTGGCCGGCAATTTCCTGACTCACGGCGGGGTAGCGAAACGGATGATCAATTTCGCCTCGTCGATGGTCGGCCATTGGTATGGCGGCCTTGGTCTGGCTGGTGTACTGGCCTGTGCGCTGTTCGCTGCAGTTTCCGGCTCCAGCCCGGCAACCGTGGTTGCAATTGGTTCCATTCTGTTGCCTGCTATGGTCAAGGCCGGCTTCCCGGCGCGTTTCGGGGCTGGTGTGATTACGACCTCCGGCGCCCTCGGCATCCTGATCCCACCGTCCATCTGCATGGTCATGTTCTCGGTGGCAACTAACACCTCGGTCGGGGCCTTGTTCATGGCCGGCGTCATCCCTGGACTGGCACTGGCCGGCGTGCTTGGCGGTGTCACCTGGTACCGCGCCCGCAAGTACAACTACCCGCGTCAGCCGAAGGCGACCTGGAGCGAGCGCTGGGCTGCCTTCCGCGCTTCCGCCTGGGGGCTGCTGCTGATTTTCGTGGTGATGGGCGGTATCTACAGCGGCATCTTCACACCGACCGAAGCGGCAGCCATGTCTGCGGTCTACGCCTTTATCTGCGCAATTTTCATGTACAAGGATCTGAGCCTCAAGGATGTGCCAAGGGTGTTGCTCAACTCGGCCAACATGTCGGCGATGCTGCTCTACATCATCACCAATGCCGTGTTGTTCTCTTTCATCATGACCAACGAGAGCATCCCGCAATCGCTGGCTGACTGGATGCTGAGCCAAGGTTTCGGTGTGATCACCTTCCTGCTGGCGGTGAACATTATCCTGCTGCTCGCCGGTAACTTCATGGAGCCGTCGTCGATTGTCCTGATCTTCGCGCCGCTGCTCTTCCCTGTGGCCGTCGCGCTGGGCATCCACCCGATCCACTTCGGCATCCTGATGGTGGTGAACATGGAAGTCGGCATGTGCCACCCGCCGGTTGGTCTCAACCTCTATGTTGCGTCCGGCATCACCAAAATGGGCATTACCGAACTGACCGTTGCCGTCTGGCCGTGGCTGCTCGCCATGCTCGGCTTCCTCGGCCTCGTTACCTACTGGCCTGGCCTCTCGCTCTGGTTGCCGCAGCAACTCGGCATGCTTTGATCAAAAACCGGGATGCCGCCTTCGGGTGAGGTCCCGTTTTCAACGAACCAATTCCCCAATTCCCGAGGAGTCTGAACAATGAACCTGAAAGACTGGATCGGCCGCTCCGAAGAAGTTACCGATCTCTTCACGGCCACCCCCTATGCTGCACTGTCGGCCACGTTTGACCGGCCGGCTGAACGCCCCGCCAACGGCACCGCGCTGCCGGCGCTGTGGCACTGGCTGTATTTCCTGCCGCTGCATCGTCAGTCCGAAATCGGCGCCGACGGCCATGCCAAGCGCGGCGGTTTCCTGCCGCCGGTGCCGCTGCCGCGCCGCATGTGGGCGGGCAGCCAGTTCGAGTTCCATTCGCCGCTGCATATCGGCGAGACGGTGACCCGTATCTCAACCATCCACGACGTTACCGAGAAAAGCGGCCGCACCGGCCCGTTGGTTTTCGTCAAGGTTCGCCATGAATTGCGCCGTGCAGGCGAGAGTGCCGTAGCGCTGACCGAATTCCACGACATCGTCTACCGCGAACTGGCCAGCCCGAACGACGTCGCGCCGCCGCCGAAGGCCACCTACCCGGACCCCGTCTGGCGAACCAAGTGGGTGCCGGACGATGTGCTGCTCTTCCGTTACTCGGCGCTGACCTTCAACGGCCACCGCATTCACTACGACCGCAAATACGTGACCGAGGTCGAGGGCTATCCCGGCCTGATCGTGCACGGCCCGATGATCGCCACACTATTGCTCGATCTGCTCCGCCACCAGATGCCGGATGCAGAAGTTGCCAAGTTCGAATTCCGTGCCGTGCGGCCGACTTTCGATATCAACCATTTCTTTGTCAACGGCACCCCGAGCGCCGATGGCAAGACGATCCATCTGTGGGCCGAAGACCATGAAGGCTGGCTGACCATGGATGCCACGGCCGTACTGAAATAAGGAGCGCAGAATGAGACCGTTGGAAGGCATTACCGTTATTACCCTCGAACACGCCATTGCCGGCCCGTTCGCCACCCGCCAGCTGGCTGACCTCGGCGCTCGCGTCATCAAGGTCGAGCGCCCCGGTGTTGGCGATTTCGCCCGCGGCTACGACGAGCGTGTGCATGGCCTGGCCTCGCATTTCGTGTGGACCAACCGCTCGAAGGAAAGCCTGACCCTCGACGTCAAGCATCCGGAAGCGCAGAAAATCCTGCAGCGCCTGGTTTCCGAAGAAGCCGACATCTTGGTCCAGAATCTGGCGCCCGGCGCCGCTGCCCGTCTGGGTTTGTCCTACGAGGCACTGTCTGCGATCAAGCCCGGTATCATTGTTTGCGACATTTCCGGCTATGGCAACGACGGTCCGTACCGCGACAAGAAGGCCTACGACCTGTTGATCCAGAGTGAATCGGGCTTTGTCTCGGTAACCGGTACCGAGGATGAACCTTCGAAGGCCGGGCCGTCGATTGCCGACATTTCGGCGGGCATGTACGCCTACAGCAATATCCTCGCTGCCCTGTTGCAAAAGCAGATCACCGGGCGCGGCCAGCACCTCGACATCTCCATGCTGGAAAGCCTGGTCGAGTGGATGAATTATCCGCTCTACTACGCCATCGACGGCGCTACGCCGCCGCGCCGCACCGGCGCCAGCCACGCGACGATCTACCCCTACGGGCCGTTCCCGGCCGGCGACGGCAAGAACGTCATGCTCGGCCTGCAGAACGAGCGCGAGTGGGCCGCCTTCTGCGACAAGGTTCTGCTGCGTCCCGAACTGGGCAAGGAAGAGCGCTTTTCTTCCAATTCAAAGCGCAGCGCAGCTCGTGAAGAATTGAGAAATATCATTATTGAGGTTTTTTCCGGGTTGACCGTAGAACAAGTCATCGAGCGCCTGGAAAGCGCCCAGATTGCCAACGCCCATCTCAATACGATGCAGGATGTCTGGGATCACCCGCAACTGAAGGGACGCAATCGCTGGCGCGAAATCGACACCGCGGTCGGCAAGGTCCCGGCACTGCTGCCGCCCGGTTCGTGGACGGAATGCGAGCCGCGTATGGATGCCGTGCCGGCACTCGGTCAGCACACCGAGGCCATCCTTGGCAAGCTGGGCTATTCGGCCGACGCCATCGCCGAGCTGCGTGCTGCTGGAGCCATCTGATGCTGCCAGTCAGCTACCTGTTTGTACCGGGTAATCGTCCCGAGCGCTTCGCCAAGGCGCTGGCCACCGGAGCGGGGGCGATCATTCTCGATCTCGAGGATGCGGTGGCCCTTGACGACAAGGCCGCTGCACGCCAAGCCATCGCCGACTGGGTGCGAGCGGCCGGGGTTGCTCCCGAACGCCTGGTCGTACGCATCAACGACGCCCTGTCGCCCTGGTATGCCGACGATCTGGCAATGATCAAGGCGGCGGGTCTCACGCAGGTCATGTTGCCGAAGACGGAATTTGCCGAGCAGGTAACGATGACTATTGCCGCCACCAACCCGGCCGTTGCGATCGTCGCACTCGTCGAGTCGGCGCGCGGCATCAACAACATTGATCAGATCGCGCTGGCCGAAGGCGTGCAGCGCATCGCCTTCGGCACCCTCGACTATGCGGCTGACCTCAATCTTTCGGGCGACGAACTGGGGCTGATCTATCCCTACAGCAAGATTGCCATCGCATCCCGCTCGGCAGAACTGGCGCCGCCGATTGCCGGCGTCACACCGAGTCTTGATGATCTGGCGCGGACTGAGGCCGATTTTGCCTTTGCCCGTGCCTTTGGCTGCACCGCCAAGATGTGTATCCATCCGAAGCAGGTCGAAGTTGTCGAGCGACTCAGCCGGCCGACTGAACACGAAGTGGTTTGGGCCCGGAAGGTTCTGGCCGCTGCCGAAACATCGTCCGGAGCTGTCCAGGTCGACGGAAAGATGGTCGATCGGCCCGTGGTTCTCAAGGCCGAGGCCATCATGGCGCGCAGCACGGCAACGACTTGTAGCTGAACAACGAACTAAAGAACAGCCATCTTTCCCAACATTGAATCAGGAGACATCATCATGGGCGCGAGCATCATCGACTCTAGTATCTTCGGCAACATCTTCAGTACCGACGCCATGCGTCAGGTCTGGTCCGACCGCAATCGGACCGAGAAATACCTCGATATCGAGCGGGCGCTGGCCGTCGTCCAGGGCCGCCTCGGCATCATTCCGCAGGAAGCGGCCGACGAGATCGTCCGCAACTGCGACATCGACAAGATCGACATGGACAAGCTGCGTGCCCAGACTGAGCGCATTGGCTACCCGGTACTTGGCGTCGTTTCGCAACTGAATGCACTGTGCCGCGACCGCCTCGGCGAATATTGCCACTGGGGCGCGACGACGCAGGACATCACCGATACGGCCACCGTCATGCAGATCCGCGAAGGCCTCGATCTGGTCGAAGCTGAACTGAACGCCATCTGCGCCGCGCTGGCTGACCTCTCCAAACGCTATCGCGACACCCCGGTGATCGGTCGCAGCAATCTGCAACAGGCCATTCCGGTCACCTTCGGTTTCAAGACAGCCGCCATCCTGGCCGGCATGGAGCGCCATCGCGAACGCCTGCAGCAGCTTCGACCGCGCGTCCTGATGGGCGAATTCGGCGGCGCCTGCGGCACGCTGGCCTCGATCGAAAGCGGCGCGATGGAAACCCAGGCCGGCCTGATGGCCGAGCTCGGCCTCGCCCAGCCTGATATCGCCTGGCATACGGTACGCGACACCATTGCCGAAGTCGGCGCCTTCCTCGGCCTGGTCGGCGGTTCGCTCGGCAAGATCGCGATGGACGTCAAGCTGATGATGCAGCACGAAGTGGCCGAGGTCTTCGAGCCGTTTGCACCGGGCCGCGGTTCAAGCAGCACCATGCCGCAGAAACGCAACCCGATTTCGAGCTGCTACATCCACGCCGCTGTCTCGGTAGTTCGCCAGCATTCTGCAGCCTTGATGGACGCGATGATTGCCGACCATGAACGCTCGACCGGCCCCTGGGAAATCGACGGCGATGATCGCCAACATCGAACTGACCAATGGCCTGGTCATGTCGGAAGCCGTGATGATGGGCCTGGGCCCGTATATCGGTCGCGAATACGCCCACGACCTGGTCTACGACCTGTGCCGCACGGCGATCAAGAGCAATCGCCCGCTGCTCGACCTGCTGGCCGAGCATCCGGAAATCAGCCCGCACCTTGATCGCGCGGCGCTGGCCAGGCTTTGCGATCCGACCAACTATCTCGGCCAAGCCGGCGTGATGGTGGACAAGGTGCTGCAACGCAAGGCCCGGCAAGGCTAAGGGGGCGGCGATGGAACTGCGGCAACTGCGTTACCTGGTGCGGACAATCGAACTGGGCAGCATCAGCCAGGCGGCGCTCGATCTGGGCGTCGCGCAGTCTGCCGTCAGCCTGCAAATCCAGCGCCTCGAAGGCGAACTGGCGACGCGACTGTTGCAACGGACGCCGAGCGGCGTCATACCGACCGATGCCGGCATTGCCTTCCTCTCCCATGCGCAACTTGCCCTGCGCCATGCCGACGAGGCGATGCTGGCGGCACGGCAATCGCGCCTTTCCGGTGTCGTCGGTCTGGGCCTGGCACCGACCACTGCCGGCGTACTTGGTGTGCCGCTACTGCAGGCAATGCAGACGCAGTACCCGGATATCCGTATCCATCTGGTCGAGGGCATGTCGGGACATCTTGGGCAGATGCTCAATGCCCGCGAAATCGACCTCGCCGTACTTTTCGGTGCCGACCAGGCTCGGCGCTGGACTGTCCAGCATCTGCTCGACGAACGGCTATTTTTTGTCTGCGGTGCCCGGAGCGGGATTGAACAACTGCCGACAACACTGGCTGCCATTGCCGATACGCCGCTGGTTCTGCCGACCCATCGGCACGGACTGCGCCGGGTGATTGATGCGGCCTTCGGCAGTTTGGACCAGCAGCCCAACATCGTCGCCGAAGTTGATTCGCTGTATGTGCTGATGGACATGGTGGCGGCCGGCATGGCCACTACGCTGCAACCGTGGTCGGCTCTGGCTCGCCAACAGGAAGCGGACAGCCGGCTGCGCTGGGCGGAAATTACTGATGCCGGCACCTCGCGGCGCAACCTGCTGTGCAGCCTCTCCGACGACGAACTGTCGCCGGCGGCCCTGGCGACTCGCGGTGTGCTCCGCCAGGTCGCCGCGCAACTGGTTGACGACGGTCGCTGGAAGGGCGTTACGCGTGGGTATCTCGAATCGAGATAGGGGAATGTCGGAACGGCTTAGGGTCT
This sequence comes from Rhodocyclaceae bacterium, assembly GCA_008080565.1. Classification (GTDB taxonomy): domain Bacteria; phylum Pseudomonadota; class Gammaproteobacteria; order Burkholderiales; family Rhodocyclaceae; genus Azonexus. The sequence goes on along the minus strand of VIKE01000073.1, from coordinate 9,386 downwards.
TGCCGCATCGATGCGCGATAGTGTCTTCGCTGAAAACAACAAGGGCTCAAAGGAGCGAATGATGAGTGACAACAATTCCAAGGACGTCGATGTGCTGGTCATTGGCGGCGGCAACGCAGCGCTGTGCGCCGCCCTGATGGCCCGTGAGGCCGGCACCTCGGTGCTGTTGCTGGAAGCTGCGCCGAGTGATCGTCGTGGCGGCAACTCCAGCCATACCCGCAACTTGCGCTGCATGCACGATGCGCCACAGGACGTGCTGACTGAAGCTTACCCGGAAGAGGAGTTCTGGCAGGATCTGCTCAAAGTCACCGGGGGCAATACCAACGAACAACTGGCCCGCCTGGCGATCCGTGAATCCTCCAAGTGCCGGAGCTGGATGCGCAGGCACGGCGTACATTTCCAGCCCTCGTTGTCGGGCACGCTGCAGCTGTCGCGGACCAATGCCTTCTTCATGGGTGGCGGCAAAGCCCTGGTCAACGCCTACTATCGCAGCGCCGAAGCGCTGGGCGTTGAAATTCGCTATAAATCTCCGGTTGACCGTATGGAAGTCGTTGACGGCACTTTCCAGGCAGCCTGGGTCGGTGGCCAACGCATTACCGCCAAAGCTTGCGTCATGGCTGCCGGCGGCTTCGAGTCCAATCGTGAATGGCTGCGTGAGGCATGGGGACAGAATGCCGACGGCGAATGGCCCGCCGACAATTTCGCCATCCGCGGCACCCGTTTCAATCAGGGTGTGCTGCTCAAGGCCATGCAGGGCGCTGGCGCCGACTTCATTGGCGATCCTTCGCAGTCGCATTGCGTTGCTATCGATGCTCGCGCTCCACTCTACGATGGCGGCATCTGCACCCGCATCGACTGCGTCTCGCTCGGCATCGTGGTGAACAAGTTCGCTCAGCGTTTCTACGACGAAGGCGAGGACTTCTGGCCGAAGCGTTACGCCATCTGGGGTCGCCTCGTCGCCCAGCAACCAGGACAGGTCGGTTATTCGATCATCGACGCCAAGGCGGTCGGGCGGTTCATGCCACCGGTTTTTCCCGGAGCCAAGGCCAATACGCTGGAAGAACTGGCCGGCCTGCTCGGCCTCGATGCAGACGCCTTTGTCCGCACGGTGGGCGATTACAACGCCGGCTGCCGGGTTGGCACCTTCGACCACACGGCACTCGACGACTGCCATACCGAAGACGTTACTCCCGCCAAGACACATTGGGCGCTGCCGCTCGACACGGCACCGTTCTACGCCTATCCACTGAAACCGGGCATTACCTTCACTTACCTCGGCTTGAAGGTCAATGAGCACGCTGCTGTGCATTTCGCCGGAAAACCCAGTGACAACCTCTTTGTTGCCGGCGAAATGATGGCCGGTAACGTCCTCGGCAAGGGCTACACCGCCGGGGTTGGCATGACCATCGGCACCGTATTCGGGCGCATCGCCGGTACGCAGGCTGCCCAGGCAGCATTGAAGCAAGGAGCACAACATGCAGGCGCTTAAACAACTGGTTAACGAAGCCAGCGAATTGGCCATTGGCGAGGTACACCTGAGCGACAAGGAGGCTGAAGTCGGTCGCATCATGACAATCTGCAACGCCTGCCGCTACTGCGAAGGTTTCTGCGCCGTTTTTCCGGCGATGACCCGGCGGCTGGAATTCGGCAGGGCCGACATCCATTACCTTGCCAATCTCTGCCATAACTGCGGCTCTTGCCTGCATGCCTGCCAGTACGCGCCGCCACATGAGTTTGCCGTGAATGTACCGCAGGCAATGGCCAAGGTACGCGGTGAAACCTATGTCAGCTATGCCTGGCCGCAGGCTCTCGGCGGCCTTTACAAGAACAACGGTTTGACGATGGCGCTGGCCCTGGCCGCTGGCCTGGCGCTGTTCCTGGTACTGACCTTGCAGGTCACCGGTGGCATCCTGCATGCGCCGCTGGCTGGCAACTTCTACGCCATCTTTCCGCACAACACGCTGGCCATGATGTTCGGTGCCGTCTTCGCTTTCGCAGTACTCGCCTTGACCCTCGGTGTACGCCGCTTCTGGGGTGAAATATCGCCCGGCAAGATTAGCGGCGAGGCTGGTGCCGAGGCGGCTGGCAACGTGTTGCAACTGAAGTATCTGGATGGCGGTCATGGCATGGGCTGCAATAACGCCGACGATGCTTTCACTCTACTGCGTCGCCGCTTCCATCACTTCACTTTCTACGGATTCATGCTGTGTTTCGCTGCAACCAGCGTCGCGACGCTCTACCACTACCTGCTCGACCTGCACGCGCCCTACGCAGTGAGCAGCCTGCCGGTACTCCTCGGCATCGCCGGCGGGATAGGTCTGCTGGTCGGTCCGGCCGGCCTGCTTTGGTTGAATCTCAAACGCCATCCCTGGCATGGTGACGTCGCACAAAAGCCGATGGATCGCGGCTTCATCGCACTCCTTTTCCTGACCAGCCTGACCGGACTCCTGCTCCTCGGCCTGCGCGACACAGCGGTCATGGGTTTGTTGCTGGCCGTGCATCTCGGGGTTGTGATGGCGCTATTCCTTACGCTGCCTTATGGCAAGTTCGCCCACGGCATCTTCCGCTCGGCTTCACTGCTCAAGTGGTCGATAGAGAAGCGCCAGCCGAACAACCTGCAACTGGGTTCCGAGTAGCCCCATCCGTATAGCCACCGATGCCGTGCTCCTACCCTAACGCCGGATGGCTGAAGCCATCCGGTGCTCATCCATGAAACACCGGGCTCATGCCTGGCGGGCCATGCGCCAGCCCAGCTATCGCCTCTACTTTGCAGGCCAGGCGGTTTCCATCCTCGGCAACTGGATACAGCAGGTCGCACTTGGGTGGCTGGTTTATCGACTGAGCGGTTCGGCAATGCTGCTCGGAATGGTTGCTTTCCTGGCGCAAATACCCCAACTGGTCGTTTCGCCTTTGGCAGGTATCATCATTGACCGTTCGAATATCCGGCACCTGATGATGCTCGTGCAACTCGGCATGCTGCTGCAGGCGGTATGTCTGGCGGTGCTGACCTGGGCAGGCTTGGTCACCCCCTGGCATATTCTGGTCGCGGCTGGAGTCTTCGGCGTTCTCAATAGTTTCGACGTGCCCCTGCGCCATGCCTATACCAGTCAGCTGGTGCAGGATCGGCAGGATTTGCCTAACGCCATCGCCCTCAATTCCCTATTTTTCAATCTGGCACGTTTCATCGGCCCTCCGCTGGCCGGTGCCATCCTCGCGCAAACATCCGAGGCGGCGTGTTTCGCCCTGAATGCCCTTTCCTTTGTCGCCATCATTGGCGTCATGTCACATCTCCGGACAAACCCGCAAGCACACAGTTCAGCCGCCTTCGGCGATGCGATGTGCGAGGGAGTGGCATTCGTCCGACAGAGTTTTTCTGTTCGCCACATTCTCTGGCAGGTGGCTCTGCTGAATTTCCTGGCTGCAAATTACATTCCGCTGATGCCGGCATTCGCCCGCGATGTCTTTCGCGGTGGCCCGGGGGCACTGGGGGTTTTGCTGGGTTGTGCCGGGGCCGGGGCATTGCTGGCGTCATTGACGCTGGCCAGCCGCCGCAGTGTGCGTGGTCTGAGCGGCACTGTCGCTTTTGCTAATTTGCTGGCAGCTTTCTCGCTGCTAGCCTTTGCCTTGTCCAGCGATATCTGGTTGGCGAACGTGATGTTGTTTCTGCTCGGTTTTGCTCTGGTCAGCGGCAACGCTTCGAGCAATACGATCCTGCAAACGATCGTGCCCGAACACTTGCGTGGCCGTGTGCTATCGCTCTACAGCGCAGCCAATCTCGGTTCCGCAGCACTTGGCGGTCTGGTCAGCGGAGCGCTGGCCGATCACTGCGGACCGGGGGAGACCTTGATCTTGATGGGGATCCTTCTGATCGCGGCTGCGCTGTTCTTCTTTTTTCGGCTGGAACTGTTTCGCATGTATTTGAGGCCGATCTACGCGCGGTTGGGCATCAAACATCCAAATATGGGGAAAGAATCATGACGAAAGTTACCGTGCTCGACGACTATCAGGGTGTCGTCGCCCATCTTGACGCTGTACGCATTCTGGACGGCCTGAATGTCGATCTGGAAGTCATCACCGAACACGTTCGTGAGGAGGGGAGGTTGGCCGAAATTCTTGCGCAAACTGATTGCCTCGTACTAATCCGCGAACGAACCCGAATTTCTTCTAGCCTGATTGAGGCGCTGCCCCGATTGAGATTGATTGTCCAGACTGGTCGCTTAAGTAACTGCATCGATCTCGAGGCATGCAGCAGAAGGGGGATTCCGGTCAAGGATGGAAGTGGCAACCCGATTGCTCCGGCCGAACTGACCTGGGCCCTCATTCTGGCAGCATCGCGTCGATTGGTGCCGTATACCCAACAGCTCAAGCAAGGTAACTGGCAGCGTAGTGTTGTGGAAATTGCAGACGAATCGCTCGGGCGGGTAGTGAGCGGGCGAACGCTTGGCATCTGGGGCTACGGAAAAATCGGCAAGCGCGTTGCCTCGATTGGTCGTGCTTTCGGCATGACCGTGCTGGTGCATGGGCGTGATCAATCGAAACAAGCAGCAGCATCCGACGGGTTCGAGTTTGTCACAGACCGGTCTGGCTTCCTGAAACGACTCGATGTACTGACCTTGCATCTCAGAATGTGCCCTGAAACACGACATCTAATCGGCGAAGATGATCTGGCCTGCCTGCGGCCTGATGCCTTGCTGGTTAATACCAGCCGGGCAGAATTGCTGGTCCCCGGTGCGCTCCTTTCTGCTGTCTGCAAGGGGCGTCCAGGTGCCGCCGCTCTGGATGTCTTTACCGATGAACCGGATGGTGTCCGCGAGTATCTCGGCGTGCCGCAGATCCTTTGTACCCCCCATCTCGGATTCGTTGAGCGGGATACATACGAGTCATACTTTCGCGAGGCATTCACTCATGTCAGGGCCTTTGTGCATGAGGGAAACAGGGAGCAAGTTGCGACGTGAATAAAAACTGTTGCGATATTCGCAATAGTGTTTCAAATTAATTCACTTTACGTCGTTGTCTGTAGGTAAAACAATAGCGCTCATTAACCCTCGGAGATGATCGCTATGTTGCTCAGTATTCCCTGTACCTTGATGCGCGGTGGTACATCCAAAGGGCCGTATTTTCACGCCAGTGATCTGCCAGCTGATCCTATTGCCCGCGATCAACTACTGCTTGCCGCCATGGGTTCTCCACATGTGCGACAGATTGATGGCATCGGCGGTGGCGACACCTTGACCAGTAAGGTCGTCATCGTCAGCAAATCAACACGCCCAAGTATTGATATCGACTACCTGTTTGCTCAGGTTTCTGTGGAAACGGCAACTGTCGATACGACACCAAATTGCGGCAATATGCTGGCGGGTGTTGGGCCATTTGCTATTGAAAATGGCTTGGTTTCCGCTGTTTCACCAGTAACCACCTTACGAATATTCAATATAAATACGCAGAAAGTCGTCGAGGCGCGGATTCAAACTCCTGGTGGAATGGTTACCTATGATGGGGAAACAAGAATCGATGGGGTGCCTGGTAGCGGTGCCCCGATAGAACTCAATTTCAAGAATGCAACCGGTGCGAAGACTGGGCGTTTGTTTCCGACTGGCAATAGACTCGATGTGATCGATGGTGTCGAGGTTTCCTTGATCGATTTTGCGACCCCTCTCGTTTTCGTCTCTGCTGAGGCCATGGGCAAGACTGGGCATGAGAGCAAGAAAGAGCTGGATGCAGACAGCAATTTGAAAGCCCGACTCGAATCGATACGCCTTCAGATTGCAGAAAAAGCAGGAATGGGTGATGTCCGAGGGAAGGTCCTACCAAAAATCGCGCTGGTCGCATCACCACGAGGAAAGGGTGTTATTGCTTCGCGCTACTTCACGCCGTGGAGTTGCCATTCCGCCTATGCTGTCACAGGCGCCCTTTGTTTGTCCGCAGCCAGCGTCCTGCCGGGAACCGTAGCGAATCGAGTTGCCAGGCTAGACGACGCGGAGCCCAACCTTGTTCGGATTGAACAGCCAGCTGGTACTTTGGAGATTAGGCTTCACATCAATGGCGAACTATCGTCATCGGAGCCTGACATCGTCTCTGCTGGATTGATTCGGACAGCCCGAAAACTGTTCAAGGGTATCGTTTTACTACCTACAGAGGCGGGCTTGGCTGCATGAGTCAGAAAGTCGAAAACTGATGCGATATTGGCATTAATAATGACCGTATATTCATTTCACGCAATTTAATCGATTCCATAAACTGTAATTCACCAACTCCTGAGTTGTGAGCTTGGTCGAGTTTGCCCCATCTGGGATGGCAGATCGGAATTTACGGAGGAGTCACAATGAGTAAAAGAATCAAGAGAAACCTGCTGCATGCGCTGATTGCTGGCCTGATGCTGCCGGTAGCAGCCTTTGCCGCAGAAGGGGAACACAAGCTGGAACTGAAGGCCCGTGCGGTTTATTGGAACGACGAAAGCCTGGTGTACCCGACCAGTACGACCCCCAGCCCAAAGGCAAGCAGCTATGAGCAAAGTGCTCTGGGTGTTCAGATTAATTACGCTTCGCCATATTGGGCGAGCTTTATCGGGGTCGATGCCTCGCTCTACGGTGTCGCAAAAATTGGCGATAGCGGGACGCCAACCAGCAACTTGGTCGATGTCGGCAATAACGGACAACTTGAGGATTCTTACGTAACAGCCGGTCAAGCACTGATCAAGTTAAAGTATCAGAACATCGCCCAATTGAAAGTTGGTCGGCAGCTCCAGAATAGCTTGCTGCTGAAAAGCACGAACACGCGGACTGTTCCTGATACCTATTCCGGCGCCAGCGCCTTGGTTAAGCCGATCGATGGACTTACCATCTATGGCGCCATCTATGACCAGTGGCGTGCCCGGAGCACCGGTGAGTTCGAAAAGTTCAAAACGGAGGCAACGGCCGTTGGTGTCGCCAATACAATCGATTACATCAGCATTTTCGGTGCCTCATATGCGAATGGTCCTCTGTTGGTAACTGCCGAATACCTGAATTCGAAGAATTACTTGTCGAAGTTCGGTCTGGTCGGTGCTTACACAATCCCTTTCGACAAAAACTCACTAAAGATTTCAGGCGGATTGTTCACGTCACGTGATGCGGGTTCGCTGTTTGTCTGCTCGGCTGAGAAGGAGCTCGACTGTACGGGAACCTCACGCCTTACGAACGACGGCTTGGGCGTATACATCGATGGCGAATGGAAGGTCAGCAACTTTACATTTGGTGCTGCTGTTGCGAAGTTTGATGGCCTCTGGATTGAAGACAATTTTGCTGTTGATGCAACGAAAACTGGCAGTTTGACCCAAGACCATGGAAGCAATCCTTTTCCGACCTCAGCCGGACTTGGGCCTGATATGAGTAATCGAGACGAATTGGTAGGTTCCGTCCGTCTAGCCTACGATTTCAAAGAGTACCTGCCTGGTTTGAAAGCTGGTTTCAAGTATGCCCGTGGTACTGGTGCCAAGAGCAGCAATAAGGAAAATTCAGCTGTAGGTTCTGAAAACTTTCGTGAATTCAATCTGCAGTACGCGATCCCCTTCGTGAAAAACCTGAGCGCGCGCTATATCTACATGAACTATGACTCGCATGTGGAGAATGGCTCGACTACAGCGACCATCAAGGGAATGCCAAGACAGGACTGGGAACAGCACCGTTTTTATATCGACTACAGCTACCAGTTCTGATCGCGCTTAAAAACAACGTCTCCTTTGTGGTGCTTTGTCCCCCGGAGCACCGTTTTAACCTCCCCGAGCAATCGGGGAGTTTTTTTGAAGTCATCAGTGCAAGGAATGTCAAATGCCCTATGACCTTGTTGATCTGAAACTACTGGCGGCGATTGCCCAACATGGCACGCTCAAGGAAGCGGCTGCACAAAATTGCCTTGCGTCGTCGTCGGCTAGCCAACGGCTAAACAAACTTGAGTCTGCGCTGGGTGTGGCGCTGTTTGTGCGGCATCGACGAGGCTTGGAATTGACGAGTGCGGGTAAGGTCGCTCTGCACCATGCAGGGATAGTACTAAATACAATCAGCCAGATAGAAGACGAGATATCGCCTTATACGGGAACTGACTACGGGCATTGAAATTGGTTGCCCATGAAATGTACGTTCGGATAACTGGATGCGGAAAAAATCTTCTCGCTCGCCGAGGCTAGTCGCCAAACTACTACCCCCGATGCAACATTGCCGTTTGGTTATTGGCCCGCGGATTCATCTGGATTTGCTTCTTGCAGGGTCGTTTGACTTTGCTTACGTTTGCTCAGTTGCAGGACTTCTTAATGTTGCCGGTAGCGCTGCCTACCACAAGGGGCATAGAGAGGTGCAGGCGGAAATTCACAAGGGCCAGTATGTGGTTCTAAGGCTGATCGAAAATGCCAGGGGGCCGGATGAAACAGAGGCCCTGGTAATACGGGATGCGTTAAACGTTGCTGATCGTTGGCTCGTTGCGCAAGACACGCTGATCCTTGCCAAGGCAATCAATTCCTGTGAACGCGAATCTGCCTACCTAAAACAAGTCCTGTCGCCACGGTTGTCGAACTCTTGAGACAATTCGCTCATATATGAATCTTTCCAGTGTGCTTAATCATCCGAGGCGCCTTGCGCTGGCCAGCGAAATCCACGCGCGACCTTTCATGGTATTTGAGGCGCCGGCGCGGATATCACATCTGGCGATATTTAGTGATGACGGAGAGCAGTCACACGAGCGTCTGCTGCAATCGCTATGTGCTCGTTTTGGGGTCGCGGCACCGGGTCAAGGGGCGCAGCATTTCGTCCACGATTTTGGGCATTTTCGTCTCAAATGGGAGCGTCACACCGAGTTTTCGACCTTTAGTTTCGTCGAGCCAGGAGAGGGGGGAGCAGACTTCGAACATACGGCTATCCGACATGTGCCGCTTGACTGGCTTGAGTCTTTGCGGGCGTCGGTGATCGTTGCTTCGCACATAATTGCCGAGCGCGGAAATCCGCTATGTATTGCTGATACGCGCCTCAAAAGCCTGTTCCCGGTACCGCCGTTGGTCGGCAGCCAAGTATTGTCCGATGGCGAGATTTGGACGGATTTTCAAGTCGGGCCGGACGGATTCTCGAAATACCTGATCCGCGACATCAATTTGCGGGAGTCTCAGATGGGGCGTCTGGTTCAGCGCATCTGCGAAATCGAGACATACCTCATGATGGCACTGCTCGCTCTTCCTCTGGCACGTGAGGCAGGAACACTACTAAACGGCATCGAGGAAGATTTAATAACGCTGGGCATTCAAATGAGTACGCAAGGGATAGAGGAGGATGCCGAAGCCCAGCTTAAGGAGATTTCTCGGCTTGATGCACAAGTGCGCGCCATGTCGTTTCGGACGGGGTTCCGCTTCAGCGCGGCCCAGGCGT
>VIKE01000072.1 GCA_008080565.1 Rhodocyclaceae bacterium | reverse complement strand
CCATCCGGTCAAGCTGCTCGACGCCCGGCCCGATGCTGCGGTGCGCGCCGTCGCCGGCATCCGCGCCCAGTATTTCAAATTAGCCGAAAAAAACCGGTTGACCGTGGAAGCCGCCCAGGCCGCCGGTGAGCGCCTGCAAGCCGTCGAAAACCTCGATGACCTGGCCGATTGCGCGCTGGTTGTCGAAGCCATCGTCGAAAACCTCGAGGCCAAGCAGAAGCTCTACGCCGACCTCGAAGCCATCGTCAGCCCGGACTGCATTTTCGGCACCAACACCTCGTCGATTTCGGTCACCGCCATCGGCAGCGCGCTCAAGCGCCCCGAACGCCTGGCCGGCCTGCACTTCTTCAACCCGGCGCCGCTCATGGCGCTGGTCGAAATCGTTTCCGGTCTGGCCACCGAAAAAGCCGTCGCCGACACGCTGTTCGCCACCGCCGCCGCCTGGGGCAAGACCCCGGTGCATGCCAAATCGACGCCCGGCTTCATCGTCAATCGCGTCGCCCGCCCCTACTACGCCGAAGCCCTGCGCCTGGCGCAGGAAGGCGCCGCCGACTACGCCACCATCGATGCCGTCATGCGCGAAGCCGGCGGTTTCCGCATGGGGCCGTTCGAACTCATGGACATGATTGGCCACGACGTCAATTTCGCCGTGACCAATTCCGTCTGGCGCGCCTTCTACAACGACCAGCGCTTCCTGCCCTCGCTGATCCAGCAGGAACTGGTCGATGCCGGCTTCTACGGCAAGAAGACCGGGCGTGGTTTCTATGATTACCGCGAAGGTTCTGTAAAGCCCGAGCCACAAAGCGAAGCAGTGCAAACGCCGGCCGGCAAAATCACCGTTTTTGGCGAGTCGACCGCAGCCGAAGCACTGGCTGACCGGCTCTCCCACAGCGGCCTGTCCTTCAGCCGCGCCCCGGAAACCGACGGCCGCATCGCCGAAATCGGCCGTGCTGCCATCTTCGTCACCGACGGCCGCAGCGCCACCCAACGCGCTGCCGAAACCGGCGTCGCCAACACCGTGCTCATCGACCTCGCACTCGACTACAGCAAGGCGAGCCGGATCGCCATTGCCGCCGCCGAGCTATGCGAACCGGCCGCCATCTCGGCTGCCACCGGCCTGCTCCAGGCCGCCGGCTTTGCCGTCTCGCGCTTCCTCGACATCCCGGGTCTCGCCGTCATGCGCACCGTCGCCATGCTCGCCAACGAAGCGGCCGACGCGGTCAACCAAGGCGTCTGCTCCGAATCCGCAGCCGACTCGGCCATGCGCCTCGGCGTCAATTACCCGCAAGGGCCGCTCGCCTGGGCCGATGCCGTCGGCGTCGCGACCATCCGCGACGTGCTGGCCAACCTCGGCGCCAGCTACGGCGAAGACCGCTATCGCATTTCCCCGCTGATTCAGCGCGCCGTTTTCGCCGGAAGAAACATCCATGACTGAACACAAGCTTTCCCCCGTCGAAGCGCAAACCCTGGCCGACGCCACCGCCGAAGCAATGTATTCGCGTGACCGCGCTGCCCAGGCGCTGGGCATCAGGATCGTCCGCGTCCAGCCCGGCGCCTCGCTGCTCACCATGGTCGTCCGCAGCGACATGGTCAACGGCCACCACATCTGCCACGGCGGCATGATCTTCAGCCTGGCCGACACCGCCTTCGCCTACGCCTGCAACAGCTACAACAAGAACACGGTGGCCTCGGCCTGCCACATCGATTTCCTGGCTCCGGCCAAGGAAGGCGAGACACTTGAAGCCGAAGCCGTCGAGCGTTCTGCCGCCGGCCGCACCGGCGTCTACGACATCACCGTGCGCATCGCCGGCGGCAAGACCGTCGCCCTGTTCCGCGGCAAGAGTTATCGCATCAACGGCGAAGTGATCGCCGGACTGCAACAGGCCGACTGAGCCTGACCCACCCAAGAGCGCGACGAGATTTCGGCCCTTCAACTCGAGCGCCTGAAGTGGTCGGTGCGCCACACTTACGACAACGTCGAGCCGTATCGCCGCAAATGCCTGGAAAAAGGCGTGCATCCGGACGACCTCAAGACGCTGAGCGATCTGAGCAAGTTTCCATTCATGACCAAGCTCGACCTGCGCGACAACTACCCGTTCGGCCTCTTCGCCGTGCCGCGCACCAAGCTGGCCCGCCTGCATGCTTCAAGCGGCACGACCGGCAAGTCGGTCGTCGTCGGCTACACCAAAAACGATATCGACAACTGGGCCAGCGTCGTTGCCCGCTCGATCCGCGCCGCCGGTGGCCGGGCCGGTGACATGGTCCATGTCGCCTACGGTTACGGCATGTTCACCGGCGGTCTCGGCGCCCACTACGGTGCCGAAAAGCTGGGTTGCATCGGTGCCGATGTCCGGCGGCCAGACCGAAAAGCAGGTCCAGCAGATCATGGACTTCAAGCCCGAAATCATCATGGTCACGCCGTCCTACTCACTGGTCATCGCCGAGGAGTTCGAGCGTCTGGGCATCAAGCCCGAGGAAATCTCGCTCAAGGTCGGCATCTTCGGCGCCGAGCCGTGGGGTGAAGGCATGCGCCACGAGATCGAGCGCAAGCTCGGCATCGACGCCATCGACATCTACGGCCTCACCGAAGTCATGGGCCCGGGCGTTGCCTGCGAATGCATCGAGACCAAGGACGGCCCGGTGATCTGGGAAGACCATTTCTACCCCGAAATCATCAACCCGGAAACCGGCGAAGTGCTGCCGGATGGTGAAGAGGGCGAACTGGTGTTCACCTCGCTGACCAAGGAAGCCTTCCCGGTCATCCGCTACCGCACCCGCGACCTGACCCGCCTGCTGCCACCAACCGCCCGTTCCTTCCGCCGCATCGGCAAGATCACTGGCCGCTCCGACGACATGCTCATCATCCGCGGCGTCAATGTCTTCCCGACCCAGATCGAGGAGCAGATCCTGCGCGACCAGCGTCTGGCCGGCAATTATCAGGTCGTCGTCACCCGCGACGGCCACATGGACAACCTCGAAGTCCGTTGCGAAGTCCAGCGCGAATTGTCGGGCAAGCTGTCAGCAGCGGACATCCTGCAAATCAGCAAGGAACTCCAGCACCGTATCAAGACCATCATCGGCGTATCGACCAAGATCACCGTCATGGAATTCGACGCCATCCCGCGCACGCAGGTCGGCAAGGCCAAGCGCGTGCTCGACGAGCGCCCGAAGCAAAACTGAGAGATACGACATGACTGAAGCCTTTATCTGCGACGCCATCCGCACCCCCATCGGCCGCTACGGTGGCTCCCTGTCCGGTGTGCGTGCCGACGACCTCGGCGCCATTCCGCTCAAGGCGCTCATGGAGCGCAATCCGCAGGTCGACTGGAGCGCCGTCGAAGACATCATCTACGGCTGCGCCAATCAGGCCGGCGAAGACAACCGCAACGTCGCCCGCATGTCCGGCCTGCTCGCCGGCCTGCCCGTCGAAGTGCCGGGCACCACGGTCAACCGCCTGTGCGGTTCGGGCATGGACGCCATCGGCATAGCTGCCCGCTCGATCAAGTCCGGCGAAACCGAACTCATGATCGCCGGCGGCGTCGAAAGCATGTCGCGCGCACCCTTCGTCATGGGCAAGGCCGAATCGGCCTTCTCGCGCAACGCGGCGATTTTCGACACGACCATCGGCTGGCGCTTCGTCAATCCGGCCATGAAGAAGCTCTACGAAACGCATTCGATGCCGCAGACGGCCGACAATGTTGCCGCCGATTTCGCCATAAACCGCGCTGATCAGGACGCCTTCGCCGTCCGCTCGCAACAGCGCTGGGCCGCCGCCCATGCCGCCGGCCGCTTCGCCGACGAAATTGTGCCGGTCGTCATCCCGCAGAAGAAGGGCGACCCCAAGGTCGTCGATACCGACGAGCATCCACGCCCGGAAACGACGCTGGAGATGCTGGCCAAGCTGAAGGGCGTCAATGGCGCGGAACTCTCGGTCACGGCCGGCAATGCTTCCGGTGTCAACGACGGTGCCTGCGCGCTGCTCCTCGCCTCCGGTGCCGCCGCCGAGCAATATGGTCTCAAGCCGCTGGCCCGCGTCGTCGGCATGGCGACGGCCGGTGTGTTGCCGCGCATCATGGGTTTCGGCCCGGCCCCGGCAGTGCGCAAGGTACTGGCCAAGACCGGCCTGACACTCGCCCAGATGGATGTCATTGAACTCAACGAAGCCTTTGCCGCGCAAGGGCTGGCGGTGCTGCGCGATCTCGGCCTGGCCGATGATGCGGCGCATGTGAATCCCAACGGCGGCGCGATAGCGCTCGGCCACCCGCTCGGCATGAGCGGTGCCCGGCTGGTCACCACCGCCGCCTATGAACTCAAACGCCGTGGCGGTCGCTATGCCCTGTGCACCATGTGTATCGGTGTCGGGCAAGGGATCGCCATGGTGATCGAGCGTGTCTGATCCAATTACAACAGAGGAGACAAATCCATGAAGCAAACTTTCAAGAAGCTCGTCGCCGGTTCCGCGCTGGTCCTCGGTGCATTCAGCGCCTTTGCTGCCGAGCCGATCAAGATCGGTTCGGTGCTGTCGGTCACCGGCCCGGCCGCCTTCCTTGGCGACCCGGAACTGAAGACGCTGCAGCAATACGTCGAAGACATCAACAAGAAAGGCGGCGTCCTTGGCCGTCCGCTCGAACTGGTTCATTACGACGATGGCAGCGATGCCAGCAAGGCCAACGGTTTCACCAAGCGCCTGATCGACGACGACAAGGTCGACATTCTGGTCGGCGGAACGACGACCGGGGCCACGATGTCAGCCGCCCCCCTGGTCGAGAAAGCCGGCATCCCGTTCATCTCGTTGGCCGGCGCCGTGGTCATCGTCGAACCGGTCAAGAAGTGGGTCTTCAAGACGCCGCACACCGACCGCATGGCCGCTGAAAAGGTCTTCGAGGACATGAAGAAGCGCGGCATCAGCAAAGTCGCCCTGTTCTCGGAAACGAGCGGATTTGGTGGTTCCGGCAAGAAGGAAAGCGAAGGCGTCGCCGCCAAGTACGGGATCACACTGGTGGCCAACGAAACCTACGGGCCGAAAGACACCGACATGAGCCCGCAGCTCACCAAGATCAAGAACACCCCGGGAGTTCAGGCCGTGTTCATCTTCGGTCTCGGTCAGGGTCCGGCCATCGCCACCAAGAACTACAAGCAACTGAGCGTCAATCTGCCGCTCTACCATGCCCACGGCGTCGCTTCCGAAGAGTTCATCAAGCTCTCCGGCCCGGCTGCTGAAGGCGTTCGCCTGCCGGCCGCCGCTCTGCTCGTCGCTGACAAGCTCGATGCCAAGGACCCGCAGAAGCCTATCGTCGTCGGCTACACCAAGGCCTACAACGAAAAATGGAAAGCCGATGTATCGACCTTCGGCGGTCATGCCTATGACGGCCTGATGCTGGCAGTCGATGCCATCAAGCGCGCCGGCAGCACCGACAAGGCCAAGGTTCGCGATGCCATTGAAGCGACCAAGGGCTACATCGGCACGGGCGGCATCGTGAATATGTCGGCCACCGACCACATGGGTCTCGACCTGTCAGCGTTCAAGATGCTGGAAATCAAGAACGGCGACTGGACCATCGCCAAGTAAAGGCAAAGTTCATTCGACTTGGGCCGCCAGGGGGCAACTCAGGGCGGCCATTTTTTTGGAGCACAGCAATGACCCAAGTAGTCCTCATCGAAACCATCGGCAAAGTCGGCCTGATCCGCATCAACCGGCCGGAAGCGATGAATGCGCTTCGTCATCACCGGCAATGAAAAAGCCTTCGCCGCCGGAGCCGATATCGGCTTCATGAAGGATTTCGATTATATGCACGCCTACAAGACGGATTTCATCACCCGCAATTGGGAGCGGATCAAGACGACGCGCAAGCCGGTCATCGCGGCAGTCGCCGGCTTTGCGCTGGGTGGCGGCTGCGAGATGGCGATGATGTGCGACATGATTTTCGCGGCGGATACCGCCAAGTTCGGTCAGCCGGAAATCAAGCTCGGCACCCTGCCCGGGGCGGGCGGTACGCAACGTCTGCCGCGTGCGGTCGGCAAGGCCAAGGCGATGGATATGTGCCTGACCGGACGGATGATGGATGCCGCTGAAGCGGAAAAAAGTGGCCTGGTCGCCCGTGTCATCCCGGCCGATCAACTGCTGGAAGAAACGCTCAAAGCCGCCACCACCATCGCCAGCTTCTCGCTGCCGGTGGTCATGATGATCAAGGAATCAGTCAACCGCGCCTTCGAGTCGTCGCTCAACGAAGGCCTGCTCTTCGAGCGCCGCGTCTTCCATTCGGCTTTCGCCCTCGAAGACCAGAAGGAAGGCATGGCCGCATTTGCCGAGAAGCGCAAGCCGACTTTCAAGAATCGCTGAGGCCAGGCATGTACCAAACCCTCGAAATCCAATACGCCGGCAAGGTCGCCACGATCTGGATGAACCGCCCGGCGGTCCTCAATGCCTTCGATGAGCAGTTGATCGCCGAACTGGCCGATGCCTGCGCAGAGCTCGATGCCGACGACAGCGTCCGCGTCGTCATCCTCGGCGGGCGTGGCAAGCATTTTTCCGCCGGCGCCGACCTCAACTGGATGAAGCGCGCCTCGCAATTCAGCCATGAACAGAACGTCGACGATGCCCGCAAGTTTGCCGGCATGCTGCGCACCTTGTCGGAGATGAGCAAGCCGACCATCGCCCGCGTCCAGGGCGCCGCGCTCGGCGGTGGCACCGGGCTGACAGCCGCCTGTGACATGGCCATTGCCAGCAGCGATGCGGTGTTTTCAACGTCGGAAGTGAAATTCGGCATCATCCCTTCGGCGATCAGCCCCTACGTGCTGCGCGCCATCGGCCCGCGCCATGCCCTGCGCTACTTCCAGAGTGCCGAACGGATCAGCGCCGCCCGCGCGCTGGATATCGGGCTCGTCGGCGAAGTCGTCGGACTCGATGAACTCGATGTCTGCATCGGCAGACTCGTTGATGCGTTACTGCAAGGCGGACCCTTGGCGCAAAAGGCAGCCAAGGACTTGATTGCCACGGTCAACGGGAAAAATATCGATAAATTGATAACCGAGGAAACCGCCCAACGCATCGCCCGCCAGCGCGCCACTGACGAAGCAAAGGACGGCATCGCCGCCTTCCTCGACAAGCGCCCTCCAGGCTGGCTGGCCTGAGCTTCCCGACGCCTCAGAAAAACCGAACTTCGCCCTGATTCGCAGTCAAATGTACTCCACGAATTTGATCCCGCATGCGATCCGCATTGGTGGCCCAAGTTGCTACCGGCGCGCGACAAGGAGCGAACGATGAGCACACTGGATACGAAGCAAGGACAACTGGTTCTGCTGGTAGCGACCCGCAAGGGCGCCTGGCTTTATCACACCGATGCGGCGCGGCAGTCGTGGCGGATCGATGGCCCGCATTTTCTCGGCCAGATCGTCAATCATCTGGTGCTCGACCCGCGCGACGGGCGCACCCTCTTGGCGGCAGCAAAGACCGGCCATCTCGGTCCGACGATCTTCCGCTCGACCGATCTCGGGAAAACCTGGCAGGAAGCAGCCAAGCCACCGGCCTTCGGTCCAGCCACCAACGGGCTGGACGGCCGCGCCGTCGATCACACCTTCTGGCTGACGCCCGGCCATGCTGACGAACCGGACGTCTGGTACGCCGGCACCTCGCCGCAGGGCTTGTTCCGCTCGGCAGATGGCGGCATGAACTGGGCGCCATTCTCGTGCATCAATGACGACCCGCAGTACCGCCAGTGGTTCGGCACGGTGCAGGACGGTACGCCGGATGGACCGAAGCTGCATTCGATCATCGTCGATCCGCGCAACGCGAAGCATTTGTACTTCGCCATGTCGGGCGGCGGCGTGCATGAGTCGCACGATGGCGGGATGAGCTTCGCGCCGCTCGTCGAGGGCATGGAAGTGGTCGAAGGTTTCGATCCAGCGAACACCAGCTTTCACGATCCGCACTGCGTACGCTTGTGCCCAAGCAATCCGGACCGTCTCTATCAGCAGAATCACTGCGGCATCTACCGACTCGACCGGCCGGGCAAACGCTGGCAGCGCATCGGGCGCAATATGCCGAAGGAGGTCGGAGAAATCGGCTTCCCGATGGTGGTGCACCCGCACGATGACCGCATGGCCTGGGTTTTCCCGATGGACGGCACCGAGGTTTGGCCACGCACCAGTCCGGATGGTCGTCCGGCTGTCTATGCCACGCACGATGGCGGTGAGACCTGGCAGCGGCACTGCAATGGAATGCCGGCCGAGCACGCATGGTGGACGGTCAAGCGGCAGGCCATGACGGCCGACAAACAGGGCACCGTCGGTCTTTACTTCGGTACCACGAGCGGCGAACTGTGGCAGAGCCGTGACGAAGGCCAACAGTGGGCATGCTTGGCGCGCCACCTGCCGGAGATTTATTCGGTCGAGGTGGGATATCCGCGTTGAGCCGAAAAAGACAATGCGCGTACTGATTCCGAGCGCCCTGCACTCCTACACAACCCAGCCCTGGGTCGAAGCCGGGGGCGGGACAGTCGGCGAGGTACTCGACGATCTTGAGCGACAATTTCCCGGCATCCGCTTTCGCATGGTCGACGAACAAGGGCGTATCCGGCGGCACATCCGCCTGTTTCACCAACGCGAGATGGTGTTCGATCTGGCCGCGCCGCTGCCGGCAGACGGCGAACTACTCATCGTCCAGGCGCTCAGCGGCGGCTAAACCGGCTGCTTCGGCTCGCCGCTGGCGCCGAGTCGCAACGAAAGCGCCTCAGCGTGGCGGACCAGGCACTTCACGACATCGCTTTCCGCGCTGCTATCGAACATGCCCTGAACACCGACGACCAATACCGCCATGGTTATTTCGTTCTTGAAATTGAAAACCGGCGCGGCCACCGCCTCGACACCGGGCACCTTGTGCTGACCGTTGGTGGCGGCAAAACCCTGGGCGCGAATCTCGGCGAGCAGCGCTTCGACTGCCGCCTTGCTTTTCAGCTCGGGCGGCAGTTTGGCATTTTTGAGTTCGTCGGCAATCATCGGCGCCACTGTCTTCTTCGGCATCCACGCAGCAAACACCCGCCCGGTGGCCGAGGAGAGCAGATCGAGCACGGCACCGGTGATGACATTGACCGTGATCGGGCGGCGCGGCCGCTCCCAGCGCACGATGACCGGCCCCTTGTCGCCCCAGACGGCAAGGGCTGTCGTCTGATTGATCTCGTCGCGCATGTCGGCAATGGCCGTCAGGCCAAGGCGCACACGATCCAGCCGGTCGAGGGCGACCAGGCCAAGGTTGAGCGCAAAACTGCCGAGGTCGTAACGCGAGCTCATCGAGTCCTGATCAACCAGCCCGGCGCGAATCAGGCTGACCAGATACCGATGCGCCTTGGACGCCGGCATGTCGGCTGCCGCCGCGATATCCTTGAGCATCATCGAGCGCTGGCCATCGACCATGGCGCGCAGGATACTCATGCCGATCTCCAGCGACTGTACGCCGTGCTTGCCTTCCAGTTCTTCAGTCATTGCCCGCCCTTTGAATTCTATTATTCAAAACTAATTCTATAATACTGCATAGCCACCCGACCCAGAGAGTACTTATGAATCCCCTTCGCGTTTACGCCATCGACGGCATTGTGCCGGTCGTTGATCCGACTGCCTACGTCCATCCCAGCGCCGTGCTGATCGGCGACGTCATCGTCGGCCCCGGCTGTTATGTCGGCCCCTGCGCCAGCCTGCGCGGCGACTTTGGCCGGCTGATCCTGGAGGCCGGCGCCAATTTGCAGGATACCTGCGTCATGCACGGATTCCCAGGTACCGATACGGTGGTCGAGGAAAATGGTCATATCGGACACGGTGCCGTCCTCCACGGCTGCCGCATCGGAAAGAACGCGCTGATCGGCATGAACGCCGTGATCATGGACAACGCCATCATCGGCGAATCGAGCATCGTGGCCGCCTCAGCCTTCGTCAAGGCCAGCCAGGAAGTACCGCCACGCACGCTGGTTGCCGGCGTTCCGGCCAAGGTCATCCGGCCGCTGTCGGACGAAGAAATGAGCTGGAAAGTCGATGGCACGCGAACCTATCAGGAACTGACCCGGCGCTGCCTGGCGACCATGGTCGAAACGACACCGCTGACTGCCGTCGAATCGAATCGCAAACGCTTCGAAATGACTGATGTCGTGCCGCTGACCGAACTCAAGAAGCGCGGCAACTGATCAGGCGATCAGCGGGTCGTACTGCGAAAAGCGCTCGGGCAGCATGCCGTCCTCAACCGGAACGCTGCCGTCCGATAGGCATAGCATCTTGTCGAGATGACGGCTGGAAAGTGGCTCCAGCCGCTTGTAGAGTTCCTTGCACAACAGCCTGGCCTGCTGGCCCGGCCAGTCGCCGGGGAGCAGGACTTCCGGCAGTTCCGGATCGCGCAGCAACAGACGCCGATAGTCGTGGATGAGCAGGATGCGGACAAGGAAGGCGTCCTGTTCGCTGACATCGGCCAGATGATCGCGCCGCAACTCGTCGAGAATCGGCTGATAGGCTGCCACGAACTCACTGTAGGCTTCAGCCAACGCCCCGAGGTCCCAGGCGCGACGGACCAGATCGGAATCACTGGCCGATAGCGCCGAGCGAGAATCGGCGGCAAACAGGGGCATCAAGGCACCCAGGGCGGATGACAAGCCCTCGGCAATCAGGGCATCAAGCACACTGGACAACTCGGCGCTCGGGTGCACGAAACAGTCGCCCCCCAGGACACCAAACCCCTGCCAGAACAGCGCCCGGCGAACCTGATCACGCACTTTGGGTTCGAGATCACCGACCACCAGAATCAGGCGCCAACGGCGATCCCAGAGCGGTGCATGCGAGGCATAGATGTGCCGTGACGCTTCCTCGAAGCGCCGCCGACCGGACGGTGTCAGCACGTAATCAGCGCGCCGGCCTACTGTTTCCGTGCGCAGCCATTCTTCCTTGGCCAGCCGGAATACCGAGGTGCGAACCAGGCGCTCATTGAGTTCCAACGGTTCGAGCAAACGAATCAGGCTGCCCAGCCAGATGCGGCCGCCACGCGGCAGGATGGCGTCACCGAAAACGGTGATGATGAGCGAACCCGCCTGAACCCGGCGCTGCTGGCGGAATTCATCGAGACGGGATTGGATGGCAATGCTCACAACGGCAGGCTAGGTCAGAGGCGTTTTATTTGGTTGGCGGGGATGTAGCGCGCCACATTTTACCTCATCCTGCGTATCATTTTTACGGTGCGTATGAAATACAAGAAACGATTGGCGGCATGCATCTGTAGGCTGGCATCAAACAATCGCGATACAAATAAAACATAATTTTTCAGAATAATGTAGCACTTAACCACAGCAATTCGACCACCGTACCTACAACGGCAGTTCAGCCTGGATCGCCGACTGCGCGATTTCATCACCCCCAGCCTCCACCAAGCCGCCGGCGCGAACGCCGAGCAGGCGGATGCGCTGGTCGAGCGGCACCCGCTTCAGGCACAAACCAGCCGCCAGGCGAATTGCCGCGCCGTCGCTGACGGCAACCGGCAGCGTGACATCCCGGGTGACCGCCCTGAAATCCGAATATCTGATCTTGATCCCCACCGTCCGGCAGGCGTAGCCTTTTCGTACCAGGTCGTCACCCACACGCAGGCATAGCGAGGTAAACACTTCGGACAATTCGGATCGGTCCGCCTTGGCGTGGAGATCCCGCTCGAACGTCGTTTCGCGGCTGATCGACTTCGGTTCCGACTCGGTGACCACGGGCCGGTCATCGATGCCGCGGGCGATACGATGCATCCATAGCCCGGTGCTCCGGCCAAACTTGCTGACCAGAAACTCCTGCGGCGCAGCTGCCAGTTCGCCAATGGTCCGAATGCCATGGCGCTCAAGGCGTTCACTGGCCTTCGGCCCGATCCCGTTCACCTTTTTGGCGGCCAACGGCCAGATCCGTGTCGGGACATCCTCCATCGACAAGATCGTCAGCCCATTCGGCTTCTCGAGGTCCGAGGCTATTTTGGAGAGCAGTTTGTTGGGCGTCACGCCAATCGAACAACTCAGCCCGGTTGCGGCAAAAACTGCATCCTTGATGCGCTGGGCGAGGATGCTCGTTTCCTCCGGAATATCGCTCAAATCGACGTAAATTTCGTCAATTCCACGATCCTCGACATTCGGTGCAATCGCCCGGACCGCCGCCTTGAACAGCCGTGAGTAGTGACGGTAAGCTTCGAAGTTGGCCGGTAACAAAATAGCCTCCGGCGCCAGCTTCGCCGACTTCATGAGCCCCATGCCGGAAAACACCCCCAAGGCCCTGGCCTCATAAGTCGAGGTGGTAATCACCCCCCGCCCCGTGTATTCACGCAATCGGGAAAAGTGTCTTGAGCCGTCGGCTTGTACCACCGGCTGATGAACGCTCCGCCCGCCGACCACGACAGCCTGCCCGCGCAACTCGGGATAGCGAAGCAACTCGACCGAGGCGAAGAAGGCATCCATGTCGAGATGGGCAATGCGGCGAATACTGTTCATATGAACAGTATAGCAAAATCAACAAGAGGCCATCCGCATGCCAGAAGCTTCTGCCTGAGCACGGCTACGTCTGCAGCGCGAAATTGCCCGCCACGACAGCGAAGCGAACTAACGCACCAACTCCGGGAACAGTACCTCGGTAAAACCGAAGCGCGCAAAATCGCGCATCCGCGATGGAAAAAGCCGGCCGATCAAATGATCACACTCATGCTGGACCACCCGGGCATGGAAGCCCTCAACTGTCCGGTCGAGTGGCTGACCATCGGCGTCGAAGCCCTGATAGCGGATGCGGGCATGGCGCGGCACTTCGCCACGCAGACTGGGAACGGACAGACAGCCCTCCCAGCCCAATTCTTCGTCATCACCCAGGGGCGTAATGATTGGATTGATCAGAATGGTCTGCGGCACCGAATCAGCATCCGGATAACGCTCACTTTTTTCGAATCCGAAGATCACCACCTGCAGGCCAACGCCAATCTGCGGAGCCGCCAGGCCAACTCCGCCCGTCGCGGCCATGGTGTCGAACATGTCTTCAATCAGTTGCTTCAGCTCCCCCGTCCCGAACGCCATCACCGGATCGGCCGTCTTGAAAAGCAGCGGTTCGCCCATGCGCAGGACTTGTTTGACTGACATCGTGGTTTTCCTCAATCCTGATTTCGATATGGAGAACTTTGAATATTAGGGGAGACAGGCAAGACATGCAGACAAAAAAAGCCCCGGAATTGCTTCCGGGGCTAACCGAGGTTGCTGCAGAGAGAACGGTTGCCGTCAGGCGTAGGTCGGGGCGAAGGCGGCTTCAGGATTGGTGGCCGGGCCCTTGTCTGTCCAGTACGGCGAAAGTTTGCGCAGTTGCGCGACGATGGGCGGTACCGCGGCGATGACACGATCGATTTCTTCTTCGGTGTTGTAGACCGACAGCGAGAAGCGGATCGTGCCGTGCGCGGCGGTGTAGGGAATGCCCATGGCGCGCATGACGTGCGAGGGTTCGAGCGAGCCGGAGGTACAGGCCGATCCGGAGCTGCCGGCGATGCCTACCTTGTTGAGCAGCATCAGAATGCCTTCCCCCTCGATGTATTCAAAGGCGATATTGCTGGTGTTGGGCAGACGGTTGGATACATCACCGGTCGGGAAGCAATGCGTGATCTGGCTGAGCAGCCCCGTCTCCAGCTTGTCACGCAGGCGGCGGACTTCGGTGTTTTCGAATTCCATTTTCTGCATGGCCAGTTCGCAGGCCATGCCGAGGCCGACGATGGACGCCGAGTTCTCGGTGCCGGCGCGACGACCACGTTCCTGATGACCACCACGCAGCAGCGGGCGGAAGCGGCAGCCGCGACGCAGGTAAAGAACGCCGATGCCCTTCGGGGCGTGCAATTTGTGACCAGACAGCGAGAGCATGTCGATCTTGGTGTTCTTGAGGTCGATGGGAATCTTGCCGACGGCCTGCACGGCATCGGTATGGAACATGATGCCCTTGGCAGCAGCGATTTCAGCCATCTCGACGACCGGGAAAATGGTGCCCGTCTCGTTGTTGGCCCACATGGCTGAAACGATAGCGACACGATCATGGAGCAGCGAACGGTACTCGTCCATGTCGATGCGGCCCTTCTTGTCCACTTTCAGCTTATGGACGATGTAGCCTTCCTTTTCCAGCCACTCGCACAGCGTCAGGATGGCCGGATGCTCGACGTTGGTGGTGATCACCGTGTTGCGGTCGGGCTGGGCCTTGAGGGCCGAAAGGATGGCGGTCGAGTCGGACTCGGTGCCGCAGGAGGTGAAGATGATCTCCGAGTCATGCTCAGCGCCGAGCAGCGCCTGAACCTGACTGCGGGCCTTCTTCAGCGCCTTGCCGACTTCACTGCCGAAGGCGTGAATCGACGAGGCGTTGCCAAAATGCTCCGTGAAAAACGGCAGCATGGCTTCGACCACAGCGGGATCGACCCGCGTCGTGGCGTTGTTGTCCAGGTAGATCGGTTTCGGTTCCATGGCGCAGTCCTCGGGTTCTCTGTTGAGGTTGGGATGATTTCAAATTCGGTCGATTTTTCCGGTTGACCGTGGCAAGCCTGGCTGACCGGAAAAATCTGTGTCGATCAGGCCTCTACGGGCATGTGCGACGAAGGCAGCACCTGGACCAGCTCGCCCAGCGCTTCGATCATCTTTTGCTGGATGCCGCCGAGGGTTGCCGCTTCCATCATGCAACCGGAGCAGGCGCCCTTGAGGTGCACATAGATCTTCTTGCCCTGGACGTCGGCCAGCTCGACATCGCCGTGATCACGCTGGAGCATCGGGCGAACCGATTCGAGCACTTCCTGGATCTTGGCAATCTTCTCGACGATCGACAGCTTCTTGGTCGGCGGCTTCGGTGCTTCCGGGGTGGCCGGGCAAGCCGGCGGAGGCGAAACTTCGCCCGGTCCGGCACGCTCGGACATGACCTTGGCCAGAATTTCTTCAATACCTTCGTGGCAAGCCGCGCAACCGCCGCCGGCCTTGGTGTAGAAGGTGACTTCCTCGACCGTGTTGAGGTTGTTGGCCTTGACCACGTCCTCGATCATCACGGCGTCGATGGCGAAACACTTGCAGATCAGCGCGCCTTCTTCGTGATCATCGGACCACTCTTCGCCACGGTAGTTGGCGATGGCGGCCTGCAGGGCTTCGCGGCCCATGACCGAGCAGTGCATCTTTTCCGGCGGCAGACCATCGAGAAAGTCAGCAATGTTCTGGTTGGAAACCTTGAGCGCCTCATCCAGCGTCATGCCCTTGACCATTTCGGTCAGCGCAGACGATGAAGCAATGGCGGAACCGCAGCCAAAAGTCTGGAAATGCGCGTCGAGGATGATTTCGGTTTCCGGCTCGACCTTGAGCATCAGGCGCAGCGCGTCGCCGCACTGGATGGAACCGACGTCACCGATACCGTTCGCTTCTTCCAGCGGGCCGGAATTGCGCGGGTTGAAGAAGTGTTCGCGAACCTTGTCTGAATATTCCCACATGACTATTGCTCCTTAGACCGAGAACGAAGAGCCGCAGGAACACTGGGCGCTGGCGTTGGGATTGTCAAACTTGAAACCGGTGTGGGTCAGCGTATCGACGAAATCGACGGTGACGTTGTCGATCATCGGCATGGTCATGGCATCGACCAGCACCTTGACGCCTTCGACTTCCAGTTCCCAGTCGTCTTCAGCCTTCTCGGTTTCGAGCTTCATGCCGTATTGCAGGCCGGAGCAACCGCCGCCGGAAATGGTCAGGCGCAGCCCGAGCACAGGTGTTTCAGAACCGCGGATAAAACGTTGAACAGCCTTAATGGCAGCGGGGGTCAGATTGATCATGGCGATTCTCCCAGAGTAGATGACCTGATCTTGCAAGGGCCGTGCCACGACACGAATAAAAATATAAACACTTAATTTTCAGCAGCTTGGCTCAAACATGAAGCCAAAACCACCTTGTCAGGTTCACTACAATCCCTGACAGATACCCCACTGGAAGCCGACGGCACGTGGCAAAACCGGGAACCAAAACAGGCTTCTGCTGCTCCATCACTTGCGGAAAGCAAGGTGCCACGGCATTCTCCGCGCCCGGCTTCCGGCAATGGCCGCACTGGAAGCGTTTCCGAACGCTGACAGGTACGGTCCGTGCTAATTACCGTTTGGATCAACGAACACACACAACAAAATGACAGCCCCTTGGCAGAGAAGCTTCCTGAATTTCGCCGGCCCCGGCATTGACCGGCCCTCGGACACCCTGCGCGTGACCGATGACGAAGCGGCGGAGATTCTGGCAAAGCTGGTCGCCCAGGCGTGGACTGCGCAATTGCCGGCAAGATTGCTGCAAAACTCCGGCTACACCATCCGCCATGCCCGCCAGGGATTCAACACGGCGATATTCAAGGTCGGCCAAATCGTTGGCTTCTATGCCGGCTCCTACCTGTGGATTGCGGCCGAGCATCGCGGCAAGGGCTTGTCGACTCCGCTGATCCTCGCCGCCGCCGAACAGCGGGGCGGCAGCATCATGCCACCGGGCGTCGTCCTTCAGGGCTACACCCCGGCCGGTCTGGCGGCCCACCGGAAGGCCCACCGCCAGTCCATCCTCGACGCTACGGAGAGGCTTATCCCAGGACGTGTTCGTACGCCCGGCGCAGCAGATTTCGTTCGACTTCGCTTAGCTGGCGCGACTCGGTAATTGCGATGAAGCGGCCGTGGAGTCGGTCGGCTGCCTCGAAAGGTGGATCGATGCTGGCAAAAGCGGCAAGCAGAACGGGCACATCGCCTTCCGGCGTATCGACCCAGGCCTGAAAATCGGCCACCGGCTCGACTGCGCCCTCGGCCAACCCGAGATGAACCTCGGCTTCGCGGACGACCGCCGTCGGATGGAACTGGACGGTTGGCGAGAAATCTTCGTCGCGCAGGGCCGACAGTGCCGGCAGTGGCTTGAAGGCGACAACGCCCGAATTCAGGCAGAGAAAGCGGACGCGGCCGCTGGTCCCATGCTTGTGAATGAGCAGCAAACGGGGCAAAACGGTCATGGGCTACTTGGCGTATTCCGCAATGACCGCATCGCCGCGGAATTTCTCCGGTCGCCCCCAGATTTCAACGGTATCGACGTAGAAATCGGCCTTGGCCGGGTGCGCCAGCAGCACCTGGTACTCGGCAAAAATGCGGCCATCGGGAAAGAAGGTCGCCTTGCCGAAACGGGCCTTGCCACGCCAATAGGCCAGCACGCTGACCTCCTGCGAATACGGGTCGGTCTCTTCCTCGAACACGACATCGGCCCACACCGGCTCATCGCCGATCGACAGGCCGAGCTTTTCTACCTGAGCGCGCAAGGCGGCGCAGACAGCTTCGCCGGTGGCGTTATCGGGCAAATTTGCGGTCATGGTCGAGGTATCGAGGGCGTGTGGACATCTCCGTCATTCCCGCAGGCGCGGGAATGACAGAGCTTTGTGTTTCAGGCCGGTGCGTAGGTGTAGCAGTCCTTCGGACAAACGCGTCCGCAGGAGCCACAACCGATGCAGTCAGCCGGATTGGCCAGCGACATGACCATCATGTTGTCGTCTTCGTCATCATCGTCGTCGTCCAGCTCTCGCTCGACGAGGTCGAGAACATTGCGCGGGCAGACCTTGTAGCAGCGGCCGCAGCCGATGCACTTGGCCTGATCGAGGCTGGTGGCGAATTGCGGCGTCCATTCGGTGCCGCCTTTGGTGAGTCCGGTGATCATGCTGGTTGTCCTTTCTGCGCGGCAGCGAGTCGGGCACTGGCATCGGCCCACGCCTGGCAGGCATCGTAGGTGGATTGGGAAAGCGCAGGAATTTCATGAAAGCCCGCCGGCAGGCGGTCTTCCACGAGGTCGTGCATTTGCGAAGCCCACTCGGAAGCGATCCGCTTGAGCTTCTTGACTTCCTTGTCGAGGGCGGCCAGTTCTTCGTCAGTCATGTTGCCCCCTGCCCTTACAGCCCGGCGACGTTCGGATACTGACCGATACGTTCCAGAGCGATACCGAGCATCTTGTCGGCGTCATCCTTCATCTTGGACAGGCTCGGGAAGCCGAAGCGATGCACGTCGCGCAAGGTCTTTTCAACAGCAACCAGCTTGCCGACGGTAATGATGGCGCGGCCGAAACCTTCGTGGGTCAGGTGCACAAGCGGCACGGCGAGCAGCTTGCATTCCTTTTCGATGAGCACGGCGATGGCGTTGTAGAAGGCCTTGACGCGCGAGATGGTCTCGTCGTCCGGATCACCGATCATCGGGATGTTGGCCTTGCGTTCCTTGGTCAGGATGTAGGGATCGAGGATCTTTTCGACCGTCCAGCCGGCGTAGGTGCCGTAGGTATCGAGCGCGCGCATCTGGCGGGCCATCTCCTTGACGAAATCGGTTTCGAAGATGGGATCGGCAGCAATGGCTTCAGTCATGGTCATACTCCTTGGGAAATGGGTTGGATTGGTTGGAAACCGGAATGAGTTGTGGCGCCGGCATGAGGCCGGGCACCAGGCCGATGGCGATGCGGGCGACGGCCAGTGCCCCGAGAAAGCCGGCAATGGCACCGAGGGCCGTGGCACCGTCGCTGCCATCGAGCAGCGAGCCGAGCCAGGCGCCAAAAATCATGGCGAAGGCCGGGAAGAGATAGCCGAGCAAGGCCGAGAAGGTCAGGCGGCTGGCTGGCAGCCCGATCATCACCATGTCACCGGCCTTGATGTCGCCGCTGACCGGCAGGGTCAGCAAGGTGGCCGGCCGGCCGCTGGCCATCTTGCCGATGCCGCAGCTGCTGCCCTGCCCGCAGGACGAACAGCCGGCCGTTTCCATGGCGACGATGGCCTTGCCTGCCTCGACGCGCTGGACGATGCCGCGGTGTTCGATCATGTTGGCGCTCATCCTTCCCACCCTTCCTCTTCCATGGAAGCGAAGCGATTCTCTTCCTTGGCCTTGGCCTGGGCGGCAATGGCGCGGTCAATCCAGACCACACCACCCTCGCTCATCGCTTTCGAAATTTGCCCCAAAAGCTCGTCGACCGTGTCAACCTCATCGACGCGGATCGGCTGGATGCCTTTGGCCAGCAGCTTCTTGATCGCCGAAGCACCAATCGCCATGACGTAAACCCCGGCGCAGCCTTCGAGGAAATCAACCTTGGCGCCGAGCTTGTCCTCGTTGCCGTCCATCGCCTCTTCGGCAAACTCGGCAACGCCGACCAGCGTCGCCTTGTCCGGTGTCACTTCGTAGACCACGAAGCCCTCGGCCGAACCGAAGTGCTGATTGACCCGTGTCCGGTCGGTCGAGGCGAAGGCGACCTTGATCATGGCGTCCGGCTCCTGCCTAATGGACCAGACCAACTGCAGCCGACGAGATGACATGTTGTTTGCTGACGCCATCGCGGTCGTCGGCCCAGTAGATTGATCGATAGGGTGCGAGTTCATGGTGTTGTCCCAGCATAAGGTTGGCGAGATCGAACAAGGCCTGCCGCGTACCGCGGTAGCCCACCCAGGTGCGGGCGTAACCGCCCACGTGGTCGTATTGCGGAAAGCCGGCCCGGAGCAGCGGCAAGCCCAACCGCGAAGCGGTATCCGCAGCATGGGAATTGGCGACAATCAGTTGCGCGCCGTTGCTGCGTGCCTCTTTTTCCATATCCTCCAGATCACCGACGATGACTTTGGCGATGGGCAGTCCAGCCAGGCTTTCATGCTTGTGCGTGGCAGATCGGGATCACCAGCCAGCGCGACGCGGGCGAAGCCGATCATGAAATGGCTGTCGACCATGGCGTCCTGCAACTGGGCGCGGTGACGCTCGATTTTCTCGGGCACCGGCTTGCCGGAAATCTCGGCCAGCGCCTGGGTGAAATCGTCGCAATCCTCGAGGCCCATGAGGCCAGCGAAATGGTAGTCAGGCACACCGGTCCGCGTCTTCAGGATGTTGGCCGCCTTGAGCAGCGAAGGGCCAACGACCAAGGTTGCGGTCGACTCGCCCATGATCTCGATTTCCGAGCGCGGCGTACCGCCGATGGTCAGCGATGAGGTTTCGGCTTCGACCAGATGGCCGTCGAGCGAATCGCCAATGTCCGGCACGACGATGGGGCGCAGGCCGAAGGCTTCGATCCACTCCTTGATCGCCTCGATATCGCCCGGCGTCAGCATGGCCGAGGCCAGCACATTGACCTGCTTGGGACGTTTGCCGACGCAGGCGCTTTCCGGCACCAGCGTTTCGATCAGGGCTTCAATGGCCAGCGCGTAGCCGCTTTCCAGACAGCCGACGTAATCCGGCGTATTCACCGGGACCACCGCAACATGGTCAAATTCCGGGTGGGCCCGGCGAAAATCGCCGACACAGCGGCGAATATCGGTGCCCTGCGTTTCCGACAGACCGGTCGTCACGAGGCCGATGATGTCCGGCTTGCTCTTGTCGGACAGCGTGCGCAGCGCCTCGATCACATTGTCGTCGGCGCCCATGATGCTCGATACCTGATCCATCGCCGTCGTCTGCAAGGGAATCGGCTCGCGGAAGTGGCGCACGAAAAACACCTTGCCAAAGGCCGTGCACCCCTGCGAACCATGCATGAGCGGCAGGCTGCGGTTGAGGCCGAGGAAAGCCAGCGAGGCGCCGATGGTCTGGCTGACCTTGAGCGGATTGACCGCCAGCGCTTTCTTGGAGTGGATGATTTCAGCCATGTCGTTCCCTTTACGCGGCCAGCACGGTGCCGGGACCGCTTTGCTTGGCCCACGGCGCCGGCTTGCGCACGGCAGCCCACACCGGGCTTTCCATCGACAGCGCCAGTTGGCGAGCCAGTTCGCTCATGCCGGCATAACCGGCGTAACCGAATTCACGCTCCTGATTGATGTCGAGGAAGGGGATCCGTGCCTTGAGCGCCGTGTAGAGATTGCGTCCGCCAGCGATCAGGATGTCGGCCTTGTACTCGTGATAGGTCGACAACAGTGCCTTCGGGCTGCCGTCGTGCCTTCGGGCTGCCGTCGTCGATCATCTTGGTGTCCTCGCCCATCAGTTCGCGGATGCGCGCCTTGTCTTCTTCGGTCGATTTCTTGGTACCGGTCGCCACCACCTTCATGCCCAGATCCTGCAGGGCCGAGACGATGGACCACGATTTGACGCCGCCGGTGTAAAGCAGCACGCGCTTGTCCTTGAGGCGGGCGCGCCAGGGTTCAAGCGCGGCATGAGCCTTGGCTTCCTCGCGGGCGATGACGGCCTCGGTGCGGGCGATGAGGTCGGGGTCGCCGATCAGCCGGGCGAAATCGCGCAGCGCGTTGGAGACATCCTGGACGCCGTAGAAACTGCCCTCAAAAAACGGTTGACCGTAGGTGTCCTGCATCTTGCGGGCGACGTTGAGCAGCGCCTTGGCGCAGACCACCATGTTCACCTTGGCGCGGTGCATGGTCTGCACTTCATGGAAACGCGAGTCGCCGGACAGCGTGCACAGAATGCGCAGGCCGAGTTCGTCGAAAAGTGGCGCGACATGCCAGAACTCGCCGGCAATGTTGTATTCGCCGATCAGGTTGACGTCGTAGGTCGGCAGGCCGTCGGCCCGCGGTACAACGGGCGCTGGCTCGGCAGTGCCGATGACGTGCTTGAACATCGCTTCGCCGGCCAGCCGGTTGCCGAGATTCTTGGTGCCGTAGAAGCCGGCGGCATCGACCGGCACCACCGGCGTACCCCAGCGTTCGGTCGCCGCCTTGCAGACGGCGCCAACGTCATCGCCGATCAGGGCGGTGACGCAAGTGTTGTAGATGAAGACCGCTTTCGGCGAATAGCTGTCGATGGCCTGCTTGATGGCATGAAACAGCCGCTTCTCGCCGCGCCCCATGACCACGTCGGTTTCCGACAGGTCGGTGGTCATGCCGATCTTGTACAGGGTCACGCCGGAAGAGCGCGTGCCGCGGTTGTCCCAGGAGGAGCCAGCACAGGCAATCGGGCCGTGCACGATGTGGGCAACGTCGGCAATCGGCAGCAGCGCAATCTGCGCGCCGTCGAAGGAACAGCCGCCCGCCGTGGCACCCGGCTTGGGCTTGGCGCAGCCGGACTTTTCCTTGGTGTTATGGGTACAGGCTGGCTCGTCGAGCAAGGCCTGGATTTCGCTGGCTTTCATGCTGTTCTCCAGAGGTCTGGATAGCAATTAGCAAGACGGGTGCCACCTTTAATCCATTGATTTATATGGATTTAAAACTTCCGAAATTGTCATCTTTACGACAAGCCGGGAATCTATCGACAAAAACACGACGGCCTTCGCAATGGCGCTACCTAAATTCACCAACAGGCTCTACAGTAAAAGAGAGGTGAAGCAAATCCGCCAATTGAATGACTCAAAACCAGGCAAAAGGAGATTCAAATGCGTTCCGTACTACTTCCTGTCGACGGCTCCAAACATGCCTTCGCCGCTGCGCTCTACGTGATTGAGTTCGCCAAACTACACGGTCCGCTTGAGGTACATGTCGTCAACGTTGAACCGGCACCAGTTGCCTGGCAAACCCATGGCATGGAAGAAGAGGCGATTCGGGGGCATCTGACGGCCCGCGCGCACGTCGTGCTCAAGCCTGTCCTCAACGCACTGAACGAGGCTGGAATTGCCCACAAGACCTACGTCCGGCAAGGCGATATTGCCGAAACCGTCGTCGGGTTGGCCAATGAACTGGGCTGCGACAGCATCGTCATGGGTACCCGCGGCCTGGGCGGGCTGGCGGCGCTGGCTTTGGGTTCGGTGACGCGCAAGGTGCTTCATCTGGCGACAAAACCGGTTGTCTGCGTCAAAGCCGAGAACGACTGAAACAAGTTCGCCCCGACCGTCAGCGGCCGGGGCGAACAGTTCGTGTCAGCTTAGATGGCGAGTTCGTCGCGCAGCTTGGCCAACAGCTTGGGGCCGACGCCCTTGACCTTGCCCAGATCGTCGAGCGACGCATAGGGACGGCCGGCGATGATGGCCTTTACCAGGGTAGCGCTCAGGCCTTTGACGGCGAGCAGTTCTGCTTCGCTGGCGGCATTGACGGCAACGCCCTTGGCGACCGGAGCTTTGGCGGCCTTGGCGGCAGCTTTACTTTCCTTGGCTGGCGCCTTGCTCTCCTTGGTCACCGGCTTCGGCTCAGCTTTGGCCTTTGGTGCTTTTTCCTTCGCAACTTTTTCCTTCGGCGCCTCTTCCTTGGCAGCGGCCTTCTTGGCAGCAGCTTTCGGCTTGGCCTTGGTCTTGGCCGGCGCTTCGAGCGACAGATTGCAGTAATCACGCGTCACGTAACCGGCCGGACCCCATTCACGCAACATCAGGGTCAGCACGCCCGGACCTTCAGGGGCTGCCGCCGGCACGACAAAGTTGCAGTCGGACAGCTGCTGGCCACCACCCAGCACGCCGAGAATCATGCTGGC
This sequence comes from Rhodocyclaceae bacterium, assembly GCA_008080565.1. Classification (GTDB taxonomy): domain Bacteria; phylum Pseudomonadota; class Gammaproteobacteria; order Burkholderiales; family Rhodocyclaceae; genus Azonexus. The sequence continues at coordinate 11,047 of VIKE01000072.1, read as the reverse complement.
GACCGGGATACCCTGCCAGCTTCCGCCGGCATAGGGCTCTTCAAGGGCCCACACTTCGAGGGCCAGGGTGCCGCTCAGATTGTCTTCGGCGCGCGGGTTTTCAATGGCATCGACGGTCAGCGTAGCCATGCCGTCAGCCAGCGCGCAGGTCACATTGCCCGACAGCTTGGGCTGGACGAAGCTTTCGGCGACCGGATACACGGCAATATCAGCGACGCTGGGCAATCCGTTCTCCCCCCAGAAAACGAGGGCCAGCGCCATGTTCTGATCGTCGGTACCGGCCGGCGGCATGGCGGCGACGGTTGCGGCCAGGCTCTGATAGCCGGCGGCCGGATAGACGGCCAGCTCGGCAACCTTGACGCCAGCCAGTTGCTGATCCGGAAAGCCTGACACGCTGCTCCACAACTGCAGCGCCCATTGCGACGCGGCACTCAGCGCGGCATCGGAAAAGGTCAGTTCGGCATTGATCTGGACGGAGTCGCCATCAAAGCAGTAACCATGTGTTTCGCCAATGTTGGCCAGGGCGTTTCCGGAAATATCTTGCGTCATAAATTGATACCTGTTCTATCGATTCGGGAGGCGCATTATATGTTTGATTTTCTGTTTTTTATCATGTAGTTAGTATTGTATTTTTGGCACTGGAATGGTGCGCAAAAACAGCTTTGTTTGTCGCAAAGCCGACATGAAAAAAGGCGGCCGAAGCCGCCTTTGATTTTGTTTTTGGCCTTTTTTCCCGGTTGACCGTAGCAAGCCCGGATGACCGCGAGTATTACTGAGCCGGAGCCGGAACCGGGGCTGGCGCTTCGACGGCGACCGGCTCGGCCACTTTCTTGTGGCCGGTATCGGGATGCCAGCCGAGAACCAGCATGAGCACGGCAAAACCGGCAACGTAACCAACCGGCACGTGCCAGCCGTTCTTGACCCACTGCACGGCCGAGCGGGCTTCCGGGTACATGTTGGACAGCGCCACGCCGGCCGAGGAACCGAACCACAGCATCGAGCCACCAAAGCCGACGGCGTAGGCCAGCACGCCCCAGTCGTAGCCACCCTGACGCAAGGCCAGCGCTGTCAGCGGGATATTGTCGAAGACGGCCGAGATGAAACCCAGCGCCAGCGCCGACACCCAGGAGGCCGGCGGCAACTGTTCGACCGGCATCATCGAAGCGCAGAGCACCAGCGAGAGCAGGAAGATCGAGCCCTTGATGGTTTCGGGCATTAACTCCCAATCATGACGACGCACCGGGATGGTCAGGATGATGGCCACCCAGACCGCGACGCCGATGAACGGGAAGTGATCGGCCAGGTCGGTAAACTTGAGGTTGACCGTGACATTCGTTCCTACGGCAAAGACGAGCATCAGCGCAACGATGAAAATGCGCCCCCAATCGATATGCGTGTGCGCGTGGCTATGGCGAATGATCGGCGAATAGGCATGCTGCTGCTTGGCGGCAAAATAGGCCACGATGACCAGCGCCACAACGGCGGCGACATAGGCATCAACAACGACGAGTGGGCTGATGCCGTCGATCCACATCATTGTCGTCGTCGTGTCACCGACCACGGAGCCGGAACCACCGGCATTGGAAGCAGCGACAATCGCTGCCAGATAGCCGATATGCACTTTGGCCCTGAACAACTGGTGGGCCATGGCGCCGCCGATCAGGGCGGCGGCGATGTTGTCAAGGAAGCTGGAAAGCACGAAGACCATGACCAGCATAAGAAAGCCGCCCTTCCAGTCATCAGGCAGGAACTTGGGCAGAATCACCGGCACATGGCTCTTTTCGAAATGGCGGGCGAGCAGCGCAAAGCCGGTGAGCAGACAGAACAGGTTGGTCAGCACCACCCACTCATGGCCGAGGTGACCGGCAAAGCCGAGCACACCCGCACCGGTCTTGAAACCGGTGAACACGATCTTGTACAGGGTGATGGTCGCCAGCCCGGTCAGCGCGACGTAGAGGGTGTAGTGGTGAAACAAGGCAACGCCAAGTAGGGTCAGCCCGAAGAGAATGAAATCGACGGGTATACCACCGACGGTCGGCAGGCTGTCAGCGGCAAAAGCGGAAACCGGCAGCAACAGGAGTGCGGGCAATAAACGATGCATGGCTGTTCTCGTGGATGATGAAATTCTGGTTATTTTTGCTGCAGTTGCGCCCCGAAAAATGTCTTTCGGGATGCGTCCTGACCGGCAAGCGACGCCATTGTCGACTGCCCGGCCCGGTTTTTCAAATTCGGATTATCCCGTAGGGGCTCAATCGTCGGCCATATCCTTGCGCGGCACGGTTTCCGGATCGGCGATGATGCCCCGGTAGATCTCGACGCGATCACCCGGTTTGAGGGCGGCATCGAGTTTGACCAGCCGCCCGAAGACGCCGACCTTCTGCGCCGTCAGGTCGATATGCGGGAATTGCTTGAGAATGCCCGAACGCTCGATGCCCTCAGCCACCGTCGATTCGTCGGGAACCTCGATATTCAGCCAGATTTGCTGGCCCGGTTCGGAATAGGCAACACCGATCTGCATCGTTCTTCTCCTCAGGCCGCAGCCAGTTCGGCTTTTTGTGCCGCACGTTCGTCTATCCGCCGTTCCATCACCCGCTTGCCGGCCAGCAAAAAGCCGAGAATGGCTTGCCGGCCAGCAAAAAGCCGAGAATGGCAAAGCCGCCCGGCGGCAGGATCATGAGCAGTGCGCCGCCGTAACCGGGCAGCTTCATTTCAAGAAAAGCGAAGGATGGGCCGAGCAGGTTCGAAGCCTGGGCGAACAGCGTGCCCGAGCCGAGAAATTCGCGAATCAGACCGATGAAGGTCAACGCGCCGGTGAAACCCAGCCCCATGGCCAGCCCGTCGATGGTCGAGGCGACAAACCCGTTCTTCACGGCGAAGGCTTCGGCCCGGCCGAGAATGGCGCAATTGACCACGATCAGCGCGATGAACAGACCGAGCACCTTGTAGAGTTCGTGCAACCAGGCGTTCATCGCCATGTCGACGATGGTGACCAGCGTCGCAATCAGCACGACGAAGACCGGAATCCGCACCTGCGAACTGACCGTGTGCCGAATCATCGACACGAGAATATTGGAGACGACGAGCACCGCGGTCGTTGCCAGCCCCATGCCGAGACCGTTGGTACCGCTCGTGGTCACCGCCATGGTCGGGCACAGCGCCAGCATCTGCGAGAAAACCACATTGTTTTCCCACAGGCCATCCTTGAACAACTTGCCGTAAGACTCGCTCATCATCCGCTCCTAGCCCGTGATTTCCGCTTTGTGGGCGGCGAAGAACTCCAGCCCGCCCTTGACCGCCTTGACCACAGCACGCGGTGTGATGGTCGCCCCGGCAAACTGGTCGAAGACACCGCTATCCTTCTTGACGCCCCATTTTTCCGGGCTCGGATCGCCGAGAGACTTGCCGTCGAAATCCTTGATCCACTTGTCTTTCTTGACCTCGATCTTGTCGCCGAGACCGGGGGTTTCGGCATGCTTCAGCACACGCACACCGAGCGTCTTGCCGTCGGTATCGACCGCCATGAGCACCTGGATGTCACCGGCGTAACCGCGCTCGGCGACCTTGAACAAGGCTGCCTTGACGACGCCGCCCTGGCGAGCACGGTAGATGGTTATCGTTTTTTCGCCTTTTTTCAGGTCGACCGTGTCAGTCAGAAAATCGTTGTCGGCCAGCCCCTGGGGCAACACTTCCGACAGCGAGTCACGCAAATCCTTGGCCTCGGCGGCGGCAATGGCAGCGCCCGTGGCATTCGAGGCAACGGCCAGCGCAGCACTGGCGAGCAGCGCAATAGCGCCGAGCAACAAAGGCTGGTAACCGATCTTTTCGCGGATGGCTTTGAGCTTCATGTCAGGCCCCCTTCCCTTCCGGAATGTCCAGCGGCTTGCCCTTGCGGTCACGGCCGAGGATGCGCGGCTTGATGAAGCGGTCAATGACCGGTGTCAGCGCGTTCATGAGCAACACCGCGAAAGCCATTCCCTCCGGGTAACCACCGTAAGTCCGGATCACCCAGGTCAGGAAGCCGATGCCGAGGCCGAAGACGATCTGTCCGCTGACCGTATTCGGCGAGGTTACGTAATCCGTCGCGATGAAGAAGGCACCAAGCATGGCCGCCCCTGACAGCAGGTGCGCCGAAACACTCAGGTAATGGGTCGGATCGACGCTGTGGCCAATGGCGGCGGGAATGGCTATCCCGGCCAGAACGGCAGCCGGCGTATGCCAGCTGATGATGCCGACGCCGACCAGATACAGTCCACCGGCCAGGATAAGCAGCGAGGCCGATTCGCCGAAACTGCCAGAGCGCGCGCCGATCCACGACAGCGCCGGCGCATGGTCGCCGGCCAGTGAATGCAGCAGATCGATGCCACGCGACAGCTCGGTCTTGGTATAGCCGAGCAGCGAAGCGCTGGCCATGGCATCCGGCTGCGGCAGACTGGTCAGGAAAATGCGCAGGCCATCGATGAAGTCGGGCGCCGCCAGCGAAGTCAGCGGCAGCGGATAGACCCACTGGGTCAGCGGCACCGGGAAGGAAACGAGAAGCGCGACGCGGGCGACCATGGCCGGGTTGAAGACGTTCTGCCCCACCCCGCCGAACACCTGCTTGCCGATCACGATGGCGATGAAACCGCCCACCACGGCGACCCACCACGGTGCCCAGGGCGGCAAGGTCATCGCCAGCAACCAGCCGGTAAGCAGCGCCGAGCCGTCGAACAGCGTCGCCTTGATGCGGGTGACGCCCATCATCTTGAGCGACAGGGCTTCGAATCCGAGGCAGGAAAGAATGGTCAGCAGCCACAAGAAGAAAGCCGGCCAGCCGAACAGCCAGAAGCCATAGAGCGTGGCGGGCACCAGCGCCATCTGGACGCGGAACATCGTACGCGTCACCGAGTTGCCGCCATGGGCGTGCGGCGAGGCAACCGGCTGAGCATTCAAGGCGGCCGTGTTCATGCTGATTCTCCCTGGGTTTCGGCTTTGGCAACGGCTTCTGCCGCGGCCTTGGCGGCGGCGGCTGCTTCTCGTTCGGCCTTGCGTTTGGCGTTGGCTTCCGCCTTTTCACGGGCCTCACGCTCAAGACGCTCCTGACGTTGCAAGGCCAGTTTCTTGGTTGCATCGCCGCGCAGCTTGGCGCGGTCCTGCGCCGCCAGTTCGCCCTTGGCATGGACGAAATACTGAACCAGCGGAATCTTCGATGGGCAGACATAGGCGCAGCAGCCGCAGGCGATGCAGTCTTTCAGCCCGAGATCGATGGCTTCGCCGTAGGCTTCATTGCGGATGCGCGAACTCATTTCGAGCGGCAGCAGGCCCATCGGGCAGGCCTTGACGCCAGTGCGGAATCTGCATGCCCATCATCGGGCCGCCCATGACGCGGCGGGCCAGGCCGAGGCCATCGCCCTTGAGGCCACCGGCGAAGGCAATGACCTCTTCGGCCAACGTGCCGACGCGCACCTCGATGTTGCCTGGCCGGCTGGCGCAGTTGCCATTGATGGTGACCAGTCGCGAAATCAGCGGCTTGCCTTCGCGCACGGCCGTGCGCAAGGCGAGCGCCGTGCCGACGTTATGCACGATAACGCCGATGTCGGCCGGACGACCGTCAGCCGGCACTTCTATGCCGGTCAGGACTTGAATGAGTTGCTTCTCCGAACCCATCGGGTAACGGGCCGGCACCGGGCGAATCTGTACCGTGTCAAAACCGGCTGCCGCGGCTTGCATCGCCGCGATGGCTTCCGGCTTGTTGTCTTCGATGCCGACCAGGGCCACCTTGGCACCGGTGGCGTGGAGCATGATGCGGATGCCATCGACGATGCCGGCAGCGGCGTCGCGCATCAGGCGGTCGTCACACGACAGGTAGGGCTCGCACTCGCCGCCGTTCATGACCAGCGTCGTGACCTTCGCCTTCGAGGCGCCGATCAGCTTGACGGCCGACGGGAAGGCGGCAGGCTGCGCCACCCAGACCGACAACGCCAGCCGCGGCAACCCGCTTGCCGATTTCGGCCGGCTCGAGGGCAAACGGATCGTCGCAGCCGTGCAGTTCGATCCACTCGTCGGCGCCATCGGCGTCGAGAATGATCGCCGGCAGCGTCAGGCCGGAGGGATGCGGCGCGGTGATTTCGGTGACGGCAGCAATCGTGCCGGAAGTCGGCGCGTGGATCGGCGCCGAGACCATGCCCTGCGCCTCGGCGATCAGCTCGCCCTTCTTGACCTTCTGGCCAACCAGCACGACCGGTCGGGCCGGCCCGCCAAGGTGCTGCTGCAGCGGCAGGTACAGTCTGGCCGGCACCGGCATGACACGCACCGGCTGATCGGCAGCCGGCCGCTTGTGGTCGTCCGGATGCACACCCCAGTCATCGCCGAGGAAGTGCTTGAAAAGGTTCATGAATCCCATGGCTATCTCACACAGCGGCAGGTTTGGGCATCACCCAGTGTTGCAAGGTGACCGGCACCGGTTTCATGACCAGTGCCTCGGTCGGGCATTTTTCGATGCAGCTCGAACAGCCGGTACAGGCTTCGCGGAAGACGTTATGCACCTGCTTGGCGGCGCCGATGATGGCGTCGGTCGGGCAGACCTTGCTGCAGCGGCAGCAGCCGATGCACAGTTCTTCGGAAACAACGGCGATCTTCGGGCCTTCGTCGGACATGCCCGAGAGATCGACTGTCAGGCCCAGCTTGGCGGCGATGGCCGTGGCCAGCGACTTGCCGCCTGGCGGGCAGCAGGTGGGCGGGGCCGAACCATCGACGATGGCTTCAGCGGCGCCGGAACAGCCGGGGAAGCCGCATTGCCCGCAATTGGAGCCGGGCATCATGGCGATCAGCTCCTCGACAACCGGATTGCCTTCGACCTTGAGCAACTTGTTGGCAATGCCGAGGATGATGCCAAGCGCGGCACCGAGGAGCGTCAGACTGAGGACGGCGGCGATCATGGTCATGCCTCCTTAAACGTTGAGACCGGAAAAGCCCATGAAGGCCAGGGCCAGCAGGCTGATGGTGACGAACGAAATCGGCGCACCGGCGAAGGCACCGGGCACCCGGGCCAGCGCGATGCGTTCACGCAGCCCGGCAAAAATCAGTAGCACGATGGTGAAACCGAGCGCCGAACCGAAGCCGTAGAGCAGGCTCTTGAACAGGCTGAACTTCTGTTCGACGTTGAGCAGCGCAACGCCGAGCACGGCGCAGTTGGTGGTGATCAGCGGCAGGTAGATGCCGAGCGACTGGTAGAGACCGGGACTCGACTTCTTGATGAACATTTCGGTGAATTGGACGACCGAAGCGATGACCAGAATGAACGAGAGGATGCGCAGGTAACCCAGCCCGAGCGGCTGCAACAGCCAGTTGTCGAGCATCCACGAAGCGCCGGCCGCCAGGGTGATGACAAAGGTCGTTGCCAACCCCATGCCGAGGGCGCTGTCCACGCTCTTCGAAACGCCCATCACCGGACAGAGTCCAAGGAACTTGATGAGCACCACGTTATTGACCAGCGCGGTGGAAAGCAGCAGTAGGAGAAATTCGCTCATGGTGGTGGGGTCCGGTTTTTTCACTGACCTCACTGCATAAGCCATGCCAATCTGCATTCAGGGGACAAAACCCCACGCTGATGCGCCATCCACAGCCACCGCACCAAGTCGGTGCGCTTCTGCAAAGACAAAATGTCGTAAAGGCGACAGCAATTCGTCGCATTTCCCCCGAAACCCATGCAGCAAGCCGTGATTGGCCCTGAAATCAAAGCGCGGCATGGAATCTGCTAATAAATAAAAAACGTTTATTGAGGAGCCTTTCGATGTCGGCCACACCGCTTGCCCAAGCCCGCGCCAATACGGCGCAGGAAACCGCACTGCCACCGGAAGCTTATAGCCAGGCCGTCGACCAGGCCGACCTGGCGATATCGATTACCGACGCCAGGGCCAATATCCTGTTTGCCAACGAAGCCTTCACCCGCGTCACCGGCTACAGCAAGGAAGAGATTGTCGGCAAGAACGAATCGACACTGTCCAATCACACCACCCCGCCCGAACTCTACAAGGCCATGTGGGCCGACCTCTCGGCGCAGAAGCCGTGGGCTGGCAAGCTGCTCAACAAGCGCAAGGATGGCGGGCTGTATCTGGCCGAACTGAGCATTTCTCCGGTCGTCGATGCCGACGGCAAGACCACGCATTTTGTCGGCATGCACCGGGACATTACCGAGATGCATCGTCTCGAACGCCTGGTCCGCAACCAGAAACACCTGATCGAATCGGTCGTCGACGCCGCGCCGATGGCTTTCGCCCTGCTCGACCCGACCGGCCGCGTCGTTCTCGACAATCAGGAATACAAGAAAATGGTCAGCGACCTGCGCCTCAAGGAGCCGGCCCACACCATTCTCGACAGTCTGCTCCCGAGCTGGCGCGATACCCTGGCCGACCGCCCGCAGGAATGCCTGGTGAACCAGCGCGAAGCGCGCATCGACCGCGCCGCCGGCCGGCCACGCTGGCTCTCGGTCACCTCGTCGATCATCGACATGCACAGCGACTGCGCCGACAGCTATTTCTGCGCCGACGGTCAGCCCGGCTTGCTCGTCGTGATGTCCGACATCACCAGCCTGCGCGACGAACAGGAACGCGCCCGCGCCTCGGCCCTGCAGGCGGTACTGGCCGAGGAAGAACGCACGGCGGCAATTCGCGAAGGTCTGTCGGCGGCGATCTTCCGTCTTGAAGAACCGATGAACGTCATGACTTCGGCCATCTCGGTACTTCAGCGCCGCGACCCGGCCAGCGCCGCGATGCTGCAGGAAGCCCTGACCGGCAGCCGCGAGCACCTCGAAACGCTGCGCCAGGTCATCCCGCAAAGCCCGCACGAAATCGTCGTCAGCCTAAACATGAATGAAATCCTCCGCGACGTGCTCGAAGTCAGCACGCCGCGCCTGCTCTCGGCCGGCATCACCGTCGACTGGCAACCGGCGTCAACCCTGCCGCCGATGCTCGGTCGCCCGCTGCAGTTGCGCATGCTGTTCAAGGCGCTGGTCGACAACGCCATCGAGGCCATGAACATCAAGGGCTGGAAGCGCCGCGAGCTGTCGCTGGTCAGCGCCCTGCGCGACGACTGCATCGTCGTTTCCGTCATCGACAGCGGCCCCGGCATTCCGCACGAATGGCGGCACAAGGCTTTCGAGCCCTTCTTCACGGCCAAGGGCGGCAGCGGCAAGCACATCGGCACCGGCCTGTCGCGTGCCCAGCAGGTGGTTGCCGACCATGGCGGCATCATCGATCTCGATGACAGCCCGAGCGGTGGTTTGGCGGCGATCGTCGAATTCCGCGTCGACGGCGACCCGATCTGAGAAGAACAACGAGAACAGCATGCACGAACACATCATTCACTCCCATACCGACGAATGCCCGCCGCCGGGCGGCTTCTGCCGAACGCACGAGCTCAACATCCAACTGCTGGCGGCGCTCTACGCCGTCAGCCGGGTACTCAGCCGTTCGCTCGACTTCAACGAAACGCTGCGCGACGTGCTGCGCGTGCTGCACGACGAGGCGGGCCTGACCCGCGGCCTGATCAGCGTGCTTGATCCGGAAACCGGCAAACTCAACATCCGCACCATCTACACGCCGGAAGGCCCGATCCTCGACGACAACCAGTACGGCCCGGGCGAAGGGATCATCGGCCTGATCCTCGAAAAACCGCGCACCATCAAGCTCGTCCGCGTTGCCGACGAACCGCGCTTCCTCAATCGCACGCAAATCTATTCACCGGAACTGCCCTTCATCGCCGTGCCGATCAAGGTCGGCGGCGACCTCAAGGGCGTCCTCGCCGTCCAGCCCGAAGCGCCGGAAGACGGCCTGCTCGAGGAGCGCGCCCAGTTCGTCGAAATGGTCTCCAACCTGATCGGCCAGAGCCTCAGCCTGTCGATGGCCGTCGCCCAGGAAAAGTCGTCGCTGCTCGAAGAGCGTGACCTGCTCCGCCGTACCGTTCGCCATCAGTTCGGCTTCGACAGCATGGTCGGCCGCTCGGCCGTGATGCGCCGGGTTTTCGATCAGGCGCGCATGGTTGCCAAGTGGAACACGACCGTGCTGATCCGCGGCGAGACTGGCACCGGCAAGGAACTGATCGCCAACGCCATTCACTACAACTCGCCGCGCGCCCGCAACGCGCTGGTCAAACTGAACTGCGCGGCACTCCCGGAAAACCTGCTCGAATCCGAACTCTTCGGCCACGAACGCGGCGCCTTCACCGGTGCCGTCGAAGCGCGCAAGGGACGTTTCGAACAGGCCCATGGCGGCACGCTGTTCCTCGACGAAATCGGCGAAGTCTCGGCCGCCTTCCAGGCCAAGATGCTGCGCATCCTGCAGGAAGGCGAATTCGAGCGCGTCGGCGGCAGCAAGACCATCAAAGTCGACGTCCGCATCATTGCCGCGACGCACCGCGACCTCGAAACCGCCGTCGAAATGGGCGACTTCCGCGAAGACTTGTTCTATCGCCTCAACGTCATGCCGCTCTTCCTGCCGCCGCTACGCGAACGCATCGAGGACATTCCGGAAATCGCCCGTCACCTGCTGACCAAGATCGGCAACGACCAGAAACGCAAGCTCAAGCTGACCGACATGGCCAACCGCCGGCTGGCCAACCACGAGTGGCCGGGCAACGTCCGCGAACTGGAAAACTGCCTCGAACGCGCGGCGGTGCTCTCCGACGACGGCAACATCGACGTCGATCTGATCCGTTTCCCCAGCGTCCGCGAACGCACCACCCCGCGCCCGATCCGCGCTACAGCCAGCGCCCCGCCGGAGAATTTCCACCGTCCGGCGGTCAACCCGAATTCCGGGGGAAATTCCGAAGTCGACATCGATGACCCGAACCTGTCGGAAAAGGAACGCGTCATTGCTGCGCTGGAACAGGCGGGCTGGGTGCAGGCCAAGGCGGCGCGCATTCTGGGCATGACGCCGCGGCAGATTGCCTATCGGATTCAGACGCTGAATATTGAGGTCAAGCAGTTCTGAGGTTGATCGTGTGCTGAATTAGCATGGGGTTCCGCCCTTGCGGGGCGTCTCACTTTCTTTTGCTTCGCCAAAAGAAAGTAAGC
>VIKE01000143.1 GCA_008080565.1 Rhodocyclaceae bacterium | reverse complement strand
CGCCGGTCTGGCCGGAGAGGCCGGGCCGGCGGGCTTGGCCGTGTTCGTCGGCGCTGGCGCGGCAGGCTGAGCGGCTTCGTCAACTGGCTTGGCGAGCGGTTTGGCGACTGTTTTTGGCGGCGGCAAGGCTTTCGGTTTTGCCGGCTGAACCGATGGGCTGGCGGGAGAAGCACGTTCGGCTTTGCGGCTTTCGCTCTTGTTGTCGGTCTCGGCGCCCGAAATCCTGGTCGGGCCAGTGTAGGTAATCCGCCCTTTCAAGCCCTCGGCAACCGCGCCGCGTAGTTCGGGAATCTTGCGCAAATCGTCAATCGACTTGAACGGCCCGTTCTCACGGCGAAAATCAATGATCAACTGGGCCCGTACCGGACCGATGCCATTCAGGGTCTGCAACTCTTCGGCGGTAGCGGTATTGACGTTGACCCGGGCCAGGGCCTGGCCGACGCACAGCAGGCCAGCCAGGGCAAACATCAGAAAACGTGATTTCATGCTTTTCTCCCGGAAAATTAGTCGTTCAGTATGCCATTCGCCGCAGCGTCAGGGCGTCCCGACAAACAGGAAGAGATTGGAAACGCCGCTCGTCGAATAGCCGAAGCCGACATAGGCCGGCCCGAACGGCGTCTGGCCGCCAAGATACAGAGCCGCCGAGTCGAGCACGCCGACCCGCGTCGATTCCGAGTACGGTGAGCCGACTTTGGCCATTTCCAGCGCCAGCCCGACGCGCATGTCGCCACGCAGGCCGAGCGGCAGGCGGCCGATGATCTGTTCGCCGCGCACGCCGAGGTAGCGGATGTCGTCGCCGATGATCTGACCCGGCGCGAATGCCGTCAGGTTGAGGAAGCCGCCCAGCGTGCCGGCGTCGAAAACCGGCAGGTTGCCGCGCGGCGATCCGGTATAGCGCAGCCGGGCGTTGACCACCGTACCGCCGAAGGCGTAGGCACCGCGCAGGTCGGCATCAGCGCGCGAGTAGTTGCTGCCGGGCGACTCGAACCACGAAAGTTGCGCTGCCCAGCCGCGCGTCGGGAAGTACACGCGGTCGAACTGGTCGAAATCGAGGCTGGCCTTCCAGCCGGTCATTTTCTTGTCGCCCCTGGGTAGGGACGGATCGCCGATATCAAGCTCAAAGTAGCGATGGCGCTGGACCCAGCCGAAACGAAGCGGCCCGAGCAGGCCGATGTTGGTGCCGAGAAAGGCGCCGACACTGGTTTCACTGTCACGGTACTGGGCGATGCGCTTGTCGTCTTCATAGACATTGAGACGGGTTTGGCCGACCCCGGCGGTGCCTTCGAAGAAGACGCGCTGGCGGGCGTCGAGCGGCTGGTAGTAATTGATGCCGAGGCGGTTGTTGGAGCCGATTTCGCCGTGGTAGATCAGCTCGCCACCGAGGTGGTTGAGCCAGGTCTGGTGATAGGCAGCGCGCAGGCCGAAGGTCGAACCCTGGCTGTTGTCGGCCTGCAGATTGATGGCAAAGCGGGCGTAATCCGGCCCCCAGCGCTTTTCGATCGGCATGACGCGCAGAATGTTGCGGTCGCGCTGGGCGAGCACGGTGTAATCGACGCTTTCGTAGTAGCCGTCGCCATACATGCGCAGCAGGTCGCGGTTGATCACCGACGGCCGAATCGTTTCGCCCGGCTGGACGCTGAGATAGCGTTCGATAACGCCCTGATTGGCTCGCTCCAGCCCGACGATCTCGATTTCGTCGATACGCGGCGAGGGGCGGCGGGTGACTTCGATACTCTGCCACCATGCCGCGTAGGCCGACTCGCTGGCACTCAGGCGAGCCAGTTTGCCAATCGCCTCTTCGGCCGCCAAGCGGCCACTCTCGGCAGCCTCGGCATGTTTCGTAAAATCGCCCGCGGTGATCCCGCTGAGCTCGGGCTTGATGTAAATGTCGCCCGGCTTGAGCATGGCCAGCGAACGACTGACGTTCTGCTCGGTCAGGATGCCGACCATCTGCGCCGACACCGTCAGCAGCGAGCCGACCTCATCGGCCTTGAGCAGCGGCGAACCGACATTGACGGCGATCACCACGTCAGCCTGGCAGCGTTCGCGGACTTCCGAAATGGGCAGGTTATCGACCAGCCCGCCATCGACCAGCTTGTGGCCCTGATGGTCGACCGGGGCGAGCAGGCCGGGCACCGACATGCTGGCGCGCATCGCCGTGGTCAGCGCACCATCGCGGAATACCACGCGCTCGCCCGTGCCGATATCGGTGGCGATGATCGACAGCGGCAGCGGCAAATCCTCGATGTTGCGCTCGCCCTGATTGGCGCGCACCAGCTGGTTGAAGAACAGCTTGATCTTCTGCCCGGCAACGACACCGCCCTGATAGGCCACACCGTTGGCCGAAACACCGCTTTCCGACCCGGGCAGATAACTCCGCGAGACCAGCTTGTTGCGGTAGCTCATCTCGGCGTATTCCGGGTTATCGACAAAAATGTCGCCCCAGTCCGCCGCGGCCAGCGCCTCGCGCATTTTCTCCGGCGACATGCCGGCCGCCCAGGCGCCAGCGATCAACGCCCCCATGCTGGTGCCGGCCACACAATCGATCGGCACACGTGACTTCTCCAACACCTCCAGCACGCCGATATGCGCCGCCCCGCGCGCCCCGCCGCCGCCCAGCACGAGGCCGATGCGCGGTCGGGCGGCATCAGCGGCCATTGCCACGGTCAACCCGAAAAAATGGGCAAAAATGAAAACGGCAACCAGACGGCGTATCGGCAATGTCATTCCTTTATCCGAAAAAAAACCCCGCTGGGCGGGGCTTTCATTGAAGCGTCGGCCGATTACTTGGTGCCGATGACTTCGATATCAACGCGACGATCCGGCTGCAGGCAGTCGAT
>VIKE01000142.1 GCA_008080565.1 Rhodocyclaceae bacterium | reverse complement strand
GGCCTCAATGTTCATGTGAACGTCCTCTAGCTGGGTTTGCCAGCGAAACTTGTCTGCGGCGATTTCCTGCGCGATCCGATCCAAGCCGCCGATGATGGCTCTCTGCTCCGATCGGGTTAGCAGCCCGACTTTCTGAAGCATCGTGGCGTGCGCCATCGATCCGAGAATGTCGTAGCGCCATAGCCGCCAATCGAAGGAGACCGACTCGGTGAATTGGGCGACATCCGCCCCGGGGCCGGCGGCAAAACGACCGCTGCGGGAAACCGGAAAACTGGTCTTGGTGCGCTTCACGACGGGTGAATGTGGAACCGGGCAACGGGAAAGTCACTCCGAAACGAGGCGGGTCGAGGTAGGGACGCGGGTTGCCCCGCGCCCCCCTCACAGATCCCGGCGGGCAGTATTCCTGCACCAGGCTCTTCAGATTAACTCGCTCTCGCATTCGCCAGCGGATGCATCAGCTTCCGGGGGAAGTTCACCAGATGCTGGCAAAGACTCAGTTCCAACTGGCAAGGCATACAGTCCCTCTTTTCCACAATGCGCGGTCGCGGCACTTGGAATCGCGCCAGCAAGCGGTTGACCGCTGGCCAGGTCAGGCTCTGGCGCTGACTCCGCCGGTTGAGCCATTTATAGACTGCCCGGCAGGTCGCATCGTAGAGGAGTTGCATCCGGCGATAGTTGCCGATCACTCCGTAGTAATTCCACGTCCCTTGCAGCTTCGCCTTGAGGGTCTTCATCGTCTGGCTCAGCTTTTGGTGACGGTGTTCTTTGATCCAATCTCTCATTCGTTGCATGGCTCCCATGTGCTTCTTGGTTGCCGTGCGTCGCTTCACCCTCGGGTTCCCTTTCCGGTCCGGCTCCCAGTAAAACTCGAATCCCAGAAAATCGAACCTCCCATTGTGCGGCCCGCCGTTGCGACCAAAGCGCAGCGTCTTGGTTTTATCCGGCGCCACCTCCAGCCCAAACTTGGCAAGCCGTGTTTTCAGTGCTGCCTCGAAGGCAGCGGCTTCGTGTTGGTATTGAAAGCACGCCACAAAATCATCCGCATAGCGGATCATTCGGCAGCGCCCGTGTTGCTTGGGTTTGACCACGCGCTCAAACCACAAATCCAGCACAAAGTGCAGGTAAATATTAGCCAGCACCGGCGAGATCACCCCGCCCTGCGGTGTTCCGGTCTGGGGATGCACCACTCGGCCATCCTCCTCCAGAATGCCTGCCCGCAGCCATTTGCGGATCAGGTTCAGTAAGGCTCCATCAGCGATTCTTTGCTCCAGCATCCGCTCCAGCCATTCCCACCGGAGATTATCAAAGAAGCCTTTGATGTCCGCTTCTACTACGAAGTTGTGTCGGCCAAATTGCAGCTCGTCCTGCAGAGTTTTCACCGCCGCGTGGGCGCTGATCCCCGGTCGGTAGCCAAAGCTGCACGGCAGAAAGTCCGCTTCGTATATCGCCAGGAGGATTTGCGTCACTGCCATTTGCAGCAACTTGTCCTCCAGCACCGGTATGCCCAAAGGCCGGAGCTTGCCGTTGCCCTTCGGGATGTACTTCCTTCGCACCAACCGCGCTCGATAGGCTTTGCGCCGGAGCCGATCCGTCAGGTCCGCCAGGTTCTTCTCCAGATTTCTTTCGTAATCCTGGAATGTCACCTTGTCCACGCCACTGGCTGCGTCCTTCCGCAGGCGGTAGAAACACAGGCGCAAGACGTCCTGGTTGATCATCCGGTACAGTCCTCCGAACCGGTAATGCTTTTGTGTGTATGCCTTCTCGGCTAGGGCCCGCAGGAAGGTTTGCCAGTCTTGTTCCGTGGTTCTTACGGGACCGGTTGCCTGTGCGGGCTGCGTTTCTCTGTGGGTCCCTTCCCGGGCTTCCGAGCTTTGGCTCTGCGGCCCAGTACTATGAACCCATCCGACTCCCGGAGCGTCCGAGGGCGCTTCTTGTCGTTGCCTCCCCGTTCCTGCTTGGCCCTCGCAGTTAGTGCGGCAGGTCCTCTCCGGGCCTCCTTCGTTCCGTGCGTCTCCTTCGGTGCGCGCCACGCTCTTCGACCCCGGCGAGTCCTCCCTGACCTTACCTTTGACGGTCACGTCGGTGCTGGGTTCGGCTGAATTGACGGCCTCCCCACTCGCATTCAAATCTTTCGAGGCTGAGTTGCTTAAGCAGGATGCGGGTCTTGCTTGCGGCTCACACTTGACCGCGGGTACGCTTCTCGGCGGGCGTTTCTTCCGGTCGAACCAAAGGTCCACCGGCTCTGTTCCCGCCGAGCAACCCTCGGCTTTGGGATGTTGGTTAGACTTTTCCATTCATCGTTTTCACTCTGAACTCCAGCGGCTACGCCACTGGACTCAAGGGGACTTTCACCCCCGGATGCGCACAGCTTCTCGAAGCGCTCCAATTCTCATTATGCGGAGAGCGGCTGTGTGCAAAGCACCAGCCGCAGCGCGTCGATACACTGAACCGTTTGGTATTGTGCAGGCGTGCTGCGGCTGGTCGGACGACACAGTCCACGCTCCAGGTCAAAATGAGAACCGCTGAAAAGTGGCGAGGCAAGTGGAGCCGCCTGTTCCAAAACGAACTGCGCATGGTCCATGAACCTGTCGCGGGACGGAGCGCAGCCTTTAGGCTGCTGAACCACGCGGCGCACGATCAACGCCTCAGCAGCCTGAAGGCCGCGTTACGGTGGTCCTTCATGGAGGAAAACTTAAATTATTTGGTGTCAATCCGCGCAGCCCTGTGGCTAACTCTCGTCTGCAGTCCAGTTTGAAGCCTGCCGCTTTTGAACCGGAGGCTGGGTGCCAGCTCCCTCAGCAGCCGCCCGGTTCGGGCGTGTCAGATTCGATATGTGCATTCAGAA
>VIKE01000071.1 GCA_008080565.1 Rhodocyclaceae bacterium | reverse complement strand
TCGACGTACCACATCGGCACGCCGGGCAGGCGGCCGGAATCCCAGCTCACCGTGCCGTCGCCGGAGGCGGTGGCGATGAATTCGAGCTTCTTGCGCTGGCTCGGCGGCTCGTCTTCGCGGCTGATCAGCTGGTAGTCGATGACGGTGGCCGGCTGGCAACCGGCGACGTAGCACATCAGCGGATCGGCCGGTGCGGCGCGCAGGCGTTGCCACGAGACGGCCGCCTCCTTGAGCGTCGCCGCATCGGCCAGATTCCAGTCGGCCTCGGTGCTTTCCCTGATCGCCTGCCAGTGCGTGAGGTCGGTGAAATCGGGATCGCGCGGGGCGAAGGGGAGCAGTTCGAGCAGGCCGGGATAGTTGCGAACGATATCGATGATCTCGTCGGTGCCGTGCGTGATGTCGAGCAGCGTCAGCTTGGCCTGTGTCGGGTTGAAGCCGGTCAGCCAGCGCACCGCCTCGTAGGAGCCGAGGTTGGGCGTGCCGAGCATCAGGAAACGGCTGCCGGGCAGGTGCGAGATGCGCTGCCAGAGCGCGGTGCCGGGCCCCTTGTCGGCGATCATCGAACGGACGACGAGGCCGCCCATCGAGTGGGCGACGAGGCGCAGCGGCTGTTGCGTGCGTTCGGCGCGGTCGACGAGCGGGGCCAGGGTTTCGGCCAGGCGTGTGGCAGCCTCGCGGATCGAATGGCGCCAGTCGTAGGGGAAGACTTCGACGTCATGGCTGCGCGCCAGGAAGTCGACCAGCGGGCCATAGAAGTCTTCGACGAGGCCGACCGGCACAATGTCCGGTTTGCCCATGCGCAGCTTGCCCAGACCGCCGGCGAACAGCGCGCCGTACTTGAGCCAGATTTCCTGATCGCCGGCTTTCAACTCGCTGCCCATGGTGCCGGGCAGGACGACGGCAATCGGCCGTGGCGCGCTGTCGGCCCGCTTGCGACGGAAGAAGCGGGAAGCACGGCTCTTCGGTGAGGTTTCGATGGGCAGGAAGCCGCCGCTTTCCTGGTCACCGCGGCTCAGCGCGGCACGCAGCCAGTTGATGCTCTGGCCGTTGGTGAAATAGCGGAAATGATTGACCTTGGCACCCTGATCCTTGCGGTAGCGGGCGCCACTGGCGAGGCGCGGCAGGCCGCCGAGCATCGAGGCAGTATCGACGACAAGGTCGTGCTCGTTCTTGTAGAACCAGTCGGTGGCCAGCACCTTGAGCGAATTCCACAGCGAATCGCCGCCTTCGATGTCGCCGGCGATGACCGACAGATCGGCATCGGTGGCCAGGGCCGGCAGGCTGTTGAGCAGGCGGGTCAGGGCCGAGCCGGGAATCATCGCCTCGACGCCAGGCAGGGTGCGCGGGTCGGTGCGTTCGGCGACGATGGCCTGCATGAAATCGACGGCGCCGCCGATCACGCCGTTGCCGAGCGAGGTGTACGACAGGTAGTCGAGCACCGACAGCCAGCGGTCGAGCCGCCCGGAGGCCAGCGTCGTGCCGCGGGCCGGGCAGGCGACGCGGGCAAAGCGGCTGACGCGGATTTTCTTCGTGCCGAGCAGCGTGACGAATTTGCCTAGCAGTTCGCGGTCGGCGGCGTAGGCGGCGTTGCGCGCCTTCTCTTCGGCGGCCGAGAGCGGCGCCAGACCCATTTGCGGGGCAATGCTACGGTCAACGGCAAAAAAGGTCTGAATTTGCAAAGGCGTCAGCACCTCGGCCAGCTTGGCGCAGCCCGACAGGCAGAGCAGTTCGCCGACCAGGCCGCCGCGCGAGTGCGAGACGAGATGGACATCGGCGCCCTCGGGCAGCCGTTCGAGCAAGGCGTAGGCGTTCTGGATCGGGCTTTCGGTCAGGGTCCGGTGTTCGAGGCCGAAAATCCGGTCGCCGTAAGTCGCCGTCAGGCTGGCGCGCAACTTCAGGGCATCGGCGTTGTGCGGGTCCCACAGCTTGCTGTAACTGCCGATAGTGCTCGATGCCGTGCCGTGGATAAAAACCAGTATCGGCCCCTGGGCGGCGGGTAGCGGGCCACTGCCAGCAACCGGCGTCAGGGCCAGCGTGTCGCCGGGAGCGATGCGGTAAAGGCCAGGTCCCTTGGCGTGCAGCTTCTTGTCTTCGAGCACCTTGCCGAGCTTGCCGGCGACTTTCTTGCCGATATCGACGCCGAAAAATTCGAGCACACGGATGGCCAGCCCGGCCGCACCGCGTTCGCTGACGACGCCCCGGCGCGGCGTCAGGCGGGTGAATTCCCAGGCGCCGCCTGCGCCGCGCGGCGGCGGGCTGCCGTATTCGCGGGTCAGATCGTCGGCCCGGCTCCACAGCACGAAACCGTTTTCGAGCGCCACGCGCACCACCGTTTCCGGCTTGACCTCGATCTCCTCGCCGGCGCCGTCGCGGGCGCTGCCCGGGGCGAGGCGGAAGAGCGGTTCGGGCCCGCCAGGCTGGCTGGCCCCCCGGCTGCCGGCACCAACCCTGGTGCCGCGAATGCGGATTGTGCGTGTTGTCATGCTGTGTCTCCTCTACTGCCTGCCGGGGCCGGGGTGAATCAGGTCAATGCCTTGCGCGTCTTGGCGGCGCCTGTGCCGATCAGTTGCGGCGTTTGCGGATAGCTGGCCGAGGGCAGGCTCTTCAGAATGGCCTTGTACCAGTCGTTGTAGGTTGCCTCGGGCTTGAGCGCCTTGAGCGTCTTGAGGGCGTAGTAGGTGAAGGCGCCGTTGTAGCGGCCGTTAATTTTCGCGTCGTAGCTGTAGTTGTTCGGGCCTTCCTTGCAGCCGGCCAGCAACAGATCGCCGACCTGCTTGACGAAGGCGCTGGCCAGCGGCGAGGTGCCGATTGGCGCGACCATGGTTTGCGCCGTCTTGCCGGCGAAATTCTTCGGCAGCTTGCTGGCCGGCAGCCAGTTGCCCATCGGCATGAAGCGCGGCCGGGTGTCGGCGTCCTTGTCGGCCTTGGCGGCGCGCGTCACGGTGCCGGAATGGCAGCTGTCGGCAATCAGCAGCAGGCGGGCGCCGCCCTTGCGGGTGCTGAAGATGGCCTTGATTTCGTCGTCGGTCAGGGCGCTGCCGCTGGTCTGCAGGTCGTAGGGGCAAAGCGCCTCGTCGAGGCCGTCCACCTCGTCGCCGTCTTCATCCGGCTGGTAGGTGCCGTGGCCGGAAAAGGTGATGACCAGGCTGTCGCCCTTGCCGCCGCTGGCGATCAGCTTGGCCATGGCGTCGACCATGGCGGCCTTGGTCGCCTTGTCGTCGAGCAGCAGCGTGGTCTTGTAGCCGCGCGCGGCGAGGACGGCCGACCAGTCCTGGGCGTCATTGACGCAGCCCTGCAGGTCCATGTGGGTGCCGGGGTAATTGTTGATGCCGATGCAGAGGGCAATCTTCTTGGCCATGATTCGTCTCCTTTTGAGTTGGTTCGCAAAGCGCTGAAAGCAACAGGGTGGATCAACAGTATGACATTCAGATTACCAGAGCTGGCGCGTGTCCAGCCAGTGAACCTGGCCGGTTCGTCGTTTGACCTCGCGCACCATGTGCGCCGTGCCGCCGGCGCCGTCGCCGCCTTCGCCGTTCCACAGGCAGATGAAGCGGACCCGGCTGAGGCCCTGGGCCAGCGCACTGTAGAGCAGCCACAGGTTGCAGCGCTCGAAGGCATTCATCTCGCGGCCGTCGCGGTCGCGCGGCAGCGGGCCGAGTTCGTCCGGCATGATGCGCGGCGGCAGGGTGAGTTTGTCGCGCAGGGCGAGATAGCGCTGGCGCCAGGCTTCGCCATTGGCCGAGGGGAGGATCGAGGCTTCGATGAAATCCGGCTCTTCGAGCGGCAACAGCATCTGGAAAGGGACGCCGCGGGCCAGGCAGGCTTCGCCGAACAGGATGTCGCCACCGGCTGCGCCCTGGGCGAAAGCAAGGTCGTCCGGGCCGGCGCCGAGGCTGTCGAGCAACTCGCCGATGCGGGCGGCGGCGATGGCTTCCTTGTCGGCCGGAAAGCGCGCATCGGCCCGGTTGGGGCGGTCGATCATGTGGCCGGAAAAGAGAAAGACCTTGTCCGGCTGGCGCTGGCTGGCTGGCGGCTTGAGACGCAGCATGGCGCGTTCGAGCGTGGCCAGGGCCATGGTCACGTTGTCCGGGCGGAAGCCGAGCGCCGAGAGCAGGGCAAGGTGTTTGTAGGTCGCTTCGAGGGCCAGCCAGTCGTTGTCGGCGTGGGCGATGGCCTCGCGAAAGGCGGCGCCGACGGCAGCCGGGTCAGCATCGATGATGGCCAGCGCGCCAAGGTTGGCCAGGGCCCAGAAAAGGCAGGCATCGTTGCGCTCGCAAGAGGCCGCCCAGGCGACGCCGCCGGCCATGATGGCGGCCTCCCTGTCGTAACGCGTATCGCCGGTCAGGTCGCGGTAAACGTGCATCATCATCACCGCGTTGATGCCCGACAGGTAGTGGCCCGGGCTACTCCGGAAGGCCCGGCTGTAGCTCAGGATGGTGTCGCGCAGCAGGGCATCTTCGTAGGCCGCATCGCTGCGCATCTGCTCCGGCGTGTGACCCGGGATGCGCCAGGCTCTGACCCATTCCTCCTTGTCCAGGCGGCCGAGCAGTTCCCAGGCTTCGATATCGTCTTCGTTGTCGGCGATGAGCTTCTTGTAGGCGGCCCGTGCTTCGTCGGTGCGGCCAAGGCGCTGCAGGCAGACGCCGCGCTGGCGGGCGGCTTCGTGGTTGTCGGGGGCAAATTCGAGGGCCAGGTCGCATTGTTCGAGGGCGAAATGGAAGTGCGCCATGCGGCGCAGCGCCTCGCCGGCCTTGAGATGGGCCTCGACACGCAGCGGCGTGGCCGGCGCCTCGTCGGCCAGGACGAGAATATCCTCCGGATGGTTGGCGTTACGCGCCACTTCGATGCGGGTCGCCCATTCGTCGTGGTTTTCCCAGTACTCCAGCGCGTTGCCGACGCGCAGCCGCGTCCAGTCGGGTTCCTCGAGATTGGGCAGGAGGCTGTACACCGGGCTGGTCTTGCGCCCGCGCCAGGCGTTCAGCGTCAGGCGCGCCATGTTGGCCAGCGCCGCGATGTCGGCGGCCAGCCTCTGCGGATCGGGGGCGCCGTCCAGCACGTGGTAAGTCAGCTTGCGGTCGGTGTAGATGTCGAAGGGCTGGGCGGTACGCGGTCCCTGGACGAGAATGACGCCGCGCGCCCGCAAGGCATGGCGGACGCCGAGTTCGTACCAGACATTGGGATTGTCCAGTGTCAGGTCGGCGACCACGAGGTCGGCCATCAACAGTTCCTGGAAAAGGTCGGCGCGGATGTCGCCGGCGCCCTGTTCCTCGTCGGCCCGCAGCACTTCGAGCCCGGCACTCTCCAGCGCCGGCCGGATCAGTTCGGCATAAACCCGGTCGAAATCGACCAGCCGGCCGTCATCGGCGGCTTTGATACCGAACGGCATGGCGACGAAGACATGCAGACTCATGGGCGCCCCTCTGTTGGCCAACCTCAAAGCCGACTCCCGCGACGAACTTTGGTTGATCGCTGGCGGGCGGTTTGCGGCATTTTTTTGATGCACTGCCGACTTGCCTGCATGCAAGTCGTTGAACCATCTTAAACCGATGATCGTGTCATGCCAAGCGCCTTTGTCCCTGTGCCGGCAAGGTAGGATTTCACGGTCAACCGGAAAAAACGGCCAAAAATGAAATGCCACGGCAGCGGTCCGGCCGCCAGGCCCAGCCGCTTTTTCCGGAAAGACGGGAATTCAGGCAAGAGCGAATCCCGGTTCGACCCTTGCGCCGCGCTTTCAGATCGTGCTATCAGTGCCCGATGACTCTCACTACTCCTTCCGCCCCGCTTCCCAAGGCCGTCTTTCCATGAGCGCCAACAACCCCCGCCGTCGCCTCGCCACCGAGCTTGCCGCAGCGGCCGCCGCCTATCAGGTCGCCGCCGTCATTCCCCATTGCGCCGAATGCTCCAAGCCGTGCTGCCGACTCGACGTGCTCGTTCTTGAGCTGGAATGGAAACAAATCAAGACCCTCTGGCAACTCGGCGAATCGCGCCCCGCCTTCGACCGGCGCCTCGCCGCCGGCCAGGGCCCCGAAGAAATCCGGGCCGGAAACGGGCTCTACTACGCCCACAGCAAACCCTGCCCCGCCTACGACCAAAGCTGCGGCGCCTGCCGGGTCTACGACCAGGAAGCCAAGCCGGTCGGCTGCACCGACTTCCCGGTCTACGAAGATGACGGCTGCGTCATCGCCGACCTGCGCTGCGAAGCCGTGAACCTCGATGCCCTGACCGCCTGGATAGCCCGCGCCGTCGGACCGGCGTATCGCGTCATCAAATCGGCCGACGCGGAATTTCCGTTCCTGGTCACGCTGACGGTGAAGCGTGTGGCCGGCAAGGGCTGAAAGCTGAATCATAAAGGGGCGGTTGGACTCTTTTTGAGTTTCAGGAAATGAGTCTCGGTGGGGTACTGCGGCTCTCCGGCAATGGCCGACATTGGACTGACTGAAGTGAGAAATCCTCGGCGCGGCGAGTTTTGGCTCATCACTTCAGGCGACTACTGCCAATTGTTACCCCCTGACTTTACTTTTGGCATAGAGTTGTCGTGTGAGTCGAGGACATAACTCAAATGCCCCATTTTTTGATTAACAACAACATCAGGCTATCGGGCTTTGTCGATGGCAACCCGGTGGCGACCTTCATCATCGATGCCGACCATCGCGTTGTTTGCTGGAACAAGGCCTGCGAAGCATTGACCGGCATTGTTGCGGAACGGGTCATCGGTACCCGGGACCATTGGCGGGCGTTCTACGCGAGCGAACGACCGATCATGGCCGACCTGATCCTCGACGGTGGGAAAGAAGCCGATATCCGGTATTTCTACCGGGACAAGTTCCAGTCCTCCCCATTGATTGCGGGGGCCTGTGAGGCCGAAGACTTTTTCCCCGATTTCGGGGATGACGGTCGCTGGTTGCATTTCACCGCTGCTCCCATCCTGGACGACCAGGGCAAGGTGGTTGGCGCCATCGAGACCTTGCAGGACATCACTGAACGACGCCGTGCCGAGGCGGCTCTCAGTGAGAAAGAGGCATTTGTTTCGCAGGTGGTGGAAAGCAATTCAGTGCCCACCATGGTTATCGATAGCGAGCATCGCATTACGCACTGGAACCGGGCCTGCGAAGTCCTTACCGGGCTCCATGTCGACAACGTGCGCTTGTCGCGGGACCACTGGCATCCTTCGTTTGCCGACGCCCGGCCTTTTCTGGCCGATCTCGTCCTGGACGGGGCCATCGAGGCAGATTTTCATCGTTTTTACCGAGGCAATCTTCGGAAGTCCTCCCTGGTTGATGGCGCTTTCGAGGCTGAGGAGTTCGTCGAGGGAGTCAACGGAGTCGGGAAATGGCTGTTTTTCACGGCCACGGCTCTGCGGAGCAGGGACGGTGTAGTGATTGGCGCCATCGAAACCATGCAGGATGTGACCGAGCGCCGCATGGCCGAGGAGTCGCTGCGCGAAAGCGAGGAGCGTTACCGTCACTTGAGTCTGACGGACTCGTTGACCCAGCTCAGCAACGCCCGCCAGTTCAACATGGCCCTTGATCAGGAACTGGAACGTTCGGTTCGTTACCGCCGTCCTCTGACCTTGCTCATTGTCGATGTGGACGACTTCAAACAGGTTAACGACACTTGGGGGCATGCCGAGGGCGACCGTGTTCTGCAGACCCTGGCAGGCATCATCCAGTCATGCCTGCGCCATACGGATAGTGCCTATCGCTATGGCGGTGAGGAGTTTGCCGTACTGATGCCCGAGACGGATGCCGTTGCCGGTGTCATATTTGGCGAGCGCCTGCGCCTCAGCTTTGTGGAAAGCCCCCTAACACTCTCCGGCGGCACGCTGCTGAATGTCAGTATCAGCATCGGCGTCACCGAATACTGTCCTGGTGACGATGTGCATAGCCTGTTTTGCCGGGCGGACGAAGGCATGTACAAGGCCAAACGCCTCGGCAAGAACCGCGTGGTCGTCGTCGAACCACCGAGTGGGCCCTAGCGCCAAGGGGCACTGTTTAGGCGACAAAAGATAAAAAATGGCCCGGGAGAAACCTCTCCCGGGCCATTTTTTCAGCGACTAAAAATCAGGCGAAGTTGGCTTCGGCGAACGACCAGTTGACCATCGAGGCCAGGAAGGTTTCGACGAATTTCGGGCGCATGTTGCGGTAGTCGATGTAGTAGGCGTGTTCCCAGACGTCGACGCAGAGCAGGGCCTTGTCGCCGGTGGTCAGCGGGGTGCCGGCGGCGCCCATGTTGACGATGTCCACCGAGCTGTCGGCCTTCTTGACCAGCCAGGTCCAGCCGGAACCGAAGTTGCCGACGGCGGAGGTCTGGAAGGCGGTCTTGAAGGCGTCGAGGCGCCGCCGCCGTTCGGGGTCAGGCAGTTCCAGAAGAAGGTGTGGTTCCAGACCTGGGCTGCGTTGTTGTAGATGCCGCCGGCCGGGGCCTTCTTGACGATGGCTTCGAGGTCGAGGTTTTCGTACTCGGTGCCCTTGATCAGGTTGTTCAGGTTGGTGACATAGGCCTGATGGTGCTTGCTGTAGTGGTAGTCAAAGGTCTCGGCCGACATGTGCGGGGCGAGGGCGTCTTTGGCAAACGGCAGGGCGGGCAGTTGATGTTCCATTTATGTTCTCCGTTGGGGTTTGATGAGGGGTGAATCGAAAATTCTAGTCAGCTTCGGGGCTGGCGACAACCTGATTTACCGTGGCTTCGGCCGAACCGCTGGCGAAGCGTAGTTTGAGCAGGTCGCCCGGGCTTAATCGGGCGGCGTCGCGAATGGCCCGGCCGTCGGCATCCATGGCAAGTGTATAACCTCGCGACAGGACGGCGTGGGGGTCAAGCTGGGTCAGACTGTTGCCGAGCGAATTTAGTTTCCCTGAATATTGAGAAATTGCCCACTGGGTCTGCCGGCTCAGGCGATATTGCAGGTGGGCGATGCCTTCGGCCAGCTTTTCCGGGTGCGGCCGGGCGCTGGCGTGACGCAGGCCGAGGGAGTGCAGGCGAACGGCGCAGTGCTCGGTTTGCCGGCGCAGGGCGTGGTGCAGGCGCGAACCAAGGGTGTCGACTTCGCGCTGGCGCTGGCGAATGCGTTCGGCCGGGTGCACGAGGCGGGTGGCCAGCCAGTCGAGGCGTTGCAGTTGATCGGACAGCGTGCGGTCCATGCGCCGGCCGAGATGGTTTTCGAGTTGGGTCAGGCGGTCGAGCAGCGCGTCGCGGTCGGGGCTGGCCAGTTCGGCGGCAGCGGTGGGCGTCGGGGCGCGCAGGTCGGCGGCGAAGTCGGCGATGGTGAAGTCGGTTTCATGGCCAACGCCGGAAATGACGGGAAGGGCCGAGGCGTTGATGGCCCGGGCGACGCTTTCTTCGTTGAAGGCCCAGAGGTCTTCGATGCTGCCGCCGCCACGGCACAGGATGATCGCATCGCAATCGCTGTTGGCAGCTTGGGCGATGGCTTCGGCAATTTTGGCGCCGGCGCCTTCGCCCTGGACGGGGGTCGGGAAGAGCGTGATGGCAACGTGCGGGGCGCGCCGGTGCAACGTGGTCAGAACATCGCGCAGGGCGGCGGCTTGCGGGCTGGTGACGATGGCCAGGCGACGCGGGAAGCTGGGCAGCGGCTTCTTGCGGTCAACGGCAAAAATGCCCTCATTTTCAAGTTTCGCCTTGAGTTGCAGGAAGCGTTCGAAAAGGTCGCCCTGGCCGGCCCGGCGGATGGCTTCGACGTTGAGCTGGAATTCGCCGCGCGGTTCGTAGAAGGAAACCAGCACGCGGGCTTCTATCTTCTGACCGTTCTCCAGCCGCCAACCGAGCACTTGCGCCCGACTTCGCCACATGACGCAGCGCACTTGGGCGTTGGCGTCTTTGAGCGAAAAATAGACGTGGCCGGAGGCGGCGTAGGTGAGGTTGGATATTTCGCCGCCGACCCAGGTCAGCGGGAAGGCCGATTCGAGGCAATCCCTGACCTGTCTATTCAGGCTGGATACGCTGAGGACGGAGTTACCGACAGGTTGAATGGCATTTTGCATTTGTCAATTGTAACCCGCGACTAAATTTCGCAGCCATTCGTTGACAGGCTATGTTTTTGTTAAGTCTTTGATTTTTAATGATGTAAAGAACATGCCTTGTTTTTTGGCAGAGTATAAAAAGTCCTTTGCTGATTGGGGTTTAGCGCAACTGATGACACTTCATTCACAGACTTATCCACAGCTTTTGGGGATAAGCCGCGCCAGGGCCGTCATTTCGTCGCTTGCCCTGCGGCGGGGGGCAGGGCAGAATTGCGGGCTGCTATTCCACCAAGGATTACCTCACGTGCTTGAGATCATTAAGGCGGCCGGTTGGCCCATCTACCCCTTGCTACTGGCTTCGATCATTTCGGTGGCGTTGATTATCGAGCGCGTCGTCGCCCTGCGCCATTCCAAGGTTGTCCCGGCCGGCCTGCTCAAGCGGGCGGTCGGCGAGTTCAAGCGCGGCGCCAACAACGACAAGCTGCTTGAAGACCTTGACGCCCATTCGCCGCTCGGTCGCGTGCTGTCGGCCGGCCTGCGCAACGTCAATGCGTCGCGCGAGATCATGAAGGAATCCATTGAGGAAGCCGGCTCGGCCGTATCCCACGAGCTCAATCGCTACCTGACGACGCTCGGCACCATTGCCTCGGTCAGCCCGCTGATGGGTCTGTTCGGCACCGTGGTCGGGATGATCGAGATTTTCGGTGCGCAGTCGCCGACCGGTACCAACCCGATGCAACTGGCCCACGGTATATCCATCGCGCTCTACAACACCGGCTTCGGTCTGGTCATCGCCATCCCCAGCCTGATCGCCTGGCGCCATTTTCGTGCACTGGCCGACGGCTTCGTTGTCGAGATGGAGCAGCAGGCCGTCCGCCTCGTCGAGTACATGCACGGCGACCGGAAGTAAGCGATGAATTTCCAGCGCGGCCGTAGCCGGGAAGAGCCGGAAATCAACCTGATTCCGTTGATCGACGTATTGCTGGTCATCATCATCTTCCTGATGCTGACCACCACCTATGCCAAGTTCTCCGGGCTGGAGATCAACCTGCCAACGGCCGATGCCAGCAAGCAGGCCGAGCAGCCCAACGAGGTCGATGTGGCCGTGACGGCGACTGGCCAGGTGCTGATCAACAAATCGCCGCTGGCGACCAGCGACGTCAAGAGCATCGCCGACGGTTTGCGCCGGGCGGCGGGCAGTCGCGAAGATCCGCTCATCGTCATCAACGCCGATGCCAAGGCGACGCATCAAAGCGTCGTCGATGTCATGCAGGCGGCGCAGACGGCCGGTTATCCACACATTTCATTCGCCACCCAGAATCGTTGATGTTTGCCCGCTGGCTACAGCGACAGTGGTTCGAGCAACGCCGGCTGACGCCGGCGTTGTGGCTTTTGCTGCCGCTAAGTTGGCTCTACAGCCTGTTGAGCGCGCTCAATCGCCGGCTGGCCAGGCCGGTGCGACTGTCCGTGCCGGTCATCGTCGTCGGCAACCTGATCGTCGGCGGTGCCGGCAAGACGCCGCTGACCCTGTGGCTGGCACAGCAACTCACGGCGCGCGGCTGGCGGCCGGGGATCATCAGCCGGGGGTACGGGCGCAGCGGTGACGGCGTGGTTTTGGTGAGCGCCGATTCGCCGCCGGAAGCGGTCGGCGATGAACCTTTGCTGCTCGCCCGGCGCAGCGGGGTACCGGTCTGCGTCGGCCGACAGCGCGCAGCCGCTGGTGCCGCCCTGATTGCGGCACACCCCGAGGTCAATATCCTGCTCTGCGACGACGGCCTGCAACACTACGCGCTGGCCCGCGATGTCGAACTGGTTGTTTTCGACGGGCGCGGCGCCGGCAACGGCTGGCGTCTGCCGGTCGGGCCGCTGCGCGAACCGCTGGGGCGACTTGCCACGGTCGACGCGATTATTGGCAATAATTTGAAATCCCGGTTTGTCGCCTCGGCGCCGACTTTCGACATGAGGCTGCAGCCCGGCTGCTTCTATCGCCTCGACGATCCGCAGCAAACCTGTTCGGCCGAGAGCCTGCGCAGCCGGGGCCGGCTGCATGCGCTGGCCGGCATCGGCAATCCGGGGCGATTCTTTCAGACGCTGGAATCTCTGGAATTGAACTGCGAAAATCACCCGTTTCCCGATCACCATCGCTACTCGGCCGCCGATCTGGCCTTCGCCCGGGATGGCATCCTGCTGATGACCGAGAAGGATGCAGTAAAATGCGCCGGACTGACGGCGGGTGAAACTTGGGTTCTGCCCGTCGAGGCCGAGCTTTCGCCGGCCCTTATTGAACTGATTTTGGAGAAACTCCATGGACGCCAGGCTGCTTGATATTCTCGTCTGCCCGATTTGCAAGGGCAATCTCGAACACCGCAAGGCTGAGAAGGAACTGGTCTGCAAACCCTGCAAGCTGGCCTTCCCGATCCGCGACGACATCCCGATCATGCTCGAGGACGAAGCGCGCCAGCTCAACGCGGACGGGCAGTAATGTCCGGCCTCGCCTTCAAGGTCGTCATCCCGGCGCGTTACGCGTCGACCCGCTTGCCGGGCAAGCCGCTGCTGGATCTTGGCGGCAAGCCGATGGTCGTCCGGGTGGCCGAGCGGGCGCGTTTGTCGGGCGCCGAGGAAATCTGGGTGGCGACCGACCATCCGGATGTCTGGGCCGCAGCCGAGGCGCATGAAGTCGCCGCGCTCATGACGCGCAGCGATCACCCGACCGGCACCGACCGTCTGGCCGAAGTTGTCGAACAGCGCGGCTGGGGTGGTGACACCATCATCGTCAATGTCCAGGGCGACGAACCGCTGATCGAGCCTGAAGTCATCCTGCAGACGGCGCGCCAACTGGCGGCCTCTGGCGCCGACATTGCCACCGTCGCGCATCCGATCACCGATCCGGCCGATTTCTTCAACCCGAACGTGGTCAAGGTGGTCTGCCGCGCCGATGGCGACGCCGCCTATTTCTCCCGCGCGCCGATTCCCTACGCCCGCGATCATTTCGCCAAAGAGGCGGGGGGCGAGACCCTACCGGCCGACTTTCCGGCCTATCGTCACGTCGGTTTGTACGCCTACCGCGCTTCGTTTTTGAAGGCTTTTTCCGGGTTGACCGTGGCACCGACTGAACACTTCGAATCGCTCGAGCAGTTGCGCGCCTTGTGGCATGGCTACCGCATCAGCGTGACGTTGATCGACGCCGCCCCGGCGCCTGGCGTCGATACCCCCGAAGATGCAGAGCGGATGCGCAAACTGTTTGACCGGGCCTGAAATTCCGAGTAATTTTTCGCCTTTAGAGAACGGCCGTCACAGACGCTGAAACGAAGCCGATAACAATAATTTTCAATAGTTAAAAACCCGAGGGACTTTTCATGAAATTGATTTTGTTGGGCGCTCCCGGCGCCGGCAAGGGTACGCAAGCCACTTTCATCTCCAAAGAATTTGGCATCCCGCAAATTTCCACCGGCGACATGCTGCGCGCACAAGTCAAAGCCGGCACGCCGCTCGGTCTGGAAGCCAAGAAGCACATGGACGCCGGCGGCCTGGTCCCGGACGCGGTCATTATCGGCATGGTCAAGGATCGCCTGACCCAGGACGATTGCAAGAACGGCTACCTGTTTGACGGCTTCCCGCGCACCATTCCCCAAGCTCAGGCCATGCGTGATGCTGGCGTGCCACTTGATGTCGTGCTTGAAATCGACGTGCCGGACAGCGATATCGTCGAGCGCATGGCGGGCCGTCGCGCCCACCTGGCTTCGGGTCGCACCTACCACGTCAAGTTCAACCCGCCGAAGGTCGAAGGCATTGACGACGTGACCGGTGAGCCGCTGGTCCAGCGTGACGACGACAAGGAAGAAACCGTCAAGAAGCGCCTGGAAATCTACCATTCGCAAACCAAGCCGCTGGTCGATTTCTATACCAAGTGGGCGGCCGAAGGCGATGCCAAGGCCCCGAAGGTACGCAAGGTGGCTGGTGTCGGTAGCGTCGATGGCATCACCAAGAGCGTTTTTGAAGCGCTGAAGTAAGGGACGAAGATGACGGTGAAAAACGCCTTCTACGCACAGTCAGGGGGCGTTACCGCCGTCATCAATGCAACGGCGTGCGGCCTGATTCAGGAAGCACGTCGTCATAGCGACAGGATCGGGAAAGTGTACGCCGGCCGCGATGGCATCATCGGCGCGCTGACCGAAGACCTGATCGATACCAGCCTCGAATCCGACGAGGATATTGCCCGCCTGCGCTCGACGCCGGGCGGTGCCTTCGGTTCCTGCCGCTACAAACTGAAAAGCCTCGAAGAGCATCGCGCCCAATACGAGCGCCTGATCGATGTCTTCAAGGCGCACGACATCGGCTATTTCTTCTACAACGGCGGCAACGATTCCATGGATACCGCCTGGAAAGTGTCGCAGATCGCCGAGAAGATGGGCTATCCAGTGGTTTGCGTCGGCGTCCCGAAGACCGTCGACAACGATCTGCCGCTGACCGATTGTTGCCCCGGCTTCGGTTCGGTCGCCAAGTATGTCGCCACCTCGATCCGTGAGGCCGGCTACGACGTCGCCTCGATGGCGCGGACCTCCACCAAGATTTTTGTGCTCGAAGTCATGGGCCGCCACGCCGGCTGGATTACCGCCGCCTGTGGCCTGGCTTCGGAAAATGTTGGCGAGCCGCCGCACATCCTGCTTTTCCCTGAAGTCCCATTTGATCCGGAGCGCTTTCTGGCCCGCGCCGATGAATGCGTCAAGCTGTATGGCTATTGCACCGTCGCCGTTTCCGAAGGCTTGTCCGATGCTTCCGGCAAGCTGATTGCCGAATCCGGGACCAAGGATGCCTTCGGGCACTCCCAGTTGGGTGGTGTCGGGCAGATCGTGGCGCAGCTGATCAAGGACCGACTCGGCTATAAATACCACTGGGCGCTGGCTGACTACCTGCAACGCTCGGCCCGCCATCTGGCTTCGCGAACCGACATCGAACAGGCCCATGCCCTGGGTGTTGCTGCGGTCGACCTCGCTTTGCAGGGCAAAAACGCCGTGATGGCGACCATCAATCGCCTGGCCGACGCCCCGTATCGCTGGGAAATCGGCGATGCGCCGCTCAAGGATATCGCCAATGTCGAGCGCAAGATGCCTCCCGAATTCATCTCGGCTGATGGTTTTCACATCACCGATGCCTGTCGTGCCTACCTGCAACCGCTGATCGAAGGCGAGGAGCCGCCGCCGTACCGCAAGGGGCTCCCCGATTATGTGCGTTTGAAGAACGTTTCCATTACTAGAAAGCTGGGGGCGTTCAACGTGTAGTTCCATCAATCTAGGGAGGGAGTGTATGTCTACACCGTTGTGGTTGGCGCTTGGGTGCGCCGTTCTAGCAGTGTTGTACGGCTGGATTTCCAGTCAGCAAATCCTCGCGTTGCCAGCCGGCAACGAGCGCATGAAAGAGATTGCCAAGGCAATTCAAGAAGGCGCGGAGGCATACCTCAGCCGACAGTACAAGACCATTGC
The DNA here is from genome assembly GCA_008080565.1 of Rhodocyclaceae bacterium. Classification (GTDB taxonomy): domain Bacteria; phylum Pseudomonadota; class Gammaproteobacteria; order Burkholderiales; family Rhodocyclaceae; genus Azonexus. Next base: position 8,962 of record VIKE01000071.1, on the reverse strand, counting down.
CATGGTCGGTATTGTCCTCTTCCTGGTCATTGGTTTTATTCCCAAGCTGGGCTGGCTGACAGCCTTCGGTTTTCTGATTGGCGCCGTGCTTTCCGGCGCCGCCGGATTTATCGGCATGAACGTTTCGGTGCGCGCCAATGTGCGTACGGCCGAAGCGGCGCGCAGTGGCATTTCGGCTGCGCTCGATGTGGCCTTCAAAGGCGGCGCGATTACCGGCATGCTGGTGGTCGGGCTGGGTCTACTCGGCGTCGCCGGTTACTTCGCTTTCCTCAAGTCGGCGAATGCCCCTGAGGCCGACTTGCATCATGTCATCGAACCCTTGGTTGGCTTGGCTTTTGGCTCCTCGCTGATTTCGATCTTCGCCCGTCTGGGTGGCGGCATCTTCACCAAGGGCGCTGACGTTGGCGCCGACCTGGTGGGCAAGGTGGAAGCCGGTATTCCCGAGGATGATCCGCGCAACCCGGCGGTGATCGCCGATAACGTCGGTGACAACGTTGGCGACTGCGCCGGCATGGCTGCCGACCTGTTCGAAACCTACGTCGTGACCGTGGTGGCAACCATGGTCCTGGCTGCGCTGATCATCAAGACAGCAACGGGTTTGGGCGAAAACCTGGTGCTTTATCCGCTGGCGCTGGGCGCGGTGTCGATCATCGCTTCCATCGTTGGTTGCTATTTCGTCAAGGCGACCGAAGGCGGCAAGATCATGGCCGCGCTCTATCGCGGCCTCATTGTTGCCGGCGTGCTGGCCCTGGTTTTTTATTACCCGGTGACTTCCTGGCTGATCGGCGCCGGCGCTACGCTGCCCGACGGTAGTGTGATCAACACCATGACCATGTTCGGCTGCTCCGTCGTCGGCCTGGTGCTGACTGCTGCGCTGGTCTGGATCACCGAGTACTACACCGGCACCGACTACGCGCCGGTCAAGCACGTTGCCGCTGCTTGTCAGACCGGCCACGCCACCAACATCATCGCCGGTATCGGTGTTTCGATGAAGGCGACCGCCTGGCCGGTGCTTTCGGTCTGCGTCGCCATCTGGGCTGCCTTTGCGATGGGTGGTCTGTTTGGTATCGCCATCGCCGCCACGTCAATGCTGTCGATGGCCGGTATCGTCGTGGCGCTTGATGCCTACGGTCCGATCACCGACAACGCTGGCGGCATTGCCGAAATGGCCGAATTGCCGAAGGAAGTACGCAATGTGACCGATCCGCTGGATGCCGTCGGCAACACGACCAAGGCTGTGACCAAAGGGTACGCCATCGGCTCCGCCGGTCTCGCTGCTCTCGTGCTCTTCGCAGACTACACGCACGGTCTGGAGGCGGTCTCGGGCAAGGTCTTCACGTTTGACCTTTCCAATCACCTGGTCATCATCGGTCTCTTCATCGGCGGCCTGATTCCCTTCCTGTTCGGCGCCATGGCCATGGAAGCGGTTGGCCGTTCAGCCGGTGCGGTGGTTGTCGAAGTACGTCGCCAGTTCAAGGAAATTCCGGGAATCATGGAAGGTACGGCCAAGCCGGACTATTCGCGGGCCGTTGATATGCTGACCGTCGCGGCGATCAAGGAAATGATGATTCCGTCGATCCTGCCTGTTGCCGTACCTATCGTGGTTGGTTTGATCCTTGGCCCGGTTGCTCTCGGTGGCCTGTTGGTCGGTACCATCGTGACCGGTCTGTTTGTCGCCATTTCGATGACGACGGGCGGCGGCGCCTGGGACAATGCCAAGAAGTACATTGAAGATGGTCACTTCGGCGGCAAGGGCTCGGATGCGCACAAGGCGGCTGTGACGGGTGATACGGTCGGCGATCCCTATAAGGATACGGCCGGGCCGGCGGTTAATCCGCTGATCAAGATCATCAACCTGGTTGCCCTGTTGATTGTTCCGCTAATTGCCTGATTTGCGGTATTGTTTTGAAGAGGCGGCTTCGGCCGCCTTTTTTACATTTCTTCGATTTGCAGTTTTGAAGCCAAGTTAAAATCCGCAAAAGAAATCAGGGAGTGGCATGAGTGAAGTAGCAAGCGGTTCCGCCGGCGTCGGCAATTCCGGTGTGCGGGAAGATCTCCTGCACCATGACCCCTTGCTCGACTGTCTGGTCGAGTTGACGCGCATTTACGGGCGCCCGAGCACGCGGGCGGCGCTGGTTGCCGGACTGCCCCTGGAGAAAGGCTCGCTGACGCCGTCGTTGTTCGGGCGGGCTGCAAGTCGCTCCGGACTATCCGCAAAAGTGGTCAAGCGCTCTCTCGAACGTATCAATGATGTGCTCCTGCCCGCCGTCCTCTTGCTGGAAGGCGATGAGGCCTGTGTTTTGCTCGGCTGGGACGAGTCCGGCCAAACAGCCCGCTTGCTCTTTCCGGAAACGGGCCAAGGCTCCCATCAGATGGCGCACGGGGATTTGGCTCGTCGCTACACGGGAATTGCCATTTTTGCCCGGCCACATTTCCGCTTTGACAGTCGCACTCCGCAGGTTGGCGATGTCAAGCTTCGCCACTGGTTCTGGGGCGCATTGGCCGAGCAGATGCCGATCTATCGCGACGTCCTTGGCGCAGCCTTGCTGATCAATGTGATGGCTCTGGCCATGCCGCTGTTCACGATGAATGTCTATGATCGCGTCCTCCCCAACCGGGCGATGGAAACCCTCTGGGTGCTGGCGCTGGGGATTGTCCTGATCATCGGTGTCGACATGGTTCTGCGCTCCTTGCGCGGTTACTTCATCGATCTGGCTGGGGCGCGTATCGATGTGAAGCTTTCCGCCTCGATCATGGAGCGTGTGCTCGGTGTGCGCATGGAGGCGAGGCCAGCGGCGGTTGGCGCATTTGCCTCGAATCTGCGCTCCTTTGAGTCGGTGCGCGATTTCATCACCTCGGCGTCGGTCACGGCTTTCATCGACCTGCCGTTTGCCCTGCTTTTCGTTCTGGTGATTGCCCTGATTGCCTGGCAACTGATCATCCCTGTGTTGCTGGCCATCGTCTTTGTGGTGGTCTATGCCTACGTACTTCAACACAAAATGCACGCACTCTCGGAAACGACCTATCGGGCCGGAGCCTTGCGCAACGCGACCTTGATCGAAAGCCTCACTGCGCTGGAAACCATCAAGACGCAAGGCGCCGAAGGACTGATGCAGGCCAAGTGGGAAAAGACGGTTTCCTATGTGGCAGGGATAAACAATCAGATGCGATTTCTATCTGCCGCTGCGACCAACGGGGCAATGGAAATCCAGCAGATCGTCAATGTCGTGGTCGTCATTGCCGGCGTTTATCTGATTGGTGACGGAAAGCTCAGCATGGGCGGCCTGATCGCCTGCACGATGCTGACTTCACGGGCGGTAGCGCCCTTGGGGCAGATGGTCGGGTTGCTGATGCAATATCACAACGCCAAGGTGGCGCTGACCTCGCTCGAGCAGATCATGCACAACCCGGTTGAACGACCGGCCGATGCCAATTTTGTCCATCGTCCGGAATTGAAGGGCAATATCGAATTCCGCGATGTCCAGTTCAGTTATCCGAATTGCCAGGTGGCCGCCTTGAAGGGCCTGACCTGCCGGATCAGCGAAGGCGAAAAGGTCGTGGTCATCGGCCGTATCGGGTCAGGCAAGACGACTCTGCAGAAATTGCTGCTTGGCCTTTATCAGCCGACGGGCGGGGCAGTCAGTATTGACGGTGTTGACCTTCGCCAACTCGACCCGGCTGACCTTCGGCGCAATATCGGTTACGTCGCCCAGGATGTAACTTTGTTCTATGGCACCTTGCGCGAGAATATTTCGATCGGTGCACCCTACGCCGACGATGCCACTATTGTGGCGGCTGCCGAGGCCGGCGGCTTGACCGAGTTCGTCAATCGTCATCCGGATGGTTTTGACATGATGATCGGCGAGCGGGGTGATTCCCTTTCGGGCGGTCAGCGGCAGGGTGTGGCGATTGCCCGGGCTTTTCTCATGGATCCGCCGATCCTGTTGCTCGACGAGCCAACCAGCGCCATGGACTTTTCCTCCGAGCAGCAATTCAAGGAGCGCCTGAAAGTCATGGCGGCGCACAAGACGGTTTTGATCGTGACCCATCGCAACAGCCTGCTTGATCTTGCCACCCGGGTGCTCGTCGTCGACGACGGGCGCATCGTTGCCGACGGTCCGCGCGACCAGGTCATTCAGGCGCTGCAGAGTGGCCGGATCGGGAGGGCGTCATGAAACGCCTGAAAGCGATTCTGGCGGCGATCCATGCGTGGCTGGAGAGCGTTGCCGGAAGGGGGGCTCCGTATGTCGAGCGCGTCCTCGGGCGCCTGCCAAACAAGGAGGAGGTAGAGGTCGTTGATTTTGCTTCCGATGCCGATCTGGCCATGTTGCGCCAGGAACCCCTCCGGGCGCGCGTGTTGTTACGTTCGATCGGGATTGTTTTTGCAGTTTTCGTCCTGTGGTCGGCTGTCGCTCAACTCGACGAAGTGACGCGCGGCGAGGGCAAGGTCATTCCCTCCCGGCAGGTTCAGGTATTGCAAAGCATTGATGGCGGCTTGGTTTCCGAAATTCTCGTGCGTGAAGGCGAGATTGTTCAACCCGAGCAGTTGCTGATCAAAATCGATGAAACCAGGTTTGTTTCTTCGGTGAAGGAAAATCAGGCTCAATATCTCGGGTTGGTGGCCAGAGCGGCCCGCCTGCGCGCCATTTCAGAGGGCAAGCCCTTCGTTCCTCCGCAGGAGGTCATGAAGGCCGATCCTTCCATCGTCGAGCAGGAACGTCAGTTTTATGAAGCGAGGAACAGCGAGCTGACGGCATCGGTTTCAATCGCGCGCCAGCAGCTCAGTCAGCGTCAGCAGGAACTGAATGAGGCTCAAGCGAAGCGCGCCCAGGCATCACAGGGTTATGAACTGACTTCAAAGGAGCTGGCTGTAACGCGTCCGCTGATCAACTCAGGGGCGATTTCCGAAGTCGAGTTGCTGCGTCTGGAACGCGATGTCTCCCGGTATCGCGGCGAGCGTGACATGGCTTCCGCCCAGATTTCCCGGGTTCAGTCATCGATCAACGAGGCACAACGGAAGATCGAGGAGGTCGAACTGACCTTCCGCAACGAAGCCAGCAAGGAGCTTTCGGAAGTCATGTCCAAGCTGAACAGCCTGGCTGAAGGAAGTGTTGCCCTGACCGATCGGGTCAAGCAGTCGTCCATTCGCTCTCCCGTCAAGGGCACGGTCAAGCGTCTGCTGGTCAATACTGTCGGCGGGGTGATCCAGCCCGGCAAGGACATGATCGAGATCGTTCCTCTCGAAGACACCTTGTTGCTCGAAGCGCGCGTATTGCCGCGGGATATTGCCTTCCTGCGGCCGGGGCAGCCGGTGATTGTCAAATTCACCGCCTATGACTTTTCAATCTACGGCGGCCTTGATGGAACGCTCGAACATATCGGTGCCGATACGGTGATGGATGATAAAGGAAATGCCTTCTACACGGTGCGGGTGCGCACCAGCAAACCCGGCTTCGGCGATGCCAACCTGCCGATCATTCCCGGCATGATCGCCGAAGTCGATATCTTGACGGGCAAGAAGAGTGTTCTTGCCTATATGCTCAAGCCGGTCCTGCGGGCCAAGAGTGTCGCGTTGACGGAGCGGTGATGATTCATTGCTTTGTTGACCGCGATGCACAGGCGTTGCCATCGTGGCTGGAAGCCTTTCCGCAGGGTCGGGTAGTGAGCCGTCAAGACGCACGGGAGTCTGTTTCCGGTGGCTCAGGCATTCTCTGGTGCCGTTGCCAGCCTCAGGAAAGTCTCGCAGAGATATTGGGTGCGTTGACTGTGTCGCCAGCGCAGATAGTTGTCATCCTGGCCGACGAGCCCGGTGATGCCATCATTGCCGAAGCCTGCGCTCTGGGTGCCTCGGGCTGTTGCAATACCCATGCGGCCCCGGAAGTGCTGCGTCAGGTGGCGCTTGTCGTCGAAAATGGCGGGCTGTGGATTGGTCAGTCCTTGCTGCAAAGACTGGTCGGTAGCACATCGAGGGTCCTCGAGGCGCGTCCCGAGGCCAAGCTCGATACCTGGTCAGGCCTCCTTTCCGAGCGCGAGTCACAGGTGGCGAAGCTCGTCGCCGGCGGCGCCAGCAACAAGGAAATTGCCGACCAGCTTTCAATTACTGAAAGAACGGTCAAGGCGCATTTGTCGGCAATTTTCGAGAAACTTGGCTTGCGCGACCGCCTTCAGCTTTCCTTGCGTGTCAACGGCGTAAATCTGTAGCGAGATATGTGCCAGGAGCTTGGTGCCCGGGCCTTCAAGTGCCGACGGGTCAATTGCCACGGTCAACCGGAAATTTTTGCCAAATTTGCAATTTCCTAGAGGCGCAAATTGCGTACCCATTCGCCAGGGCGAAGTGCGATAGAGCGTGAAATAACTCACATTTTGTGGCCATACTGTACTTTGGTTCAATAGCGCACTGACCTTGATCCCCTTACACTTTTAGCATTGTTAATAGTGTCTGGAGTTTCACCATGGCTCAAGCCCAAGTCGTCGCCCAAGTTTCCGTTCTTTCAGGTCAAGCATTTGCGCGCGACAGCGCAGGAAATATGCGCCGCCTCAAGCTCGGAGACGCGATACGGGAAGGCGAGAGCGTTGTAGCCGCAGATGGTGCCAAGGTCGTCCTGACGCTTGCCGATGGCCGTGAGATCAACGTCCGCCCGGGTGAAACGGCGAGAATCGACGCCGAGGTCGCGGCAGCGATCAAGCCTGATGCCACCGACAGCGCAGTGGTTAATAACCAGGACGGCTTCAAGAAGATCGCTTCGGCCCTGAAGTCAGGCAGCGATCTTGACACCCTGCTCGAAGAAGAAGCGCCGGCGGCCGGCCTTGCCGGTCAAGGCGGAGACGAAGGTCACACTTTTGTCGAACTATTGCGGATCGTCGAAACTGTTGATCCCTTGACCTACCAGTTCGGAACCGAGCGCGGTCGTCCGTTGGAGACATTCGAAGGCGCACCCCAGTCATTCGGCGAACTATCGGTTTTCAATGCGGGCAGCGACTTCGTGGTTGACGAAGCGGCCGGCACCATCACCTTCACCGTGACCAGAAGCGGCGCGCTGGATCAGCCCGCCAGCGTTACCTACAGCACGGCGGATGGTACGGCGGTAGCTGGTAGCGACTACACCGCGGCCAGTGGTGTGCTCAACTTTGCGGCCGGAGAAAGCAGCAAGACGGTGACCGTTGCGCTAAACAACGACACACACTTCGAAGGCCCCGAAACGGTGAGCCTGAACCTCAGTGCACCATCGTGGACGACGGTCGCACCCTGCCGGGTGGCCCGGCCAACGACGACCGTCCGGTCTTCGACATGGGATCCGACTTCGTGGTCGACGAAGCGGCCGGCACCATCACCTTCACGGTCACCAAGACCGGCGCCACCGACCTCGCCGCCAGCGTCAACTTCGGCACGGTAGACGGCACGGCGGTTGCCGGTTCCGACTACACCGCCACCAACGGCACGCTCAACTTCGCTGCCGGCGAAACGGTCAAGACCATCACCGTTGCCATCACCAACGACAGCATCTTCGAAGGCGCCCAGGACTTCAGCGTTGAGCTCAGCGCCCCGAACAACGCCACCCTCGGTGACACCACCCAGGTCGCCACCATTGTGGACGACGGCCGCAACCTGCCGGGCGGCCCGGCCAACGACGACCGTCCGACGCTCAACATCGGCAGCGACGTCATCATCGACGAAGCCGCCGGCACCGTCACCTTCACGGTCACCAAGGTCGGCGCCACCGAACAACCGGTCAGCGTCGACTTCGCCACCGCCAACGGCACGGCGACCGCCGGTGCCGACTACACCGGGCAAAGCGGCACGCTCAACTTCGCCGCCGGTGAAACCCAAAAAACCATCACCATTGCCATCGCCAACGACACGCAATACGAAATCTCCGAAGACTTCACCGTCAGCATCAGCAACCCGGGCAACGCCGTGCTCGGCACCAGCAGCGCCACCGGCACCATTGTGGACGACGGTCGCAGCCTGCCGGGCGGCCCGGCCAACGACGACCGTCCGGGCTTCTCGATCAACGACCTGATCATTGACGAAGCCGCCGGCACCGTCACCTTCACCGTCACCCGGACAGGCGACCTGACGCAAAGTGCGGCGGTCGACTACGCCGGGCAAGCCGATACGGCGACCAGCCCGGCCGACTACAACGTAGCAGCCGGCACCCTCAACTTCGGTGCCGGCGTGGCGACACAAACCATCACCGTCGCCATCACCAACGACGGCACCTTCGAAGGCGCCGAACAATTCAACATCAACCTGACCAACCCGGTTGGCGCCGTCATCGTTGACGGCCAGGGCGTCGGCACCATCGTGGACGACGGTCGCACCCTGCCGGGTGGCCCGGCCCCGATACCAGCGCCGCCAGTACGCTGCAGTACTACAACGGTACGGCCTGGGTCTCGGCCACCGGTGGGGTAAGCATCCCGGCCGGCAGCACCAGCGTGCAGTTGCGCCTGCAGACGACGAATGACCTGCTGGACGAACCGGCCGAGAACTTCTCGCTGACCGGCACGGTAACCAGTGGCAATACGGCCAATGCGTCGGCAACCGGTACGGCCTCGATTACCGACAACGACCCGACACCGAGTTTCTCGATCAACGACATCACGGTCAATGAAGCAGCCGGCACGGCCACCTTCACGGTCAGCCTGTCGGCCGCCAGTGGCCAGGCGACCAGCGTCAATTGGGGCTTGTCGAATGGCACGGCCCTGGCCGGTTCGGACTACACGAACAACAGCGGCACCCTGAACTTTGCTCCGGGTGTCACGACGCAGACCATCACTGTCGCCATCCTTAACGACAGCCCTCGTGTGTATGAAGGTTCCGAAACCTTCAATGTCAATCTGAGTGCTGCGGTCAACGCGACGATTGCCGACAATCTGGGCGTTGGCACCATTATGGACAATGGCACCGGTGGCGGCGGCTCGGACGACGACCGTCCGACGCTGAGCATCGACAGCCCGACGG
>VIKE01000070.1 GCA_008080565.1 Rhodocyclaceae bacterium | reverse complement strand
GCGATGTCGCGTTCGTTGTGGATCAGGTTGCCGGTGACCATGTTGACCGGGTCGCCGGAAGCGGTGGTGCCGCCTGTAAAACCGTTGGCGGTCTGGTAGGAGTTGATACCGGCGTTCTGGGCAGTGATCGTGGCGGTAATTTCGGCGATGGTGCCGCTGCCGGTACCGATGTTGTAAATATCACCGAGCGAGGTGCCGACACCGCTGCCACCGTAGGTCGTGTTGCCAGCGCCTGATTCGCCAGTGCCGGCCGAGGGTTCGACGGTGACGCCGCCGCTGTAGGCGCTGATGGGGAAACCCGCTTCCAACGTGGTGGAAGTAAATTTTTCGGTATAGAAAGTGGCGCCCTTCCAGCCCGCACTGTCCGGGTATTGGATCAGACTGCGGGGAATGGTCAGCTTGAAGCCGGCATTGACGTAGGCCGTCTCGATCTGGGCCACATGCGAAGCCGTGTAATTGAGGGCGCTGTTGGCATTGCTGGTCAGCTTGCTTTTCTGGGCAGCCCAGTCCGTCGCATTGTTGATTTGCAGGATTTCGATGCCTTGTTCCTTGGCAAACTGCATGCCACGGGTGGTCGATACTGCATCGAGATTGGCCGTTTCATGCCAAATGAAGGCTTCGTAGGCAGAACCGGCGAAGCCAGCCAGTTTGAAGGCGCGGGAATCACCGGTAGTGCCGTCCAGCGTGCTACTGGTGGAGAGGCTACCTGGCCAGTCGACGAGGAACCCCTTGCGGAACAGTCCGTAGGGCAGGTCGAACAGGTAATTGACCTTGACCTGGGCCGAGGTCAGTCCAAGGCTGACGCCGGTCGTGCCGGATTCGCCAAAAAAACGCCCGGCGTCACGCGTGGCATCGACGACGTAGCGGCTGTATTTGGCAGCCGTGAGATTGAGGAACTCACCTTCGATGGCGTCTCGGGCCACTTCCGAGGCATTCGGGTTGCTATTGGCACGCACCGCGGCCAGAAGGGTCTCCGTGCGCTTGGCAAGGTAAGCGTCGGAGGTATGCCAGGCGTTGGCGTGCAGGGCTTGCAGGCTGGCGGCGGCGATGTTGGCATACTTGGTCGAACTGACCACACCGGCATTTTTGGTCAATTCAGCGACGGTTACCGAGAGCTGCAGCACATTATCCGACGAACACAGTGTGGTGCTTCCACTACCCGCGTCCTTGGTCTGTTCGACCCCATCCAGGCGCAATACCGGAACAACATTGGCGGTGGCGGCGCAAGTTGGTGCCAGCGAGGGATCGACGCTATTCAGCCAATTGTCGTAAGCCGTCTGATCACCGGCCGTGGCGCCCCGGAAAGCCAGGGTCAGACGGGACGTGGCGACATCGGCGAGATTGAGTGTTTTTTGGGCAAGCAGATTGCCGGTGAAGTTCTCCGGGGTGGTGCCGCTCTTGTTGCGGACCGAGACTTGCAGGCGATAACGATGGCGGTCGGGCAAGGATGCGGTTTCTGCCGATCCGCCAGCCACCCCGCTCCAGCTGTCGTAGCTGATGACTTCATAGGGTGGAACGATGGGCAGAATGTCAAAGTTGGCGCGCTTGATTTCGCTCTTGTAGGGGACGTCTTCCAGCGTGTTGTTGGCATAGTTGGGCGCCTTGGTCCGGGCGTGGGCCTCGACTTGGTCGGCGAAACTTTCCTGCGGCAGGCGATAGCGGCCTTGAACATCAATACGACTGGCCAGCCAGCCGGTGTAGTCGAAATCGAAAGTGCTATCGACGGCGATGCCGGCCTGATAGCGGTGATCCTTGTAGGAGGCATCGAGCGGTACCCAGCGGTGGCCGGAGTCGTCGAGAGCAGCGCCGCGATAGGCACTGTAGGGTAAGCAGGCTTCGACCCAGACATGGGCCAAACCAACGCTGTTCGTGCCATAGCTGGCGGAAGGATTACCGTTGGCCGAGAGGACCATCTGGGCCCCTTGATAGGTTTTGGCACCGATCCAGCGCGGACCTCGCCCGTCGGCACCTTTGGCCGTGTTATCCAGCACACGGACCGTGCCGCGCACGTAACGGGCTGGCACGTTCGAGGCCCGCAGCAATGCGATCAGTAGACTGGCTTGGTCAGTGGCGCCGCCGGCCTTGGCCCACAGGGTGGAGACGCCGCCTTTCAGGGAACCGAAATAGGGTTCGTAGGTGACGTTCTGATTAGACGTTCTGATTAACCCAGGCGAAGATGCGGGCCGGGTTGTAGTCGAGTTCCTTGGCCAAGGCCTGGATATCAACATGGCTCTTCGGTGCCTCTGGTGCATCTGCCAAATCGGCCGCAGTGTATCCGCAGGCACTGGCCTCGGAAGGCGTGGACCTCAGGGCGACCTGCATCAATCCGCCGGCCGAGGCGTAGTGGTGACGCAACAACCACAGGGTATCGCCAACAAAACGGGGCGCGTCGGTAGCGGCCGGTAGTGTCATCGTCGGCTGCGGCTCACTCCGTTTCCAGTTCGGGGCTGGTAGCGGTGCGACCGGACGCGCTGACAACCAGGACTCAATCCGTTGTGCAGCTTGCCGTGAGCGCGGTCCGAGCGTGCTGCGGTCTGCCTTTTCCAATGAACCCAGATCACCATCCAGGGCATCGAAACGGCTCACCAGTTGACGTCGAAGATCGCGGGCTTCGGCCGCGCTCTGCTTGGCGCCACGCCCTTCCGCACCCTGCGCCGAGGCGTCGATACGGGTCAGGACTTCGTTTCGCAGGCTGCGGATTTCCTGGCGCTTGGCGGCGGCTTCAGAACGCCGGCTGGTGAGTTCGCCATCATCCTGGCCACTCTTGGCATCGACAGATTGCAACCGGGCTCCGGTCCTTTCGCCTCTGACGGTCAGCGCACGCGTTTCTTGAAGATGGCGCTCCAGCGAACTGGCCAAGGCATCGTCGCGGCCATGCTGCGCCGCACGGACGGCTTGGAGCGCGTCGAGACAAGAAGAAGGGAGCGGATCAGGGACTGGCGGCGCATGGGAGTCTCGTCAGGGAATTTGCAGCGAAGTCGGGTGGCCGCTCAAGCGGATTTGCGGCGGATGGCCGTGAGCAGCGCCCCACCAAGGGCGACGAGCGCCCAGGCCGGGATGGGAACATCTGCATTGCCACCGCTGGCGACTAACTCGGCAACGTCGATACGACCGATGAGTAAGGTGCTAAGCCCTGCGGCATCGGTAATCTCGTAATCGAAAGCGTAGCTGCCGGCGCTGGTTGGCGTGCCACTGACCGTGCCGTTGGCGGCTAAACGGCTGGCCCAAGGTGGCGACGATGGAGAAAGAACTCGCGGTGACCCCGGCCTGGGCATTGCCATTGGTATTCAAGGAACTCTGAGCATCGGCCACGGCAGTCTGGGTACCTAGTTTCTGCTCGACGACATCGGGCAATCCATCGTTGTCTGCATCGGTAATCTGCGGACCATTGGCGGTCGGAAGCGCTGCCAGCACACGAGCTGTCACAAAAGGATCGCCGCGCCAACTACCATCGGTGTTTTGTTGGTTGGCCAACCAGGTCTGTGCCTTGGCGACGGCCGCACTGGCAGTGGCATCTCCTTCTGCGGCAAACAGGACCAGTGCCCGCACGGCTAGAGCTGTCGCGACCGGGCTCGGGGTCTCCAACGCGCCGCTCTGCGGGCTTCGCTCGGCAAAAGCGCCATCGCCATTGGCTTGGGCGAGAAGCCAGGTCTTGGCATTGGTGATGCCAGTATCGACGGCCGACGGCGATGTCCGTGAACAGGCGCTGCCCCCGAGAAAACGATTGGCCTGACGCTGTTTCTTGAGTTCAAACAGGGTCAGTGCGGTCGCGCTCAGCGAGCCGTTAAGGGCGTGTGACGGTTGACCATTTTCGGGGAGGGCGTACGGCCAGCTACCGCTCCACGGGGCCGTCGTCAGTTGAGCATTGAGTGTCTGGCAGAGGACGGTGACCGTCAACTCGGTGGTATCGCCTGAATAGGAAATGCCGGCACTGCGAATGGCACCATAGGCGAGCGCTGTATCCGGCAGACTGGCAGAATATCCAGGGAACGGCCCCCAAAGGGCTACGCCTGTCGAGATCCCCCCGGCCATGGCTACTGAAGTGTTACGTTCGTCACGAAGCGTTCCCGCGATGGTCGTGGCGTCACGGCCAGCCGCCACCAGGGCCATTGCTTGCCAAGCTCGGGAATCGACGCTGGCACCCGGCGCGTTGGCCAGCCAGGATAGCGCCCGGCCATATTGTGGCGATTTGCTCATACCACCGCCCAACATCGCCTCAACCGAGGCGGCGGTTGCCTGGGTTTCGAGGCCCTGCAGTCCGCTGAATGAACCATCGCCCTTCTGGGTCTGCACCAGCCATTTGAGTGCATTGGCCCGCGCCTCATCGACGGTCACGGCATGACTCTGCTGGCTCATGGCCGCCATCAATAGTGCTGTGACCAAGAAATATTGGCGGTCCATGAGCAATCCCTTTCGACTTGTCCGGTCGCCAAGGATATTCATACTTCATTACAGCCGACGCGCTATGAAACGAGCACTTTATGAGCCGTTCAGCCTATGCCAAAAGCAAATATATTGCCTTCGTCATAGTTTGTCGGCGGGGTATTTTGGTGTCCTTTCATTACATGATAATCGTTACGTATTGGTGGTTACATTTGGCGGCTTGCGCATGCGAAGTCAGCCGCCACCGAATGAGCGCTATCGCCGCTTCCCGCCGGCCCGGCTGAGGCGTCGCGATTCTGCATCCATCGCCTGATCCACCCGGCGAGCCCGGCAGGTCCGGGCGACGGAGCGCCCGATACCGGCGATCAACAAGTAAGCAAGCGTGCCCGGCACGAACAGCACCATGCCGACGTTGCCCCAGATGGCCGCCATGATCAGAAAGGCAACCGCCAGCAGCGGGAAATCCCAGACCCGGATCAGAGCCGGCGCCTCGGAACGGGCGTAATTCACCCCATCAAGGATCGACCAGTTGGCCAATCCCAGCACCTGCGGCACCTTCTGGGCGGTGACGATCAGGCTGATCTCATGCCCGCACCGTGCCGGCAGGTTGCGGGTGTTGACGGTGAACTTTTGCTCGGCGCCCTCGCTAGGTTTGATCCACAACTCGTAGCGCTCGGTCGGCCCCAAGGGCCGACGGCCATGGGTGAGATGAACGTTGGTGTAGCGGCGCAGATCGATAAGGCGCCCGTGGATAGCTTGTAGCGTTGCCATAACTGTTCTCCAGTAGAAAGGGAAGTCCAGCTTCGCGCACGATCCGTCGGCATCAACCCTGCTGCCGTTGCAACTCGCCCGCCATTTCACTGCATTGTGCTGTTTCCTTTCGGGGCACTGTGGAGGCCTGCGGGGTGATCAGGAAGCAGTGCGAGAACGTTGCCATCTAAAAACCAAGGCAAATCCCGGCGTTTGTGGCGAGCGATACGCTGAACGGTAATTTTCTGGATTGCCAGGACACGTTTCCAACTGCACACTGGGCCTGCTTCTGCCCGGTCCAGCTAGCGGCCCGGTGTGCATCCCGCACGCAAACGCAAGCCCTGTCGACGGTGATCCTTCACCGTGGTGCCTTGAGCGCCAGAGGTTCCGGATGCCTGGCATCCGCTGTTGTAGTCATGGCGTCGTGCGGTCCGGCGATGCCCATCGGCCCCCGCTGCCTGACCGGGGGGCATGCCCCAGCGTTCGTGCTTGACACGCTAGCTGGGGCCATGAGTCCCGAGCGGCGATGTCCGGGCGGGTGGCTCGACCACCATGCCTGGGGACTGCCGGCGGGGCGGCTTACACCCGTGCGCGCGTCGTTACTGGCGGCCTGCTGCCAGTGACGACGCGCTGAGCACCGTCCACTGGTTACGCAAGCCCGCGCGGCCTGCGCTTTCCGGTGGAAGGCGGAGCGGTAGAAAGGCGATGGTGGTGCGTGACGCCGCCACGTGACGAGCTGATCGAGGGTCAGACCTTCGAGCGATACCGAACCGGTCCCGCTTACCGGCGGTGACTACTTTACCCCTGCAACATGTTGCGACGGTGCCAATCGGCACTCATCGTCCTGAGCCCTGGCCACCGCGACTTCGGTCGTGTCGGCCAGCGGCGCGGGCAACGCACGTTCTACTGAGGAGAACTTTCTGATGAAACGCAAACAGTGTCTTACCCTGGAACTACCGGCCGAGTTCGTCGACCTGTGTGCCGCCGATGGCGTCACGCCGGAAACCGTGCTCCGCGGCTTCATTGCCGATCTGGCCGGCATCATCAACTGGGCCAGCGCCCCGCGCGCTGATGGCTACGGCAGCAACGGTTCCGACGAGCGCGACATGGCGCAGGCCTATTACGAGCGGGTCGGTTATCCCTACCTGCACCGCTAGTCCTGGTAGGTGAGCAGATCGAAGGCCAGACCTTCGATAGGTGGAACGGGCCTTGAGCCCTGCGGTGCGGTCTTGAACCGCACCCCGTACTGCAGACCACGGCTTGACCGTGGCCCGCCGGCTGATCCCCGTCAGTGGATCATTCAGACGTGTGCGCGGCACACTCCTTGAACCCTGGAGTAATGGTTCCCGCTGCTGTTGCGGTATTGACAGCCGTCTCGTCCACGCACGGACTGACTCGCGTACGCGGTACGCCCCTTGGACCCTGGGCTAATGGTCTCCTCGCCGTCGTTCCCATAGGGAACGGCGCAAGGTGCCAAGAAGCGCGTGAGGCGCTGGCAAGCAGCAAGAAATCCTCACAACACAGGAGTGGTGTCCTGAGGCGTAGTTCCCCTTCTGCCTGACTGCGGTCAGGTGGAAAGCCAGAAACACTTACCTGACCGTTTTGACACCGACCGCAGTAGCAGTAACAGAAGCACCCGTAGCAAAAGGAAAAACGCTCTACCCCATTCTTGCCGGAGCCCGCATGCGCGATCTTAACTATCAATTGAAGCAATTGTGCCAGCGCAATCGCGATGGCAGTTATGCGACGCAAGCCGACCGCGAGCGCATCTTGAGCCTGGTGGCGGATCAGTTGGAAGAAGAGGGCTTTCGCCATCTGGAGGCGACCGGTTTGAAACCGAAACATGTTGAGGCGCTGATCGAGCGCTGGCAGGCGGAGGGAATTGCCACCGGGACGTTGAAGAACCGGATGAGTGCGCTACGCTGGTGGGCCGAGAAGATTGGCAAGCAGAACGTCATCGCACGGAGCAATGAGGCCTACGGCATTGCCGAGCGGGTTTTTGTCACCAACGTGTCGAAGGCCAAGGTGCTGGAGGGTGAGCGGCTGGCCCTCGTGACTGACGCGTACACGGCACTGTCTTTGCGCCTGGAAGCGGCATTCGGGTTGCGCCGCGAGGAGTCGATCAAGATCGTGCCGGCCTGGGCCGATGCGGGCGATGTGCTGCGTCTGAAAGCGAGTTGGACCAAGGGTGGCAAGTATCGCGAAGTGCCGATCACGTCGACGGAACAGCGGGCGCTACTGGCCGAAGCGATGCAGTTGGCCGGCAAGGGTAGCCTGATTCCGGCCGAACTGCGCTACCGCGACCAGTTGCAACGGTTCAAGGCGCAGTGCGCCAAGGCCGGTATCAACGGCGTGCATGGGCTGCGCCATCAATACGCGCAAACCCGCTATGCGCAACTGACCGGCTGGCAAAGCCCGGCGGCGGGCGGGCCGACGGCCAAGCAACTGACGCCACAGCAAAAAGCCATTGACCGGGCGGCGCGGCAGACGATTTCGGTCGAGATGGGGCACCAGAGGTTGCAAATTACAGCGGTTTATTGCGGACGATGAAAGCTGCAGAGCCTGATCACGCGGCGGAGGTCTTTCTTCTGAGCACTAAAGCTTTGACGCCTGCGCTGATAGGCCATAGACCCGATTGGCAGACTGTGAATCACACGTGTAAATCCTCAAGCCCTCCAAAGCTGAAGCAACCACCCTGGCACATCGGTTACTGAATTGCCGGCGAGTATCCGTTGCACGTGATTTCAAAGTCTCACGCCATGAGACTTTGCTGACGCAAAATGGCGAAAACCAACCACCGGAGTTCGCCATGCCCAACAGCTATTCCGCCGATCGTTTCGTTTTCATTGCCCTCGTCGTTGCCGCACTGATCTCCAATCTTCCTTGGTGATCGGTATTTTGTCGATTAGTGCAATAAAGTACATACGTCTATGATGCTGGCAAAACCAATGAGGGCGGCATGACCAAATCCGAACGTTTCGGCATCATCGAACGCATGCTGCTTTCGCGGCGCAGCGTCAGTTTTGCCGACATGCAGCAGCGCCTGGAAGTCTCGCGCGCCACGCTGCATCGCGACTTACGTGATCTCAGGGAACGCATGCAGGTGCCCATCGTCTGCGACCACGACACCAGCACATACCGCATTGACAGCAGCGTCGAACGCTACGAACTCCCCGGCGTCTGGTTCTCGGCCGGCGAAATCCACGCCCTGCTCAGCATGCAGCAACTGCTCGCCGCCTTCGACGCCGGCGGCCTGCTAGCCGAACACGTCGGCCCGCTGCGCCAGCGCCTGCTCGGCATGCTCGAAAGCGCCACCGACTCGGCCGACGACATCGCCCGCCGCATCCGCATCCTGAGCGCCGCCGCCCGCCCCTACGCGCCGCAACATTTCCAGCACATCGCTGCTGCCCTCATGGAACGGCGCCGGCTCAGCATCGAATACGTCGCCCGCAGCAAGGGTGACACCAGCCAGCGCGAAATCTCGCCGCAACGCCTGACGCATTACCGGGATAACTGGTACCTCGACGCCTGGTGCCACCTGCGCAACGAACTGCGCAGCTTTGCGGTCGACGCCATCAAAACCGTCAAAACCATGGACGCCGCCGCCCGCGATATTCCCGAAGACGAACTCGATGCCGCGCTGGGCGCCGGTTACGGCATCTTTGCCGGCGCTGAAGTGCAATGGGCGACACTCGTCTTCACCCCCGACCGCGCCCGCTGGGTGGCTGCAGAACACTGGCACCCGGAGCAGCAAGGCGGCTTTCTCGACGACGGCAGCTACCAGTTGCGCCTGCCGTACAGCAACGATCCGGAGTTGATCATGGACATTTTGAAATACGGGCCGGATTGCCAGGTGGTGGGGCCGGCGGGGTTAAGGGAGAAGGTGGTGGTTTTGTTGAAAGCGGCGGTGGGGAGGTATGGGGATGAGTGACGAACGGGATTTTGAACACACCGATTTCCTGGCGCACATCAGGGACGATAACGGCTGCCTGACTGCGCATCGGTTGGAGGATCACCTGATCGATGTTTCCGAACTGGCTGCCGATTTTGCCGCCGAATTCGGTGCTGCGCCGTGGGCGGCGCTGGCCGGCATCTGGCACGATCTCGGCAAATATCGCGAAGGGTTCCAGCGCTACATCCGGCTGTGCGGCGATCCGGATGCGCACATCGAAGGCCGCATCGCTGGTCCCGAGAAAACGCACTCGGCTGCCGGCGCCTTGTGGGCGCAGCAGTATCTGGCTGAAGTGGACAAGCGTTCCGGCCCGGTCGTCGCGCGCGTGCTGGCTTATCTGATTGCCGGTCATCATGCCGGGCTGGACAACTGGTTCGGCGGTCTGCATGAACGGTTCAATCGCGAAGATACGGTACGAGAAGGGCGCGATGCGTTGGCCGTGGCGATTCCCGAAGCCATCCTCAAGCCCTCGGCCGGTTTGCCCGACCTGAACGCGATCCGCACCGATCAGAAAGACAACATTCCCGGTCGTTTTGCGCTGTGGGTGCGCATGCTGTTTTCCTGCCTGGTCGATGCCGATTTTCTCGATACCGAGAGATTCATGTCACAAGGCAAGGCCGAGGCACGCAACGGTTTCATGCCCATCGGCGAGTTGGAAAAGTGCTTGGCCGAACGCTTGGCGGTGATGGCTCAGGAGGTTGTGACACGCGGCGAGGCCGGGAGCCAGGTCAATCTGAAACGTGCCGAAGTCCTGGGCGCCTGTCTCGTCAAGGCCGAATGCCCGCCCGGCGTGTTCAGTCTGACGGTGCCGACTGGTGGCGGCAAGACGCTGTCCAGCTTGGCTTTTGCGTTACGGCATGCGGTGCGCCACGGCAAACGCCGGATCATCTACGCCATTCCCTACACCAGTATCATCGAGCAGACGGCGGGCATCTTCCGCAGCATCTTCGGCGACGAAAACGTCATCGAGCATCACAGCAATGTCGAGGTGGACGACAAGCAGGAAACCGCCCGTTCCCGTCTGGCCTGCGAAAACTGGGATGCGCCGCTGATCGTCACGACCAACGTGCAATTGCTGGAAAGCCTGTTCGCCAGCCGCACATCGCGCTGCCGCAAGCTGCACAATCTGGTCGGCAGCGTCATCGTTCTCGACGAGGCGCAATTGCTGCCGGTGCCCTATCTGCAGCCGGTGGTCGACGTGCTGCGCCTGCTGGTCAAGGATTATGGCGTCACGCTGGTGCTGTGCACTGCCACTCAGCCGACGCTGGAAAGCCGCAATGGTTTCGATCAGGCCCGCCAACTGCGCGGCTTCGCGGCAGGCGAAATCCGTGAAATCGTCGATGACGTGGCCGGGCTGTACGGCGCGCTGGAGCGGGTCAAGGTCCACCTGCCGGCCGACCTGAAAACGCCTTGCGACTGGGAACAACTGGCGCCACAAATCGCCGGGCACGATGCCGTGCTCGCCGTCGTCGGCCGCCGCGCCGATGCGCGCGAACTCTATATGCGGGTCAAGGCCGAAGACCGCACCGGCCTGTGGCATCTGTCCGGCCTGATGTGCGCCCAGCACCGCAGCGACACCATTGCCGACATCAAACAGGCCTTGCTGGCCAGGCGGCAGGCACTGGCGGCCGGGCAAACCCCGGCGACGATCCGGGTGATCAGTACCCAACTGGTCGAAGCCGGCGTCGATATCGATTTTCCAGTCGTCTATCGCGCCCTGGCCGGGCTGGATTCCATCGCCCAGGCCGCTGGCCGTTGCAACCGCGAAGGCCGGCTGGACAAGGGCGAAGTGCATGTCTTCGTGCCGCCCAAACCGGCGCCGCCGGGACTGCTGCGCATGGCCGAACAGGCAACGCGCATCCTGTGGGAAGCCTTGCCGCCCGAGGCCGACCCGATGGGCGTCGAGCGGTTCGCGGACTTTTTCCGCCGGCTCTACGGCGACGCCAATCTCGATGCAAAAGACGTCTGCAATTTGCTGCGTGTCGGCCAGATTGGCGACGTCAATTTCCGCACCGCCGCCGAGCGCTTCCGCCTGATCGACGAAGCTGAAGGCGCCACGGTCTTCGTCCGCTACAAGCGCGACGCGGATGACGAAGCCATCGACGTGTTGCTGAACACCCTGAAAAAGGAAGGCCCGCAGCGCTGGCTGCTGCGCAAGCTGCAACGCTACGGCGTGAGCATCTACCAGCGCGACCTGCAACGTCTGGAAGGGCTGGGCGACATCGAACCGCTGGGTGGCGACTTTCCGGGTTTGTATGTGCAGTCGTTCGGCAACGATGTGCTTTACGACCGGGTGCTGGGTATCAATGTGGACGGTGCGCCGGGCGATCCGGGGAATCTAGTGTGGTGAGACGGATGCTGGAAACAATGATTGAAATGCGAAAGGAGAAACGATGACGAGTTTTTGCCTTGAAGTGTTGGGTGACTTCGCCTGCTTCACCCGACCGGAAATGAAGGTCGAGCGGGTTTCCTACGATGTGATCACGCCATCGGCGGCGCGTTCGGTGTTCGAGGCCATTTTGTGGAAGCCGGCGATACGCTGGGAGGTGCGCCGCATCGAGGTCTTGAAGCCGATCAAATGGATTAGCGTGCGGCGCAACGAGGTGTCGGCCAAGGCGTCGGTGCGCAATGCCCAGACGGCGATGAATGCCGGGCAGGGCAATCTGGCGCTGTATATCGAGGACGACCGTCAGCAGCGGGCCGGGCTGTTCCTGCGCGATGTGGCTTATCGCCTGCATGCCGAACTGCTGCCGATCGGAGACGATGCGCGGGCGAATCCGGCCAAGTACCGGGAGATGTTCCAGCGCCGGGCCGAGAAAGGGCAGTGCGTCAATCAGCCCTATCTCGGTTGCCGCGAATTCGCCGCCCGTTTCCGGCTGGTCACCGATCCGGACAGCGAGCCGCCCGCCCTGGCCGAAAGCCGCGATCTGGGCTGGATGCTCTACGACATGGATTTTGCTGTGGTCAACGATCCGAAACCGCGCTTTTTCCGCGCCGATCTGCACAACGGGGTTATCGACCTGACGCAAGCGCAGGTGACGGCATGATCTTGCAAGCCCTCTACGACTACTACCAGCGCAAGGCCATCGATCCCGATCCGGCCCGCCGTCTGCCGGCCTTCGGGCTGGAGGACAAGGAAATTCCCTTCATCGTCGAGTTGACCGCCGAAGGCCGGCCGCTTGGCATCGTCGATACCCGCCAGGGCGACGGCAAGAAGAAACAGGCGCGGCGTTACCAGGTGCCCAAGGGCGTCAAACGTGCCGTAAATATTTCCGCCAACTTATTGTGGGATACCGCCGAATACGCCCTGGGTGTCGATACCCGTGGCAAACCGGAGCGAGTGGTTGAGCAGCATGCGGCCTTTCGCCAGCGTATCGCTGACTTGCCCGATACAGCCCGCCAGGATTCCGGCATTCTGGCTCTGGAAAGCTTCTACGCCAACTTCGGACAAGCTGCTCTGGCCGCCGATCCGGCTTGGCCGGAAATCGTCGAAGGCAATCCGGTCGTCACTTTCCGGTTGCACAACGATGGCGATTTGATCTGCCAGCGCCCGGCTGTTGTCGCCGGGTTGGGTAACTTGGTAGAAGACGGTGCCAAGCAGGCTTTCTGCCTTGTCACCGGTCAAACGACATCTATCGAGCGTCTCCACACAGCCATTAAAGGCGTTTGGGGAGCACAAACAGCTGGCGCAAACATTGTTTCTTTCAATGCTAGAGCTTATGAGTCGTATGGAAAGACTGAGCTACAAGGCGAAAATGCTCCCGTCGGAAAGTTTGCCGCCTTTGCCTACACCACGGCGCTTAATCACTTGCTCGACCGCAATTCCCGCCAGCGTATCCAGGTCGGCGATGCCTCGACGGTGTTCTGGGCGCAGAAGGATGATGCAGAGATCGAGGAAGGGTTCGCCGCCATCTTCGGCGAGCGTGACGATCCCGATGCTCGGGCCGAACAGGTGCGCGCTCTGCTTGGTGCGGTGCAGTCCGGGCAGTTCGACGGCGGTCGGGGCGACAAGCTGTTTTACGTGCTGGGTCTGGCGCCCAACGCGGCGCGGGTTTCCGTTCGCTTCTGGCACGCTGCACCGCTGCACAAAATCGCCTGCCAGATCCGGCAATGGTTCGCCGATCTGAAAGTCGCACGCAGCGCGAAAGACCCGGAATATCCGAGCCTCTTCCGCCTGCTCGCCGCCTGCGCCCAGCAGGGCAAGGCCGACAACATTCCGCCCAACCTGGGCGGCGACATCATGCGGGCGATTCTTTCCGGCAGCCCGTTTCCGGCTACCTGGCTCAACGCGGCGGTGTTGCGCTGTCGCGCCGAACAGAACGTCACCTACCTGCGGGCAGCCGCCATCAAGGCCAGCCTCAATCGTTTGCAACGCTTTCAACCGAATCAATCTCTCGACAAGGAGTTGTCCGACATGCTCGATTTAGAGAACACCAGCCCGGCCTACCGGCTGGGGCGCCTGTTTGCGGCGCTGGAAAAAATCCAGGAAGAAGCCAGTCCCGGCCTCAATGCGACGATCCGTGAACGCTATTACGGCGCCGCTTCCAGCACGCCGGTGGCGGTTTTCACCACCTTGCTGCGCCTCAAGAATCACCATCTGGCGAAGCTCACCAATCGCGGTCGCGCCATCAATTTCGAGCGCCTGCTCGGCGAAATCATGGGCGGCCTCAACGACTTCCCGAAACATCTGAGCTTGCCCGAGCAAGGCCGTTTTGCCCTCGGCTACTACCACCAGCGCCAGGACTTTTTCAGCAAATCCGAATCCAGCCAATCCATGCAATCCACCCAGGGAGAATCCAAATGAGCCTGAACAACCGCTACGACTTCGTCCTCGTTTTTGATGTGCGCGACGGCAACCCCAATGGCGACCCGGATGCCGGCAACCTGCCGCGTCTCGATGCCGAATCCGGCCATGGGCTGGTGACCGATGTTTCCCTGAAGCGCAAGGTGCGTAACTTTGTCGGCTTGGTCAAAGGCGAAACGCCGCCCTTCGACATCTACGTGAAGGAAAAGGCGGTTCTCAATCAGGCGCATGAAAAGGCTTATATCGCTATTGGTGCCGAAGAAGAGCTGAAGGGCGACAAGAAGCGCAAGGGCAGTGGCGATACCGTGGACAAGGCGCGGCAATGGATGTGCGCCAATTTCTTCGACGTGCGTACCTTCGGCGCCGTCATGGCGCTGGGCACAAACTGCGGCCAGGTACGCGGTCCGGTGCAACTGACTTTTGCCCGCTCCGTCGATCCGATCATTGCCCAGGAACATTCGATTACCCGCATGGCCGTGGCAACCGAAGCCGAGGCCGAGAAGCAGCAAGGCGATAACCGCACCATGGGCCGCAAGCACACCGTTCCCTACGGCATCTACGTCGCCCACGGTTTCGTTTCGTCTTTCCTCGCCAAGCAAACCGGCTTTGGCGAAGAAGACCTGGAACTACTCTGGCAGGCGTTGGAGCAGATGTTCGAGCATGACCGCTCGGCGGCGCGTGGCGAAATGTCGACGCGTGGGCTGTACGTCTTCAAGCACGATTCGGAATTGGGTAATGCACACGCACATGCGCTGTTCGACCGGGTTGCTATCAAGCGCAAGGCTGATGCCGATGTGCCGCGCAGCTTTGCCGATTACGAGGTGAACGTAGATGAAACCAATTTGCCTGCAGGGGTGACGCTAATCAAGCGAGTGTAGGCTTGCCCCTCAGCGCCGTCCGCCCCAATACCCGGGCCGGCGGCGCTGGTGGGAAATGGCGCGGATCGTGATGGCTTCGGCGGTGGCTTGGTAAATGATCGAGTACGGAAAATGACGCATCGGCAAGAGTCGCAAGCGTTGGGATATCGAGGTGCCGGCATGGGGAAATTGAAGAAGCCGGCGGGCGCCATTTTCGTAATCGGCCACGAAGGCGGCGGCGATGCCGGGTGTGGCGTGTTGCAGGTAATAGGCCTGTGCTTCCTCAAGTTCCGCTTGCGCGGCATCGAGGACGATCAGTTTCATGCGGCGGCAGCGAGCTTGGCTTTGAGTCGGGCAATTGATTCGTCGAAGTCGATGGCGCCCATTTCCCCACGGTCGTACGCATCGCCCCGGCGCTCCGCTTCTTCAATCCAGGCGGCGAGTATTTCGTCGTCTTCATCAAGGCTGACCAGCAGGCGTTCCGCCAGTTTGGCGCGTTCGGCCGGCGCCAGTTGCAGGGCGGCGGCTTCGATGTCTTCAAGGGGGGAATTGATCATGGTGAGAACCTCCAGAAATGCTTGGGCAATGCTAACCCAAGCAAGTTGCCAAAGCCATCGGCGGGTTTGAGCGATGACGACCGAAACGCTTGATCCCATTCCTCTTTCTGCGCTCCAGCACTGGGCTTACTGCCCGCGCCAGTGCGCGCTGATCCACGTTGAGCAGGTGTTCGAAGAGAACCTGTTCACCCAGCGCGGCCAGGCCTTGCACAAGCGGGTGGACGACCCCGGTTTCGAGTTGCGCGACGGCTTGCGCATCGAGCGCGCCTTGCCGCTGTTTTGCGACCGTCTCGGGTTGGTCGGCAAGGCGGATGTCGTCGAGTTTCTGCCGGACGGCACGCCGTATCCGGTGGAATACAAACACGGCTCGCGCCACAAGCGGGCGGACATTGCTGCCTGCGACGATCTGCAATTGGCGGCGCAGGCGCTGTGCCTGGAAGAGATGTTCGGCAAACCGGTGCCGGAAGGGGCCTTGTATTACGCCTCGTCGCGTCGGCGGCGCATTGCTACGGTCGACTCGAATTTAAGGGCAAAAACCGAGTTGACCGTAGCAGCCGTCCGCCAACTGCTGCAATCCGGCGAAATGCCGCCGCCGTTGAACGACGATCACTGCCGCGCCTGTTCGTTGCGTGATCTCTGCCAGCCGGAAGCCCTGGCGCCAACGCCGGAGCATTTAGCGGTCCGGCATTCCCTGTTCGAAGTGGATGATTGACATGCAACTGCTCAATACGCTGTACGTGACCACGCCCGAGAGTTACATCCATCTCGACAACGAAACCTTGCGCGTCGAGGTCGATAAGAAAACGCGGCTGCGCGTGCCGCTGCATCACCTGAGCGCGGTGGTTTGCTTCGGGCATGTTTCGGTGTCGTTGCCGCTGATGCATAAGCTGGCCGAGAGCGGCATCAGCCTGGTTTTGCTCGATACGCACGGGCGCTTCAAGGCGCGGTTGGAGGGGCCTGTTTCGGGCAATGTGCTGCTGCGGCAGGCGCAGCATCGGCTGGCCGGCGACCCCGCTTTTGCCCTCAACGTGGCGCGCAACTGCATCGCCGGCAAACTGCGCAATGGCCGCCAGGTCTTGCTGCGCGGCGCCCGCGAAGCCAAGGCGGAGGAAGATGCGGCGATCCTGACACGCGGTGCGGCCGATCTGGCCGCCGCCTTGCGGGCACTGCCGGGAGCCGGCGATGCCGATACCCTGCGCGGCGTCGAGGGCGAAGCGGCGCGCCAGTATTTCGCGGCGCTCAATGCGCTGATCCGTGCTTCGGCGCGGGACAGCTTCCGCATGGACGGCCGCAGCCGGCGCCCGCCACGGGACAGGATCAACGCCTTGCTGTCCTTCGTCTATTCCCTGTTGATGAACGATTGCCGCTCGGCCATCGAAGCCTGCGGCCTCGATCCGCAAATCGGCTTCCTGCATGTTGTGCGACCAGGCCGGGCGGCGCTGGCGCTCGACCTGATGGAAGAATTCCGCGCCTTTGCCGACCGTCTGGTGCTTTCGCTGATCAATCGCGGCCAGATCGGCGCCGGCGATTTTGTCGAACGCGAAGGCGGCGCCGTGCTGCTCGAAGGTGATGCGCGCAAGACGGTACTGGTCGCCTATCAGGAGCGCAAGCAGGAAAACCTGACTCATCCGTTGCTCAGCGAAACCGTGCCCTTCGGCCTGCTGCCGCATCTTCAGGCCCGCCTGCTGGCGCGCACGCTGCGTGGCGACACGGCCGAATATCTGCCCTACCTAGCGCGCTGATCATGCTGGTCATCGTCTGCTACGACGTCAACACCGAAACCCGCGAAGGCCGCCGACGCCTGCGCCGCGTTGCCAAACTCTGCGAAAGCGTCGGCCAGCGGGTGCAGAAATCGGTCTTCGAATGCCAGGTCGAACGCGCCCGCTTCGAGGCGCTGGAGCGCGATTTGGTGGCCGAAATCAAGGACGGGGAAGACAACCTGCGCTTCTACCGCATCGCCGAACTCAAAGGCTACGAAGTCCGCGAACACGGCTGTTTTCGCGCCACCGACTTCGACGCGCCGCTCATCCTTTGAGCTTGCGCGAACCC
This sequence comes from Rhodocyclaceae bacterium, assembly GCA_008080565.1. Taxonomy (GTDB): domain Bacteria; phylum Pseudomonadota; class Gammaproteobacteria; order Burkholderiales; family Rhodocyclaceae; genus Azonexus. The sequence continues at coordinate 369 of VIKE01000070.1, read as the reverse complement.
CAAGTGCACATGCTTTCCCCGGTAGGTTCGCGCGCCGCGCTTTTGCCTGATTTGATGTGGCTTTCCAGAGGGTGCGCTGTTCGCGTAAGATGTTTTTTGCTCAGGAATAAAGAGGTTCGCGCAATGCGGGCTTTTTGTGCTGATGCTTCCGGTAGTTACGGGAGATGAGCATCGCCTCCCGGCAACGGGGGGCGTGGATTGAAACGTCGCTGATGTTGGTGATGACGGCGCCCGTTTCGGCATCGCCTCCCGGCAACGGGGGGCGTGGATTGAAACCAGCGCAAGAGCGTGACCGCCCTTGATGACGACGGCATCGCCTCCCGGCAACGGGGGGCGTGGATTGAAACAAGCAGTGGGGCGAATGGACGG
>VIKE01000069.1 GCA_008080565.1 Rhodocyclaceae bacterium | reverse complement strand
ACCGGCGACAACGTAGCAACCGCAACCAGTATTGCCCGCCAGGCGGGAATCGACGATGCACGAGGCAACCTGCTGCCGGAGGACAAGCTGGCTGCTATCGAGGAACTGCAGGGGCGCTATGGCCCGACGGCAATGACCGGCGACGGTATCAACGATGCGCCCGCCCTGGCACGTGCCGATATCGGTGTTGCCATGGGCGCTGCCGGCACCGATACCGCCATGGAGGCCGCCGACGTGGTCATCATGAACGACGATTTGCGACGTATCCCGGAAACCATCCGTTTGTCCCGCCAGACACACGCCGTGCTCTGGCAGAACATCGCACTGGCCTTGGGCATCAAGGTCGTATTTCTCGGGCTCGCGGTGTTCGGAAATGCCACGATGTGGATGGCGGTATTTGCTGACATGGGCGCCAGTCTACTGGTCGTCGCTAACGGCCTGCGAACGTTGCGAACCTCTGCGCCGCAAACCAGAGACTGAAGACCCGTTGGCCTGCATCGACGAAAGCAGCGAGGCCGTCAGCAGGCCAGTCGTACGCCTATTTCGGTCTCGCCATCGGCGGATATTGCGAATGCCGCCCCGTCATGCATCCGGGCAATCGCGCTAACAATGGCGAGACCCAGTCCATGATTTTGGTGGCCGTGGCTACGTGACGTGTCTACGCGGAAAAAGCGATCGAAGATGTGGGGCTGGCTTGCAGCAGGAATCGGTTCCCCCTGGTTGATCACCGAGAGCTTTAGTTGTCCATCTGCTTCCGGCGCTATCCGGATCAAGATTGCACTTCCGTGCTCAGCATACCGGGCCGCATTATTCAGTAAATTGGACAGTACGCGCCGTAGCAGTGCAGCATCGAATAGGCCGGATGCATCACCTTCAATCGACAACTGAAGGTCGGACTCAATCAGCACTGCTTCATAGTAGTCAGCCACCTCAGTGCAGAGTTGGGCGAGGCTTTGAACGGGTATCCGCCGGGCTTTTGCACCCCGGTCGGCTTGCGACAGGAACAGCATGTCATTAACGATGCCCGACAGCCTGTGCATTTCTTCGAGATTCGCACCGATGCAATCACGCAGATTTTCATCCTTGTCGTTGCTACGCAAAGCCAATTCACTGCTAGCGATGATATTCGCCAACGGCGTTCTCAATTCGTGCGCTACATCGGCATTGAATCCTTCGAGTTGCTGGTAGGCTTTTTCCAGTCGATTTAGCAAATCGTTGAACTGATCGACAAGCACTTGTAGCTCGGCGGGAATCCCCTCAGTTTCCAACCGTTTGTCGAGGGAAAGTATTGCGAGACAGCGTGTTTGCTCAGCCAGTGTCCGAATGGGGGTCAGTCCAAAATAAACGAGCAGGTAACCGCCCACGGTGATCGCAGTACTGCCGATCAATGCAGCCCCCCAAAGAATGGCTGCGAGGCGATCCAGAATAGCCTCGTCGGGTGCAGTGTCGAGCGCCAATTCGGCAACGGCAAAATCTGTCCTCGAAGCTTCCTCGGGGAGTGCAAGCGAGAGAAAGCGCGCTTTTAACGGCCAAGCACTTGGCGTCGAAATGAAACGAGCCCCACCCAATCTATCGAGTAACTTGAGATGCAAGTCCCGATTGATCTTCAGAAGATCTTCCAGGTCATGTTCCAGTGTTCCCGGTTGCAGGTGTGCCGGCGTTTCTTCAAACAGGTGCTGAATTGCCGTACTGAGCTTTTCAAGGCGTAGATCCTGTTGTGACTCAAGATTAATTTTGACCGAGAAAAATACTCCGAGACACAAACATCCAAGGACACCCAAACTTAGTGAGGCGAGCCAGCGTACAAGGCGACCGCTCAGCGTCGGGTTAATCTGTTTGCCAAGTTTCATTCGCGCATTTCGAGGACATAACCCATGCCTCGTACGGTGTGCAGTAGTTGGAGCTCGAAGGGTGTATCCATTTTGGCGCGAAGTCGCTTGATCGAAACTTCGACTACATTGGTGTTGCTGTCGAAATTCATATCCCAAACCTGCTCGGCAATCTCGGTACGCGATAGCACCTCGCCTTGTTTCCTCAGAAACAGAGAAAGTAGCAGGAACTCCTTGGCACTCAGGTCGATACGCTGACCATTCCTGGAGACCTTACGGCGAGCCAGATCCATTTCAAGATCGTGCAATGCCAGACGGTTCGACGTGCTTTCCGGTTGATGCTGTGCCGAGCGGCGCAGCAGTCCCTGGATTCGAGCGATCAGCTCAGAAAAGGCGAACGGCTTGACCAGATAATCGTCGGCGCCAGTCTGCAAACCGTTGACCCGGTCTTCCACTTTACCCAGCGCGGTCAGCATCAAGACCGGGGTTTGTTTTTGGGTACGCAGGGCAGCCAGCAAGGCAAGTCCGTCCATGCCAGGCAGCATGGAGTCCAAGATGATGACGGAGTAATCAAACTCCAGACTCATGTGAAGTCCGGTTACTCCGTCATGGGCAAGGTCGACAACGAAGCCTGCCGTACCCAATCCTTTTTGCAGGTACTGGGCAAGCTTTTGCTCATCTTCGACAACCAATAGTTTCATTTCTTTCCAAATCGAAAGATGTCAATTTTGTAAACTTCCTGTTGGCGTTCTGTCAGTGCTGTTTTTTTATAGTTCACCTATGCCGTTCAGTTGTTCGGCATACATCAAAACCGATGAACGAAACATCAATGAAGGAGTTCCATCATGAACGTCAAACAAGCCCTTTCCATCCCCATACTTTGTGCCGGTTTGCTCCTGTCAGGTCAGGTGTTGGCCGACTCGGTCATGCACAGCACGCCGGAGGGCGCGACAAAATTCTACCCGGCGCACGGTTCGGGCAGCAAATCCGCCCAGCAAGTGCAACAGGAACTCGATGACTTCAAACGCAATCCAGTAAGTGCGGACGGCCAGTATCGTTATGTCGGCGGTGATCAAGGCTGGGTGCTGATTCCGCACGAATATGCCTATCGCGATGGGAAATGGCAACACGTCGACAAACTCCAGCACAACACACCTGCACCATCTGTGCAAATGACGCCGGAAGAAAAGAAGCAACGCGAGGCGTTGTACCAGGGTGGTTAATTCCGCACCGAGGACGGATATGTTGCCCATCGGACGATGACCAGGAAAACCCTGGTCATCAGCAACTCGCCTTTCCATACGTTACCCCCTGCAGGCTTACTGCTTGAACACATTTTGTTCTGTTACCATTCATCCCATGCGTCGCTGGCTATCTATTTTCCTGTTGATTGTTTTGCCGCTCCAGATTTCCTGGGCGGTGGCAGCGACCTATTGCCAGCACGAAACGGGATCGACGAAGCACTTTGGTCATCACGACCATAAGCATCAAGCCGAGGATGGCGAGAAGCTTGCGAAAGGCTCGGTCTCTGATGTGGACAATGATTGCGCAGTCTGCCATGCAGGCTGTGTTGCAGCATTGACCTCGTTCAGCAGTTTGCTGCCCAAGGTTGGGGCTGTTGCTGATCATTTTCGGACAGTCCAGCTTTGGGCTTCCCCACCAGACGAACAGCCTGAGCGTCCTAACTGGTCCATCTCCGCCTAATCGGCGGGGCTTGGGCATTTCCCAAATCTAATTGCTGCGGCCTAAGCCGCGTGCTGTGCCACTCTGTCAGTCAGATGGCGCCCCGCCGATTCCCCAACGTGTATTTCATCACTGGAGAATCGGATGTACCCAAGAAATTTTGCTGTCACGTTGCTACTCCGAACCTTGTTCGGACTCTCAGTGCTTGCCAGCACAAACCTATCGGCGCAGATGCAGGACGCGCTGTCTGTTGCGACGTTTGCACCTGCGCTCGCCAAGGAACCATCTGGTTCCTTGACCTTATCGGCGGCCATTGATCTCGCGCTAACGTTCAACCCGGAATTATCAGCAGCCGCGAACGAATTGCGTGCGGTCGAAGGGGCTGTGATCCAGGCGGGGGTTCTGCCTAATCCGGAAATTTCGACTTCCGTTGAAGATACGCAGAATAAGGCCACGCGGACCACAACTATCCAGCTGAGCCAACGGATCGAGCTTGGTGGCAAGCGCTCGGCTCGAATTGCATCTGCCGAGCGGCGCCGTGATGTAGCAGCAGCCGATCTGGCAGCCAAACGCCTTGACATACGCGCAACCGTGATCGGGGCCTTCTTCGATGTTCTGGTTGCTCAGGAGCGTATTCAACAGGCCGAGGACTTGCTCGGCCTGGCCCAACGCGCTACCCAGGCGGCTTCACGACGTGTGACTGCCGGCAAAATCTCGCCGGTTGAGGAAACAAAAGCCCGTGTCGCGGAAGCCTCGGCACGAGTGGAGTTGAATCAGGCACAACGCGAACTGGTGTCGGCCCGCAAGCGTTTGGCCGCAAGTTGGGGAAGTTCGACACCACGGTTCGAACAGGCCGAAGGGCGTACCGATTTGTTGCCGCCGATCCGCTCCACCGAAGAAATCACCCGCCGCTTGAATGCATCTCCGGCACTTCTTCGAGCGCGCCATGAAGTCGATCGTGTTTCTGCTCTCGCGGACTTAGAGCGCTCCCGCCGAATTCCCGACGTTACCGTCAGCCTGGGATCCAAAAAGGTTGAAGAGCTTGGGCGCAACCAAACCATTGTGGGTGTCTCAATTCCCTTCCCAATCTTCGACCGTAATCAGGGCAATGTGCTTGAGGCGCAGCGTCGAGCCGACAAGGCACGGGACGAGTTCAGTGTTACCGAGGTTCGTTTGGGTACGGAGGTAACACAAAACGAGGAACGTCTAAAAGCCCTGGTTGTTGAAGCACAAGCCTTGCAAAGCGAAATCATGCCGGGCGCCCGTAGCGCCTATGAGGCCGCCAGCAAAGGATTTGAGCTGGGGAAATTCAGTTTTCTGGAAGTATTGGATGCCCAACGCACCTTCTTTCAGGCGAGAGCCCAATACCTGAGAAGTTTGTCCGATGCTCATCGGACCGCTGCCGAACTGGAGCGCTTCCTGGGCTCCATCGATTCAATGCCATCTGTCGTACCCAGCCGTCCGTAGGAGCACGTCGTGAAAATGAATTTCAACAAGAACACCTTTAACCTCACCAAAAAGCAAGGGATCGCCATTGCCGTGATCTTGGCGACCGGAGTTGTCGCGGGCACCTGGATACTGGGTGGCAATACCTCCCAGCCCGCTGGAGAACAGCCTGAACACGCCAGCCACGCCGAAGCCAAGGGCCATGCCGATGCCGAGCATCATGGCAGTAAAGCGGTCGATGGACACGACCATGCCAAAGAACACGGAGATACAGAGCACCATGAGGCTGAACCAAAGTCGGGGCCGCATGGTGGCAAATTATTTTCCGAGGATGGTTTTGGTCTGGAATTGCTGTTGTCCGAAGATGGTGGCGAGCCTGGCTTCCGTGTCTGGTTGTTCCAGCAAGGAAAGCCACTTGCACCAACTGTGGCAAAAGTTTCGGTAGCACTGACGCGACCGGGCGGGGAGAAGCAGGAAGTCCTCTTTTCAGCCGAGAAAGACTACCTGAAAAGTACCAGCCAAATTGCAGAGCCGCATGTGTTCGAAGCCTCCATATCGGTGCTAATGGGAAATACCCCATTCCTGTTCATCGATACCCGGGAAGAAGGAAAAATCGAGCTAACGGACGAGCAAATTAAAGCTGCTGCCATCGGTATCCAGAAGGCCACTCCCGCCAAAATCAAAACAGCGGCTCAGCTTCCCGGCGAAATCCGGTTTAACGAGGACCGTACCGCGCATGTTGTACCCCGTCTTGCCGGAGTCGTCGAGAGTGTTCCTGCCAATCTGGGGCAAACAGTCAAGCGCGGTCAGGTTCTGGCTGTGATCGCCAGCACTGGCCTTTCGGAGCAACGCAGTGAACTTCTAGCAGCGCAGAAGCGTTTTTCGCTCGCCAAATCGACCTATGAGCGTGAGAAGAAGCTCTGGGAAGAAAAGATCTCTGCCGAGCAAGACTACCTGCAAGCCCAACAAACTTTAAGGGAAGCCGAAATCGCCGTTGCTAACAGCCAGCAAAAGTTGATTGCGCTGGGTGCCAGTGCCACGGTTTCGGGCAGCCTCAATCGTTATGAAATCCGCGCACCTTTCGACGGCATGGTCGTGGAAAAACACATCGCACTTGGCGAGGCAGTCAAGGAAGATGCCAGTATTTTCACAATTTCCGACTTGTCTTCCGTATGGGCGGAGATTGTCGTTCCTGCCAAAGATCTGAACGTCATCCGGGTTGGTGAAAAGGTTGTTGTTAAGGCAACTGCCTTCGACTCGAAAGCCGAAGGCAGCATCTCCTACGTGGGTGCATTGCTCGGACAGGATACGCGCACGGCCAAGGCGCGGGTCACTTTGGCCAACCCGAAGATGGCTTGGCGTCCTGGATTGTTCGTGAATATCGAAGTCGTTTCCAGTGAAGCCGAAGTTCCAGTCAGCGTTCAAACCGACGCCATTCAGACGATTGGTGACAAGAGCGTCGTTTTCATCAAGGTGCCTGACGGCTTCGTTGCACAACCGGTGACCTTGGGCCGTTCGGATGGCAAATTCATCGAAGTGGTTAGTGGAATGAAAGCAGGAACCCCTTATGCAGCGTCAGGCAGCTTCGTCCTGAAGTCGGAACTCGGCAAGGGTAGCGCCGAGCACAGCCACTGAGGCGAGGGAGAACAACATGTTTGAACGCATCATCCGCCTCGCCATCGAACACCGCTGGCTGGTTCTATTGGCCGTCTTCGGCATGGCTGGCTTGGGAATCTATAACTACCAGCGCCTGCCGATTGACGCCGTACCCGATATCACGAATGTTCAAGTGCAGATCAATACGGCAGCGCCGGGCTATTCGCCGCTCGAAGTCGAGCAGCGAGTGACCTTTCCGGTCGAGACCGTCATGGCCGGCCTGCCTCACCTGGAGCAGACTCGCTCCCTGTCGCGTTACGGGTTGTCGCAGGTTTCTGTGATTTTCAAGGATGGAACGGACATCTATTTTGCCCGCCAACTAGTCAATCAGAGGATTCAGGAAGCCAAGGAAAAACTCCCTGCCGGAATAGCGCCGGCAATGGGGCCCATCTCTACTGGCCTGGGTGAAATATATCTCTGGACGGTAGAAGCAGAGGACGGCGCCAAAAAGCCGGATGGCACTCCCTATACACCGACTGATTTGCGCGAAATACAAGATTGGATCATCAAGCCGCAACTGCGCAACGTGACAGGCGTGACTGAAATCAACTCGATTGGTGGCTTTGCCAAAGAGTATCAGGTAGCACCCAGCCCGGAAAAGCTGGCTTCCTACGGCCTGACACTTCAGGACGTGGTAATCGCCATCGACCGCAACAACAGCAACGTCGGCGCCGGTTATATCGAGAAGCGCGGCGAACAGTATCTGATTCGTGCTCCTGGCCAAGTGCGTAGCATCGAGGATATTCGTAACGTCATCCTGGGCAATGTCCAGGGCGTGCCGATCCGTATCCGCGACGTGGCCGATGTTGGCATCGGTCGTGAGCTACGTACAGGTGCCGCCACTGACAACGGGCGTGAAGTCGTTCTGGGTACCGTGTTCATGTTGATTGGCGAGAACAGTCGCACCGTCTCACGGGCGGTCGACCAGAAAATGGTCGAAATCAACCGCAATCTGCCGGAAGGCATCAAGGCAGTGACAGTCTATGACCGTACCGTCCTGGTGGACAAAGCGATCAATACCGTCAAGAAGAACCTTCTGGAAGGGGCGATCCTAGTCATCGTCATTCTATTCCTGTTCCTCGGCAACATGCGGGCAGCTGTAATCACCGCCATGGTGATCCCGCTCTCCATGCTGTTTACCTTTTCGGGGATGGTGACCTACCAGATTAGTGCCAACCTAATGAGCCTCGGCGCTCTTGACTTCGGGATCATCATCGATGGTGCAGTCGTCATTGTAGAGAACTGTGTTCGCCGTTTGGCCCATGCCCAGGCACATCACGGGCGACCGTTGACCCGGACCGAGCGCTTCCACGAAGTCTTTACCGCTTCGAAAGAGGCTCGCCGAGCGCTGCTATTCGGTCAGCTCATCATCATGATCGTCTATCTGCCGATCTTCGCGCTCACCGGCGTCGAAGGAAAAATGTTCCACCCCATGGCCTTCACCGTGGTCACCGCGCTCGTAGGTGCCATGATCCTCTCCGTCACCTTTATTCCCGCTGGCGTCGCACTGTTCATCGGTGAAAAGGTGGATGAAACGGAAAACTTCCTGATGCGGGCAGCCAAGCGCTGGTATGAGCCCGTTCTGGCTGGTGTCATGGCGAACAAGCCGGTAGTCCTGGTCTTCACGACGGTGATGGTTCTTCTCTCTGGCTTGGTCGCTACGCGCATGGGGAGTGAGTTCGTACCGAGCCTGAATGAAGGCGACTTCGCGATTCAGGCACTGCGTATTCCAGGAACCAGTCTTTCGCAGTCAGTAGCCATGCAGCAACAGTTGGAAAAGGGGCTCAAGGCGGAGTATCCGGAAATCGACAGGATTTTCGCGAGAACGGGAACGGCCGAAATCGCCTCAGATCCGATGCCTCCCAATATTTCGGACGGCTACATCATGTTGAAACCTGAAGCGGAATGGCCGGAGCCACGGAAATCACGGGATGAACTGCTGACAGCTATCCAAAAGACCGTTGGAAGACTGCCGGGGAATACCTATGAGTTTTCCCAGCCGATCCAGTTGCGTTTCAATGAGTTGATCTCAGGGGTACGCAGCGATGTTGCCATCAAAATATTTGGTGACGACATGGATGTGATGAACGATACGGCCAGCAAGATTTCTGCTGTATTGGAGAAAATTCCGGGCGCTTCCGAGGTCAAGATAGAGCAGACGACGGGCTTACCTATGCTGACCGTGAATATTGACCGGGAGAAAACGGCGCGCTATGGACTCAATATTGGTGATGTCCAGGATGCAATCTCGACAGCGATTGGTGGTCGAGAAGCAGGAACCATGTTTGAAGGTGACCGACGCTTCGATATTGTCGTGCGATTGCCGGATAACCTTCGTTCTGATCTCGAATCACTAAAGCGTTTGCCGATAGCTTTGCCGAAGGGGGCTTCTGCCGGAAATGGGGTTGATGTACGTACGACCTATATCCCATTGGGGGAAGTCGCCAGTCTTGAGATTGCACCGGGTCCGAACCAGGTCAGTCGGGAAAACGGTAAGCGTCGGATTGTTGTTAGTGCCAATGTTCGGGGACGAGATATCGGCTCCTTTGTTGGCGAGGCTCAGAGCCGTCTAGCCGAGGTCAAGATTCCAAGCGGCTACTGGACCGCCTGGGGCGGAACTTTCGAGCAACTGGAATCGGCCTCGCAGCGTCTCAAGATCGTGGTGCCCGTGGCCTTGCTTTTGGTATTCACGCTGCTGTTCGCGATGTTCGGGAACGTGAAAGATGGACTGCTGGTGTTTACCGGCATTCCGTTTGCGCTGACAGGCGGCGTTGTCGCACTCTGGCTAAGGGACATTCCGCTCTCGATTTCGGCAGGCATCGGCTTTATCGCCTTGTCCGGCGTGGCGGTGCTGAACGGCCTGGTGATGATTTCCTTCATCCGTAATTTACGTGAAGAAGGGCGCACTCTAGATGATGCCATTCACGAAGGGGCTCTGACTCGATTGCGCCCTGTGCTGATGACCGCATTGGTCGCCTCGCTCGGTTTTGTCCCCATGGCGATTGCTACAGGTACCGGTGCGGAAGTCCAACGCCCGCTTGCCACCGTGGTGATTGGGGGAATCTTGTCGTCGACGGCGCTGACGCTTCTTGTGTTGCCGCTTCTATATCGCCTTGCTCACGGCAAAGATGCCGACGAGGAGGACTTCACGAAATCGATAGACGAGCCATCTGAAGCCTAGCGTCTTCCGTTCGTGACCGGGGGCTCCGTGCCGGATTCGGCATAAACCGTCGGTCACCCATTCTTCCACTCAAATACGGAGGCTGTTATGGGATTTTTTGAAAAACTCTTGCGAGGAGTCGCCGGTTCGCATGGTGGAGGTCATCATGGTCGTGATAGCAGCGGTCATCATGGCTGGGGAAACAGTTACCCCTCAAATTCAGCCCCCCCACCAATAGCGCTACCGGTGGCCCCCCATGCCCGAAGTGCGGCTCAGCGACCAACCCTGGGGGGACGCTACTGCGCCCAATGCGGCACAGCCTTGGTGCCCAGCAATTGTGTGGACTGCAATGCGAACCTCTCCCCGGGTACTAAGTTTTGCCCGAATTGCTGCAAGGCACATTCGCATTGCACGGTGCCCGGCCGATTCATAAGACTTATTGTTTGTAACGTTTCTTGCCATTTTGTAAACGATCTTTGAGACGTTTCGTGTAGGACTGTTTCTTCTGCGCTTTTTTTAGATATCGCTTGAGAAGCCAGAAGCCGACGAACACTACGAGGATCATCGACCAAACTAGAAGTAAGTCGGTCAGTGTGTATGGCCCGGAAGGTAAATGTCTGAGTTGGGGCATGGCCGGATTCGCACTGTGGCACTAGGAATGCTCTGTCCCTGTCCGCAGCCAAAAACGACAAGTCAGCGCAAAGAAGAAGTGGGTAGCGACAGCGTAAAGCAAGTCAATCCATTGGCTGAACAAACATCAACCCCACCGCCATGCGCAAGAACAATGGATCGCGTAATGGCCAGTCCGAGTCCTGAACTTTCCGTGGTCCGCTGCCGCGAGCTATCGACCCGATAAAACCGGTCGAATAGCCGAGGCAGATGTTCTGCCGGAATCTCGCTTCCGGTGTTCTCGACGGCAATATGCGTCATTCCATCATCAGTTTCGTTGATTTGTACGGTGACTACCCCGCCATTTGGCGTATGGCGCAATGCATTGGAAAGCAGATTGCTGACCGCACGGCGTAGCATCAGTCGGTCGCCGACTATTTGACCACTACCGGAGAGAGACAAAGCGATCGCCTTCTCTTCGGCCAGCACGTCGTAATACTCCAGCAGGTCGCCGATTTCCTCGGCGAGGTCAATTGGCTCTTGATTGGGAATGATCTGCTTGTTGTCGGCCTTGGCCAGGAACAGCATGTCGGAAATGGTGCGCGACAAGCGCTCGAACTCTTCCGCATTCGATTCTAGAATCTCCCGATAATCGTCTGCAGAGCGTGCTTTTGATAGCGTGACCTGGGTCTGGGTCAGCAGATTGCTAACTGGCGTTCGCAATTCGTGAGCAAGGTCCGAGGAAAAATCCGACAACCGCTGAAAGGATTCTTCCAAGCGCGAAAGCATGCCATTCAGGGTGTCGGCCAGATCGGCCAATTCGAGGGGGATGGACTCTACCGGCAGGCGAGTATGTAAGTGGTTGGCGGTGATTTCGGCGGCCCTGAGCTTGATGGCCTGTAGCGGCAACAAACCTCGCCGGACAACAAACCAGCCCAACAGCCCCATGGCCAGGGTCGCCAACGCCATGAACACCCACAGCGTTCCACGAAACGAACTCATGAAGTGCTCATGATGGGTGATGTCGGTGGCGATTGCTACGGTTAAATTGTCGCCGCCATCAGCGCCAAGCTTGACCATCGAGGAAATTCCTCGCCACGGCAGGCCGTCGTTGCTGGTCCATTTGACAGGACGCTCATTCCTTGGTGTCGAGCGGGGAGCCAGAAGATCCTGAGGAAAAGCCATGGATTCGTTGGCATAGAGGGTCTCTCCATTCTGATGAAAGACGGCAACGATCAGACCATGGTGCCCTGTCAGTGCATCGTCCAGTCGCTGGGTCAGCGTTTCTTTGGGTTGGCTGCCCGGGTTCCGTTCCAGGATATGCTTTGCCAATTGCATTTTCCCGTTCAGCACCTCCATATCCTGTTCCTCGAAGTGGCGCTCGACAGAATTGCCAATGAGCAAGCCGAGCAGAAACAGTACGAAGGCCGAGGCCAGCGCGAATAGCAGGGTTAGCCGGAGTGTCAGCGAGGGGCCGCGGGTCGGGGTCAATCGATTACCTCCAGGACATAGCCCATGCCGCGCACGGTGCGGATAAGTTTCGGCTCGAAACCATCATCAATTTTTACACGTAGACGTTTGATCGCTACCTCAATGACGTTCGTGTCACTATCGAAATTCATATCCCAGACCTGAGAGGCGATCAGCGAGCGTGGCAGAACTTCACCTTGGCGGCGCAGCAACAGTTCGAGCAAAGCGAATTCCTTGGCAGTCAGATCGATGCGTTTGCCCGCCCGATTGACCCGGCGCCGCAGAAGGTCGAGTTCCAGGTCAGATGCACGCAGGAGCTCGGATTCCTTGGCCTTGCCACCTCGCCGCAACAGGGTCCGGACCCGCGCCAGCAATTCGGAAAAGGCAAAAGGTTTGACCAAGTAGTCATCGGCCCCCAACTCCAGCCCCTTGACCCGGTCCTCGACTTGATCGCGGGCGGTCAGAAACAGTACCGGCATATCCTTGCCGGCCCGGCGAATGCCTTGCAGCACTTGCCAGCCGTCAATACCTGGCAGCATGACGTCGAGGATCGCCAGATCGTAGGCCTCGGTCAGTGCCAGATGCAGCCCATCGAGACCGTTGGCGGTCAGATCGACGACGAAACCCGCCTCGATCAACCCCTGTTTGAGGTAGGTGCCGGTTTTGGTTTCGTCTTCCACCACAAGAATTTTCATTGTTCTCTCCACCAATCATTGGCTATTGATGGCGCATTTTCCGTCGCTTTTAAAGGCCAATTGCCTAGATTACGAAAATGTAATCCGCAAGTCAGCAAGATGTTGGTTTGGCGAAAGCATGATGTCGATCATCGGGGCAAAAGACTCCGCATATTCCCAATGGAGGCATCATGAAAATCATGGCGTTAACGGTCGCGCTCGCCGCGACACCCGCCTGGGCCGATTCCCATCCGCCCAAGGAACCGATACCCGAAACATCCTACCAATCGGCTTTCGCGGATTACAAACCGTTCCAGGATGAGACGCTGCATGACTGGCGTCAGGTCAATGGCGAGATGGGTCGCCTGCGCGGACACATCGGGCATCTTGAAACCGGCCAAGCGGCTGGAGAGCCAGCCCATGAGCACGGAAACCCTGCTGAACGCACCCCACAGGCGACCGGAGATAAGCCATGACGTCCGCTCTCTCTTTGTTGCCGATGCGTCGCGGAAAACTGCTTGTCGCCACCGTCGGAATTCTCGGTTTGGCCGGTTGTGCCACGTTTTCGGACGATGGCGGATTCGGCCGTGTCGAGCAAACGACCCGCGAGCGTCTGGACAAGGACGTCCAATGGGCGCGCAGCGATGCGGAGCGCTCGACACTGCAGGCCCGGGTCGGCGAACTGCTCGCCAATCCGCTAACGGCGGATGACGCGATTCAGCTTGCGCTCTACAACAATCGCGGCTTGCAGGCGGCGTTTTTCGACCTGGGGATCGGCGAGGCCGAACTGGTACAGGCGGGACGCTTGCCCAATCCTCATTTCTCGATGTTGCGTGCCAGCAAACCTGAGAACGGCATCCGTGAATACAAGATTGAACAGGCGCTGACCTTCAACATCTTCGCCCTGATCACCATGCCGCTGGCGGTCGAGGTGGAGAAACGCAAATTCGCCCAGGCGCAGCAACTGGCGGTGATCGATGTGGCCCGCCTGGCCGCTGAGGCCCGCCAAGCTTATTACACGGCGCTGGCTGCCGAGGAGTCCGTGCGTTACCTGCGTAAAGTCAGGCAGGCCGCCGAGGCAGGTGCCGAACTGGCCCGGCGCATGGCGTTGGTGGGCAATTTCAGCAAACTGCGCCAGACTCGCGAGCAAGCGTTCTATGCCGATGCGGCTTTGAACCTGGCCAGATCGGAGCAGTCGGCAATCGCGGCACGCGAACGCCTTGCTCGCGTGCTGGGCCTGCCTGATCGCAATGCCATTCGCTTGCCCGAACGACTCCCCGATTTGCCCAAGACGGTCGACGAGTTGCCGGGTGTCGAGCAGGCGGCGCTCGACCAACGCCTCGATCTGCAGGCAATCCGCCTCGAAACCGAGGCGCTGGCGAAGAATCTTGGCCTGTCCAAGGCGACCCGTTTCATCAACGTTCTCGAAGTCGGCCCGGCCCGGGTGCTCGAAGGCGCACGCGACAGCGGCTACAAGAAAGGCTACGAAATCAGCTTCGAATTGCCGATTTTCGATTGGGGTGGTTCCAAGGTGGCCAAGGCTGAATCGATTTACATGCAGGCGGTGGAGCGTGCCGGCGAATCGGCAATCAATGCCCGCTCGGAGGTTCGTGAGGCCTATCACGCCTACCGAACCAATTACGACATTGCCCGCCATTACCGTGACGAGGTGGTCCCCCTCAACAAGCGGATTTCGGACGAGAACATGCTCCGCTACAACGGCATGCTGATTGGCGTTTTCGACTTGCTCGCTGATGCCCGGACGCAGATCGGTAGCGTCAACAGCTATATCGAAACCTTGCGCGATTTCTGGATCGCTCGCGGTGATTTGGAAATGGCGATGATCGGCAAGCCGTCTTTGAATGCTTCGGCCCGAGCCACCATTGCGGCCACCGGCCGCGCCGACCATTAAGGTGACATCCATCATGACCACACGTCGCGATTTTTTCAAAAACCTTGGCATGGCCGGCGGAGCCGTGGCTGCTGCATCCGTCAGTTCCGTCGCGCTTGCCGCCTTGCCCGCCCGAACTGGTCTCCAAGGACAACCCGGACACGGCCTCTCCACTGACTCCGCCCAACGGACGTCCCTACAATCCGGTCGTCACCCTTAACGGCTGGACCCTGCCTTGGCGCATGAACGACGGCGTCAAGGAGTTCCATTTGGTCGCAGAACCGGTTGTCCGCGAAATAGCGCCCGGCATGAAGGCCCACCTCTGGGGCTACAACGGGCAAAGCCCCGGGCCGACCATCGAGGTGGTCGAGGGCGACCGGGTGCGCATTTTTGTGACCAACCGGCTGCCGGAACACACGACCATTCACTGGCACGGCCAGCGCCTGCCCAGCGGCATGGACGGCGTCGGCGGGCTCAATCAGAAGCAGATTCCGGTCGGCAAAACTTTTGTCTACGAGTTCGTCGCGCGTCGCCCCGGCACTTTCATGTATCACCCGCACGCCGACGAGATGACGCAGATGGCGATGGGCATGATGGGGTTCTGGGTGACCCATCCGAAAGACCGCCACCCGCTTATCGAGCCCGTCGACCGTGATTTCTGCTTCCTGCTGAACGCCTACGACATCGATCCGGGCAGTTACACGCCCAAGGTCAACACGATGCTTGATTTCAACCTTTGGACCTGGAACAGCCGCTCCTTTCCGGGGATCGATTCGCTCAACGTCCGCAAGGGTGACAAGGTCCGCATCCGTATCGGCAACCTGACCATGACCAACCATCCCATGCACCTGCACGGACATGAATTCGTCGTCAGCGGCACCGATGGCGGTCCGACGCCGATCGGTTCGCGCTGGCCCGAGGTGACCACCGACGTGGCGGTCGGCCAGATGCGGCAGATCGATTTTCTTGCTGACGAAGAAGGCGATTGGGCTTTTCACTGCCACAAGAGCCATCACACCATGAACGCCAT
Organism: Rhodocyclaceae bacterium; assembly: GCA_008080565.1. GTDB lineage: Bacteria > Pseudomonadota > Gammaproteobacteria > Burkholderiales > Rhodocyclaceae > Azonexus. The sequence goes on along the minus strand of VIKE01000069.1, from coordinate 8,497 downwards.
GGGGCACGACGTGCCGACCATGATTGGCGTTGATCACCGAGGCGTCGTCAAGCAGATCACGGACTTGATACCCGACTACATGGTGATGGGGGAACGCGGGATGGCCGACATGGGCGAGATGGAAATGCCCATCCCCGACAACACCCTGCCGATGATGACCGGCCAGGGACCGTATGGGGCCGTCGAAATGGGCGGCATGTTTTCCATGCTCAAGGTCCGCCGCGACCAAAAGCCGGGTGACTACCGCGATCCAGGCTGGTACAAGCAACCCAAGGGTACGCAGTCCTATGAATGGACCGGACCGGTGGCCGTTGCAACCCGTAATCTCGATGCCGGCCAAGGATCCATGCGTCCGGCGGGTAAAACGCAAACCCAGGAGGTCGTGATCAGGAAGCCTGGCAGCCACGGTCAACACTGAATTCACACCAAAATCGAAGGAGACTCCTTATGAACAAATTTCTCTTGGGCGCGCTGGCGACCGTTGGATTGGGGGCAGCGACAGCGGGTGTCGTTGCTGTAGCCGGTCTTGTCGACGTGAGCGCCGATACACCCCATAGTTCATTTACCTACCAGGCACTGGCCTTCGCCCGAGAGCGTTCCATTGCCAGCCGTACCGGCGAAATTCAGGTTCCAGCCGACTTTGCCGAGCCAGAGCGCGTAAGACGTGGGGCTGGCAACTATGCAGCGATGTGCGTTAACTGTCATCTATCGCCTGACGCAGCGGATTCTGAAATTCGCAAGGGGCTGTATCCAACTCCCCCGAATCTGTCAGACAAGTCGGGGGCTGAATCTTCTCGTAACGCGGCTCGCGATTTCTGGATTATCAAGCACGGCATCAAGGCCTCCGGCATGCCTGCCTGGTCCAAGGGGGGCATGGAGGACGAAGCCATTTGGGATCTGGCTGCCTTCCTGCAAAAGATGCCTTTGCTATCGGCGCCCGCTTATGAGCAACTGGTGGCGGCGAGCGACGGCCATTCGCATGGCGGAGTCGTGGGCCACGAGCACGGGCATGATGACCACGAGGCAAAGCCTGCCGAGATGCCCAAAAAGCCGGCAGGCAAGAGTAAGAAAGCCGACAGTCACGATCATGGCAGTCATGACCATGGTGAGCACAAGCACTAAACATCGAAACATTACAAAAATGTAATCAGTGGGACAGCTAATTGTTGGGGTTGGCTGTCCATACTGACGGCTACTCGAATTAACCAGGAGCCTCGCCATGCGTAACCCCGTCCTCGTTTTTGCCTTGATCACCGCTTTTGGAGTTGGCCTTTCATCCGCAGCATTGGCAGGCGAAATGGTCGATGTCTACAAGAGCCCAAGTTGCGGTTGTTGTGGGAAGTGGATTGACCACCTGAAGGATGCGGGCTTCGAGGTTCGTGCTCACAATGTCATGGATGTTCCAGCAGCCCGCAAGCAACTGAGGATGCCGGATCGCCTCGGCTCCTGCCATACCGCCAAGGTCGGCGGTTATGTCGTCGAAGGCCATGTGCCGGCGGCCGACATCCAGCGCCTGCTCAGGGAGAAGCCGAAAGCTCTTGGCATCGCGGTGCCCTCGATGCCCCCCGGCTCGCCGGGAATGGAAAGTCCGAAACCCGTACCCTACAACACGCTGCTGGTCCAGGCCAGCGGCGAGACCACTGTCTTCGCCAAACATTGACCCCCCCACCAGGAGAAACCCATGAAAGCACTCATTACCGCCACCCTGATCGCATTTTCTACCCTCGGTGCCGTTTCTGCGCAAGCCGCAGGTGACCATGGTGGCCATGCCATGGCCACACCGGCTAACGCGTCCGCTGAAATGCAGATGGTCGACGGCCAGGTCAAAAAGGTAGATAAGGCGGCAGGCAAAGTCACCTTATCCCACGGGCCGCTGACCAACCTGAACATGCCGGCGATGACCATGGTCTTCAAAGTCTCCAATGCCGCGTGGTTGGATCAGATGAAAACCGGCGATAAGATTCGTTTCATGGCTGACAACGTCAATGGCGCAATTACCGTCGTTCATTTCGAGGCAGCCAAATAACAACGAGCCGATTGGCGGTAATGCGTAGTCCAGTGTTACCGCCAGTCGGTTTCATAAGAATTGCTTTTCAGGGAGGTTGTATGCGCCGACTCCGGCCCGTCCCCATTTTGCTCATGGCATTTGCCACGGCCTTTGGCACACATGTATTGGCTCAGGAAGTTGCGCCCGGGGCGAACGTCGACAGCCTGCTCAACTACGCCAAGACGCGTAATCCGGAATACGCCGCCATGCAGGCCGAAGCGGAAGCATCGGGCGAGCGGATTACGCCGGCCGGCGCTTTGCCGGACCCGAAGTTCCGTACCGAGTTGCGCGACATTACCCGATTCGGTGAGCAGAACGCCACCCTGTCACCCAGCCGGGTCGGCAGCACTCGTTATCTGCTGATGCAGGATATTCCCTGGTTCGGCAAGCGTGACCTCAGGCGCGAGATTGCCGAACTCGAAGCCGAGGGTGCCAAGGGACGGGCCATGGGAAGCTGGGCCGACGTTGCCGGGCGGATCAAGGTCAATTTTGCCCAACTGTATTACGTCCATCGTAACGAACAACTGACCCGGGAAATCCTCGACCTGATGACCCGCCTGGAGAAAGTGGCTCAAGTGCGCTATGCCGGCGGACTGGCTGCACAGCAGGATGTTATTCGCGCTCAGGTCGAGCAGACCAACATGCGCAACGAGTTGATTGCGCTTGAAACCGAGCAGCACCACCTGCATGCCCGATTGAATGCGTTACTGGCAAGACCGAGCAATGCGCCACTTCAGGAGCCTGCCCAGTTGCGCAAGCTGCCGGCTCCGGCTGCACTGGATTACGCAACGCTGGAAGAGCGCATGCGAACCCGCAATCCTCAACTGTTTGCCGACGAATCGAAAATCAAGGCGGCGGAAAAGACCCGCGACCTGACCTATAAAAATCGTTACCCCGACTTCACGCTCGGCGTCTCGCCCATCCAGTACCAGAATTCGATCAAGGAATGGGAACTGATGGTCGAGTTCAATATTCCGCTCCAGCAAGCCTCTCGCCGGGCCCAGGAGCGGGAGTCCGAATCCATGCTCAATGCCGCCAGGGCTCGTAAAGAGGCGACAACCAACCAGGTCTCCTCTGAGCTGGCTGAAGCGCTCGCGGGTATCGAAGCTGCTCGCCGCACGGAAAACCTGCTGGCCAACAGCCTACTGCCGCAGGCCGAACTGACCTTCAAGGCGGCGCTGGCCGGGTATGAGACCGGCAAGGTCGATTTCGCCACCTTGCTCGATGCCCAGCGCCAAATCCCAGATGCGTCTGGCCGAAATCGAACGTCTTTTAGGGGAAGATCTATGAACAAGGGTGCAGGACTGACCATCGGCGTTATTGCCGTTGCTGTGGCTGCCGGTGGTGGTTACTGGCTGGGCGGACGTGGCGGCGCTTCCCATGGCGATGCGGCACCGGTCACCAGCGCCCCGGCCGAGCCGGCCAAGAAAGAGAAAAAGCTGCTGTTCTACCGCAATCCGATGGGACTGCCCGACACCTCGCCGGTGCCCAAGAAAGACCCGATGGGGATGGATTACATCGCGGTCTATGAGGGAGAGCAGGACGACGATCCGGCATCGGCCAACCAGATAAAGATAAGCACCGAAAAAGTACAGAAACTGGGCGTTCGAACCGAAGCCGCCCAATTGCGCATCCTTGACAAGGTGGTACGCGCCGCCGGTCGGATCGAGCCGGACGAGCGCCGCATCTACGCGATTTCTCCTAAGTTCGAGGGCTACGTCGAACGCCTGCACGTCAATGTCACGGGCCAGCCGGTCAGCAAGGGGCAGCCGCTGTTTGAGGTGTATAGCCCGGAATTGGTTTCCGCCCAGCGCGAATACGCGATTGCCGCCCAAGGCGTCGAATCGCTGAAGGAAGCCGGCGGCCAAGCGCGGGACGGCATGAAGCAACTGGCCGATTCAAGCCTGTTGCGTCTGAAAAACTGGGATATATCGGAGGAGCAGGTCAAGGCGCTGGCAAAATCCGGTGAAGCACGGCGCACGTTGACTTTCCGCTCACCGGTCGCCGGCATCGTCACCGAAAAGAAAGCCCTGCAGGGCATGCGTTTCATGCCGGGCGAGGCGCTTTATCAGGTGGCCGACCTCTCGGCGGTCTGGGTGGTTGCCGATGTCTTCGAGCAAGACATTGGTCAGGTCAAGACCGGCGCCAAAGCCAAGGTCAGGATCAATGCCTACCCGGACAAAGTGTTCGAAGGCACGATTACCTACGTTTATCCGACCCTGAAGGCCGAGACGCGGACGGTGCCGGTTCGGGTCGAACTGCCGAACCCCGGTCAGTTGCTGAAACCGGCCATGTTCGCCCAGGTTGAGTTGCCGGTCGGCGCAAAGGGAGAAGTCGTTACCGTACCGACCTCGGCCGTGATTGACAGCGGCACCCGCCGCATCGTGCTGGTCCAGGCGAAGGAAGGCCGTTTCGAGCCACGCGAGGTCAAGCTGGGGCAACGCAGTGACAACCATGTTGAGGTGCTTGAAGGCGTCAAGAATGGTGAGCCGGTGGTGGTCGCCGCCAACTTCCTGATTGACGCCGAAAGTAACCTGAAGGCGGCGGTCGGCGGTTTCGGCCATGCCAGCCATGGCAGCCAACCGAAGCCGGAGTCAGCCAAGTCGGCAGCTGTTGGGCATCAGGCCGAGGGCACGGTGGAGGGTTTCGACACCAAGGCAGGTCTGCTGACGCTCAATCACGGGCCGGTCGCCAGCCTCAAATGGCCGGGCATGACCATGGAGTTCCAGGTCGCGACGCCGGCGCTGTTGAGCGGACTCAAACCGGGTGCGACGGTGGCCTTCGAGTTTGTCGAGCGCAAACCCGGTGAATGGGTCGTCACCAGCATCAAACCGATGGCTGGCAAAGTGGCGGCCAATCCCCACGCAGGCCACTGACAGGGGATACCATGCTCGCCAAAATCATCGAATGGTCGGGACGCAACCGCTTCCTCGTCCTCCTGGCTACACTTTTCGTCATTGTCGGCGGTGTCGTTGCGGTCATGAAAACGCCGCTCGACGCTTTGCCCGATCTCTCTGACGTTCAGGTCATCGTCTATACCGAATATCCCGGTCAAGCGCCGCAAGTCGTTGAGGATCAGGTCACCTATCCGCTAACGACGGCCATGTTGTCGGTGCCGAAATCGAAGGTCGTGCGCGGTTTCTCCTTTTTCGGGGCCTCCTTCGTCTACATCATTTTTGAAGACGGCACGGACATTTATTGGGCACGCTCACGAGTGCTCGAATACCTCAATTTTGCTGCCGGTCGCATGCCCAAGGGTGTCACGCCGCAGATCGGTCCGGATGCCACCGGCGTCGGCTGGGTCTTCCAGTACGCGCTGCTCGCCAAGGACAAAACGCTGGCTGAACTGCGCACCCTACAGGACTGGTATCTGCGCTACCAATTGACCAAAGCCCACGGTGTCGCAGAGGTTGCCTCAATCGGCGGCTTTGTGCAGACCTACCAGGTGACCGTCGATCCAGTGAAGTTGCGTGCCTACGGCATTCCGCTGGCAGCGGTTTCAAAAGTCATTCGCGAATCGAATCGTGATGTCGGCGGGCGTGTCGTCGAGATGGCGGAAACCGAATACATGGTGCGCGGCAAGGGTTATCTGCGGGGCACGGGCGATATTGAAAACCTGGTGGTGAAATCGCAAGGGGGAACACCGGTTCTTGTCCGTGACATTGCCCGCGTCGAACTGGCGCCGGATGAACGGCGCGGCCTCACCGAACTGAATGGTGAGGGGGAAGTAGTTTCCGGTATCGCCATGGCGCGTTACGGCCAGAACGCACTGGAGGTCATCCATAACCTGAAGGAAAAGATCGGCGAAATCTCGGCGGGTCTTCCCGAGGGGGTTTCTATCCAGACAGTCTATGACCGCTCGGAGTTGATTCACCATGCGATCGACACCTTGACACGTACGCTGGCAGAAGAAAGCCTGATTGTCGCACTGGTCTGCATTGTCTTCCTGATGCACTTCCGCAGTGCCTTGGTCGCCATTCTGATGTTGCCGGTCGGGGTGCTGATTGCCTTCATTTCCATGCGCTTGCTGGGAATGAATTCGAACCTGATGAGCCTGGGCGGTATCGCCATTGCCATCGGTGCGATGATCGATGCAGCCATCGTGATGATTGAAAACGCCCATAAGCACATCGAGCGTTTGCCGGAGGACCATACCCACGGGGATCGCATCGAGGCAATGATTGCGGCCTGCAAAGAGGTCGGCCCCGCGCTGTTCTTCTCGCTGCTCATCATCACCGTTTCCTTCCTGCCCGTCTTTACGCTGGAATCCCAGGAAGGACGCCTGTTCTCACCCTTGGCCTACACCAAGACCTTCTCGATGGCGGGGGCCGCCTTGCTGTCGGTGACCCTGGTGCCGGTGCTGATGATGCTGTTCATTCGCGGCAAGATCATGCCGGAGTCGAAAAACCCGGTAAATCGTTTCCTGATCTGGGCCTATCGCCCAATCATCGCTGGCGTCATGCAGTGGAAAAAGACCACCATCGTCGCTGCGCTGATTGCCCTAGTCGTCTCGATCTATCCCGCCAGCAAACTGGGTTCCGAGTTCATGCCAACACTGAATGAAGGCACGTTGTTCTACATGCCCGCATCGTTGCCTGGCATGTCGATTACCAAAGCGGCGGAACTGTTGCAGACCCAGAACAAGATCATCAAGAGTTTCCCGGAAGTCGCCTCGGTTTATGGCAAGGCGGGTCGTGCCAACACGGCAACGGACCCGGCACCGACGGAAATGTTCGAGACGGTCATTAACCTAAAGCCGGAGTCCGAATGGCGCCCGGGCATGACGACCGACAAGCTGATCGCTGAAATGGACAAGGCACTGCAGTTCCCCGGTGTCTCGAATGCCTGGACGATGCCGATCAAGGCACGTATCGACATGCTGTCGACCGGCATCCGGACGCCGATTGGTATCAAGGTGTTCGGTAAGGATCTCAATGAGATGGAACGACTGGCTCGCGAAATCGAGACCGTCGTCAAGACGGTTCCGGGAACCACCTCGGCATTCGCCGAGCGGATTACCGGCGGCTTCTACCTGAACATTGAACCTGACCGCGCCCAACTTGCCCGCTACGGTCTGGCGGTCGGTGATCTGCAGGACATTATTGGACAAGCACTGGGTGGCGAGATGGTGACCACGACCGTCGAGGGACGTGAGCGTTTTGGCGTTACCGTGCGTTATCCGCGTGAGCTTCGCTCCGACCCTCAGCAGATTGCCCGCGAGGTGCTGGTGCCGACCATGGAAGGAGCGATGATTCCGCTCGGTCAGTTGGCCCGCGTCGAGGTAGCCAAGGGTACGCCCGGCATCCGGACTGAAAACGCCTTGCTGTCTGCCTACATCTTCGTGGATATTCGCGAGCGCGACATCGGTGGCTATGTCGCTGACGCCAAGAAGGCGGTAGCGGAGCAAGTGAAATTTCCTCCGGGTTACTACGCGACCTGGAGCGGCCAGTTCGAGTCAATGGAGCGTGCGATCGAGAAAATGAAAATCGTCGTTCCAGTGACGCTGTTGATTATCTTCTTGCTGCTTTACCTGAACTTCAAGCGCCTGACCGAAACCATGATCGTCATGCTGTCGGTGCCGTTTGCGCTGGTCGGCGGAGTCTGGTTGATGTGGTTGCTCGGCTACAACCTCTCCGTCGCCGTCGCCGTGGGCTTCATCGCCTTGGCCGGCGTGGCGGCGGAAACCGGGGTGATCATGCTGATCTACCTGGACCATGCCTGGGAAGAACTGAAAGCCAAGCGCCGGACTGAAAGCCAGGTGCCAACGCTACATGACCTCTACGAGGCCATCATGGAAGGCGCCGTCGAACGGGTGCGGCCGAAAATGATGACGGTGGTCGCGATCATGGCCGGCCTGTTGCCGATCATGTGGGGCACCGGCACCGGTTCCGAGGTGATGAGCCGGATTGCGGCACCGATGGTTGGTGGAATGATTTCCTCGACGGTACTGACGCTGGCGGTGATCCCGGCCATCTACGCCCTGGTCAAGCAATGGCGACTGAATCGGGGTGTCGAGCAATAATCCGCGCGCCCTCTCCCGCGGGAGAGGGCGATCAGCGCGGCCCTTGCGATGCGATTTTCATCGGCCAGCGTGCATGGTCATGCGCCGCAGTTACGCAAGAGTGACGAGGCTCGATCCAATTCATGGCATTTTCATGAGCGATTTGTAATCAGGTGGTCATGTCTCTGTCAGTGCCAAAGTCGCATGGTTGAGCTTTTGCGTAAACCAACCGTCTCAGGGAGAAAAATCATGCGAAAGAAACGTCCTTCTCTTAATTTTCCATTGACCGTTAGCGCTGCGCTGGGGGCCGCTTTGCTGGCCGGCTCGGTGCAGGCGGCCGCGGACGACGACTTCACAGGCGCGCTCATCGGCGGCAAGCCCACCGCTGACTTGCGGCTGCGCTACGAGTCGGTCGACCAGGCCAACGCCCTGAAGGACGCCAATGCGGC
>VIKE01000068.1 GCA_008080565.1 Rhodocyclaceae bacterium | reverse complement strand
TTGCTTACTTTTTCTTGGCGAAGCAAGAAAAAGTGAGACGCCCCGCAAGGGCGGAACCCAACGGTTCAGAAAACTATCGCCGCATCAGGTGCGAAAAGCTGGGCCTCAGCTCCCTACAAGATCCTTTGATCCATCCCTATGACCGAAACCCGCAAAACCTACGTTCGTCCCCTCGACATCAAGCACGGCCAGGTCGACATGGCCCACGGCTCGGGCGGCCGGGCGATGGCGCAATTGATCGAGGAGCTGTTCGCCAAACACCTCGGCAACGAATATCTGGCTCAGGGCGACGACGGTGCGCTGCTGCCAAACCCGGGCGAGGGAAAACTGGTCATGGCCACCGACTCGCACGTCGTTTCGCCGCTTTTCTTCCCCGGCGGCGATATCGGCTGCCTGTCGGTGCATGGCACGATCAACGACGTGGCCATGATGGGCGCCAAGCCCTTGTGGTTATCGGCCGGCTTCATCCTTGAAGAAGGGTTCAAGTTCGCCGATCTGGCGCGTATCGTGCAAAGCATGGCGGCGGCGGCGAAAGCGGCCGGGGTGCCGGTGGTGACCGGAGACACCAAGGTCGTCGAGCGCGGCAAGGGCGACGGGGTGTTCATTACGACGACCGGTGTCGGCGTCGTGGCGCCGGGCAATGAGCTGTCCGGCCGCTACGCCAGACCGGGCGACGCCATTCTGGTCTCCGGCACGCTGGGCGATCACGGCATGGCGATCATGGCCGAGCGCGAAAGTCTCGGTTTCGAGTCACCCATCGTTTCCGACACGGCTGCGCTGCATGGTTTGATCGACGCGATGCGGGCCAGCGGCGCTGATATCCACGTTCTGCGCGACCCGACGCGAGGCGGGCTGGCGACGACGCTCAATGAGATCGCCAAGCAATCCGGGGTTGGCATGATGCTGCAGGAAAAGGCTATACCGGTGACTCCGGCGGTCAATGCGGCTTGCGAATTTCTGGGATTGGACCCGCTGTATGTCGCCAACGAGGGCAAATTGGTGGCGATTTGCGCCGAAGCGGATGCGGAGAAGCTATTGGCCGCGATGCACGCCCACCCGCTCGGAGAGGCGGCAGCCATCGTCGGTACGGTGCATGTCGATGAGCACCATTTCGTCCAGATGACGACCGGCTTCGGTGGCCGTCGCATCGTGGACTGGCTGAGCGGCGAGCAATTGCCGCGGATTTGCTGAGACCGGTTTAGTGGCGCAGCGCGATCATTACCGACAGCACGTCACCGACTTCGGAAATGACGAGCTCGCGGGCGTCGGCAAAATTGTCGGCATTGCGGATGTGGAACAGGTCACGACGACCGTCCGGATAGCGGATGGCGGCGACGTATTCCGGACGCGGCGCCCGGCTGACGGGAAGATCCCGAGGTTTGACTCGCTTTTGCTGTGTTTGCATTGTTGTTCTCCGATCCCATTTTTATTGATGTGCATCGTAGACAAAGCCAAGTGTCTGAAAAATATCGCGAAAGTTATAGAGATATGCGGCATGGGACGGTACTCCCCGCAAAGCCCCGTCCTGTCTCGTTTCATCTTGCTGACATGAATTGTAAAGAACTGTAAATCGTGCGAATTCTCTTCATTACCCATAGCTTCAACGGCCTGACCCAGCGACTTTATTGCGAACTTGTTACGCGCGGCCACGAAATCAGCATCGAATTTGACATTGCCGATGCGGTCAGCGAGGAGGCTGTGGCCCTGTTCCGGCCGGATTTGATCATCGCACCATTTTTGAAACGAGCGATTCCCGAGTCGATCTGGTCGCGCTATTGCTGCCTGATCGTTCATCCGGGGCCGGTTGGCGATCGCGGTCCGTCGGCGCTCGACTGGGCGATTCAGGGGGGCGCCAGGGAGTGGGGTGTCACAGTGTTACAGGCCGAGGCGGAGATGGATGCCGGGCCGGTCTGGGCGTCGGCGACCTTTCCGATGCGCCCGGCCCGGAAAGCCTCGATTTATCGCAACGAAGTGACCGAAGCAGCCGTCCAGGCGGTGCTTGCTGCGGTCAACCGGAATAAAGAGCCAAATTTCGAACCTGAAAGGGTGGCCGGACAAGCGCACGCCCTCATGCAACAGGCCGACCGCGCTATCGACTGGCAGAGCGAAACCAGCGCCGCCATTCTGGCCAGGCTCAATGCTGCCGATGGCTTTCCCGGCGTCGCCGATGAACTGTTCGGCCAGCCTTGTCACCTGTTCGATGCCTGGCCGGAAGCCTCGCTCAAGGGCGAGCCGGGCAGTCTGCTTGGCCGCCGCGAAACGGCAATTTGTCGAGCAACGGCTGACGGCTCGGTATGGATCGGCCACGTCAAGCCGGCTGGTGGCATCAAGCTGCCGACATCGCTGGCTTTTACGGAGGCTGCCGAGTTGCCGGAGTTGCCGCTAGACGGCGGCTACTGGAAATCGCCGATCCCGACCTGGCAGGACATCGCCTACGAGGAGGCCGAATGGAACGGAAATTCGGTCGGCTTCCTGAGCTTCGAGTTCTACAACGGTGCGATGAGTACCGGCCAGTGCCGACGCCTGACCGAAGCCTTTCAGTGGGCAACGACAAGGCCAACCAGGGTCATCGTTCTGCGCGGTGGCAGCGATTTCTGGTCGAACGGCATCCACCTCAACACCATCGAAGCGTCCGAAAGCCCGGCCGACGAGTCGTGGGCCAACATCAACGCCATCGACGATCTGGCCGAGGCCATCTTGCGCTGCGAAACGCAGTTGACCGTAGCCGCGGTCGGCGGCAATGCCGGGGCAGGCGGCTGCTTCCTGGCGCGGGCCGCCGATTTCGTCTGGGCGCGCGATGGGGTGATGCTCAACCCGCATTACAAGAACATGGGCAACCTCTACGGCTCGGAATTCTGGACCTACCTGTTGCCACCACGCGTCGGCGATGAGGGGGCGAAAGCCATCATGCGTCACCGCTTGCCGATGACGGCGCCGGAAGCCGTCAAGCTCGGCTTCTACGACGCCTGCCTGCCCGGTCCCGGCTTCGCCGTCGATGTCGCCCGGCGCGCCGCCGAACTGGCCGCCGCCCCGGATTTCCCGGAAAAACTTGCCGCCAAGCAGGCCAAACGCCACGCCGACGAAGCCGCCAAGCCGCTGGCTGCTTACCGCGCCGAGGAATTGACCGAAATGCGCCGCAATTTCTACGGCTTCGATCCCTCGTACCACGTCGCGCGCTATCATTTCGTCTCCCGCTCGGCGCATTCGTGGACGCCGCGCCACCTTGCCCGCCACCGCGATCTCGACTGGAAAGTTCTGGCATGACCCTTCCGTCTTCCCATAGCAGCCTGCGCCGCTTGCCGGCCGTCCTCGTCATCGACGACGAGGTGCGCTCGCAGGAAGCCTTGCGGCGGACGCTGGAAGAGGATTTCGAGGTGCTCTGCGCCTCCAGCGCCGACGAGGGCATGGAAGTTCTCCTGCGCGAGCAAGCCGTCCGCATCGTGCTCTGCGACCAGCGCATGCCGGGGACGACCGGCGTCCAGTTTCTCAAGGAAGTGCGCACCCGCTGGCCGGACATCGTGCGCATCATTCTCTCCGGCTACACCGACGCCGAGGACATCATCACCGGCGTCAACGAAGCCGGCATCTGGCAATACCTGCTCAAGCCCTGGCAACCCGAGCAACTGCTGCTGACTTTGCAGCGCGCTGCCGAAGTCTGGCGTCTGCAACAGGAAAACCAGCGCCTGTCGCTCGATCTGCGCACCGCCGAGCCGGTGCTCAAACGGCAGGTCGATAGCAAGCAGGAAAAGGTTAAAAGCAACTTTGGTCTGGCCGGCCTGATCCGCGCTCCGGGCAGTCCGATCAATGCCGTCTGCGACATGGTCGGCCGTGTCGCACCGTTCGACCTGTCGGTCATGGTCACCGGCGAATCGGGTACCGGCAAGGAGATGATCGCCCGCGCCATCCACTACGAGAGCAGTCGGGCGAGCAAGGCGTTTATTACCGAAAACTGCGGCGCGCTGCCCGATAACCTACTCGAATCCGAGCTCTTCGGTTACAAGCGCGGTGCCTTCACCGGCGCTGTTGATGATCGGGTCGGACTGTTCCAGCAAGCCGACGGCGGCACTTTGTTCCTCGACGAAATCGGCGAAACCAGCCCGGCTTTCCAGGTCAAATTGCTGCGCGTGCTGCAGGAAGGCGAATTCCGCCCCCTCGGCAGCAATCGCCCGGTCCATGTCGACGTTCGCGTCATCGCCGCGACCAACCGGGATCTCGAAGACGATGTGCGTACCGGCCGTTTCCGCGAAGACCTCTATTACCGGCTGGCGACCATCGCCCTGCACGTGCCGCCCCTGCGCGACCGGCCAATGGATCTGCCGCTGCTGGCCAGTCGCCTGCTCGCCAGCAGCTGCCATGCGCTCGCCAAGCCGGTCGAAGGTTTCACCAACGAGGCGCTCGCCAGCATCGCCGCCTACCGCTGGCCGGGCAATGTGCGCGAACTGCAAAACGAAATCCTGCGCATGGTTGCGCTGTCCACGACGCCGCTACTGGGTGCTGATCTGCTCTCGCCGCGCGTGCTGCGCAGCCCGGTTGGTGAGTATGGCGACACCCGTCCGGGTGACGAGCCGGCCTGGGCCGCCGGCTTGAGCGGCGGTCTCAAGGAGCGCATGGACCAGCTCGAAATGCATGTCCTCAAAGAAGCGATGAGTCGCCATCGCTGGAACAAATCGCGGGCGGCGCGGGAGTTGGGCTTGTCGCGCGTCGGTCTGCGCGCCAAGCTGGTCCGTCACGGGCTGGAGCAAGCCGAATGAAAGTGCTCTGGCTGCAGAGCGGCGGTTGCGGCGGTTGCACGCAGTCGATGCTTTGCTCCGAGCCGCGTTCGCTGTTCGACGAACTGGGTGATGCCGGCATCGAATTTCTCTGGCACCCGGCCCTCTCGGTCGAGAGTGGAGAGGAAGCGCTCGCTATTCTGGAAGACTGTGCCGAAGGCCGGCTCGCCTTCGACGCCCTGTGCATCGAAGGGGCCATGCTGCGCGGCCCGAACGGCACCGGCAAATTCCACCTGATGGCCGGCAGCGGCCGGCCGCTGACCGAATGGGTCGCCCGTCTGGCCCGCCACGCCAAATGGGTTTTCGCCATCGGCTCGTGCACGGCCTACGGCGGCTTTTCGGCCAATACGCCGGGCAATCCCCTTGAAGCCTGCGGCTTGCAGTTCGACGAGCAGACGCCGGGCGGCTTGCTCGGCGCCGGCTTCCAGTCGTCGGCCGCCTTGCCGGTGATCAACATTGCCGGTTGCCCGACGCATCCCGGCTGGGTTGTGGACACGCTGGAAAAGGCCGCGCTGGAGGGCCTGAGCCCGGAAGACCTCGACGAATTCGGGAGACCGCTGCTTTACGCCGGTGGCTTGGTTCATCACGGCTGCGCCCGCAACGAGTTTTACGAATTCAAGGCCAGCGCCATGAAGCAATCCGACCTCGGCTGCCTCATGGAAAATCTCGGCTGCAAGGGCACCCAGGCGCACGCCGACTGCAACCTGCGCTCGTGGAACGGCAGCGGATCGTGTCTGCGCGGCGGCTTTGCCTGCATCGCCTGCACCGAACCGGGTTTCGAATCGCCCGGCCACGCTTTCCAGGAAACACCCAAACTGGCCGGCATCCCGATCGGCCTGCCGACCGACATGCCGAAAGCCTGGTTTGTCGCGCTCGCCGCGCTGTCCAAGTCGGCGACGCCGAAGCGCGTGCGCAACAATGCCGTCGAGGATCACCCGGTCGTCATGCCGGCGGTGCGCAAGAAAGGCGGCGGCAAGTGACGCGCATCGTCGTCGGGCCGTTCAACCGCGTTGAAGGTGATCTCGAGGTCAGCCTTGATGTCGAGGCCGGTCTCATCCAGTCGGCGCGGGTCAATTCGCCGCTCTTCCGCGGTTTCGAGCAGATCATGATCGGCCGGGCGCCGCTCGACGCGCTGGCCATCGTGCCGCGCATCTGCGGCATCTGTTCGGTTGCTCAGTCGGCGGCGGCAGCCTCGGCGCTGGCCGAGGCGATGGGTATCGTTCCCACGGTCAACGGGAAAATATCGCGAAATTTGATATGTGCCACTGAAAACCTGGCCGATCATCTGACCCACTTTTACCTCTTTTTCATGCCCGATTTTGCTCGCCCGGCCTATGCCGACCGAAGCTGGCATGGCGCCGTGGCAAAGCGTTTCGCGGCGGTCAGCGGTGACGCAGCCGCCGAAGTGCTGCCGGCCCGCGCCGGTTTTCTCCGACTGATGGGCTTTCTCGCCGGCCGCTGGCCGCACACGCTGGCCATCCAGCCCGGCGGCAGCACGCGGGCGATCACGGTTGGCGAGCGTATCCGCCTGCTGGCATTGCTCCGTGAGTTCCGCGGCTTTCTCGAAAAACGCCTGTTCGGCGACTCGCTGGCCGCTGTCGCCCAACTGGCCAGCAAGGACCAGCTACTCGCCTGGGCCGATGGCCGGCCCGGCGATTTTCCCGCCTTCCTGCACGCCGCCAGCGACCTCGGTCTCGATCGGGTTGGCCGCGCCTACGACGCCTTCCTGTCCTACGGCGCCTACGAGCTGTTTCCGGCTGGTACCTGGCAAGTCGGGCAGGCGGCGGTCTTCGATCCGGTCGCCGTCGATGAAGACACCAAAAGTGCCTGGCTGGCGGCCGGCCAACCGCGCCACCCGGCGCAGGGCGAAACCGTGGTCGATGCCAACAAGCCCGATGCCTACACCTGGTGCAAGGCGCCGCGCTACGCTGGCCAGCCCTACGAAGTCGGTGCCTTGGCCCGCCAGGTCATCGCCGGTCACCCGCTGGCGCTTGATATGGTGCAGCGCGATGGCGCCAGCGTCATGGCCCGCGTTGTCGCCCGCCTGCTCGAACTGGCCCTCGTCCTGCCGGCCATGGAAGGCTGGGTAAATGCCCTGCAACCCGGCGAGCCGTTCTGCGCCCACGGTGACATGCCCGACGACGCCAGCGGCACCGGCCTCGTCGAAGCCGCCCGCGGCAGCCTCGGCCACTGGCTGAGCATCAAGCGCGGCCGCATCGAGCGTTATCAGATCATCGCCCCGACCACCTGGAACTTTTCGCCGCGCGATGCTTCCAATCAGCCCGGCCCGCTTGAACAGGCGCTGGTCGGCCTGCCGGCCGGCGATGCCACGCCACCGACCGTACAGCACGTCGTCCGCTCTTTCGATCCCTGCATGGTGTGCACCGTGCATTAGCCTCGAGCCGTTCCTGAATGTCGTGCCAGGAAAATGGTTTGACGGTTATTGTCCAAAATCAACTCAGCCGCCAAGCGGTTTTAAGAGTGACAATGCGGCGATGAATCAGACTTGGAACAGGTAAATCCCATCCCCCGAATGAATCTCAGCAGAATTTCCAAAAGCCTTGTTACCCGAATGATTTTGTTCGGGGTGTTGCTTGTCGTTTCCGGGGCTTTGGCGCGTTTTTTCTTTCTTGGCAAGTTTTTGCGCGAGGACGTGATTGAGGTTGTTTCTGCTCAGCAAATCGCTCTGGCCAAAGCTGTTGCCAGGGATGTCGATCATCAATTGACAACGCGCTGGAACACCCTGAATCGTCTTGGAGAAAGCTTACCGCTCGAGATGGTGAAGCAGCCTGAGCGGTTGACCGACTGGCTGGCGGAACGTCACCGGATCAATCCTGTGTTTTTGCCGGGATTGCTGGTGGCCGACAGACAAGGGATCATCATCGCCGACTTTCCTCCGATTCCCGGGCGAAGAGGTGCGTCAATTGCCGACAATCCCGACTTTGCCCGAGCACTCACCGGGAATGCCGGCATCGGCAAGCCGCAATTCGGCGCTTTTGCCAAAAAACCGGTTTTGCCCATGGGCATGGCGTTGAAGGACAAAGACGGTGTTGTCCAGGCGGTCCTTGTCGGCGTCAGCGCGCTCGATACTCCCGGTTTTCTCGGGCCCATCTTTACCGGAAAAATAGGTCATACCGGCGGGTATTTGCTGATCTCGCCGCAGGATGGTCTTTTCGTCGCGGCCGGCGATCCCGACCTCGTGTTGAAAAAAACGCCACCGCTCGGTGTCAACCTTTTGCATGATCGCGCCATGCAGGGGTTTCGCGGCGCCGGGATAACAATCAATGTGAAAGGCACCGAGGAGCTGGCGGCGGTGGCTGACGTGCCGAGCACCGGTTGGTTTGTCGTGGCCAGGATGCCGACCGCCGAAGCGTTCGAGGCAGTGACGCGAGCCCAGGAGAGGATCGTCAAATACGGGTTTCTCGCCGTCATTTTTGTTTGCGTCGTCATCGGTCTGGTGTTCAGAGTTCTGCTACGCCCGCTTTTTTCGGCTGCCGACCTGGCCGAACGGATGACCCAGGGTGAGCTTCCGTTGACGCCATTGCCGGTGGTTCGGGACGACGAGGTCGGCCATCTCACCGGCGCCTTCAATCGCTTGCTGGAGAAATTGTCGACAACCCAGGCGGCACTGGAGCGCATGGCTCATCATGACCCGCTGACCGGCCTGCTCAATCGCAACCTGCTGAACGACCGGATGCTGCAAGCCTTTGCCCGGGCCAAGCGCAACGGGACGAAAGTCGCTGTGCTGTTTCTCGATCTGGACGGTTTCAAGCCGATCAACGACGAACTGGGACACGAATATGGCGATGCAGCGCTGGTCGAGGTGGCGCGACGCCTGTCCGGGCTGGTTCGCCAGAGCGATACCCTGGCGCGCGTCGGGGGCGACGAGTTCGTGTTTGTCATCGTCGATCTGGGCGGCAACGGCGACGAGGTGGTGAAAAAAATCGCCGCCAAATGCATCGAAGTAATTTCCAAACCGATCGAGCTGCAAAATGCCGCGCATTCGCTGGGCGTCTCGATCGGGATCGCCATGAGCGATGGCTTGAGCGACCCGGGGCAGCTTCTCAAGGCGGCAGATCTGGCCATGTACGTTGCCAAAAAGAATGGACGCAGCTGCTATGCCATGGCGCCCGAATCGCTCCCTTCCGAAGGAAAAGCATGACCACGCTTCAGACAACGCTCTCCAGCAGTTTCAACCGATTTTTCGAGTCGGAAAAATCGAGCGGCATCGTCCTGATCTTCTGCACGATCCTGTCGCTGCTTGTCGCCAATTCGGCCTTCGGGCCGGCCTATCTTGATTTCTGGCACATCAAAGTGGCCGGGCTCAGCCTGGAACACTGGGCCAACGATGCGCTGATGGCGGTGTTTTTCCTGTTTGTCGGTCTGGAACTGGAGCGTGAACTGTATGTCGGCGAGTTGTCGAATTTCCGCAAGGCGCTGCTGCCGATCATCGCTGCGGCGGGGGGCATCGTCGTCCCGGCGGGGATTCACTACGCCCTCAATGCCGATATGCCAACGCAGGCCGGGGCGGGTATTCCGATGGCCACCGATATCGCTTTTGCGCTCGGCGTGCTGGCTCTGCTCGGCAGTCGGGTGCCGGCTTCGCTCAAGGTTTTTCTGACGGCGCTGGCGGTCATGGACGATCTGGGGGCCATTGTCGTCATCGCCATTTTCTATACGACGCAGTTTTCGCCCGCTTACCTGCTGGCGGCGTTCGCTGTCTTTGGCGTGCTGATCATCCTCAATCGCCTGCGCGTCATGTCGCTGCTGCCTTATTTGCTGGGCGGGGTGCTGATGTGGTTCCTGATGCTCAAATCCGGGGTGCACGCGACCATAGCCGGCGTTCTGCTGGCGTTCGCCATTCCTTTTTCGGGCGATCGCGATGACGAATCGTCGCCCTCGCATCACCTCGAACACCTGCTGTCCAAGCCCGTCGCCTTTGTCGTTCTGCCCATTTTTGCGCTGGCCAATACCGGGATCGTCATCTCGGCAGGTTGGCAGCAGGAACTGTTGTCGAGCAACAGCCTGGGCATTCTGGGCGGCCTTGTTCTCGGCAAGCCGCTGGGCATTTTCCTGGCCAGTCTGCTCGCCGTGGCGGTCGGGGTCTGTGCCCTGCCCGGCGACCTCAAACGCCGTCACATCCTGGGGGCCGGCCTGCTGGGCGGCATCGGCTTCACGATGTCCATTTTCATCACCAACCTGGCTTTCCACGACAGCGCGAGCCTCATTAATTCGTCGAAAATGGCCATCCTGGTGGCGTCGCTGGCGGCGGGCGGGCTTGGCTTTGTCTGGCTCCGGTATTTCAGCCCGGCGTCCCGAGCATGAATCAGTAAAAACGGCGGGTAGCGCCCACCAAATTGCATCGGCGATTTGATCTTCTGACCACTGCGGAGGCATGCCTATGCGTATAAAGATCGGGGATTTCCGGTGCAAAGCCTCAAGCACTTGGGAGTACACTGCGCGGTTTGCATTTGCCTGGTCGGGATTCGAATGAAGATACTGTTGGTAGACGATTCGCGAGCGATTGCCATGGTCATGCGGGCTCGACTCGAATCGTTCGGCTACGAAGTCAAACATGCGATCAGCGGCGAGATTGCACTTGAGTTCTTTCTGGCGGAAACCTTCGATCTGATCCTGATGGATATCGAGATGCCAGGCATGAACGGGTTTGAGGTGACGACCCGGATTCGCGCCCAGGAAGGCATGGAGCCTTGGGCCTGGACGCCGATTATTTTCGTGACTGCGACCGATACCGATACCAATCTGGTGACGGCCATCGAAGCGGGGGGCGACGACTTCATCTCGAAAACCGTTCCGGAAAATGTCCTGCAGGCCAAGATGAAAGCCATGTCGCGGATCGCCGCCTTGCGCGCCCGCCTGTGCCTGGCCAACGGCAAACTTCAGGATCAGGCCAATCGCGACGGCTTGACCGGCTTGCTCAATCGCCGTGCCATGGACATGCAGCTCGACATCGCCTGGGAACAAGCCCGGCAATCGGCCAAGCCGTTCAGTCTGTTGATGATCGACGTCGATAATTTCAAGAAATATAACGACCACTACGGCCACCAGGCCGGCGACGATTGTCTGAGAGCGGTTGCTGCCTGCCTCGGCGAACAGATTCAACTGATCAACGACGACCGGACGGCGCCGGGGGCGTTTGTCGCCCGTTACGGTGGCGAGGAGTTTGCCGTGATCATTCCCGACGCCGCGCCGGGCGTGCACGCCGGTGTGGCGGCCAGCCTGATCGAGGCGGTCGCCGGCTTGGGTATTCCTCACGAAAAGAACGGGGCCTATGGCATCGTTACCATTTCCCTCGGTGCCGCCTGCTTCCCGCACGCCATGGGCCAAATCAAGACGCTCTTCCGCCTTGCCGACGACCTGCTTTACAAAGCCAAGGACGCCGGACGCAACCGGGCCGAAGTGGCCTGAGGAAAGCTGCTGCCGGGCGGGTAATATTTCAAATTCAGGCCTTTTTTCCGGTTGACCGTGGCATCCCACGGTCAACCGGAAAAAATGGCCAAAATTGAAAACCCGTGGCGACGCCTCTACCGAGCGGCGAACGTGGTATCGGACCCATGCATTTGGTATGCTTGGCCGCTAGTCCGGCCTGAAAACCCAACGCATGAAGCAGACAACGACCTACTACGACTTGCTGGAAGTGGTTCCGCACGCCGATCTGGCGGAAATCAGCACCGCCTATCTCAGAATTTCGCGTGAGCTGGGCGCGGCCGGCAACCCGCTCGGCGCGGCCGAGGCGGCCTTTCGCCTGAAGCTGGTCAGGCACGCTTACGAGGTGCTTTCCAATCCGTCGCGCCGTTCGGACTACGACGCCGGCCTGACCACGCGCGGCAACGCACCCGGCGGGGCGGACCAGCCGCTGCACATCGAAGTGGCGATGGAACCGACGAAATGGAGCCCGATCCGCCGTTTGCTGACGATCATTGCCGGGGTGATGATCTTCGGCATGGTCGTCCAAATCAGCGCCGTGTTCATGGCTTACCAGCGGGCCTCGGCGCTCAGCGGCGGCGATCCGGCATCGCCGGCGGCCGAAAAGATCTATCTCCAGGAGTTCTATCAGACCTACGGAATTCGCGCCGCGAGCCGGGCCGAGGCGGATTTGCTGCTGGCCGACATGAAGCGCAAGGAGCAGGCCGAGCGCGAGGAAAGCCAGCAACAGCGCCTTGTCGAGCAGCAGGAACGCGAGCAACGCCGCTTCGAAGAGGAGTCACGACGTTTGGGCGCTGAAGTTTCGGCCAATCTTCGGCGCGCCGAGCAGGAGGCAGATCGCGCCCGGGAAGAAGAAATCCGCCGCAAGGAAGAGGCCGAACGGCGGGCGAAGGAAGAAGACCTGGCGCGCCGGCAGCGCGAAATCGAGCGCTTTCGCGGGCGCAGCTTTTCGTCCGGCGAGTGATTACCCGTCGTCTGCGCCAAACCGGGATCAGCCCGGAAAATCCGCTTCGGCGGATCTCCGGCTTTCTCGTCGGCAGCCTGCTTGTCGTCGCTTTGGCCGGCTGTCAGCGGATCAGCGCCGGCGATTTCGTCGGCAAATGGCAGTCCTCACGCGCCGTCACGCCCATCCATCTGGCCGCCAATGGCGAGTGGGAAATCCGTCAGGACGACGGCACCATCCTGCAATACGGCGTCTGGCGCTACGCCGACCAGAAAATCATCTGGAGCATCAAGCAGGGCAGTCGGGTGGTCGACGATCCGACACCGGTGCTCGCCGTCGAGCGCCGCGAGTTCAAGCTGCAGGAACGCGATGGGGCGACGACCGTTTTCCGGCGTCTCGATTGACCACTGCACCGCCCGAAAATGACTTGGTAATTTTCGCGCTGGCTCATTAGACTGAAACTGTTGCCGTACGGGGTTTGATCGCCTCGGGCGTTAGCCAAGGAGTTCAAAATGTCCGCTCTCGTTGCCTTCTGGAATCTCGAAAACCTCTTTGCCCCGGAAGGCTATCCGGGGCGCGAGCCGTGGATCGCCAAGTCCATGCAGAAGGATCTCAAGGGTTGGTCGGAGACGCTGTTCAAGCGAAAGATCGCCCAGCTTGCTTCGATCATCGTTCGCATGAAGGACGGCGCCGGTCCGGATGTTCTGGGCGTCTGCGAGGTTGAAAATCGCTATGCCCTGCAGGCGCTGGCCGACCACCTCAACCAGCTTCTGCCGGCGCGCAATTACCAGCTTGTTCATGTCGATTCGGCCCGCGATCAACGCGGGGTGGACACCGCTTTCCTGTTCGACGCCAACCAGTTCACCGCCAAAATGGACGAACTGTTTTCGCACTGGGTCATGCGCCAGACCGGGACGCGCGACATCACGCAGATCACCTTCGTCGCGCCGTCCGGAAAGCAACTGGTCATGCTGGCCAACCACTGGCCGTCACGCTCGTCATCGACCGGTGATGGGGCGGAATATTCGTCCGGTTTCCGCGCCACGGCGGGCGAAACGCTGGCTTATTGGCATGGCCGGATTCGGGAAATCAAGGGTGACAATACCGCGGTCATCGCGCTCGGCGACTTCAACGACGAACCCTTTGACCGATCCGTCACCATCCATGCCCAGGGCCTCCGCGACAAGGGCGACGTGACGCGGACGCGGAGTGCCAAGTTCTACAACCTGAGCTGGGAGTATCTGACGGTGATGACCCAGGACCGCAAGGGCAATCAGCGCCTGCTCAACGGCACGCTGTATTTCGGCAGCGATGCCAGCCTGTTCGACCAGATCCTCATTTCAACCGGCCTGCTCACCGGCAAGAGCGGCTGGCGCATGGTGGACGGCAGCGCGCGGATCGAGGCCTATCCGCCGATGGTCAGCCACCGCGTCGGCGAGGGGCCGATACGCTTCGGGCTGCCGGCCGGCGATGTCGCCGGTAACGTCAATCTCGACGGCTACAGCGACCATTTTCCGGTGTCGGTGCGCATCGAAGAGGTTTGATCGGGCGCCGCAGCGCCCAACCATCTCCCTAGAAGCCGATCTTCCGGCTCCGTCCCATCCTGGCCTGTTCGAAATCCCGCCCTTCCAGCCAGTTGCGGCCTTCCAGCTTGGCTGTGCCGAAGGCGGCGAGCAGGCGTTTGCGCATGTCGCGCGGCGGCAGCGAGCCGAGCCGTTCGAGCACTGCTTCGTCGGCTTCCGGCGGGAAACCCCAGTCGTGCTG
Source organism: Rhodocyclaceae bacterium (assembly GCA_008080565.1). Taxonomy (GTDB): domain Bacteria; phylum Pseudomonadota; class Gammaproteobacteria; order Burkholderiales; family Rhodocyclaceae; genus Azonexus. The sequence continues at coordinate 7,762 of VIKE01000068.1, read as the reverse complement.
GCCGACGATCTCGCGGTACAGCGCGGCGGCGATGCTGATTGCCGCATCGTGGTCCGGGCGTGGCACTTCGTAGACGTTCATGCGGTTGAGGATGGGCTCGGGAATCGAGCGTTCGTCGTTGGCCGTCGTTACCCACAGGATGTGCGAGGCGTCGATGTCGATGTCGATGAACTCGTCCTTGAAGGCACGCGCCGTGTCGTGTTCGAGCAGGCCGTACAGCGAACCCATCGGGTCGTAGCGCGAGTCGCCGCCGGCCTTGTCGATTTCGTCGAGGACCACGATCGGGTTGGCGTAGTCGCCATGGACCAGCGTGTGCGCCACCTTGCCCGGCTTGGCGTTGTTCCACTGCGACGAGGCACCGGACAGCACCCAGCCGGCAGTCAGCGAGCTCATCGAGATGAACTCGTGGCCGGTGCCCAGGCGGTTGGCCAGTTCGCGGGCGAAGTGGGTTTTGCCGATGCCGGGTTCGCCAAGGAGCAGGATGGGCGTGAAGCTCATCGGCTCGTTGCCGGCAACGGAAAGGGCGACGTATTTCTTGAGGTCGTCGATCACGTCGCTGAAATTGGGGCAGCTGTCGTAGAGATCGTCGATCATGTCGGCGCCGGTCGGGCGGATCAGGAAACGACCGCCGCCACGCTGTTTCATCTTGTCGTAGAGGCTGGCCAGCGCTTCGTTGCGATTGCCGGCTGCTTCTTCCATGGCGCGGTCGAGCCGCCACGTCGTAGATGGTGCGCTCTTCAGCGACCGAGAGTCGGATTTCACTGTGTGCCATGATGACTTCCTCCATGCGCTCTTAGACCGGTTAACGGATCCAGCGTGCTACGGGTTTAGTCGAGCATATTTCGTTCCCGGTGTCGGGTGGTCGTCGTCGGAAGGAGGGCAAACCCTTGGCGCAAGCGGCTTTGCGGCTTTCAACAAAGACGAAATGGCGGTTTCGATTTTGGCCATTTTTTCCGGTTGACCGTAGCAAACCGACAATTTGTGCCCCTCTTTGGAGCGTTCAGTGCTCCGGGTAGAGCAGTTGCTGCGCCGTTTCGAACACTTCCCGTTCCTCGAAGCGGACATGGTCGTGGAGCAGCGTGGCGAAGCGGGCGAGGATTTCGCTGTCCGGTTCGATCAAGCGCCGGTTCAGATCGCGCAATTCGGCGTGTTCGGCCAGCGTGCGCTCGACCAGCGCGTTGGCACCAGCGGCGGCCAGCGCCGGCAGCAGGTCGTTTTCTTCGCTCTGGAAATGGGGTTCGAGCACTTCGGGAAAGGCTTCGATGATCTTCTCGGCCGCCTCGGCAATGGCCAGTGCGTGGCCGGCGTCGCTGGCAAAGCGGGCCAGTCGGGACAGCTTGAGGGCGTGGTGGTGTTCGCGCGACAGTTGCAGCAGGGCAGCATGGCGTTTCATCGGGCACCTCTTTTGGCGTTACTGCCGACCAGCGTCACCAGCGTTGCAATGAAGACGAGCAGGACCAGCCCGTTGAACAGGGCGGCGGTGTGGCGCAGATCGAAATTGTTGTTGAGCCCGCCGAAGACGCGCAGCGCCAGCGTCAGGTGGAGCAGCGCGAGCGGCAGGTAAAGGGTCGGGTGGTAGGGAATCCTGATGCGGGTGACGGCAGGGAAAATGATCGGCGCGTGGCCGAAGACCATCGAAAAAACGAAGCCCAAGCCAATGGCGTGCAAGGCCGCGTCGCGCCATTCATGGCCGGGTGCAAAGGCACCAGCCAGCCCGAGCAGGCCGGCGGCAGCGAGCCAGGCGTAGCCGGAAAGCAGGCAGGCGGCGATGAAGCGGGTCAGCCCTTCGGTGGCGATATTGCGGCGGGCAATGTCGTAACGCAGCAGCCAGAGGGCAAGGGCGATCAGTCCACCGGCAAAGATCCGGTCGAGCCCGGCCGAGGCGCCGAGCATTAGAGCGCCGACGATGGTGAGGAACAGCTTTGGGGCGAGCGGCGGCGTCGGCAGAAAACGGGTCAGTTCGAGCCGTTCGCCGGCAATGGTCAACACGAGAAAAAGCAGCCACCAGGCGACGGCGGTGCTGACGTTTCCCGTAGCCAGCCAGAGCAGATTGCCAACCAGCCAGCAGCCGGCGGCCAGGGTCAGGATGATGGTGAAGACGGCAACCTGACGGCGCAGGGCGACCGCGCTGGCGGCGATCAGGCCGAGCGCGCCAAGGCTGCCGAGGGTCTGGCCCAGTAACAATGGCGCGCCGGTGAGCAGCGCGATGCCGCTGGCCCCGGCCGCCAGCGGGGCGAGGTAGGCCCAGTTCCGGCCAGCTGCGACAGCGCGCTCGAGGCTGATCACCGTGCCAAAAAAGGCGGCGATCATGAGCGGCCCATGCACGCCGGCCGCCTGCATGGCCGGGCCGGGCACGTCCCAGCCGAGGCGGGCGAGGCCGGCCATGACGCCGCCGAGCAGCGAGAGCATGCCGAAAAAGAGCAGCGGCAAGCGACCGCCGGGTTTGAGGTCAGCCATTTACGCGTTGTCTGCCTCGTTCCAGCCCAGGCTCAGGCGGCACTTTTCGCTCATCATCGACGGCGCCCAGGGCGGCTCCCAGACGAGGCGGATTTCCGGCTGACAGTCGGCCGGCAGGATGCGGTCGAGTTCGGCGTAGGCATCATCGACGATCATTTCACCCATCGGGCAGGCCGGCGAGGTCATGGTCATATCGATGAGCAGCTTGCTGCCGTCGACTTCGATACGGTAGATCAGGCCGAGATCGACAATATTGGCGCCGACCTCGGGGTCGACCACCTTGCGCAGGGCGGCGCGAATCTGTTCGGTATCGAGGGCAGCGGTCATTTGAGCCAGACGTTAGAATGCGGTGAAGGCCATCCTAGCATCGCGTTTTCAGGCCGTATTTAGCACGGAGCAAAGAACATGGAACGCTTCACAATTTCTTTGGATGAGGCTTTGGCCAAGGAATTCGATCAACTGATCGCGGCCCGCGGCTACAGCAACCGCTCGGAAGCCGTGCGCGACCTGATCCGCGGCGCCATCGAGAGCGATCGCCAGCGCGAAACGCCGTCCGGTCACTGTGTTGCCAACCTGTCCTACGTCTATAACCACCACGAACGCGAACTGGCCGAACGCCTGACCGGCCTGCAGCACGACCACCACGACCTGACCGTGGCAGCGTTGCACAGCCACCTTGATCACGACAATTGTCTCGAATCGGTTATTTTGAAAGGCTCGACAGCCGACGTCAGACAATTTGCCGACGCGCTGATGGCCGAACGCGGCGTCCGCCACGGCAAACTCAACGTCATCGCGCTCGAAGCGGAACATCATCATGCCCATGACGAGCATGGCGAAGCCCATGTCCACTATCGCCCCGCCCGCTGATCTGGCCGGCGATTCGCCGCTGCCGCCGGGTGGCGAGCAGGCGTGGATCGAAGTCATCCAGAAAATGGACGAGGTCTACAACGACCTCCTGCAATACGAAGTCGCCCTCGAAGAAAAGAACGCAGCGCTCGAAGAGTCGCACCAGTTCATCGAGAGCGTGCTTGCCTCGATGTCCGATATCCTGATCGTCTGCGACCGCAATGGCAGCATTGAAGAGGTCAATTCCTCGCTGCTCCACATCTCCGGCAAAACGGCCGGCGAACTTGAGCACACCCCCGTCTTCGATCTCTTTGCCGACGACATCGAACGGGCCAAGGCGCGCGACATCTTTGCCCGGTTTGGCCGTGAAGGCGTCCACGACTGCGAGTTTTTCCTGCGTGCCGGTGACGGTTCGACCGTGCCAGTGTCGATGAACTGCACGCCGCGCCTGTCGCAGACTGGCAAGCTCATGGGCATGGTCGTCACCGGCCGGCCGGTCGGCGAACTGCGCCGCGCCTATTCCGCCTTGCGCCAGGCGCACGACGACCTCAAGCGGACGCAAGGCCAGTTGCTGCACGCCGAAAAAATGGTGTCGCTCGGCCGTCTGGTTGCCGGTGTGGCGCATGAACTCAACAATCCGATCAGCTTCGTGCTCGGCAACGTGCTGTCGCTCAAGCGCTACGCCAGCCGGCTCGAAAGCTACCTCGGCGCGGTGCACGCCAGCAATGCTGCCGATAACGCCGCGCTCAAGTCCATGCGCGACGAACTGCGTATCGACCGCATCCTGGCCGACATGCCGCACCTCATCGACGGCATGATCGAAGGGGCCGAGCGCACGCGCGACATCGTCGATGCGCTGAAGCGCTTTTCGGCCGTCGACAAGATGACGCCCGAGCAGGTCAGCCTCAACGAAGTCGTGGAACGCTCGGTGCGCTGGGTGGTGCAGAGCGCGGCGGCCAAGTTCACGGTCAACACGAATTTATCGCCAAATTTGAAATGCTCCGGATCGTCGGGGCAACTGCAGCAAGTCGTCATGAACCTCGTCCAGAACGCCTGCGATGCCACGGCCAGCCAGCCCGAACCCAGCCTGACCATCTCCGGCGCCAGCCAAGGCGGCATGGTCATCCTGCGTTTCGCCGACAACGGCCCCGGCATCTCCGAAGAACATCTCGGCCGCCTGTTCGAGCCTTTTTTTACCACCAAGCCGGTCGGCCAGGGCACCGGCCTCGGCTTGTCGATCAGCTATGGCATCGTCGAACGGCATGGCGGCAAGCTCAGTGCCCATAACATTCCGGGCGGCGGAGCGGAATTCATCCTTGCACTGCCGGTGGAAAGTCACTGACCAGTCGGGCGGCATTTTGGCTAGCTTTCAGATGGTGAAGTCAATACGAACAACGACTTATTGATCTGGCACGCTCTTTGTATGAAGATGGACATAAAGTTCATACAGAGCCCATGGAAACCCTGCCCTCCGACTGGCTGTCGCTACTCATCCTGACCTTCGTGCTCGGCATGAAGCACGGTTTCGACGCCGACCATCTGGCCACCATCGATGGCCTGACCCGCTACAACGCCCGTACCCGGCCGGCTCTGGCGCGCTATTGCGGCACCCTGTTCTCGCTCGGCCACGGTGCCGTGGTGATGGCCATCGCCCTCGGCGTCTCGGCGCTGGCCGGACAGTGGGCGGTGCCGGAATGGTTCGGCATGCTGGGTGCCGTGATCTCCATTATTTTTCTTGTCGCACTCGGCAGTCTCAATCTGGCCGCTGTGCTCGCCGCCGAACCCCATGAAATGGTCCAGCCGGTCGGTCTCAAGGGCCGCCTGCTCGGCAATCTGCGCCATGTTTCGCATCCGGCGCTGATTGCCTTGGTCGGCGCCTTGTTTGCGCTGTCCTTCGACACCCTGTCGCAAGCTGCTTTCTTCGCCCTGACCGCAACCCAGTTCGGTGGCTGGGAACATGCCCTCGTGCTCGCCCTGCTCTTCATGCTCGGCATGTTGCTGACCGATGGCATCAATGGCCTGTGGATCGCGAGGCTGATCGCCCGGGCCGATCAGGTGGCGCTCATTGCTTCCCGCGTCATGGGGCTGGTGGTGTCGGGTGTCAGCCTGCTGGTCGCCGCTTTCGGCGCCGCCAAAATGCTGTCGCCGACGGTCGATATGTGGAGCGAAGGCAAGGAGTTGATATTCGGTTTTTCGCTGGTGGCGATCATTGCCCTCAGCTTTATTGCTGCGGTGCGCCTGACGCGCCGGCCGGTTACGGTTTAGTCACTTGACGACGGGGGGATGGCCGGGCGACCGGCTTTTTTAAGCGATGAAATTAAGACAAAAACTATTTAGTTCTTATTTGATGGTGGCGATGACCGCTGCAGTCGCTCATGAGTCGACCGAACTGTCCGCAGTCGAAGTCCGCGCCAAGGCGGAAAATCTCGAAGGCATTGCGGCTTCGGGCAGCGAAGGCGTGGTTTCCAGCCAGAGGCTGGCCGCAGTGCCCATCCTGCGTCCCGGCGAGGCGCTGGAAATGGTGCCGGGCCTGATCGTCACCCAGCACGCTGGCGACGGCAAGGCCAACCAGTATTTTCTGCGCGGCTTCAATCTCGATCACGGTACCGATTTCGCCACCTATGTTGGCGGCGTGCCGGTCAATATGCCGACGCACGCTCACGGCCAGGGCTACACCGATCTCAATTTCCTGATTCCCGAACTGGTCGACCGCATCACTTTCCGCAAGGGGCCGTACTTTGCCGAGGAGGGCGATTTTTCGTCAGCCGGCGCGGCGCACATTGACTATTTTCGTCAGATCGACGGCACGCTGGCGCAATTGACTTTGGGCCAGAACGGTTATGCGCGCAGCCTGCTCGCCGGTTCGCCGGAGCTGGTTGGCGGACATTTACTTTACGCCCTTGAACTGTTCCACAACGACGGGCCGTGGCAGGTCGATGAGGATTACCGTAAATTGAACGGCGTCCTGCGTTACAGCCAGGGCACGCGCAACGATGGTTTTTCGCTTACCGGCATGGCGTACCGTGGCCGGTGGACATCGACCGACCAGATCGCCCAGCGCGCCATTTCCAGCGGCGCCGTCGACCGTTTCGGCTCGCTCGATCCGACGACCGGCGGCGAGACGCATCGTTTCAGCCTGTCCGGCGAGTGGGCGAAGCGCTGGGAAAAGGCGCAGAGCAAGGCCAATGTCTGGTGGCTGAAGTCCGACCTCGATCTGTGGTCCAACTTCCAGTATTGCCTGAATGCCGGCTGTCCGCCGGGCGACCAGTTCAAGCAGGCCGAACGTCGGCAGGCCGGCGGTTTCGCTGTTTCGCACGCGATGTTTGATCGCTGGGGCGGCTTTGAAGTCGAGAACAGTATCGGCCTGCAGGGGCGGATCGATGACCTTAATCCGGTTGGTCTCTATGCGACCAGTGCCCGCCAAACGCTGAGCACGGTGCGCGAAGACAAGGCGACACAGCGCAGCCTCGGTCTGTGGGCGCAAAACGAGATGCATTGGACCGAATGGTTCCGCTCCGTGCAAGGTCTGCGCGCCGACACTTACGATTTCACGGTCAACAGCAATTTGGCGGCAAATTCGGGAAAAGCCGGCGACCAGATGGTGACGCCCAAGCTGGCGCTGATCTTCGGCCCGTGGCGCAAGACTGAGCTCTATCTCAATTACGGCCACGGTTTTCATTCCAACGACGCGCGCGGCACGACCATTCGCGTCAATCCGGCCGATGGCGTAACGCCGGTGCAGGCGGTCAAGCCGCTAGTGCGGACCAAGGGTTACGAGCTCGGCCTGCGTTCGGAAATTGTGCCGGGCTGGCAGTCAACCGTCGCTCTGTGGCAACTCGATTCGGCCTCCGAACTGCTTTTTGTCGGCGATGCCGGGACGACCGAAGCTTCCCGCCCGTCGCGCCGTTACGGTGTCGAATGGACCAATCTCTACGTGTTGTCTGATTGGCTGGCGGTCGATGCCGACCTCGCCTGGTCGCATGCCCGCTTCCGCGACCACGCCCCCCTGGTCGGCGACTTCATCCCGGGGGCGGTGACGACAACCGCCAACATCGGGCTGACGCTGGATCACCTCGGCCCCTGGTTCGGTGCCATACGCCTGCGCTACTTCGGGCCGCGGCCGCTGATTGAGGACAACTCGGTCCGCTCCGGCGCATCGGCGCTGACCAACCTGCGCATGGGCTACAAGTTCAGCCGGCGGACGCAGCTGGCGCTCGACATCTACAACCTCTTCGACCGCAAGGTGAATGACATCGAATACTGGTACGACTCGCAGCTTGCCACCGAAGGGGCTGCTGTAAATGACCGGCATATTCACCCGACCGAGCCGAGAAGCCTGCGCCTGACCATAAGCCATCGATTTTGACGCTGTAATTATGAATTACACTTCCAGCGGGGCAACGATTGGAGTACCCTAACGGGTTTTCCCTAATACCTAAACCCCCAGGAGAATCCG
>VIKE01000067.1 GCA_008080565.1 Rhodocyclaceae bacterium | reverse complement strand
CAGTGGAATTTCTTCACCGGCAACTTCCAGGAATACGAGGAAGACAAGAAACGCCGCCTCGGCGAAGAAGGTGCCAAGCCGAAGCGGATTCGCTACAAGCCGATCACCCGCTAAAAACGAATGGCCGAAATTTCGATTTTGGCCATTTTTCCCGGTTGACCGTGGAAACCCCGCTCCACCGGAAGCACAACGCAAAACGGGCGCCATCCGGCGCCCGTTTTTTCTTCTTCCCCCCGCCGACGCGGAAGGCCGAAACTTGAAGTCTTAGTGCTTGAGACTGGCGGAGAAAACCGCCTTGGACTTTTCGGAAAACTGGAATTCGTTGAAAGCGCGAGCAATTTCGGCTTCGTTGCGGCCTTCGGATTGATCCTCGAAGCTGATGCCGATGACCTTGCCGTTAGCGGCCAGGGTCTGGAAGGCGAAACGCCAGCGTTGTGCTTCAGCCAGCCGCTCGCGCAGTTCGGCTTCGTTGGAAATGGTAATACCGGCTTTCTTCAGGGAATCCAGGAATTGTTCGAAGGATTCGTTGCTCAGACTGCCCATTTATATCTCCGTAGTTATGCGGTGTTTGATCACCATGAGCCGTATAACGACTCGACTTTGATTCGGTTGACACGAAAGTGATAGAAATTTGAATGCGATAATGTCGCCCCATGAAGAAGCTAAATACCACTACCGATATCCCTGAAATCCGCCCCGGGCAGTCCATCGAACTGCTCAAGGAACTCCACATCCTGACCCGTGACGGCAAGCTCAATCAGGACACCCGGCGCAAGCTCAAACAGGTCTATCACCTCTACCAGTTCATCGAACCGCTGCTGGATGGCGCCGAGACGCTGGTCGACCATGGGGCCGGCAAGTCCTATCTCGGTTTCATCCTCTACGATCTCTGTATCAAGAATCGCGCCACCGGTGAGATCATCGGCATAGAAACGCGCCAGGAACTCGTCGAAAAATCGCGTGAACTGGCCGCCAGGCTTGGCTTTGAGCGCATGCGCTTCCTCGCCTGCACGGTCGAGGATTCGCTGACCGTACCCGAGCTGCCAGCCAGCGTCGATGTCGTGACAGCCCTACACGCCTGCAACACGGCCACCGACGACGCCATCCGTTTCGCCCTGACCAAGAACGCGCGCCATATCGTCCTCGTCCCTTGCTGCCAGGCCGAAGTCGCCGCCACCATGCGAGCCCGGAAGAACGAATCGTTGTCACAAAAACCGCTATCCGAACTTTGGCGACACCCGATCCACACCCGCGAGCTCGGCAGCCACCTGACTAACGTCCTGCGCTGCCTGCTGCTCGAATCGCACGGCTACGACGTCACCGTCACCGAACTGGTCGGTTGGGAACACTCGATGAAAAACGAGTTGATCATCGCCAGCAAGCGCGGCAATCCACGCAAAAACGCCCGCGAACGGGCCGAAGCCATCCTGCGTGAATTCAATATCGAAGAACTTGCCCCGCGTTTCACGTACTAAGTCGCCATGACCCGAATTCAACACCCTCTCGAACTCCTGGCCCCGGCCAAGAACGCCGATTTCGGCATCGAAGCCATCAAGCACGGCGCTGACGCCGTCTACATCGGCGGCCCGGCTTTTGGCGCCCGTTACGGTGCCGGCAACGACGTCGCGGAAATACGACGCCTGTGCGATTTCGCCCACCGCTACCGGGCCAGGGTCTTCGTCGCCCTCAACACCATCCTGCGCGACGACGAGCTCGAAGACAGCCGCCAACTCGCCTGGCAACTTTACGAAGCCGGGGCCGATGCGCTGATCATCCAGGACATGGGTCTGCTGGAAATGGACCTGCCACCGATCCAGCTTCACGCCAGCACGCAGACCGACAATCGCAACGCCGACAAGGTCAAGTTTCTCGAAGATGTCGGCTTCTCGCAGGTCGTTCTGGCGCGCGAATGCAGCTTAAACGAAATTATCAAGATTGCTTCGCAAACCAATGTTTCATTGGAATATTTTGTTCATGGCGCACTGTGCGTTGCGTTCAGCGGCCAGTGCTACATCAGCCAGGCCCACACCGGCCGCAGCGCCAATCGCGGCGAGTGTTCGCAGGCCTGCCGCCTGCCCTACACGCTGGTCGACGACAAGGGTAAAACCATCACCGAGAACCAGCATCTACTCTCGATGAAGGACAACAACCAGACCGAGAACATGCTGGAACTGGCCCGCGCTGGCGTCTGTTCCTTCAAGATCGAGGGGCGACTCAAAGACCTCAGCTACGTCAAGAACATCACCGCGCACTACCGCGGCCTGCTCGACGAGATCATCGCCAACAACCCCGAATTCACCCGCGCCTCGAGTGGTCGCAGCACCTACACCTTCACGCCGCAGCCGGACAAGACCTTCAACCGCGGCTACACCGATTATTTCGCCAACGACCGCCAGGACGACATCGGCGCCTTCGATTCGCCCAGTTTCGTCGGCGAACTGATCGGCGAAGTCGTCGACATCGGCGACGGTTCCTTCACGGTCAATGCGGAAAAGCCCTTCAACAATGGCGACGGCGTCTGTTTCTACGACGCCCACGGTGAAGTCGTCGGCATGCGCATCAACCGCGCCGACGGCAAAACCCTGTTCCCGGCCGAAATGCCGGAAGAACTGACCGCCGGCGCCACCCTTTTCCGCAACCGCGACCAGGAATTCGAGCGTTCTTTGGAAAAGGAATCGGCCGACCGCCGCATTTCGGTCAAACCGGTGCTGACCGAAACCGAAGACGGCTTCGCGCTGACGCTGACCGATGAAGATGGCGTGATTGCCACGGTCAACCGGAAAAACGGGCCAAAATCAGAATGGCAACTGGCCCAGAACCCCGAAGCGGCGATGGCCAAGCTCACCGAAAACCTCGGCAAATTCGGCAACACGATGTTTGTCGCCGAACCGGTTGAATTAAAGCTCAGCCAGCCCTGGTTCATGCCGGTCAGTGCCATCAACGCCCTGCGCCGCGAGGCCACCGAACAACTCGAAGCCGCCCGCATCGCCAGCCACCCGCGCCCGCCGCGCGCCACGCCGGCCGCCAACCCGGTGCCCTACCCGCAGGAAGAACTGACCTACCTCGGCAACGTCTTCAACGCCAAGGCCCGCCAGTTCTACGAGAAACACGGCGTCAAACTGATCGAGGAAGCCTACGAGGCCGGCAACGAAAAGGGCATGGTCTCGCTGATGATCACCCGCCACTGCCTGCGCTACAGCTTCAACCTGTGCCCGAAGGAAGTGAAGCACCTCAAGCCGGACCCGATGACGCTGATCAACGGCAACGAAAAGCTGATCCTCAAATTCGACTGCAAAGCCTGCGAAATGCACGTCGTCGGCAAGATGAAAAAGGGTGTGACGCTCAACCTTGGGAGCATTCGCCCGGCTGCCTGACCTCACGTAGGCGGGAATCCACGCTAGAGATCGCCTGTTGGCCACTAAACCCCTCCCCAGCCCTCCCCTTGTCAGGGGAGGGAGCTAACAAAGGCGCCAGCGGTTTTCTCCTCCCCTGACAAGGGGAGGTCGGGAGGGGTTAAATGCCAGCCAGGGCCAAATGAACGAAATCACGCCGCTCAGACCGGCTTGCGGAGCAGATCGACGCGCTGCGGATTGAGGAAGGTGGCGCCGTCCGGCCCCATGAAGGACTCGAACTTTTCCTGCACCTGCCGGTAGAGTTCCGGGGCCAGCCGGTGATCGGTGTGCGTAACCTGGATCATCCGGCTATCGAACTGGGCAAAACTCTCGAAATAGCTGCGGGTGTTGAAGAACATCTGTTTGTCGAGATTCAGGCTGCCTGACGCCACCGCTTTGCAGATCGCCGCAAAGGCCGCCTCGCGGACCAGTTGCTCGTTGTGAAACAAGCGAAAAACCTCGTTCAAATCGCCAGCAAAGACCGGTTCGGAAATCCACGCCAGGCCGCCGGGTTTCAACACGCGGGCAATCTCGGCCAGGGCACGGTCCATGTCGGCCACCGGCACATGGTGCAGCGACTTGAACATCAGCACGATGTCGACGCTGGCGTCGTCGACCGGGATCGCCTCGGCACCGCCGTGGCTGAAGAGCACCGTCGGCAGATCGGTGATGTCCAGATTGCGCGCATGCTGGATGGTGTCGACTTCGAGGGCGATGATTTCACGCGGGCGGCCGGTCTCCGCCAGAAGCCGCGTCTTTTCAGCCTTGCCGCAGCCGAGTTCGAGGACACGCGCGCCATCCAGCGGCAATGTGTCGAGCAATAGTTTGATTTCATTGCACAGCGCAGTCTGCGCGGGATCAGCGATCTTCATGGCACATCCGAAAATAGGGTCGAGCCCGAATTTTAGCGGATGCTGATGCAGGAAGGCGCGCCAGGTCGCCCAAAGCCCGGCTATAGTCTCGCCTGTTGCCCGGTACCCGATCGCCATGAAACCCACGCCCTGCCCCTCCTGCCAACAGCCGATGGTCAAGAAGACCTTCGAGCGCCTGTTGCATGGCACTGTCGTCCAAGTGTCCAGATCACACCGGGCGGCACCATCAAACTGTTCGAACTGCTGCATGAACACCACGACGACCAACGCACGCCCCTGCGCGACCCGCTGAAATGTCCGCGTTGCAGCGAAAAGCTCCTGCATGGCCTCGACGTAGCCAAGCACGGCGGCAAGTTCAACTACCACCGCTGCCTGCAAAAACACGGTCGTTTCACCACCTTTGCCCAGTTCATGATCGAAAAGGGCTTCGTCCGCCAGCTCAACCCGGCCGAAATCGACGAACTGTCGGCCAGGGTCGGCATCATTCGCTGCATGGGCTGCGGCGCCCCGGTCGATATCCGCCGGGACCACGCCTGCGGTCACTGCCGGGCGCCGATCACCATCCTCGACCCGTCCGCCGTCGAACAGGCGCTCACCCGCTACCAGCATGCCGAAGTACGCCGCACGACACGCGACGTCGAAGCACTCGGCGACGCCATCGTCATGCGCGAACGTGAAAAATCGCGCCAGAAACGCCTGAAACAGGAACCGGAAAACGCCGGAATCATCGACGCCATCGACCTCCTGGCCGCCGGCGCCGAATTTGTCTGGACGTTGATCAAGCGCTAAGCCGAAGGCTGTCTGCCTTCTCCTGCCGACTGCCCCCATCCATTTCGCATTGAGCATGGCCGCCGGCGAACTTAGGTAGCTACCCCATGTCCTAGGTTGATGCTGCAAATTTACTCAACCCGAAGCGAAAGGATCCAACATGCCAAACCGCCTGGTTAGTGAAGTCATCAAAGGACGCCCATTCCCCACCACAGCCACCGGCACCACCGTGCGTGAAGCCGCGATCATCATGAAGGAATGGCATTCATCGGCAATTCTCGTTGTAGACAAAGGCGTTCTCGCCGGCATTTGCACCGAACGCGACATCGTTTTTCGTGCGGTCGCCAACAACTGCGACCCGGCCAATACCGCAGTCAGCACCATCATGACCCGAAACCTCCAGACCGTCGGCCTCGACAAGCCTTTCGGCCATGCCCTGCACCTCATGTACGAAGGCGGCTTCCGGCACATTCCCGTCGTTGATGAGGCCGGCCACCCGGTCGGCTTGCTGGCAGCGCACGACGCCCTCGATATGGACGGCCTGCAGATGGAACAGGATCTCGTCCGGCGCGAAGAGATCACCGTCATTCTGTGAACGAAAAAGGCGAGCCATTCAGGCTCGCCCTGCGTCAGCCACAAACCCCTTACTGGACGCGGATCTCGACCCGCCGGCCCTCTTCCGGGCTGCCCGTACCGAGCGTCGATTCCGGCTTGCGGAACTTGATCCGCTCGGCAGCAACGCCGCCCGCCACCAGCGCATCGCGCACCGTCTGCGCGCGGTGCTTGGCAAGCTGGGCATTCTGGGCCGGATCGCCGGAAGTATCGTGGAACCCGGAAAGCAGCACGATGGCCTTCGGGTTGGCCGCCAGCGCCTCCAGCGTCTTGGCGACGACGCCCTTGTCCGCCTCGTCGAGCACCGCAGCGCCAAGGGCGAAATAAACCCTGGCCAGCGCCTCGCCAACCGGGGCGATCTCGCCCTGCTCGGCAACCGGCTTCGTTGTCGCCTGAACGTTCTTGCCGGCACTGGCACCAAAAACCACAGCCACAATGGCCAACACGATCCCGGCCAATACCCCGACGATTACCGCGGTTGATTCGTCTTCATCATTAGCAGCCATAGTCACCTCTCAAGAAAGTTGCTCGGAGCCACAAAAACGTCTTCGGATTCTATGCCGAATCGCTATCGAAGAGAACTCTCGGTGCCAGCTCGACGTGTTCCTGATCGCCACCCAGCCAGATCACCCCATCCTGAATCGTGCATTGCAGGCGCATGCCGCGTGCCGCCAGCGCAGCCAGCGCCTTGCCCTCCTCCACGCTCAACGACAGCACGCGCAGATTCTTCTGCCCCGACACCTTGCCCTGCGTCTGTTGCCACCACATTTCAGCGGTCCGCCCGCCATAACTGAGCACCATCACATGCCGCGAGCGGTTGCAGGCCCGGCGAATCGCCTTCTCGTCGGGCAGCCCGACGTCGATCCAGCGCTCGACGCTGCCCGTCGGGTCAAGCTCCTGCAGGTCCGCCTCATCCTCGGTCGCCGACAAGCCGCGCCCGAAAGTCAGCGTCTCCGACGCATTCAGCGCAAAGGCCAGCAGGCGAACCATCATCCGCTCGTCGGTTTCCGAAGGGTGCCGGGCAATGGTCAGCGTGTAGTCGCCAAAATGCGAACGGTCGAGGTCGGCAAGCTGCAATTCGGCCTTGAAAATGGTGGATTTGAGCGCCATGCCGGTTCCCGTAAAAAGCGCGGATTATCCCATGACGCATTCCCCAAAGCAGACTACGATTATCACTAGCCAATCATCAGGAGACTCCGTCATGAGCCCACTGCGCATCCTTCCCCTGTTGCTCGCCAGCCTCTTCGCCGTTCAGGCCGATGCCGCCGATGCCCCGCGCCGCAAATCCGGCCTGTGGGAAATAAAAACCCAGATGCCCGGCATGCCCTCGCAAGGCCCGATGCAGATGTGCGTCGATCAGGCCAGCGATAACGTGATGCAGGAACGCGCCAAGGAAAAGGTCAATTGCCCGGTCATGGATGTCAGCCGCGGCGCCGGCAAGATGACCATTCACGCCGTCTGCAAACACGAAGGCGTGACCAGCACCAGCGACTCCGTCATCACCGGCGATTTCGACTCGGCCTACCGCAACGACATGGTGATCCGCTACGAACCGCCGCAGCACGGCATGAAGGAAATGAAAATGGTTCAGGAAGCCCGCTGGCTCGGCCCCTGCAAGGCCGGCCAAAAACCGGGCGACGTCATCATGCCCGGCATGCAGAAATTCAACATGCAGGAAATGATGAACGACCCGCAAGTACGCGAAATGATGAAGCGCCAGCAAAAGCAGTAAGGCGCCCCATATAATCAGCGTTTTCTAATAAACGAGATTGCCATGCGCCACCTGCTCCTAGCCTGCCTGATCGCCGCCACCAGCTTCGCCCACGCCGAAGTCATCGACATCGACAACGCCCAGCTCGACAAACTGCGCCAAAGCGGCGTCCCCGTCGTCGACATTCGCCTGCAATCGGAATGGGAAGAAACCGGCATCGTCGGCGGCAGCAAACTGCTCACCTTCTTCGACGAAAAAGGCCGCGCCGACGCCCCGGCCTGGCTCGAAAAGGTCAAACCCTTCGCCAAGCCAAACGAACCGGTCATCGTCATCTGCCGCACCGGTAACCGGACCAAGGCCGTCAGCCAGTTCCTCTCGCAACAAGCCGGTTACGCCACGGTTTACAATGTCAAAGCCGGCATCAAGGGCTGGATAGGCGCCGGCGGCCCGGTCGTCCCGGCAACGCAAACCATCGCCTCGTGCAAGGCCGCGAAAACTTGCTAAACCACGCCGTCGACCGCAAAAGGTGCGCCAGTTGCGAGCACTGGAGCGGTTGGCGCCAACCCGGTAAAGAACCGGGAACCGTCATCATCGAAGCCGAAACCTCGGAAGGTCTTTGCGTTGGCGGCGGCTGGGACAACTCCGAACGCCGCGCCCGCTCGGCCTGCGGGCATTGGCGGATATGGCAACTGCTGAATCGGACGACACTGTAGCCGAGCATTCTTGGTGTCACGGTCAACAGGAAAAAATGCCCAAAATTGAAATCGGGTTAAGGCGTTGAGGCAGCGGCAAAGCCAAATCAATCCGACCCCAATATCACCATTTAGTAGGGGTAGCTACGAAATGGCACACCTCAGAGGTAAGGTTCCGCGATAAGCGTTCAATCAATATGCGATATGATTGATCTAGTGGAACGCCCAAAAAGCGCAATTGTCACTAAGCCCCCGTCAAATATTCGCACGCTGTCGGGTTCAACAGCCTTGGTTCTTAATTTCGCTACAAGATAACATCTCTCTTAGATAGTTTATATGTATATAAAGAACATAGAAATTTGTTGCGTAGGCCCTATTGAAAATATAAAAATTGACTTCCCGATGGACGGGGAACGCCCTAAGCCTTTAATAATTGTCGGCGAGAATGGCACGGGGAAAAGTATTCTTTTATCCTACTTAGTAAATAGCTTGGTAGTTGGAAAACAAGAAGTTTTTGATGATGGAGAAATCGAGCAAGGAAAAGTCTATAAATACAGAAGCCCAAATTACATTAGTTCAGGAAAAGACTACTCATTCGCTTCAGTAAAATTTGACTCCGGGATTGAAATTCAGGAACTTCAACTAAATAAAACAAAAACAGATTTTGAAGCCAACTTAAACTATGTTCCTGCGAGAAAAATATGGAATCAAATTCCGCCTACGGAAACATCTATTTTTTTATCGACATTTGGAAACCACCCGGGGCCTACGGAAACCATTTTCAAGCAGCAGTGCTGCCTCTACTTTCCAGTAAACAGGTTTGAAGAGCCTGCATGGCTAAATCTTGATAATCTCAAATCAAAAGCCAGCTACACTGACCTTAAGCGTATTTCAAGATATTCAAATCGAAGTATCATCTGTACATCACCATTAAAAGCAAATAAAGATTGGTTACTTGATTTAATTTTTGATCGTTCGACATTTGAGATTAAAACAACTTCTATTGCAGTTTCATTTAAACAAGGTGATCCAGCAGTTACGCTGCCTGTTTTTGCCGGATACGATGGCCAAAGCACTAATATTTACAACGCCGTATTGCAGGTTCTAAAAGTAATACTACGAGATGGCGGAAATATTCGGCTTGGCGCCGGAACGAGAAAAAACCGTCAAATTTCGGTCATGAAAGATGAACTTCAGTGGGTCCCAAATTTATTTCAGCTATCTACAGGAGAGGTTCAACTTCTAAATCTTTTTCTTTCGATAATTCGGGATTACGATCTCTCTGATGGAACGCTAAACAGCCTTGATGACATCAAAGGCGTAGTAATCATCGACGAAATAGACTCACATCTGCATACCTCACATCAGATGGAGGTACTTCCGGAGTTAATAGCCTCATTTCCTAATGTTCAATTCATTATCACAACCCATTCCCCATTATTTCTTATGGGAATGGAGACTAAATTCGGTGGTGAAAATTTCTGTATTTTGAATATGCCAGATGCCGAGCAAGTAGCTGCCACTGATTTTTCAGAGTTTAACGCAGCATACGAGGCATTCAAGGAAACCACTAGGCATAGAGAGGAAATTCGAATTGAGCTTGAACATCACTCCAAGCCGATCTTATTTGTTGAGGGTGATTACGATATACGCTATTTACGTAAAGCAGCAGAGCTACTTAACAAAACACCAATCTTAGATAAGGTTCAACTTAAAGATGGCGGCGGTTTCGGGAATTTAGATAAAATATGGAAGAGCTACGATAACTCAATATCTGAAATTATTCGAAACAAGTTAATACTTCTCTACGACTGCGATACAAATAAGCAAGAGACCCAGAAAGGAAATGTTTACAAGAGAGTTATAAAATCGTGCAATAATAATCCGATCTCAATTGGGATAGAAAATCTATTTGGATCGAACACCATAAACAAATTGGAAAATACACATCCAAAATTCATCGACATCGATGAACCTTCTGCTAGACGAATAAGAGGTGAAAATGTAGTTAAACCGGCAACCAAATTTGTTAATAAAGATGAGAAGGGAAATATGTGCAACTGGTTGTGTGAAAACGGGACTACCGAGGATTTCTTAAACTTTGACAGCGTGTTTGAAATGATTGAAGACTTAGTAAATTAGCGATCAAAGTGGTCAGATTAATTTACTTTTTGTTAGTCTTAATTTTGCGGTCAACCGGAAAAAAACTCGAAAAATGAAATATCTCCGATCGCTTTAGCCCACAGGGCTGGCACCAGATCATCTGACTGAAGCGGGCCTCATGGCTAGGCGCTACGCTCCTTGGATACGACTCAGCTACGGTGCCCCAGAAAAGCAAAAAGCCCAGTCTTTTAAACTGGGCTTTTTTCTTGTATTTTTGGCTCCCCGACCTGGGCTCGAACCAGGGACCTACGGATTAACAGTTAGCCGTTGCGATTCCTTGGCGAACTTGATAAATCATTACCAGCCTAGAAAACACTAGGAAAATCCGATGCTTATAAATAAAATAATCCAAGATGTATGACATTGCATCCTGACGGAACTTGATCTGTCAGCCTTATTTTTCTCTTATTACGAGAGGCTGTATGACAAAGACCACCAAAACTGAGCAGATGCTTACCGCCCTTCGGGCCGGTGATACGAAAGCAGCTTTACGGTTCGCCCAGACTTTTCGTGCTGGATTTACGCCAGAGCAACGAAAGATAATAGGGACTGGGTATGAGTGTTTCGTGCATCCGAACACCTACCGTCAGCTCGGCCGAGACCCTGAGGCTTGCATCACGCAAGCCGTGGCGACTCTCAAGGCTCAGTACGCCGGACGAATTTGAGGGCATGGCACATGGCTAAGTTAAAACTGACAAAAGCAGCGGTCGAGAGAGTGCCGCTGACCAAGAAGGGCCAAGAGGTCTATTGGGACACCGACATGAAGGGCTTCGGCCTCTTGGTAGGCATGAACACCAAGAGCTTTGTTGTTCAGACAAACATTCAAGGTAAAGCCGTCCGGGTGACGCTGGGGCAGTTTGGCCTCCATTCGGTCGATGAGTACCGAGATCGTGCCCGTAGGCAGATCGGCGCCATGAAAGATGGCATCGACCCACGAGAAGAAGCCAAGCGAGAGATCAGGGAGAAGCGTGCAGAGGAAGCCCGCTCAGTAACTCTCGATACTGTATTCACGGAGTTCAAGAAGGCGAAAGCCTCCAAGCTGAAGGAATACACTCTCAAGGACTACGAGGGCGTGATGCGCCGGAACTTCAAAGACTGGCTGGAAACGCCCTTGAAGGACATCACGACAGCAATGGTGCGCGAGCGGCATTCCAAGATTCAGGCAGACATCGCCGAGCGGCACAAGGACGACAAGAAATACGAAAACCGAGGCGAGGCACACGCTAACGGCTCAATGCGGGTTTTCCGGGCTGTTTACAACTACGCTCTTGAGACCTACGAGGATGCCGGGCTTCCTGCAAACCCGGTTCGTCTCAAAAAGAATTGGTTCAAGGATGTTCGCCGGCAGACTATCGTTACGATCCACCAGCTACCCGCTTGGTACAAAGCTGTTTCTGAACTTTCCGACATCCTGAACCCCGAGGCGGCGGCTACGACTCGGGATTGGCTCTTGCTCCTTCTGTTCACTGGCTTACGCCGGATGGAAGGGGCTGGACTGACTTGGGATCGGGTGGATTTCGTGGGCAAGACGCTGACAGTTTCCGAAACGAAAAACGGCGAAGTCCTCACCTTACCTCTGCCTCAGCACATCCACGACATGCTCAAGGCCCGGAAGGATGCAGCCGGGGAGAATGCGTTCGTATTTCCTTGGCCCAGCGTCAAGGAAGGCCACATCATCTATCCGGTGCGGTACCTCGAAGAGATTCAGGCGGCCTCTGGCGTGATGTTCTCACCTCACGACCTGCGCCGAACATTCATTACGACCGCCGAGAGCTTGGACTTATCAGCTTACACAGTAAAGCGTCTTGTAAATCACAAAACATCGGGCGTTACGGAGGGCTACATCATCACCAACGTTGAGCGTTTGCGTAAGCCGATGGAACAGATAGCGGACTATTTGCTGAGTGCTGCCGGAGTGAAGCCCAAGGCACAAGTGATTTCATTGGATGAAAGCAGAGCGGCTATCGCGTCTCAATCGACGGATAGCGCTCCATCTTTCTTGCTTACTTCGGACGGGTCAGCAGCGTTATCAATCCAAGGATGACCGCTCCAAAACCCCATATAGCCAAAATCACAAAAGCCCCAATCCCGGTGCCAATCGCTGCACCCGCCTGTTCAGCGCCGCCATTTGCAGTTGCTACAACCTGCGTGGCGGCGCTCATGCCGTTGTACATCACGATAGCCATCAAGGCATTGAACAAGATGAACACCCATTTCACGATCTTGCCGAAAGCCGACCGAACCGGCTTCCGTAGCTGAACTCCGCATTTCGGGCATTTCAGAGCGGTATCGCTTACGCTGGATTCACATTCTGGACATTGGATTAGAGCCACGACATTTTCCTCTTTGTAAATGAATCAGGTTTCTTTGGCCGGCTTAACGCTAGTGATCTTGCACGCGGCCTGATAGGTTTGGTCAGACATGAAGCCCATATTGAATTTGGGAAAGGATTTCGATGATCGAGCGGACACAACATCAAATATCGTGCGTTCCGAATGATCGATTCGGGTTTGACTCTTGGCAAAATAGTCGCAACGAATCGTAATGTCCTTGATGTCAGTGGCGCTCTGATTCTTTACCGTGAAATCCGCCTCCATGATCGACCCGAAACCCTGCTTTTTCCAGTCAAACACTAGATCAACTTCACTAAGCAATGAAGCGCTTCTATCCGCTGTCGGTACAGGTGCCGCGCTTACTGCGTCAGGCGATGAAGGAGAATTGCTAGCACTGATGATTATCGCAAGGACCACAAAGGCACCAGCCCACTGCCAGCCAGTAATCGTGCTACGGCGCTTACCGCAATACGCGCACCGTTCGACCGCAACCGAGATTGGCCGCTTGCAGCCCTTACATTTGGTAAATAGCGAATCGCTCTCCATCCCCGCCCCTGCGCATGTTTGCGTCAAAAATCGCCAACAGTATGGCACGCGAATATGTCAAAAGGAATGGGAAGTGGAAAAATCGCTTGGTATCCATGTCACCGGCGTATTTCTAATTCCGTGTTCCGCCTTGCTTGGACTCAGAGGGCTTGGGATGTTAGCAAGTGGCTGGATGATGGCCCTGCCCCGAAAATAAGGCATCAACAAGCCGTGGGGCCGATCAGTCGGCAGAAACGCGCAGGGCTGCGTTACTGGAAACGTCGGAATACCAGCGTAGGCCCAGCATCAAGGGCCAATGATCTGCCAATGCTCTAGGCGTCCTAGGCTATAAAATGCGAGGGTGATGATGCCAGCATCACCGCATAGCGAAGGGATCAGATGACAAACGAAACTGTCAGGACCAAATTTGAATACGTCGATGATGACGAACCCGAAGATGCTGATGCGCTACTTCGAGGAACCATCAAACTCTTATTTGATGAGTATGGTGAGATGGATGAGGACGAGCTCGCCGTCGCTTACGGTGCTCGCGGTGTTGAGTTGTATCGGGAATTGAAGAATGCCGGTAATTGATCCTGACCTATGAGGTGGACCGGCTGTAGAACCAGCCGTGCAACGCAAGAGAACGCGATGGGCTGCGTTCTCTTGGTGCGATACATACAAACCTAGGGGTGGGCGCTATGAAAGCCTTGCCCGGCGCGTGTCTCTTTCCGCGCAGAGCTTACTGAGCATGCCCTCAGTGTTAAGCCAACATAGCGCCCGAAATGGTTACAGGTATGCCAGATTGGCACCCGGTGGAAGAAAATCACTTTTGAAGACGGCCCGAAACTCGCCAGTGATTTTGTGCCGTTGAAGTTGGCGCGGGTCGTTGCTCGGATCGCTACCGTGAAGCTTTACGTCTTCCCAGTCGGGATCATCGAGATCGAACACACCAAGGAAATCCAGTGCCACGCTGTCGAGAAATCGAGGCACGCGACCTTCCAAAGCTTCAAGTCGTTTTCTAATAGTCATTCTTTTGCGGCTCCGGCAAAGGGTCACGTACATGTCCCTTGCGCATCGTCAGGGATTCGTCACTCTCAACCTCTGAATACTTATCCCTGCGATGATGGTCGAACTTAACGGTGACGATGCCGGCGATGTGCTGTGCATCCTTGGTCATTTCATCCAAGGCGTATTTAACCGCCTTATGCACGAAGAGTAGTTCCCGAACCTGCGCGGCGAGTTCTGGGTTCTGGCGCTCAAGCCGCGCTTGGAAACCTTCTGTCTTCACCGACTCCGAAATCAGAGCAAAGTATCTCGGCGCTTCCTCGATAGCGATTGTGAATTCATCGTCGCCGGACTCAAGCGCAGACCGATATTCGAGTTCAACGCTAATCCGGTCATTTCCTGATTTTGTGCGAACGGCATCCCGGATTTCACGGCGGCGCATTTCTGTAACGATCCGATCCTCCAGCGAGGCGTTGCCCTGTTTCGGCTGCATCTTCCGAATGATCTGATTGGCGTTGTTTTCGTAGCCTGCCGCCTCGGTTTGCAGGGGTTCGATTTTGTCGAAGAACACCGCATAGTATTTTTTCAACTCTGCCCACTTACCGATTTCCGTATATGCCTCGGACAATTGCATCATTTTGGCGTCTTCGCGTAGCTTGGTTAAAGCTACAGAAGCTTTCAGCATCAAGGAATGGGCACCTTTAGCCAAGTCCGCATTCGCGTATTTCTCAATGGCTGCGTACTGGGTAAGGAAATTAACGTCCTGTTCCGCCGGAATCAGCGTCGAGTTTGAAAACACTGCCTTGGGAATGGCCTCCTCGTGCGTTTTGTACTGAATATCCGTACTCACATTTGGCCGATACATCGTTTGACGTGCTGGTTCCGCCCCGAACTTCATCGGGCTTGAATACGTTTCCTTGGAATTCTGGTTAGGCATGATTTGAATCTCCTGTTAAGTGCCGGGGTCGGCGAAATAGTCCGTTGAAAAGCTTCATCGTTTTGGGGTCGTAGTCCGCAACGTCGATGATCTGGTAGCCGGAACCATGCTCAGATTGGATAACCAGCGTTTCCGCCGACGGGGATTGCCTGAGTTGGGTCCTTCTTCTGTGCTTGGTAGCACCGTGCTGATTTCCGTCGATTGCATTCATTGCGTTCTCCCTCAAGTAGTGGGTAGTAACTGCCGCCGAGGCATTTTTTCAATGACCACGGTTTGGCCGCCTGCGCCTCGGAACTCTTCCAAGGCTTCAATGCGTTTCACGAGTTCCGACACTTCTATCAACTTGGCTTGTGCGGAAAGGGCGTTTATCAAGACACTGGCTTCATCGGATGCAATCAATCCGGTGAATACGGCATTCAGTACTTCCTGCCCCTGGTCGCTGAGAGAACTTGCGAGGGGGATTTCTACAGGGCGATTGGTTGGCTTCATCTTCGGCCAAAGGCGATCAGCACAGATTTCCAATGCCCTCATGTCGCCACCTGCTGCCTTTTCGATTAACTGCCGAAGTAGCCGCCGATTGTTCTTTTCTAACAACGCAAGTCCATAGCGGTCGGGTCCTTTTGGCCGACCAGTCGCATTGCCGGACTGTCCTTTAACGAATGCCATTGTTGTTCCTTGCATTGATATATTCGACTACATGGCATTGATAATAATGACGTTCGCATTGATAAATAAACCACTTCCTATTGTTAAATTGAAGATCGCAAATAAAGGGATTTTGTTGTTCTGAATAGGCAGGGGCTTCCTGCGTCGAGACAATGAAGTACGACGCGGCGCTATTCGTTACTTGCTCTTTTAGTTTGAGAAACTAGAATGTGATGCGCCGCAACAAATGGGGTCATCAACATGCAACATGCCAGTACGCCTACTCAGGAAATAACTGTTACGTCCTCGACCGATACCAGCAAAAAGCGGCCCAAGCCGGTGCCCCAAGGAGAAGTTTTCTGCTCTGGCCTACTGGCTGACCATTCGGCCTTGGCTCAGTGGAATGCTCGCGTCAGCGAGATACGAAAAAAATCCAGCGGCGCAATCGCCCCGTAAATTTAATCCGACGCTACGGTCGCATCGCTTCAGCGGGGGAACAGCACCTAAGTTCTGTGCTGCTCTTCTTCTACGAGAGCAATCAGTTCAGATGGCCGACAGCCGAGAGCTTCAGCCAGCTTGAAAACTGTGGATAGCTTGGGTTGGTAGTCGGCCCGTTCCAGTAGGCTGATGTACTTGCGCTGAAGATCGGCAAGCTCGGCAACCTTTTCTTGGGGCAAGCCGCGCTCCTGCCTCAGACGGCGAATTACTCTCCCAAAGGCTACCGATACTTCCAACGATTTTCTCCCAGTTTGCTGGGAGCAATTTCTTGTAGAATGCGGCTCGGGTCATCCCAGCCGACTGGGATTCTTCAGGAAGAATTTTCCGATGACAGAAATAGCCGTCAAAAAGCAGCGGGGCGATGGGCAGATCACCGGGCTTGCAGGAGAGTTTTTCGTAGCCGCTGAGTTACTCAAACTCGGGCTACAAACGTCTGTTACGTTTGGCAACGCCAAGGCAATCGACTTGTTCGCCTTTAATCCTAAGTCAAAACGGACTTTTACCATCCAAGTAAAGGCGCTAAGAGATCGGAACAATTACTTCCTGATTGACTCAACGAAGGTGATTGCCGAGCACGAATATGTTTTTGTAATACTTAATCCGCCAGGCACACCAGTGCAATACTTCATATTGTCGGGTAACGTTTTGGTGAATGAGGCTGATCGTTTCGGCAAAGGATTCCGTGATCCGAAAATACCCGGCATTCATCCCAGAGACCTAAAAGAATTCGAGAACAAATGGTCTGGCTTCTTGGATGGAACGGAGTAGACGCAATCGCCCCGTAAATAAATCGGTGGCAAAAAGTAAACGGCTGTACGGCGTTTTATCGCTATTGTTGGTAGGTTGGTATTCCTAGGCCGGTACAAATAGGCTCTGCGCCGTTCTCTAGCGTTTTACAGCGGTGGAATTCGGACGCGTCGAGCCATTGGCAAGCTGTTGGCCGCATTTTCTGGCTGATACGCATGACGCAGGAATTACCAATCCGTTAAGTACGGTCGGGAGAAAGTAAGGTCTTCCCGGTGGCTCGGCGGCTCGTACTTGGCTACAGTCGGCCAAACAAGCCGATAACAATTTCTTCCTGTACTTTCATCTTCTTGGCTCAGGAGTGAAACACATAACGCAGGTGCTGCCGAAGGCAGCGACTGCTCTGAGCGAAGCGAAGCAGTAAGACCTGTTTCCTAAGCATTAGATAAAGGGCAAGCTATGAGGCTTGCCCACTCTACTTTGGGTAGTAGTAGAGATAATAGAGGGCTGAAAAACTGAATGCTGACAATGGCTTACATAGGCATTTTCTAGGCTGTTTTATGTGGATCAGCTAGGCTGTTTTATGTGGATCAGCTAGGCTGTTTTATGTGACTCAAGCCATTTGCCGATGCTGTAACGGCGAGCCTCTCGCGCCGTATGCTTCCTTGATGTGTATAAATAGCTCTATGGTGGGGCTTGACTTGACTGGCTGGAAATACCCAGAATTATTGATGTGCCGATTATTTCAGCAAAGAACCGCCGCGCGCGACAGCGGATGTTGGTTCCGCAGCCTTCGGGCTGTGTCACGTACTTTTGGCCGGTGGCCAAATCCGTTGAGAGTTCGACTACACCTTTGCTTCGTTTATTGTCCCGTCTCCGGGGTGAGGGTGTGCGTCATCGTTCCTAGACGGGCTTCAGAAAATGAGGCCAACCATGAATGCTCTACCTACTCTCCTTCGGGAATCCGAAGTCGCACAACTCCTTGGCATGAAAAACCAGACGTTGCAGGTCTGGCGTACTCAAGGGCAAGGGCCGTCCTTCCTCAAGATTGGCCGCTACGTCCGGTATGACCGCGAGACCGTGATGGCGTGGATCAACGCACGCGAACGCCAGCACACCGGAGGCAGAGGCGATTACGTCGGTCGTGCTGAGATTGCCAAGCGACCCTGTATCCGTCGTCAGCTTCAACCTGCATGAGGATAGATCATGCAGACCAGCGAAATCAACAGTCACGAAGCTGCCTCTTACATCGGCATCGACTCCGAAACGATGACACTTTGGGAGCGCATTGGATACGGACCCAAGCCAACTCGCATCAAGGACGGTGCCCGCTTCTACAGCCTTCCTTCCGTGCTGCAATTTACGGTCCGTTACCTGATGTCTGGCGAGTATCCGGGACCGCAGGTTTCAGACGTTGTAGGCCAATCCTATCTGTGCGCCTGTCTCGCGCCGGATCGTCGGATTGAGCATCGTCACCTGTTGCCTGCGTGAGGAATCGGTATGTCGCGGACTCAATTATTCAAAGGTCAGGCGGTGCCTGCCGACACTTCTATAACCAAGCTGGTCCGCGATGGCAAAGCCAGTGCAGTCGATAGCCTCCTTGATGACATCGCCACACTTCTGCAACGGCAGGGAGCGTCAGGGAAGAATTTGACCATCCTCGGACTTTGCACGGTCGGGGATGTTGTCGGCATCCGTGACCAACTCCTTGGCAAAAAGAAGAAGCAGATACGGCCCAGCATGAAGTCGGCCCCGAAACTGCACATCGTGAACAAGAATCCTCCTGCCGGTGGTGGGCGCATTCGCAAGCGTCTCAAAACACAACGGTAAAAAGACCCGCCCCTGCCGGGAAGCAATCAGGGCGGGTCACAGGAGATACACATGGAAGATATACACACGGAAAAGGCAAAAAGGACGGTCGCGCTTGACCGCTCAACATCACACTTGGCGATGGCGTTCCACCACACCTACAAAGCCAAAAAGAAGGGTGGCGATATTGTCGAGCTAACCCAGCAGGACAATGAAGGTGTTTCTCGATGCGTAACGACGAGCCCTTTCCGCCTGCCATCTGTCTTTGATCGAAGGATCGAGCTTGCCCTATTGGCAGAAGCACAGCGCACCGGCAAGCGCGATGTTGAGTTCGACAGCATCTATGCCCTCTTACGGGCAGTGGGCAGAGAGAACCCGACCAAGGAATACTACCTAATGGCCGAAAAATCACTGCTTGCACTGGAATACACATCGAGGTATTTCGACGGCATCAAGAGACCACAGAAGCAAGTACAGGCAATCAAGCGGTAATTGTCAATCTAGTTGTCGCCTAAAGTTTTGAATTTAGGCTGCCTTTTTGAG
>VIKE01000066.1:6233-54338 GCA_008080565.1 Rhodocyclaceae bacterium | reverse complement strand
CATTGCCTCTAAATCTAAAATTTAAATTTGGAGGCGACAACTAGTCTGACGCAGGGGGCAAGCAATCTCTGAAGGAAGCACGAAAGAAGGGTTGGAAGGATGTGCCCGAACGCGAGTCTTTCCGAGTCAATAAGGTGATTGAGAGCTTAGAGTATGCGGATGGCCCTGTCAGGGTGACGTTGAACAGGGACTTGGTAAGGATGCACAGCTGGGATGGCGGCAACCAAATTGCTGAGATAGACCTCGACGTGATAGCACGCTTGAACGCCGCGGCTGCACTAAACCTTTACACCTTCTTGATGGCTCACCCTTACGAAGCACGAGGGGGCCAGCCATTGAGCGTCCAGACCCTGACCCGTATTTGTGCTTGGCCGAACGCCGAGAAAGCCGAGCACCAGCTAACAGACGACCTCAAGAAGACGCTGGAAAAAATCAGCAAGGCTACGGGGACGACGTACAGCGTCGAAACGACCCGTAACAAGACGTATCGCATCACGAGCTTGGAGCCGGTACAGCCAGAGAAAGTACGTCCAGAACTTGCGCTAGCAAACGATGATACTGGCGTAAAATCCTCGCCAAGGCATCGGGTGCGTCTGGTAGCGTGAAGTACGCCAGTGGCTTATTAGGTACTTATTAGCCGCCAGCAATGAGAAAGGGGCTAGACCCAGCAACAAGTCGAACCAGGGACCTACGGATTAACAGTCCGGCGCTCTACCGACTGAGCTATCGAGGAACGGTGCTGTCGGCCGTGCAGCTGACAGGGCGCGGATTATATACAAATCCTCTGAGAGGCTGCAATAGAGAGCGTCTCCAGAGCAGCAAAAAATTAAAAATCAGGCTTTTCCGTCGTCGACCGCGAGATCGGGGTTTTCGGGCAGGCGCCCGGCTGCCTTGAGGGCGGCTTGGCGTGAGGCGCGGAGGGCTGGCGTTTCCAGGCTGATGCGGCCGAGGGCGCCGGAGCGGTAGTCGAGGATCAGGATGGCGGCGGCTCTTTCCATATCGATTTCGCCGCCCCGCCCCTTGATCACGCAGCCGCGCTTTTTGCCGATGGCTTCGATGACGCCGACGGCATCCATGCCTTCCGTGGCAAAACCATAGCGAGCCTTGAGCAGCGCGGGATAGTGTTCGAGCAGGAATTCAGCCAGCCAGGTGCCGACTTCTTCATCGATATAGGCATTGACGCCAACCGCGTGGCTGGCGGCGAGCATCAGGCCGTCAATGGGGTGGTCAATCTTCGGCCAGAGCATGCCCGGGGTGTCGTAGAGGGTCAGGCGGTTGCTGATGTCGATGCGCTGCTGGGTCTTGGTGACGGCCGGCTGGTCGCCGACGGCAGCGACCTTTTTCTTGACCAGCGCGTTCATGAGCGTCGACTTGCCGACGTTGGGGATGCCCATGATCATCAGGCGCAGCGGCTTGACGGCGTCGTTGCGGTGCGGCGCCAGCTTCTGGGCCAGACCGGGAATGCGCGCCACGTCGCTGGCTTTCTTGCACGAAATGGCGACGGCCTTGACGCCGGGCTGGGCGTCAAAATAGGCCAGCCAGGCCTTGGTCGCTTCGGGGTCGGCCAGATCGGCCTTGTTGAGCAGCTTGAGGCACGGGCGCTGACGGAAGACGCGCAGCTCGTGGATCATCGGATTGCTGCTCGCCTGCGGCAGGCGGGCGTCGAGCACTTCGACGACGACGTCGGCCACGGCCAGCGTTTCGCCGGCCTTCTTGCGGGCCTGGGTCATGTGCCCCGGGAACCATTGGATGGACATTTATATTCTTTCTATTTTCAGCCGCCGGTGACCGGCGGGAAGAAGGCGATTTCATCGCCATCTTTTATGGTGGCATCAAGCTTGGCCATGTCCTGATTGACGGCACAGCGCAGGTTTTTGGCGGTCGCCAGCTTGTCGCGCCCCTGGCCGACCAGCCAGTCACGCAAGCCGCCGACGGTGGCGACGCCGGCCGGCAATTCGATGGTTTCGCCGGGCAGGCCGAGGGCCTCCTTGAGGCCGGCAAAGTAGAGAATCCTGACGCTCACGACAGCAGCTCCGCAAACGAAACGAAACGCACGGTGTCGCCGACGGCGATGGTGTTGCCCGGCGGGTTGAGGACCAGCCCGTCGCTCCAGCACAGCGAGGTGACGACGGCCGAGCCCTGGTTTTTGTACAACTCGACGGCGCCGTTGTCGTTGAGCCAGCCGCGCAGGAATTCGAGGCGGGCGCCATCTGCCCTGCCCCACACCGAGGCGGACGGCAGATTCAGGACGCGCGGCGAAACGTTGGCCGCCCCCTGCAAACTCAGGATGAACGGGCGAACCATGGTCAGGAAGGTGACGAAGGCGGCGACCGGGTTGCCGGGCAGGCCAAGGAACCAGGCTTTGCCATCCGCTTTGCGGATTTCGCCGAAGGCCAGCGGCTTGCCGGGCTTGATGGCGATCTTCCACATGTCGAGCCGGCCTTCGGCTTCGACGGCCGGTTTGACGTGATCTTCCTCGCCGACCGAAACGCCGCCGCTGGTCAGCACCAGATCGTTGTCGGCCGCGGCGCGGCGCAGGGCATCGCGGGTGGCTTCGAGCGTATCGGCCACTGCACCGAGGTCGCGGACTTCGCAGCCCATGCCTTCGAGCAGGGCGCGCAGGGCGTAGCGGTTGGAGTTATAGATGGCGCCCGGCGGCAGCGGTTCGCCGGGTTGGACGAGTTCATCGCCGGTGAAGAAGACGCCGACGCGGACGCGGCGGTAGACCGGCAGTTCGGGCAGGCCGGCCGAGGCAGCCAGGGCGATTTCCTGCGGGCGCAGCTTGACGCCGGCCTTGAGGATTTCGGCACCGACCGAGATGTCTTCGCCGGCCCGGCGGATGTTCTCGCCATCGTGCGGGACGTGGTTGATGACCACGCCATTTTCACCGTGCTCACAGCGTTCCTGCATGATCACGGCGTCAGCGCCGGCCGGGACCGGGGCGCCGGTGAAGATGCGGGCTGCCGTGCCGGGTTGCAGTGTGGTGCCGACCGTGCCGGCCGGAATGCGCTGGCTGACCGGCAGGCAGACGCCAGCGGCGGTGACGTCGGCGACGCGCACGGCGTAACCGTCCATGGCCGAGTTGTCGAGCGGCGGGACTGCTACGGTCGACTGCTGCGAAACGGCCAAAATGCGGCCGGCAGCGGCGGTAATCGGCAGCGAGCGGATTTCCTCGACCGGCTGGGCGGCGGCCAGCAGTTTTTCCAGGGCTTGTTCAAAACTCAGCATGGGCGGGCCTGCAAATTAAGGTGGTTCATGACGAAATCGGCCATCGCGGCATAGTCGTTGAGCGGCAGCGTCGGCAGGCTGGTTTCGATGGCGGCGTCGGTGGCCACGGCGACGATGTCGGTGCGCTCGGGGAAGAGTGGCGGCTTGCCGTTTTCAGGGCGGTAGACTTCGAGCTTGGGCACCGGTTCCTGCTTGAAACCTTCGATCAGCACGAGGTCGCAGGGCGAGAGGTGGCCGATCAGTTCGTTGAGCGTCGGCTCAACCTCGTCGCGCCGCTCGTGCATGAGCGCCCAGCGGTCGCCGCAGGAGAGCAGCACCTCGGTGGCGCCGGCTTCGCGGTGACGGTAGGAATCCTTGCCCGGCTTGTCGATATCGAAACCGTGGTGGGCGTGCTTGATGACCGACACCTTGAGGCCACGCGCCGTCAGCTGGGGGATGAGCTTTTCCAGCAAGGTCGTCTTGCCAGAGCCGGAATAACCGGCGATACCGAAAACTTTCATGGGCGGATTTTAACCGTTCAGGCGACGAAAACCGGGGCAAAACCGCCGCCCGGGGTCCGGAAATTGGTCGTTTGGCCCTGATACAGGCGGGCGGCGACGAGCTGGATGCGGCCGGCGTAGACGTAGCAGCGGATGTCGGCCTTCATGGTCGTTTCAACGCCGTCGACGGGCACGACATACTCGGACGGATGCGCAATTTCCTGGGCGATGTAGCCGCCGTGCAGGATTTCTTCGAAGACGCGCTTGGTCAGCTTGTCGCCACGATAGGCGGCGCGGCTGCCGAAGCCGGCTGGCGGCTTGAAGAACCAGCGTTTGCGCTCGGCCCAGAATTGCTCGCCCTGCTCCGGCGTGACCGCGACGGTTTTCGGGATGCCGGCGAGCAGGGTCTGGCGGGTGGATTCGTCGACGCCGAGCGCCAGCAATGCGGCCTCGTCGGAAAGCTGCATGAGGTTGCGCTTGTCGGCGTAGAGGGCGTGGGCGCGTGGGTGCGGCGTGATGACGACACCACCCGATTCGAAAATTGAGCGAATTTTCCGGTTGACCGTGGCATCGAGGGCAAAGTCGGTCAGGCGGTTGTAGATCAGGTCGATGGGCTGGCCGGCGTGCAATAGCCGCTGGCCGTCGCTCTCGAATTCGCTTGGGTCGGCGATCACGGCGGCGATGCCGTGCTGCTCGAACAATTCCTTGAAGAGCGCGAACTCGGGGGCGAGAAATTGTTCGGCCGGGTTTTCGTCGACGATGGCGATGCGGCGCAGCGGAGCTTCGCCGCGTTCCAGACGCCATTCCTCGCGGAACATGGCGACGAATTCGTCACGAATTTGCGCGGCCTCTTCCACCTTGCCGTGCGAGGCGAGCAGATAGGCGTTGAGCAGGCCGCCGCCGGCATTGGTGTTGATTTCGATGAGCTTGGGGCCGGTTTCGGTCAGGTGAAAGTCATAGCCCATGAAAACACCGCGCGACTTGACCGGCAGGCGGGCGATTTCGGGCGCCTGGGCCAGCGCGTGTGCCTGGTAGGCCGGCATGGCGATGACCGATTCGATAGCCGTGATGATCCCGGCCATGGCCTGCATCGGTCCGGCGGCGATGGTGATGTCGGCGCTGGAGAAGAATTGCGGCTGCTGGGCGCGCATTTGCTCGAAGATGGTTTTCATCCGCTTTACCGGTTGGCGAAGAAATCGAGGACGACCTGCAGTTCGCGGGTCCGTTTCATTGGCGGCAGACTTTGCCAGACGCGGCGGCCATATGGCTTTGATATGAGTCGTGGATCGCACATCATCAACACGCCCTTGTCGTTCTCGTCGCGGATCAGCCGGCCGGCGCCCTGCTTGACGTTGATGACGGCGCGCGGCAGCTGGTATTCCATGAAGGCGTTGCGGCCTTCCTTTTTCATCTGCTCGATGCGGGCCGAGAGCACCGGGTCATCGGGCGGCGCGAAGGGGATCTTGTCGATGACGACCAGCGACAGCGCCTCGCCACGCACGTCGACGCCCTCCCAGAAGCTCTGGCTGCCGACCAGGATCGAATTGCCGTGGTGCCGGAAGCGTTGCAGCAGGTCGTTCTTGCTGCCCTCGCCCTGGACGAGCAGCGGCATGTCGATGTTTTCGTCTTCGAGCTTGGCCTTGAGCAACTCATGCGTGCGGCGCATGGCGCGCAGGCTGGTGCACAGGAAGAAGGCCCCGCCGTTGGCCGCCTTGACGGCCGGCCAGGCGGCATCGACGACGGCGTCGGTGTAGTTCCACGCATTTGGGTCGGGCATGCCGAGCGGCGCGTAGAGGATGGCCTGCTTGTCGTAGTCGAAGGGGCTGTGCCAGCAGGCCGAATCCGGCTCGCCAAGGCCGAGTTCGGCGCAGTAGTGGTGGAACTTGCCCTGCACGGCCAAAGTGGCCGAGGTGAAAATCCAGGCCCGCGGATGGCCACCCATCTGCTTGCGGAAGATTTCGGCGACATTGAGCGGCGTCGCGTTGAGCTGTAGCGAATGGGTGAAGGCTTCGGCCCAGCGGACGTAACCGGGCGTCGGGTTCTGCCACTGAGCAAGATGCTGGACGAGCTCGGTGGCGCGTTGCCAGCATTTCTCCAGCCCCTCGGCGCGCTCGGCCTGGGTTTCGAGCAAGGCGGCGAAGGCGACCATCTCGGCTTCCAGCGCCTTCAGGGCGATTTCAAAATCGGGCTTTTCTTCCAGTTGACCGTAGGAGAAGCGGCCGCTATCGACGCCGACGGCCAGACGCAAATCCTTGGCGGCCTTTTCGACTTTCTTGCTGGTTTCCGGCAGCGCCAGGCAGTCGCGGGCGTTGGTCAGCGCTTCGGCGCGCACATCGCGGGCCAGATCGAGCACCTGCGCCGTCGAAATGCTGTCGCCGAAGAAGAGCGTCGCCACTTCCGGCAGCTGGTGGGCTTCGTCGAAGATGACCGTGTTGCAGGCGGGGAGCAGTTCGGCCATGCCTTCATCGCGGAGCATCACGTCGGCGAAGAACAGGTGGTGATTGACGACGACCAGATCGGCCGCCATCGCCTCGCGCCGGGCGAGCATGACGAAGCATTCCTTGTAGTCCGGGCATTCCTGGCCGAGACAGTTGTCGCGCGTTGAGGTGGCGTGACCCCAGACCGGCGAATTTTCGGAAACCTCGATGCATTCAGCCTTGTCGCCGCTCTGCGTGGTCTTGGCGAAGACCGAGATGCGGCGGGCGTCGGCGGCATCCTCGCGGGTCAGGAAACGACCGTCGGCGATGGCGTGTTGCAGGTGGTAAGGGCAAACGTAGTTGGCCCGCCCCTTCAACAAGGCGATCTTGACCGGCGCCTTGAGGGCGTCGCGAACCATCGGCAGGTCTTTATTGAACAGCTGATCCTGCAGGGTTTTGGTGCCGGTGGACACGATGACCTTGCCGTTCGACTGCAGCGCCGGGACGAGGTAGGCGAAAGTCTTGCCCGTGCCGGTGCCGGCCTCGGCGATGAAGACCGAACAGCCCTTGATGGCGGCGGCGATGCGCTCGGCCATGTCGAGCTGCTGTTCGCGGATGCGATAGCCGCTGATGGCCCGGGCGAGCGGGCCTTCGGGAGAGAATATTTCCGGGAGGGAAGACAAGGGAAGAAGCCTGAAAAATCAGGGCCGAATCTTAGCAGATGCGAGGTCTGCCGACCTCATTCAAACCCCTGATAAAACCACTAAGCAACCGACTAAGCCGCCAAAAAACGGCGGGCAAGTCTCTGCTTATCCCAACCTCCCCTTGTCGGGGGAGGAGCACCCCAAACCGCGCGCGATCAAGCTCCCTCCCCTGACAAGGGGAGGGCTGGGGAGGGGTTTTACGGACGGCTCAATCACGCCAACTACTCGGCAGCCTGCCCCCGATATTCCGGGCACAGCGCCAACCCAGCCTTCAGCGCATCGACCAGCAGACGCACCTTGGGCAACGAGTAGCGCCGTTGCGGATAAACGGCCCAGACAGCGGTATTCGGCGGCTGGTTGGCGTCGAGCAGGGAAACCAGCTCGCCCCGGCGCAGGGGTTCGAGGACGTAATAGTCCGGCAACTGGCACAGGCCGAAACCGCGCAGGGCCGCGTCGAGCACCGCCTGGCCGCTGTTGCAGCGCCAGTTGCCGCTCGGCCGGAACTGGTGTTCGTGCCCCGCCTGCTGAAAGCTCCAGGTGTCGCCGGTGCCGATCAGGCAGTTGTGTTGGCTGAGTTCGGACAGCGTATGCGGCCGGCCATATTTTTCCAGGTAAGCCGGCGCGGCACACAGATACATGGCGCGCGGTGCGAGGCGGGTAGCGACCAGGCTCGATTCGCTGAGCCGGCCGAGGCGGATGGCCAGGTCGAAACCTTCATGGACCATGTCGAGCGTGCGGTTGGTCAGTTCGATTTCGACCTTGAGCGCCGGGTAGCCGGCCATGAATTCGTTGACCAGCGGCACGATGAAGCGCTCGCCGTAGGCGACGGCAGCCGTCATGCGCAGGAGGCCGGTCGGCGTGCTGTGCAGGTCGCCAATGGTCAGAAAGGCTTCGTCGCGCTCCTCGATCAGGCGCTGGCAGCGGGCGAGGAAAGTCTGGCCGGCTTCGGTCAGCGAAACGCGGCGCGTTGTACGGTAGAGCAGCCGGGCTTGCAGGCGCTCTTCGAGAAGCGCCACCTGCCGGCTGACATGCGACGACGACAGGCGCAGGCGCTCGGCGGCGCGCGAGAAGTTGCCGCACTCGGCGACGGCGACGAATTCATCCAGACCTTCCCAACGGCTCATTTTCGGCGCCCTCCCCGGCTAATTCAATTATCCCTATTTGGCAACAATCATTCCTTGAACGGCAATTTATCCGCAACCAGGCGCTAATTATACTCAGCAGCATTGTCACCATTCCGAGAGTTCAGCCATGTCGATCAAGTCCCGCGCCGCCGTTGCCTTTGCTGCTGGCCAGCCCCTGCAAATCGTCGAAGTCGATGTCGAGGCGCCCAAGGCCGGCGAAGTTCTGGTCCGCATCGTCGCCTCCGGTGTCTGCCACACCGATGCCTTCACCCTGTCCGGCGACGATCCGGAAGGCATCTTCCCGTCCATTCTCGGCCATGAAGGTGGCGGCATCGTTGAAGCCATCGGCGAAGGCGTCACCTCGCTGGCCGTCGGCGACCACGTGATTCCGCTGTACACGGCCGAATGCGGCAAGTGCAAGTTCTGCCTGTCGGGCAAGACCAACCTCTGCCAGGCCGTGCGTGCCACGCAGGGCAAGGGCCTGATGCCGGACGGCACGACGCGTTTCTCCTACAACGGCCAGCCGATCTACCACTACATGGGCTGCTCGACTTTCTCCGAATACACCGTGCTGCCGGAAATCTCGCTGGCCAAGGTCCCGAAGGACGCGCCGCTCGAAAAGGTCTGTCTGCTCGGCTGCGGCGTCACCACCGGCATCGGCGCCGTGCTCAACACGGCAAAAGTCGAAGAAGGTGCCACCGTCGCCGTCTTCGGGCTGGGCGGCATCGGCCTGGCGGCGATCATCGGCGCCAAGATGGCCAAGGCGTCGCGCATCATCGCCATCGACATCAACCCGGCCAAGTTCGAGATCGCCCGCAAACTGGGCGCCACCGACTGCGTCAATCCGAAACATTTCGACGTCCCGATTCAGGAACTCATTGTCGAAATGACCGACGGCGGCGTCGATTACTCCTTCGAGTGCGTCGGCAACGTGGGCCTGATGCGCGCCGCGCTGGAGTGCTGCCACAAGGGTTGGGGCGAATCGACCATCATTGGCGTCGCCGGTGCCGGGCAGGAAATCTCCACCCGCCCCTTCCAGCTCGTCACCGGCCGCGTCTGGCGCGGTTCGGCCTTTGGCGGCGTCAAGGGCCGTACCGAGTTGCCGGGTTACGTCGAGAAGGCGCGCACCGGCGAAATCCCGCTCGACACCTTCATCACCCACACCATGCCGCTCGAAGAGATCAACACGGCCTTCGACCTCATGCACGAAGGCAAGAGCATCCGCACGGTCATTCACTTTTAAGGCGCCCCGATGACGCTCGAAAATCTCTCCTGCCAGAAAAGCGCCGGTGGTTGGCACAAGCGCTACCGACACCGTTCGGCCACGCTCGGCTGCGACATGACGTTCTCGATCTATCTGCCGCCGCAGATCGAAAGCGGCGAGAAGCTGCCGGTGCTCTACTGGCTTTCGGGCCTGAGCTGCACCGACGAGACCTTCATGCAGAAAGCCGGCGCCCATCGGGTTGCCGCCGAACTCGGCATGGTCATCGTTGCCCCCGACACCAGCCCGCGCGGCGATGACGTACCGGGCGACCCGGACGGCGGCTGGGATTTCGGCCACGGCGCCGGTTTCTACCTCAACGCAACGCAGACCCCGTGGGCGCAGCATTACCGGATGCACGACTATGTTGTGCACGAACTGCCGGCCTTGATCGAGGCCAGCTTCGCGGTTTCCGACAAGCGCGGCATCACGGCGCGCTGGTCTGCGCCCTGCGCAATCTGGGCCGCTACCAGTCGCTCTCGGCCTTCGCACCGATCTGCAACCCGATGATCGTGCCCTGGGGCGAAAAAGCCTTCTCGCGCTACCTCGGCGAAGACCGCTCACAATGGCGCGAATGGGACGCCAGCCAGCTCATTGTCACGGCCGCCGAAAAACTGCCCATCCTGATCGACCAAGGCGACCGCGACCAGTTTCTGACCGTCCAGCTCAAACCGGAGGTCTTGCAGGTCGCCGCGCTGGCTGCCGGACACCCGCTTGACTTGCGCATGCAGCACGGCTATGACCACAGCTATTACTTCATCGCCAGTTTCATCGAAGATCACTTGCGCCATCACGCCCGGGCGCTCCTGCCGTCAGCATGAGAATTGCGCCGCCTTGGGTCAGAAAGCAGATGGCAGCGTACTCGGCGCCGGCGCAATATGGCTGCGCACACAACGACACGCACTGTTGCAAACGGTTACTTGAAGTCCGCCGGCCTGTCCCTTATCTTGGACACATGCGCTGACCAGACATCAGCCCTGACGGCCCAACCCACCTCCCCCTCCCCGGGCCGTCCAGAAAGCCTCGTACTCCCCCCGGTACGAGGCTTTCGCCTTTTCAGGGCTGCACTTTCGGCTATCCTTCCAGGCAACGCATTCGCTCAGCAGTCAGCATGTCGAAAAGACGAAAAAAGAAAATTGTTCGCGTCATTCACCCGTCGGTGAATCCACTGCCCTTGCGACTCGCCCCGCTCTACGCCGGGCACCTGCAAGTCTTCAGCGATGCCAGCCAGAAACGACATGGCGGACTGGCCGCCGTCCTCTTTGCCACACCGGACAGCGACGCGGTAATCAGGTCGCGCACCGTGCCCATCATTGGCAGCAACGAACTCGAACTGCAGGCCACCCTGTTTGCACTTGAACAGGCCCGAGACTTGTTCCCCGACCGGCCGCTCGCCTTGTTTTCGGACAATCAGGACGCAGTGCTTCGCCTGAATCGCAGCAAGACCGAGGGTCTGGAACAGGATCCCGTGTTGCAGCAGATGCTTGGCCAGCATGAACTAGGCGACACGCTGGCCAATGCGTCCGTTTGCTGGATCAAGGGACACGGCAGTTGCCGGGGCAACATTCTGGCCGATCAGCACGCCGCGGAGGCCGCGAGCTAGCCCCCCGGCTTATCCATGACGCCGGCGACAAGTGAATTCAAGGCCAAACAGCCCTGCCAGCGCCAAAACCAGCGTTGCCGGGGTCGGTACCGCATTTGCGTCAATAACCGATAGCGGCCAATTGGCGAACAGCGCAGGCAGGCGGCCAGGCGCACACCAGACTTTCATTTTGAAAAAGAAAAAAGCCAGGATCGCTCCCGGCCTTTTCATTTTTGGCCCTTTTTTCCGGTTGACCGTGGAAAGGAAAAAACCAATGTTGCGATTCGTTGTGCAATGACCAGCAAAAGGGAATGCCTGCCGGGTTTATCGTCAGACGCCCAACCACTCGAGCAACTTGCGCAGGCGGCCCTCGTCGGTCGTCACGAAACTGGTGATCCCGAGTCGCTTCAGAATTTGGCTACCGCTGTCCGTGCTGCCCATCTCGTTCAGCGCCCGCTGCATCTTCCCAATCTGCTCGGCACTGACGCGGTGTGAGGCCACCAGTGGCATATAGGGTTGCGACCTCGATTGATGCAAAACCCGATGCTCGCCCTTGATCCACTTCGCGTAGGCGCCAGAGTAAGAAGCAATGCCGCCGACATCAGAAATCCTGTTCTCGATAGCAAACGGAATCGCCCCCTGCTCACGCACGTAGGTGACCCGCTCATTCTCGACAACAACACCCTGATCACGAAGTTCGGCGCGGCAGAATCGGGTCATGTACGCCTTCGTCTCCGGCAAGACAAAGCTCTTTCCCTTCAGATCAGATACGGTCTTGATCGACGAATCCTTGTGCACTATCAGAATGCACTGGCCATCCGGCTTCGCCGTGGCAACAAAATTGTAGCGGTAGTCGCGCAAGCCACGGGCCGGGTAATCCGAGGGCCGTGCGACGACCAGATCGTACAGGTCATCCTTCATTCCCTTTTCCAGGGTTGAAAACTCGCGAACAAAGGCCACCTTGATATCGGCATTGATGGCACGACCGAGAATATCAGCCAGTGGCTGATATTTCGTGCGGGCAGTTTCAGCGTCAATACCGCCAGAAGTGCCTTCACTGACCGCGAAGACCAATTGTTTCTTCGCGCCGCTCTCCGCATGTGTTGCAGGGGAAAACACGACAAAAAGGGCAAAGCAAAAGTAAAGAATGAGTCGCATCCGAGTGTCTCCATGGGGAATAAATTGGCTATATATTCAGATCATTTGTCGCCAATTTGCCCACAAAGAATAAACGGAAAACTCAATTTCCATATGTTGGTTTTGTTATTTAATACAATTATTTTTCAATAAGCTGCGATATTCAACAAACCCATCAACCGCACCGACCTAACAAAACGAAGGCGCAACAACTCGGGGGATTTAGGGACACTCTCGATCGACGCCTCCATCCTGCAAATAGCACTCAAAAAAAGGCCGGGATCGCTCCCGGCCTTTTTATTTTTGGCTCATTTTTCCGGTTGACCGTGGAAACCACGGCCGCCGCAGCAATCAGCCCTTCTTGTGGCTGGCCAGTTGCGTCCAGGTGTCGACCACGGTATCCGGGTTCAGCGAGATGCTGTTGATGCCCTGATCCATGAGCCATTCGGCCAGATCGGGGTGGTCGGACGGGCCCTGGCCGCAGATGCCGATGTATTTGCCCATCTTGTTGGCAGCCGAGATGGCCATGGCGAGCAGCATCTTGACGGCCGGGTCGCGTTCGTCGAAGAGGTTGGCGACCAGGCCGGAGTCGCGGTCGAGGCCGAGGGTGAGCTGGGTCAGGTCGTTGGAGCCGATCGAGAAGCCGTCGAAGATCTTGAGGAAATCTTCCGCCAACAGGGCGTTGGACGGGATTTCGCACATCATGATCAGCTTGAGATCGTTTTCGCCCTGCTTGAGGCCGTGTTCAGCCAGCAGATCGACGACGCCCTGGCCTTCGCCGACGGTGCGGACGAACGGCACCATCAGTTGCACGTTGGTCAGGCCCATTTCTTCGCGGACCTTCTTCATGGCGCGACATTCCATCTCGAAACAGTCGCGGAAGGACTGGGCGATGTAACGCGAGGCACCGCGGAAGCCGAGCATCGGGTTTTCTTCCTCCGGCTCGTAGAGTTCGCCGCCGAGCAGCTTGCGATACTCGTTGGACTTGAAGTCGGAGAGGCGGACGATGACCGGGTTCGGCCAGAAGGCGGCAGCGATGGTGGAGACGCCTTCAACCAGCTTCTCGACGAAGAATTCCTTCGGCGAAGCGTAGCCACGGGCGCGGCGCTTGATTTCGTCGCGCTTCGAGGCCGGCAGACGCTCGACGTCGAGGATGGCCTTCGGGTGGATGCCGATAACGTTGTTGATGATGAACTCGACGCGGGCCAGACCGACGCCGGCGTTCGGCAACTGGGCGAACTCGAAGGCCAGTTCCGGGTTGCCGACGTTCATCATGACCTTGACCGGGACGTCCGGCATGGCCGAGATATCGCGCGAGGTGATCTCGTAATCGAGGCTGCCGCGGTAGACGTGGCCGGTGTCGCCTTCCGTGCAGCTAGCTGTCACGATTTCGCCTTCGGTCAGCGTTTCGGTCGCGTCGCCGCAGCCGACGATGGCCGGGATGCCCAGTTCGCGGGCGATGATGGCGGCGTGGCAGGTGCGGCCGCCACGGTTGGTGACGATGGCCGAAGCGCGCTTCATGACCGGTTCCCAGTTCGGGTCGGTCATGTCGGCGACGAGCACGTCACCCGGCTTGACCTGATCCATTTCCTTCGGATCCTTGACGATGCGGACCGGGCCGACACCGATCTTCTGGCCGATGGCGCGGCCGGAGGCGAGCACCTTGGAGAAGGACTTGAGCTTGAATTTTTCAACCTTGCCGGCGCCAGCCTGCGACTGAACGGTTTCCGGACGGGCCTGCAGGATGTAGAGCTTGCCGTCGATACCATCCTTGCCCCACTCGATGTCCATCGGACGACCGTAGTGTTTTTCGATGATCATGGCGTAGCGGGCCAGTTCCATGACTTCTTCGTCATTGAGCGAGAACTGGTGACGCAGGGATTCCTCGACGTCCTCGGTGATCACCGACTTGCCGGCAACCTTCTCAGCCGAGAAAGTCATCTTGATCATCTTCGAGCCGAGGTTGCGACGCACGACAGCCTTCTTGCCGGCGGCCAGCATCGGCTTGTGCACGTAGAACTCATCGGGATTGACGGCGCCCTGGACGACGGTTTCGCCGAGGCCATAGGAAGACGTAACGAAAACGGCATCACGGAAACCGGATTCGGTATCGAGCGTAAACATCACGCCGGCCGCGCCCTTGTCGGAGCGAACCATGCGCTGGATACCGGCCGACAGGGCAACGTCGGCATGGACGAAGCCCTTGTGCACGCGGTAGGAAATGGCGCGGTCGTTGTACAGGGAGGCGAACACTTCCTTGATGGCATGCAGGATGTTTTCCAGGCCGACGATGTTCAGGAAGGTTTCCTGCTGACCGGCGAAGGAAGCATCCGGCAAATCTTCAGCGGTGGCGGAAGAACGCACGGCGAAGGACATGTCGGTGGTGGAATCGGCGACCAGGCGCTGGTACTGCTCGGTGATGGCGATGGTCAGATCCATCGGGAACGGGGTGTCCATGATCCACTGGCGGATCTCGGCACCGGCCTTGACCAGGGCATTGACGTCGTCAACATCGAGTGCATCGAGCACGGCGTTGATCTTGTTGTCGAGGCCGGACTGGGCAAGAAAATCGCGGTAGGCATCCGCCGTCGTGGCAAAACCGCCCGGCACACGAACACCGGTATCGGCCAGCTGGCTGATCATTTCGCCAAGGGAGGAATTCTTGCCGCCGACTTTGTCGACGTCGTTCATTCGGAGTTTTTCGAAAGGTAGGACGAGCGGTTCCATGGGGGGTTCCTTGCAGGAAAGTTGAATTGAAAATCAGGAAGTGGAGTCGGAAAAATCAGGACTGAGACGACGGGCAGCGGTTTCGCGGCGGGCAACGCTGCGCAGCGTCTGGGCCAGCGTTTCGCGAACGAAGTCGATGTGCGTTTCGGCGGCAGCGCGGGCCGCTTGCGGCTTGCGGCCGACGATTGCTTCGTAGATGGCGGCGTG
The DNA here is from genome assembly GCA_008080565.1 of Rhodocyclaceae bacterium. GTDB lineage: Bacteria > Pseudomonadota > Gammaproteobacteria > Burkholderiales > Rhodocyclaceae > Azonexus. The sequence goes on along the minus strand of VIKE01000066.1, from coordinate 39,472 downwards.
CTGGCTCTTGAGCAAGTTGCCGGCCGCCGGCACGGTTTTCAGTTCGCCGAGGTTGAGGCGAATGTTGTCGTGCATGAGGCGCAGCAGGGCCGACGACAGATGGCCGAGCAGCGCATTGTGGGCAGCCTCGCCGACGGCCTGATGAAAGGCGATGTCGGCTTCGGAGCGCTGATCCATGTTTTCGTTGGTAAAGGTTGCATTCAGTGCCGCGAAGCGCTGGCCGAGCCGCGTCAAATCGGCTTCGGTGGCGCGTTCGGCGGCCCACTCTGCGGCCTGGCCTTCAAGCATGCGGCGGAATTCGAGCATGTCTTCGCGCAGGTTCGGATGGCTGCCCATCATGTCCTGCCACGGGTCGAAGAAAGTCGCTTCGAGCGCATTGGTGACATAAGTGCCACCGCCCTGCTTACTCTGTACCATGCCCTTGGATGCCAGTTTCTGGATCGCTTCACGCAGCGACGGCCGCGAGACGCCAAACTCGGTCGCCAGTTCGCGCTCCGGCGGAAGGCGGTCGCCGGATTTCAGCGAGCCTTCCAGGATGCGGCGCTCCAGCGAAGCAGCGACGGCATCGGAAATACGCGGGACCTGCACTTTATTGAGGGGCATCGGGCTCGGCATGATTGGTAAGACCAGCGCATTTTAATCACCGTTTCGGTAAAGCGCAAGTGTAGGATATTCCCTTACTTTATTGACTAAGTCACGGTATTCACGTAAATTTTGACCTGCATAAATATTGGTCTTACCATTTTACCGTTAAATAATTCACAACGGAGACAAGATGAAACAACCGGAATCCGCAGTGCCACGGCCTGACGACGTTTATTTTTTTGCCACCTGTGTCGTCGACCAGTTCTTTCCCGGCGCAGGGATGGATGCCATTACCCTGCTTGAACGCCAAGGCATTCGCGTGCACTTTCCCGATGAGCAGACTTGCTGCGGTCAACCGGCCTACACGAGCGGATTTCCCGACGAAGCACGCAAGGTCGCGGCACATCAATTGACGCTCTTTCCCAACGACTGGCCAGTGGTCGTGCCGTCCGGTTCCTGTGCCGGGATGATGAAGCATCACTATCCGACGCTCTTCGCCGCCGATCCGGTGCGCAAGACCCAGGCTGAAGCGCTCTCGGCGCGCATTTATGAGCTGACCGACTTCCTGGTCAACGTTTTGAACTTCCAGCCCGAAGACAGGGGTGGCGACTGCACGGTCGTTCTCCACACTTCCTGTTCTGCGCGCCGCGAAATGGGCGTCCATCTGACCGGACGCAAGTTGCTCGGCGGCCTTGGTAAAGTGACCGTGGCACAGCAGGACCATGAATCGGAATGCTGCGGTTTCGGCGGCACCTTCTCGGTCAAGCAGCCCGAAATTTCCGGGGCGATGGTTGAGGACAAGGTCAAGGCCTTGAAGGCGACCGGCGCCGAGCGCGTCGTCAGCGCCGATTGCGGCTGCCTCATGAACATCCTCGGCCACGCTGCCTGGAAGGACAAGCAGGCTGGCCTCTCAAAACCCACCCTGCCCGGCGAACACATCGCCAGCTTCCTGTTGCGGAGGACATCGAAATGAGCGCCCGTGACCGGATTCTTTCGAAATTAAAGGCAAAAATGCCGTCGACCGTGGCAGACCTGCCCGATGTCGCCGGCTGGTTTGCCACGCACCGCGTCGTTGAATCGGCGGCCGACAAGGCCAGTCGCTTCCGTGCCTGCATCGAACTGGCGCACGCCGAAGTGCACGCCGTGACGACCGCCAACTGGCTGACCACCCTGCGCGAGGTGTTGCGCGCCAAGGGGCTCGACAAGATCCTGGTGAGCGAGGAAACAACGCATGGCTGCGCCGTGCTCGATGAGTTCCCGGCACAAGGCATAGCCTGCCCGGTTTACGACATGGCCATCGAAGCCTGGAAAACCGAGATGTTCAACGCCACCCCGGCCAGCCTGACCGCCGCCCGTGCCGCCATCGCCGAGACCGGCACGCTGATCCTCTGGCCCGATGCCGCCGAGCCGCGCCTGATGTCGCTGGTACCGCCCGTTCATTTCGTACTGCTCGACGCGAACAAAATCTACAACACCTTTTTCGAAGCGATGCAGGCGGAAGGCTGGGCCAATGGCCTGCCGACCAATTCGCTGCTCATCTCCGGCCCTTCGAAAACTGCCGACATCCAGCAGACGCTGGCCTACGGCGCGCACGGCCCGAAGGAACTGATCGTGCTGATGCTCGGAGACGAACAATGAACGCGCCACAACCCATCCATTTCAAACCTTCCGAGGGCTTCCGCGCCCGTTCCAAGGCCGTCGTAGACAATCCCTTCCTGCGCCAGAGTTTCCGTGGCGCGATGGACTTCCTGATGAGCAAGCGTGCCGCCCAGTTCCCCGATGCCGAGGAACTGGAAAGCCTGCGCACGCTGGGCGAGAGCATCCGCCAGTACAACCTGGCCAAATTGCCGACGCTGCTCGAACAACTCGAAGCCAAGCTGACCCAGAACGGCATCCAGGTCCATTGGGCCGAAACGCCGGACGAAGCCAACGCCATCATTCTCGGCATCTGCCAGGCGCGCCACGCCAGACTGATGGTCAAAGGCAAGTCGATGGTCAGCGAGGAGATCGAACTCAACCATGCCGCCGAAGCGGCCGGCATCGGCGCGCTGGAATCGGACATGGGCGAATACATCGTCCAGCTAGCCGGTGAAAAGCCCTCGCACATCATCATGCCGGCCATCCACAAGACCAAGCAGGAGATCGCCCAACTTTTTGCCGACAAGGTCGAAGGCGTCGATTACACGGACAACGTCGATGCGCTGATCCAGATCGGTCGCAATGTCCTGCGGCAGAAATTTCTGGAGGCTGACATCGGCCTCTCCGGCGTCAATTTCGCCGTGGCCGAAACGGGCACGCTCTGCCTGGTCGAGAACGAAGGCAACGGTCGGATGTGTACCACGGCGCCGCCGGTGCATATCGCCATCACCGGCATCGAGAAGATCGTCGAGAAACTCGAACACATCCCGCCGCTGCTCTCCCTGCTCACCCGCTCGGCGACCGGCCAGAACATCTCGACCTACTTCAACATGATCTCCAGCCCGCGCAAGGCTGGCGAGAAGGATGGGCCGAGCGAAGTGCATCTGGTGCTGCTCGACAACGGCCGCTCGCAAGCCTATGCCGACGAGCAGTTGCGCAAGACGCTGCAGTGCATTCGCTGCGGGGCGTGCATGAACCACTGCCCGGTTTATACGCGGATTGGCGGACATGCCTACGGGACGACCTATCCCGGGCCGATCGGCAAGATCATTTCGCCGCACATGCTGGGGCTGGAAGCGACGTCGACAATGGCTACAGCCTCATCCTTGTGTGGCGCTTGCGGGGAAGTTTGCCCGGTGAAGATTCCGATTCCGGAGCTGCTGATGCGCTTGCGGGAGGAGGCGTTTTCGGAGCCACATGCGAATCCGGCGATGGTCGGTCAGGGAGCGGGGTATAGCTGGTTGATGACTTCCGTCTGGAAGGGATGGGCTGCGGTGTATCGCTCGCCTTCCTTGTACGGTGCGGCGACCTGGTTGGGGAGTCGGCTTTCGTGGCTAATGCCATCGAAGCAAGGGGCCTGGACTTCGGTTCGGGTGCCTTTGAAGCCGGCGCCGAAGCGGTTGCGGGACATGTTGAAGGAACGCGGGGAATGACGCTTTCCCATGTCAATTAAAGCCCCAAGCAAAAAATAATTACCAAGAGACAAACCCATGAGCGACCTCATCCACGCCTTGAGCGACCACCTCCCGCCGCACCAGATCATCGTCGACGACCTCCGTCGCCTGGCCTACGGTACCGACGCCAGCTTCTACCGCTTGACCCCCGAGGTCATCGCCGTCATCGAAAACGAGGCAGAAGCGCGCGCCGTGCTGCAGACTGCCAGGCAGCACCACCGCCCGGTCACCTTCCGGGCCGCCGGAACCAGTCTTTCCGGCCAGGCCATCACCGATGGCATCCTGGCACTGATTGGCGAAGGTTTTGCCACCTACGAACAGAACGCCGATGCGAGCAGGGTCAAGGTTGGCCCCGGCATCGTCGGCGGCGAAGTTAACCGCCGACTCGCCCCGTTCGGCAAGAAGATCGGCCCCGATCCGGCTTCCATCGGCGCCGCCAAGATCGGTGGCATCGCCGCCAACAACGCTTCCGGCATGTGTTGCGGCACAGCCCAGAACAGCTACCGGACGCTGGCCGGCATGCGCATCATGCTGGCCGATGGCAGTTGCCTCGACACTGAGGATCACCTGAGCGTCGATGCCTTCTCGAAAAGCCATGCCGTCCTCCTCGGCGAACTCGAGCGACTGGGTCGCGACACGCGCAACAACACCAAACTGGCCGAACGCATCCGCCACAAGTTCAAGATCAAGAACACCACCGGTTACAGCCTCAATGCACTGATCGATTACGAAGAACCGATCGACATTCTGAGCCACCTGATGATCGGCTCGGAAGGCACGCTCGGCTTCATTTCGCGCATCACTTACAACACCGTCGTCGAAGACCCGTTCAAGGCGTCGGCGCTGGTTTTCTTCCCGGACATCCGCACCGCCTGCGAGGCGGTCATCCGCCTCAAGCCACAGCCGGTGTCGGCCGTCGAACTGCTCGACCGCCCGGCCCTGCACTCGGTCGAAAACAAGCCCGGCTTGCCGGCCATCATGCGCGAACTGGGCGAGGAAGCCGCCGCGCTGCTCATTGAAGTGCGCTCTTCCACGGTCGACGGGATAAATGAGCGAATTTCGCAAGTCCATGCCGCGATGGAAGGCGTCGCCACCGTCGAGCCGATGGTGTTCTCTACCGATCCGGCCACCTGCGAGATGTACTGGAAAGTCCGCAAGGGCACCTTCCCGGCCGTTGGCGCCATGCGCCGCACGGGCACCACGGTACTCATCGAGGACGTCGCCTTCCACATCGAAAACCTGGCCGACGCCACGCTCGACCTGCAGGCCCTGCTCCGCCACCACGGTTACCACGAGGCGATCATTTTCGGCCACGCGCTGGAAGGCAACCTGCACTTCGTCATCACCCAGGATTTCGGCGATGCCAGCGAAGTCGACCGCTACGCGCGCTTCATGGACGACCTCTGCCACATGGTCGTCGACAAGTACGACGGCTCGCTCAAGGCCGAACACGGTACCGGCCGCAACATGGCGCCCTTCGTCGAACTGGAATGGGGCAAGGAGGCGGCCGACCTCATGCGCCGGATCAAGGCCCTGTTCGACCCGGAAAACCGCCTCAACCCTGGCGTCATCCTCAACGACAACCCGCACGCCCATCTCGAAAACCTCAAGCCGATGCCGGCTGCCGAGGACATCGTCGACCGCTGCATCGAATGCGGTTTCTGCGAACCGCTCTGCCCGTCACACCGCTTGACCCTCTCGCCGCGTCAGCGCATCACCAGCGTGCGCGAACTGGCGCGTCGCTCTGCGGCTGGCGAACCAGCCGGCAGCGTCGGCGAGGACTACGCCTACATGGGCCTCGACACCTGTGCCGGCTGCGGCCTGTGCTCGACCGCCTGCCCGGTCGGCATCGATACCGGCGACCTGACCCGCCGCCTGCGCGGGCGCAAGCTTGGCGATACTTCACGCGCCGTCAACGCCTGGACCGGCGAGCATTTCGGCACCCTGGCCAACGCCTCGCGCCTTGGTCTGAATGTCGGCCACGCCGTTTCCGGTGTCCTCGGTGACAACTTCCTCGGCCGTATCTCGGGCGGTGCCTGGAAGAAGAACATGCCGCACGCCGGCAAAGCCCCTGTGGCACGGACGACTCAGGGCGACCCTGTGGTCTACTTCCCGACCTGCGGCGGCCGCATCTTCGGGCCATCGACCGCCGGTGAAAAACAACTCGGCGACGTCATCATCGAGCTACTAACCCGCGCCGGCTATGCACCGATCCTGCCGGAAGGTTTCGACAGCCTGTGCTGCGGTCAGATGCTGGCGAGCAAGGGCATGGCCCAGGAAGCAGACGGCATGTCGAACACCCTTGAGGCGGTGCTCATGAAGGCCTCACAGAACGGCAAATACCCGGTGATCATGGACGCCAGCGCCTGCTCGGTTCGCATGCAAAAGCACCTCGCTGGCCGCCTGAAGCTCTACGACTTCCACGAATTCGCCCACGACGCGCTGCTGCCGCGCCTGATGATCACCAGGGAGCCCGGCCCCGTCGCCCTGCACGTCAATTGCAGCGTCCGAAAAACCGGCGGCGATGCCAAGCTCAAAACGCTGCTTGCCGCCTGCGTCGAGCAGATCGTTGAGCCGGCCGGCGTCACCTGTTGCGGCTTTGCCGGTGACCGCGGTTTCGTCGTACCCGAACTGAACCGCCATGCCCTGCGCAAGATTCACGATGAACTACCGGCCAACTGCACCTGTGGCGTGTCGACCAACCGGACCTGCGAAATCGGCCTGACTGCCGAAACCGGAATCAACTACCAGTCCATCGCCTATTTGCTTGAGCGATGCAGCCGAAAACCCCAAACGTGTTGAGGATTTCCCTAACAGCGCAAACCCCGGCGAATTGCTAAGTTACGCCCGATTACACAAATTCAAGGAGAACACCCATGTACAAGAAGATTCTGGTCGCCATCGACGACAGCGCCACCTCCCGCGGCGCACTGGCCGAGGCGCTGCACATCGCCCGCACGAGCAACGCCAAGCTCTACATCACCCACGTCGCCGACGAAACCGTCCTGAACTTGCATGGACACGCCATGTCCCACGCCGTCAATCTCGACGGTGCCGTGGCCAATCTGATCAAGGGCGGACAAAAGTTGCTCGACGATGCCATGGCCTCGGCTACCGATGTCGATGCCGAAGCACTGATGCTCGAAGCCAGCAACCGCCGAATTTCCGAAGTCATTTCCGACAAGGCCAAGGACCTGGGCGTCGACCTCATCGTCATCGGCCGTCACGGCCAGCGCGGCCTGGCCACGCTGATTCTTGGTTCGGTGGCCGAACAACTGGCCAAGATGGCCGATGCGTCGGTACTTTTGGTCAGAAAGCACTAAGCAGCCATCGCGGTACAAAACACGTTTATTCTGATTGCCAGCCTGTTGCGCAAAGGTCAGAATATCGAGAAAAACTAACAATACCGAAGAACTCGATCAGGAAACAGCTCATGCATCACGCCTCACTGGACACCAGCAAGGACGAACCCCTTCGCGACGATATTCGCCTGCTTGGCCGCATCCTCGGCGATACAGTCCGTGAGCAGGAGGGCGAATCGGTCTACGACATCGTCGAGCGCGTCCGCCAGACCGCCGTGCGCTTCGCCCGCGACGGCGACCCGGCCGCCCGCAACGAACTTGCCGCGCTGCTCGACCCGCTGCCGCGCGACACGACGCAAGCCGTCGTCCGCGCCTTCAGCTACTTCCTGCAACTAGCCAACATCGCCGAGGACGAGCACCACATCCGCCGGCGGCGCGCCCACGATCTGGCGGGCTCGCCGCCACGCGAAGGCAGTTTGATTTTTGCCCTCGATTCCCTGTCGACCGCAGCCGTCTCGCCGGAGGCCATCGCCGATTTCTTCGCCCACGCTGTCGTCGCCCCGGTTCTCACCGCCCACCCGACCGAAGTCCAGCGCCAGAGCCTGATCCGCAATCACCGCGACCTGGCCCGCCTGCTCGACCAGCGCGAACGCTTGCAGATGACGCCGGAAGAACAGGCCGAGAACGATCTCGGCATCGCCAATTCCATCCTGACGCTGTGGCAGTCGCGCATGCTGCGCCCGGTGCGCCTCAAGGTGCTTGACGAGGTCAAGAACGGCATCACCTATTTCAAGGAAACCTTCTTCACCGAACTGCCGCGCCTCTACATCCAGGCGACGCAGCAACTGCAGAAGCGCTACCCCGACACGCATTGGGCGCTGCCGCCCTTCTTCCGCGTCGGCAGCTGGATCGGCGGCGACCGTGACGGCAACCCGTTCGTCACCGCTGACATCCTCCGCGAAGCCCTGCGCCTGCAATCGGCCGCGGCGCTCAATCACTATCTCGACGAAATCCACGAACTGGGCGGCGAACTGCCGCTCTCCGACCTGCTAGTCAAGGTCACGCCGGAACTGCTGGCCCTGGCCGAGCACTCAACCGACCACTCGCCGCAACGTGCCGATGAGCCCTATCGCCGCGCCTTGTCCGGCATCTATGCCCGACTTGCCGCGACGGCCCGCGTCCTTGATCATGTCGAGCCAGTCCGCCACGAAATCGGCCACGCCGACCCCTACGCCACGCCGGACGGCCTGCGCGCCGACCTCAAGGTGCTGGCCAATTCGCTCAAGCTCAACGGCAGCGGCAAGCTGGCCGGCGGCCGCCTGCGCCGACTGATGCGCGGCGTCCAGATCTTCGGCTTTCACCTGGCCCCGATCGACCTGCGCCAGAACTCCGAAGTCCACGCGCGCAGCGTCGCCGAACTATTGGCCGCGGCCGGCCGTTGCCCGGATTACGAAGCACTTTCCGAAAATGAGCGAATTTCCCTGTTGACCGTGGAAATCAGCACACCGCGCCCGCTTTACTCGCCCTACCTGACGTATTCGGAAGAAACCCAGGGCGAACTGGCCATTTTCTTCACCGCCAACGAACTGCGCCAGCGCTACGGCGCCGCCGCCCTGCCCAACTGCATCATTTCGAAAACCGACGGTGTTTCCGATCTGCTCGAACTCGCCCTGCTCCTCAAGGAATCCGGCCTGCTGCTGCCGGGCGCCAAGCCGAAGCTCAACGTCAACATCATCCCGCTCTTCGAGACCATCGAGGACTTGCAGAAGAGCGCGGCGACGATGGCCGGCGTCTTCGCCATCCCGGCCTACCGCGAGCTGATCGCCGGCCGTGGTGACGAGCACGAAGTCATGCTCGGCTATTCCGACTCCAACAAGGATGGCGGCTTCCTGACCTCGGGCTGGGAACTCTACAAGGCCGAGATCGAGCTGGCCCAGGTTTTCAGGCAGCACGGCGTTCGCCTGCGCCTGTTCCACGGCCGCGGTGGCTCGGTTGGCCGCGGTGGCGGCCCGACCTATCACGCCATCCTGGCCCAGCCGGCCGGCGCCGTTTCCGGCCAGATCCGCCTGACCGAACAGGGCGAAGTGATTTCGACCAAATACGGCAACGCCGACACCGGTCGCCGCAACCTCGAAGTGCTGCTCGCCGCGACGCTCGAAGCCAGCCTGACCGACCATGAAAACAAGGTCGAGCCGGCTGAACAGTTCCACGCCGTAATGGACGATCTCTCGCTGCGCGCCTTCAATGCCTATCGCGGCCTGGTCTATGAAACGCCAGGCTTCACGACCTATTTCCGGCAATCGACGGTCGTATCCGAAATTGCCATGCTCAACATCGGCAGCCGCCCGGCCTCGCGCAAAGCCTCCGAGCGCATCGAAGACCTGCGCGCGATTCCCTGGGTTTTCAGCTGGGCCCAATGCCGGCTCATGCTGCCGGGCTGGTACGGCTTCGGTGCTGCGGTCGACGGGTATTTAGCTACCAATCCTGAAGGTTTGACGACGCTGCGCCGCATGGTCAAATCCTGGCCCTTCTTCCAGAGCTTGCTCTCCAACATGGACATGGTGCTGGCCAAGACCGACCTCGCCATCGCCTCGCGCTANNNATGCTCAAGCGCTCGCTGCAACTCCGCTCGCCCTACATGGACCCGCTCAACCACCTGCAGGTCGAGCTCCTCAAGCGTCACCGGGCCGGCGAAACCGACGAGCGCGTGGCACGCGGCATCCACCTGTCGATCAATGGCGTTGCTTCCGGACTGCGCAACAGCGGGTAAAATCAGCGCATGCCTACCCCTATCAAACGCACAGTCTTTTTTGTCTCGGACGGTACCGGCCTGACAGTCGAAGCCCTCGGTCACAGCCTGATGACCCAGTTCGAGGATATCGAGTTCAAGCAGATCCGCATCCCCTTTCTCAAAACCGTTGAGAAAGCCCAGGAAGCGGTTGCTCGAATCAATGCCCAGGGCGAATCGGACGGCATGCGGCCGATCGTTTTCACGACGCTGATCAATCCCGAATTGGCCAGCCTCGTCCATCAATCCGACGCCTTCTGCCTGTCCTATTTCGAATCGTTCCTGGCCCCGCTGGAAGCCGAACTGGGCAGGAAGTCAAACCACACGGTCGGCCGCTCGCATGGCTCGGCTGAAAGTTCCGAGTACAAGCAGCGCATCGAGTCAATCAACTACACGCTGGCCCACGACGACGGGATCACCGACCGCGACCTTGAAGAAGCCGATGTCATCCTCGTCGCCGTCTCACGCTGCGGCAAGACACCGACCTCGCTCTATCTGGCCATGCAGTTCGGCCTCAAAGCCGCCAACTTCCCGCTGATTCCCGAAGATTTCGACCGTGGTCGCCTGCCGAGCACCCTCGAAAGACATCGCTCGAAGCTGTTCGGCCTGACCATCCAGCCCGAACGTCTCACCCAAATCCGTGAAGAACGCCGCGCCGGCAGCAAGTACGCCTCGCTGGCCAATTGCCGTTACGAAATCGCCGAAGCCGAAAAAATGATGCGCCGCGAAGGGATTCGCTGGCTGGATTCATCAACCAAGTCGATCGAGGAAATATCGACGACGATTTTGCAGGAATTGAAGCTACGCTAACTTCCTGCGCAGCGCCTCAAACAGGCACACCGCAGCAGCCGCTGCGACATTGAGCGACTCCACCGCGCCCGGCATCGGAATACGAATTCTGAGCTGGGCGGCGGCAATAAGCTCGGCGCTGACCCCCTGGCCCTCGGCGCCGAACACCCAGGCCAGCGGCCCTTCCCAGTCCGCCTCATAAAGCGAGGTGGCCTGCTCCAGCGTGGTGACCGCCGTCGTTCCCTGATAAACAGCCATAAACCCGGCCAGATCGACCTCTTCATGCACAGTCAGGGCGAAGTGTGCCCCCTGCCCGGCGCGCAGAACCTTGGGCGACCAGGCCGAGGCGCAGCCAGGTGACAGCAGGGCCTGCTCGATGCCAGCCGCCGCCGCCGTGCGCAGCAAGGTGCCGACATTGCCGGGGTCCTGCACCCCATCTATCAAAATTGCGTCTTTTTCCCGGTTGACCTTGGCGTTTGCGCCCGGCGTCCTGATCAGTGCCAGCAAACCGCTCGGCGTATCAACCAGGCCGAGGTCACGCATCAGGCTATCAGCCAGAACGACCGTTTCCCGGCCGTCGACAAACCCGGCCACTTCGCCGCCAGCCTGCGCCGATTCGGCAACGATCAAGGTGTCCACCGGCCCGAAAGCGGCCTCGTAAGCCTCGACCAGATGCACGCCATCGAGCAGTGTTTGCCCGGTTTTTCGGCGCTCTCGCCCGGACTCGGCCAGCCGCTTGAGCGCCTTGAAAAACGGGTTTTCGCGCGACTGGATCAGTTTCATAACAGTGATAGCTGCTTCGCTACCGGGCCAAAGCTGCGGCGATGCACCGGCGAAGCACCATGCTCTTCGAGCGCCTGAAAGTGGGCGGCGGTCGGATAACCCATGTGCCGGTCGAAACCGTACATCGGGTATTGCGCATGCAAGGTCAGCATCTCGGCATCGCGCACCGTCTTGGCGAGGATCGAGGCAGCGGCGATCGACGCGATCTTGCCATCACCCTTGATCACCGCTTCGCAGGGAATATCCAGTTTCGGGCAACGGTTGCCATCGACCATGGCTCCCGTTGGCCGCACGGCCAGCCCGGCAACAGCCCGTTGCATGGCCAGCATCGTGGCGTGGAGGATGTTCAGGCTATCAATCTCCTCGACCGAGGCCGAGGCCACCGCCCAGGCCACTGCCCGTTCACGGATCAGGATGGCAAGCGCATCGCGCTTCTTTTCACTGAGTTTTTTCGAGTCGTTGAGACCGGGAATTGGTCGCAGCGGATCGAGAATGACGGCCGCAGCGACGACTGTACCGGCCAGCGGACCACGCCCGGCCTCGTCGATACCGCAGACGAGGCCTTGCGGAACGATCAGTTCAGGCATTCAATGACCGCGTTGGCGGCCTTTTCCGCCGTGTTCTGACGTAGCTGCAAATGAATGTCGGTAAATGCCTCTTCAACCGCCGCGGCATTTTCCTTGTCCTCATACAGCTTGAGCAGCGCCTCAGCCAGGTTTTCCGGTGTCGCTTCGTCCTGCAGGATTTCCGGCACGACGTAACGCCCGGCCAGCACATTGGGCAGCCCGACATAGGGCTGATAGGCCATGCGCTTCATGAGCCAGTAGGAAAACTTGGCGATCTTGTAGGTAATGACCATCGGCCGCTTGATCAGTGCCGCTTCAAGCGTCGCCGTTCCGCTGGCGACGAGCGACACATCGGCGGCCCCCAAGGCGTCCTGGGCATGACCAAAAAGCAACCTGAAAGGAACTTCACCGGCCTGCTGGCGATAAATCGCCGTTTCAAACTGGAGGCGCGTTTCACGAGTCGTCAGCGGCACGACAAATATCGCGTTGGGCAAACGCTCTACTATCAATTTGGCGGTCTGCACGAATGTATCGGCCATCATCGCCAGTTCGCCCTGACGGCTCCCCGGCAGCATGCCAAAAATAGGATAGTCGCGCGGCAAGGCAAGTTTTTCGCGCACAGCCTGCTTGCTGGTTTGCAGCGGAATGATGTCGGCCAGCGGATGCCCGACATAGGTCACCGGAATGTGCTCTTTTTCATAGAGCGGCGGCTCCATGGGGAATAGCGCCAGGACGCGATGGACGGCACGAGCAATCTTTTTGATGCGCCCGCCCCGCCAGGCCCAGATCGACGGGCTGACGTAATGGATGGTCTTGACCCCAGCCGACTTGAGGCTGGTTTCCAGCCCAAGATTGAAATCCGGCGCATCGACACCAATGAAGATATCGGGCTTGATATCGAGCAGACGCTTTTTCAACTGGCGGCGAATACCGGAAATCTCCCGGTAGTTTTTCAGGGCATCGACATAACCCATGACCGACAACTTCTCCATCGGCCACCAGGCTTCCAAACCTTGCGATTCCATGCGCGGCCCGCCGATGCCAAAGAACACTGCATCCGGCAAACGCTCTTTCAAGGCGGCGATAAGGTGGCTGGCCAGGAGATCCCCGGAAGGCTCCCCCGCCACCATGGCAATCCGTACGGCGCGACCCATATCAGCGAATGATGCCTCGCTTGGATACCTCGAGGAAGTCGACCAGGCGCTGCAGATCCGGTTGCGTCCTGGCGTCCTCGATCAGCTTGCTCTTGGCTTCTTCGAGCAGAAGCCCGGACTTGTAGAGTGTGCGGTAGGCACGTTTAAGCGAGGTGATCGATTCCGCCGAAAAACCGCGACGCTTCAGGCCTTCGACATTGATTCCGTAAGGGGTCGCCGTATTCCCAGCCGCCATGAGGTATGGCGGTACATCCTGCAGAATTACCGTGCTGACGGCAGTCATGACGTGCGCACCGATGCGGCAAAATTGGTGGACGCCGGTAAAACCGCCCAGAATCGCCCAGTCATCGACCACTACATGACCGGCGAGCGAAGCATTGTTGGCAAACGTAACCTTGTTGCCGACCTGGCAATCGTGCGCAATATGCACATAAGCCATGATCCAGTTGTCGTCGCCGAGACGCGTGACACCCACATCCTGCACCGTGCCGAGATTGAAGGTGCAGAACTCACGGATAACGTTGCGGTCGCCGATTTCCAGACGTGTCGGCTCACCAGCGTATTTCTTGTCCTGAGGTACCTCGCCAAGCGAACAAAACTGGAAGACCCGATTGTCTCGACCAATCCGGGTATGACCACGAATCACGGTATGCGGACCGATGACGGTGTTGTCACCGATCTCGACATGCGGACCGATGATCGAATACGGCCCGATCTCGACATTGGCGCCGATCTTGGCGCCCGGATCGACAATGGCAGTCGAATGGATCATTTTAGAGCTTCCGCTGGGCGCACATCAGACGTGCCTCTGCCGCCAATTGGCCATCAACGCGCGCTTCACCCTTGAATTTCCAGACACCACGCATATGGCGCTCAATCTCGACATGCAAATGCAACTGATCACCCGGCAATACCGGCTTCTTGAAACGCGCTTCATCGATACCGGCAAAGTAAAAAACCGTATCAGCCGACGGCTTCTCGGACATCGACTTGAACGACAGAATACCTGCCGCCTGCGCCAACGCCTCCATGATCAGCACCCCCGGCATCACTGGATGATGCGGAAAATGTCCCATGAAGAAAGGCTCGTTGATCGTCACATTCTTGTAGGCATGGATGGACTTGCCCAGCTCAATCTCCACAACACGGTCGACCAGCAGGAACGGGTAGCGGTGCGGCAGGTGCTCCATGATTGCTTGAATATCCATTTAATCAACCCCTTGCATAATTTTATTTAAGTTTTTTCTCAAGTTCAGCAACACGGTCCGCAAGCTTGGCAAGCCGACGAATATGCGATGCATTGCGCAACCAGTCTTCATGCGTATCGAGCGGTTGAACGCTCGTGTAAACCCCTGGCTTCATAATGCTCTTCATGACTGTCGAACCACCGGAAATCGTTGTATCGCCAACAATATTGAGGTGCCCGGAAATCATGCCGGCACCGCCGACAATGCAATGCTCACCGAATACGGTGCTACCGGCAACACCCGTACATCCTGCCAACACGCTGTTGGCACCGATCCTGCAGTTGTGTCCAACATGAACCAGATTGTCGATCTTGCAACCATCGCCAACCACGGTATCTTCCAGTGCGCCACGGTCAACTGTCGTATTGGCGCCAATTTCTACATCGTCGCCAATCACCACCCCGCCAATCTGCGGAATTTTTACCCAGGACCGCCCATCCGGTGCGAAGCCAAATCCGTCGGCACCGATCACTGCGCCGGAATGCAGTATGCAGCCGCGCCCAATTCGGCATCCGTAATAAACAACGACGTTGGGATACAGAACCGACCCGTCGCCGATCGAGACGCCATCGCCAATCACACAGCCGGCATGAATGACCACGTTTTCACCCAAGGCTACCCCATGGCCGATAACCACGTTCGGGCCGACGGCAACACTATCTGGAATGGCAGACTCAAGCACGGCACTGGCGTGCACCCCGCGGAAGCCAGCAGATTGAGGATTCAGCAGTGCGGTAACCCGAGCGTAGTAGGCATAAGGATTACTGGTGACAATACGTGCCCCGGAAAACTCGCCAGCAGCATCCGGGCGCAAAATAACGGCCGATGCCTTGCTGCTTGCCAGCTGACTCCGGAATTTCGGATTGGCCAGGAAAGTAATCTCGCCCTCAGCGGCAGAAACCAGCGGCGCCACGCGTGAAATACGCGTTTCCTGGTCTCCAAGCACATCGCCGCCCAATTGGGCGGCGATGTCGGCAAGAGTATAAGAAATCTCACCCAAACCAACCATATTACTTACCTTCCGACAGCGCCTTGATCACACGTTCGGTGATGTCCAGACGGGGGCTGACCCAAACAACATCCTGCAGAATCAGGTCATATTTCTCATTTTCGGCAATCTGCTTGATCGCCTTGTTGGCTTTCTCGATGACCGCGGCGTTTTCTTCGTTCTGGCGAAGATTCAGGTCTTCGCGGAACTCACGCTGGCGACGCTGGAATTCGCGCGAAATCTCGCCGAATTCCTTTTCCTTGGTCCGGCGCTCGCTCTCCGCCATGGTCACGGAGTTCTTTTCCAGGTTTTCCTGAAGCCCCTGCAACTGCTTGGCCATGCGCTGCAGATCCTGATCGCGCTTGGCGAACTCGCCTTCCAGCTTCTTGGCGGCCTTTTGGGCGGCCGGCGCATCACGGAAAATGCGCTGCGTATTGACGTAACCAACCTTCAACTCGGAGGCGACCGCACCAGTTACAAACAATGCAGACATCAACGATGCGAGAACAACTGACTTGATTTTCAACTTGACGCTCCTGAATTAAAACGTGGTGCCCATCTGGAACTGGAAAGACTCGGACTTGTCGTCGGCTTGCTTGTTAAGCGGCCGACCAAAGCTGAATTTTAGCGGACCGATCGGGGAAATCCACGATGCCGACAAGCCAGTCGAGTAGCGAAGGCCACTGGAAGACTGAGCAGCATCATTCCCATAGACTTGGCCAGCATCAAAGAACCAGCCCATGCGGAAGCTTTTCTCCATGCCGGGGATACCCCACAACAATTCGGCATTGCCAATCACGCGGCGACTGCCACCAAGTCGGTATTGGTTACCACTCGAATCAGTCTGAACCGGGCCAAGGCTGGATGCCTTGAAACCACGCACCGACCCGATACCACCCGCGTAAAAATTCTTGAAGAATGGAAGGCCGGAGTCACCATATCCTTCGGCATAGCCGACTTCGCCATTCAGCATCAAGGTGAACTTCGAATTGAGCGGTATGAAATGCTGCAACTGGTAAGTGGCGCGGTAGTAAGTCAGATCACCACCCGGCAAAGCAACCTCAACAGAGGCCTTCTGGAAGGTCCCGCGCGTCGGGAAGAAATAGCTATCCTTGCCATCGCTGGCCCAACTTACAGTCAGAGGAATGGAAAGATTTGTTGCGCCAAATTCCTTGACGTAATTGCGATAATAATCGGGGCTTGTGTCGTAGGTCGTAATGGTCGTCGAATCGACCCCAAGGCCCAAGCCAATCGACTCTTTTTCACCAATTGGGAAGCCAAACCGAAGACCGCCACCGTATGACGAAGAACTGTATGCTGCAATGGCCGTGGATGTTGTATTAACAGTCCGTTGATAGAGGTCGAAACCTTGGCTGACACCATCCTGTGTGAAATACGGATTGGTGTAGGAGAACACATAGGTCCGGTAAGTCTTGGCAGAATTGACCTGAATCGCTACGTTGTTGCCGCTACCCATGAAGTTGTTTTGTGCGATTGAGCCCGACAGGATAATTTTATCGGTGCTGGAGGTGCCAACACCCAGCATCAGGTTGCCGGTCGGCTTTTCGGTCACGTTGACATTAACGTCCAACTGGTCGGCAGTGCCCGGTACGGCAGGCGTCTCGATGGCGACATCGCCAAAATAACCCAGTCGGTCAATGCGCTGCTTCGAAGCAGTGACCTTGTCTGCGTCGTACCAACCGCCTTCCATCTGGCGCATCTCGCGGCGAATAACCTCATCGCGCGTCTTGGTATTGCCGGTTACATTGACGCGACGGACGTAAACCCGCTTGCCTGGATCGACGAAAATGGTGAAGGCTACCTTGCGCTTCTCCTTGTCGATTTCCGGTGCAGCATTGACGTTGGCAAAGGCATAGCCCTCCTTGCCAAGACGGTCGCTGATGGCCTTGGTCGTATCATTCAGCTTTTCACGCGAGAACACATCGCCCGGCTTGATGGTGACCAGTTTTTTCAACTCATCTTCAGGAATCGAAAAGTCACCAGCCATTTTCACAGATGAAACCTGGAAGCGCTCGCCTTCAACAATGTTGGCAGTGATGTACACATCCTGCTTGTCTGGAGAAATTGAAACCTGCGTCGACTCGACCGCAAATTCCAGATACCCCTGATTCATGTAGAAGGACTTCAGCTTTTCCAGGTCAGCCGACAATTTCTGCCGTGAATACTGATCGTTCTTGGTATACCAGCTCAACAAACCGGGCGTCGTCAGCTCGAACTGACTGAGCAACTCTTTTTCGGAGAAGGACTTGGCACCGACCAGATTAATCTGCTTGATCTTGGCTGCTACACCTTCTTCGATATTGAAATTGATACCGACACGATTCCGCTCGAGCGGTGTTACGGTCGTCGTGATACTGGCGGCATACTTGCCACGCGTCAGATACTGACGCTTGAGTTCCTGCTCGGCAGGGCCCGGTCGAAGATGCGCCCGTCGGCAATACCCGTTTCCTTGAGCGCCTTGACGATAACATCCTTGTCAAACTCCTTGAGGCCGACAAAATTGATCGTCGCGATGGCCGGACGCTCCTGGACGACAACCACCATGACGTCCTTCTCGACTTCGATCCGTACATCCTTGAAAAAGCCGGTGGCGAATAGTGCCTTGATCGACTGCGCAGCCTTCTCGTCAGTCAGCGTCTCGCCGACTTTGACCGGCAAATACCCGAAGACCGTGCCCGCTTCGGTACGCTGAATACCTTCGACCCGGATGTCCTTCACTGCAAAAGGTTCGAAAGCCAGCGCAGGTGTAGAGAACAGGCCAGCAATCAGGATGGACAACAGGGATTTTTTCATCGTTCAGCCGTTAAACAGGCGGGTCAAGTCATTAAAAAAGGCGAAAGCCATCAAGGCGAACAGAATGGACATACCTACTTGCTGCCCAATTTCCATGGCTCGCTCTGAAAGCGGCCTACGCATGACGACTTCAAGCACATGATACAACAAATGGCCACCATCCAGCACCGGTATGGGAAGCAGATTCAACACCCCCAGGCTGATACTGACCAGCGCCATGAACTTGAGATAATAATCAAGCCCAAGACGCGCCGACTGACCAGCATAGTCGGCAATGGTCACCGGCCCTGAAAGGTTTTTCCATGAAACTTCACCGGTCAGCATCTTGCCCATCATGACCAGGCTGAATATCGACTTGTCCCAAGTTTCATCAAGCGCCTTGCCAGCAGCCTCAACCATTCCGTAGCTGATGAAGGTTTTCACTTCCCGACGGGGTTTCGGGCCATCAGCGACTGCTATGCCAATTTTCCCGACCGTCTGTCCACGCTCCATCACTGACTCTGGAACCAAGTCGACCGCAACAATCTCGCCTTGACGCTCCACCTCGAGACGGATCGATTTTGTCGCCGAGTCGCGAATGATCGCGACCAAGTCATACCAGGAGAAAACATCCTTTTCAGCAATCGACAATACCCGGTCGCCGGGCAACAAACCAACCCGGTCGGCGACGCCATTGGTGACAACCTTGCCTATTACAGCCGGCAAATCCGGCCGATAGAAGCGCACCCCCAGACGCTCCAGTGCATCACCCTCCCAGCCTTGTTCCCCAGCAGCAGCCAAATAAAGATGGCGGACAGCTATTTCGTCGCGCTCGTTGACTACTTCAAGCGCTACACTTTCTTGATCTATCGCCTTTTGCAACAGAACCCAGCGCAGATCATTCCAGGTCGCCACTGGCTGACCGTCGACTGCCCTGACCTGCTCACCGTTCACGATGGCTGCCATGGCAGCCGGCGTACCAATAGGTGGCGCGCCAAGCACAGGCAGCAATTCCTCGCTGCCATGCATGAAGACTGCCCAGTAGAGAAGAATGGCCAATGCAAAATTGGCCAGCGGGCCAGCGGCGACGATGATGCTGCGCTTGCCGACACTCTGCCGATTGAAGGTGCGATGAATCTCTTCGTCCGCAACCGCGCCCTCACGCTCGTCGAGCATTTTTACGTAGCCACCCAGCGGAAATATACTGATCGCCCACTCCGTCTGATCAATCCCCAGCCGCTTTCTCCACAGCATGCGTCCGAAGCCGACCGAAAAGCGGAGCACCTTGACGCCGCACAGCCTTGCCGCCAGATAGTGCCCCAACTCATGCACGACAATCAGGACGCCGAGGACCACTAGAAAGGCAGCGAGGTAAAACGGAACGCTGTTCACGCGAGAGAGCGTTCCCGAACCATTTTGTGGGCCAACTGACGGGCCTCGGCATCGGCTGCCAGCACATCGGCCAGGCTGCCTTCCGGACCGGCCGGCAAAGCCTGCAGGACCGCTTCGTCGAGTTTCGCAATACCCAGAAATGGCAAAGCCCCGTCGAGGAAAGCCGCGACCGCGACTTCGTTGGCGGCATTGAGGATGGCGGGGGCCGTGCCGCCTTCGCGCAACACGTCATAGGCCAGTTGCAGACAACGGAATCGTTCGAAATCGGGTGCCACAAAATCCAGACGGGCAATCTTGAACAGGTCCAACGGCTCGACCCCTGCAACAATGCGCTCAGGCCAGGCCATCGCGTAAGCAATGGGCGTGCGCATGTCAGGGTTTCCCATTTGCGCCAGAACCGACCCATCAACGTACTGAACGGCAGAATGAATCACGCTTTGCGGATGGACGACAACCTGGATCATTTCCGGCGGCGCATCAAACAGCCAGCGCGCCTCGATGACTTCCAGCCCCTTGTTCATCATGGTCGCCGAATCGACAGAAATCTTGCGCCCCATCACCCAGTTTGGATGGGCGCAGGCTTGATCCGGGGTTACGTTCGCAAGATCGGTCAAGGGGGTGTTGCGGAACGGGCCACCAGATGCAGTCAACAATATTTTCTGGACGCCACATTGCGTCAGCCCCTGCGCAAAACCACCGGGCAGAGACTGAAAAATGGCATTGTGTTCGCTATCGACTGGAAGCAGCGACGCGCCATTCTCGCGCACCGCGCGCATGAATAACTCGCCGGCCATAACCAACACTTCTTTGTTCGCCAGCATGACCTTTTTGCCTGCCCGCGCAGCAGCAAGCGTTGGCTCCAGGCCAGCAGCGCCGACGATAGCTGCCATCACCGCATCGACTTCCGCCAGAGACGACAATTCGACGAGTGCTTCGACGCCGTGGCGGATTTCCGTATCCAACCCGACATCATGGCAACGTTTAGCTAATTGGGCCGCCAGCGCAGCATCGCGGAGCACCGCAAAACGAGGCCGAAACTCAATGCACTGTTCGAACAGCTTTTCAAGCTGACTATGTGCGCAAAGGGCAAACGCCCTGTAGCGACCAGGATGACGCCGGATCACATCCAGCGTGCTGACGCCAATCGAGCCGGTTGAACCGAGTACAGTAATGTTCTGCAAGGTCGCGCTCACCGGGCTGCGAACAAGAGCCAGACAAGGGCGACGACGGGCAGTGTCGAGGTCAGGCTGTCAATGCGATCAAGCACGCCGCCATGTCCGGGCAGAATATTGCTGCTGTCCTTGATGCCGGCCTTACGCTTGAGCAGTGACTCGTAGAGATCACCGACGATGCTGACAGCCGTCACACCAACCAGCGCAGCGATCCACACCGGCAAAGACATGAACTCCAGTCCGAACAATTGGCGAACAACCAGGCCATAAATAACCACGCCAACGCCGGCGCCTATGGCGCCCTCCCAGGTCTTGCCCGGGCTGATCGTTGGCGCCAGTTTGTGCTTGCCGAAAGCTTTTCCGGAAAAATAGGCGGCGATATCAGCCATCCAGACGACGGCAAAAATACCGAGTAGCGCGCCAGCACCGAGCATCCGCAACTGGACCATGGCCAGCCAGGTCGGCAAGAGGACCACGGCGCCGACCAAAAGGCCCGAGAAGCCGCCAAGCGACCACTTGTTTTTCAGCCAGAGCGGCATGACCAGACACCAGAAACCTGCGGCCACCGCGTAGGCAATCAAAACCCAAGGCGGCGCTGGCACCGAGACTTCGCCGGCCCCGATAGCTTCCGGAACGACGACAGATAAGAGCGCGCAAAACAGGGCTGTCGCTACACCAAGGAAGATACGGCGGCCACCCGGCCAGCCGAGCAAGGCGCCCCACTCCCAGGCTGCGACACCGATGAAACCGGCGACAAGGAGGGCCCAACCGGCCTGCGATGAATAAAACAGACTGGGCAACAGCAACGCCATCAGGACCAGCGCAGTGATGACGCGTGTTTTAAGCATTCGGCTTTTCCACCAGTTGTTCGCTGGTCCGGCCAAAGCGACGTTCGCGCTGCTGGAACGATGTGATCGCCTTGTCGAACTCGGCCGTGTCGAAATCAGGCCAGAGTACAGGCGTGAAGTAAAGCTCGGTGTAGGCCAGTTGCCAGAGCAGGAAATTGCTGATCCGCTCCTCGCCACCGGTGCGAATGAACAGATCGGGCTCCGGCGCAAAACTCATCGACAAATGCGGTTCGAGATCACTCTCCTGCCAGCCGTCGCGCTTTTCGGGCTGGGTGGCCAGCATTTGATTGGTCGCCTGCATGATGTCCCAACGGCCGCCGTAGTTGGCGGCGATGGTCAGGTCAAGACGGGTATTGCCGGCAGTCCTTGTCTCGGCTTGGCGAATCAGCTCTTGCAGACGCGGTTCGAAACGGGACAGGTCGCCAATGATGCGCAAGCGAACGCCATTGCGGTCGAGCTTGTCGACTTCCTGCTCAAGCGCCTTGACGAAGAGCTGCATGAGTAGCGACACCTCGTCCTGCGGTCGACGCCAATTTTCGGACGAAAATGCAAAGAGGGTCAGGTACTGGATGCCACGCTCAAGACAGGCGCGAACCATCTCGCGTACCAGCTCGACACCTTTGACATGACCGGCGACGCGCGGCAGGAAGCGTTTCTTCGCCCAACGGCCATTGCCATCCATGATGACGGCGACGTGCTGAGGCACGACCGCCGTTGGCGGAACCTGTCGAGTTGAACTGGAAAAGAAGGCCATGCAGCCGGGAACCCGAGCGGAACCGGCTTAAACCTGCATGAGCTCGGCCTCTTTGGCGGCGAGCATCTTGTCGACTTCAACGATGTAACGATCGGTCAGTTTCTGGACGTCGTCTTGAGCCTTGCGCTCGTCATCTTCGGGAATTTCGCCCTTTTTCAGCGCATCCTTCAGGTGGGTATTGGCGTCACGGCGCAGGTTGCGAATGGCTACTTTGACGCCTTCGCCTTCGGTCTTGACGATTTTGATCATTTCCTTGCGACGCTCTTCGGTCAGCGCCGGCATCGGCACACGAATGAGTTCGCCCTGCGAAGCCGGATTCAGGCCGAGATCGCAATCACGAATGGCCTTTTCGACCTTTTGCAGCATGGCCTTTTCCCACGGCTGCACGCCGATGGTCCGGGCATCAACCAGCGTAATGTTAGCCACCTGATTCACAGGGACCATGGAGCCGTAGTAATCGACCTGGACGTGATCGAGCAAGCCGGTATGGGCGCGGCCGGTGCGAATTTTCTGGAGATCAAGTCGCAGTGCTTCCAGCGACTTCTGCATCTTGGCTTCAGCAGTTTTCTTGAGTTCAGGAATCATTTATTAGTCTCCCTCAGCAATAGACCAGCGTACCTTCATCTTCGCCACAGACCACGCGCTTCAGCGCGCCGGTCTTGAAGATGGAAAACACGTTGATCGGCAATTTTTGATCGCGACACAGCGCGAAGGCGGTCGCATCCATGACCGCCAGATTCTTGGAAATCGCTTCATTGAAGCTGATCTTGTCATAGCGGGTCGCCAGCGGATCCTTCTTGGGGTCGGCCGAGTAAATACCATCGACCTTGGTCGCCTTGAGGACGATTTCGGCGCCGATTTCCGAGCCGCGCAATGCTGCAGCGGTATCGGTGGTAAAGAAGGGGTTGCCGGTACCGGCACCAAAGATGACGATCTTGCCTTCTTCAAGGTAGCGGATGGCCTTGCCGCGGATGTACGGCTCGACAACCTGCTCGATATTCAGCGCCGACTGCACGCGGGCATTGAGACCGCACTGGCGGAAGGCGTCGGACAGCGCCATGGCGTTCATCACCGTGGCCAGCATGCCCATGTAATCTGCAGTGGCGCGATCCATCCCGGTGGCCGTACCGGCCATACCACGGAAGATGTTGCCACCGCCGATCACGACGCCGATTTCGACACCCATGTCGGCGACCGCCTTGATCTCTCCGCAGATACCCGCAATGGTCTGCGGGTTGATGCCGTAGGCGTCATTGCCCATGAGGGCCTCGCCGGAGAGTTTCAGGAGAATTCGCTTGTACTTGGGTGCAGACATCAGCGTTCCTTTCTTTACTTCTTGGCAGCGGCAGCAGCAGCCTGGGCAGCGACTTCAGCAGCGAAGTCGTCAACCTTTTTCTCGATGCCTTCGCCGACCACGAACAGTGCAAAGCCAGCGACCGAAGCGCCCTTGGCCTTAAGCAGTTGCTCGATGGTTTGCTTGCCGTCGGCAGCCTTGACGAAGACTTGAGCCAGCAGGGTCACGTCCTTCAGATATTTCTGGACGGTACCTTCGGCGATCTTCTCGAGCATGGCTTCCGGCTTGTTGTCGGCACGAGCCTTTTCGATGGCGATACGACGCTCGGTGTCCAGGAGTTCCTGGGAAACACCCGAGGCATCCAGCGCCTTCGGCTTGGAGGCAGCGATATGCATCGCCAGATCCTTGGCCAGTTGCTCGTCGCCGCCAACCACGTCAATCACGACACCAACCTTGGCGCCACCGTGGATGTAGGAAACCAGCTTGCCCTTGGCTTCGAAACGGGCAAAGCGGCGGATCGACATGTTTTCGCCGATTTTGCCGACCAGTGCAGCACGGGTCGAATCAACAGTACCCTCGCCCATCGGCAGCGCGGACAGCGCAGCGACGTCAGCCGGATTCTTTTCAGCAACCAGCTTGGCCGAGCCATTGGCCAGCGCGATGAATTCGTCGTTCTTGGCAACGAAGTCGGTTTCGCTATTGACTTCGATGATTGCACCGAGCTTGCCATCTTCGGAAATGCTGACCGCAACGATACCTTCAGCGGCCACGCGGGTCGCGGCCTTGGAGGCCTTGTTGCCCAGCTTGACGCGGAGGATCTCTTCAGCCTTGGCCATGTCGCCATCGGCTTCGGTCAAGGCCTTCTTGCATTCCATCATGGGTGCGTCGGTCTTGCCGCGCAGTTCTGCCACCATGCCTGCGGTAATTGCCGCCATATTTTTTCTCCTGAGCTTTTAAAACAGGCGGAGCTTAGCGCTCCGCCGTTACAACTTTATTCAGCTGCGTCGACGACTTCGACGAACTCGTCATCGCCACCGGCGCTAACGATTTCCTGCATGACCTGATTGCGGCCTTCAAGAATGGCATCAGCCACCCCACGGGCGTAGAGCTGGATGGCACGGGAAGAGTCGTCGTTACCCGGGATGACGTATGCAACGCCGTCCGGGGAATGGTTGGTATCGACCACGCCGATGACCGGGATGCCGAGCTTTTCGGCTTCGGTGATGGCGATCTTGTGGTAGCCGACGTCGATGACGAAGATGGCATCCGGCAGGCCGGCCATTTCCTTGATACCGCCGATGGACTTCTGGAGCTTTTCCAGTTCGCGACGGAAGGTCAGCGCTTCCTTCTTCGGCATCTTTTCCAGTTCGCCGGCCTCAACAGCCAGTTCCATGTCCTTCAGACGCTTGATCGAGGTCTTGACGGTCTTGAAGTACCACCCAGGCAACGCTGGTCGACGAACGGTGACTTGGCGCGCAGCGCTTCTTCACCGATGATTTCGCGAGCCTGACGCTTGGTGCCAACGAACATGACGGAACCACGATTAGCCGACAGCTTCTTCACGAATGCCATGGCTTCGTTGTACTTGGCCAGGGTCTTTTCGAGATTGACGATGTGAATCTTGTTGCGGGCACCGAAGATATACGGAGCCATCTTGGGGGACCAGAAACGGGTTTGGTGACCGAAGTGGACACCGGCTTCCAGCATTTCGCGCATGGTAACGGACATTGTAAAACTCCTTAAGGGTTGTACCTCCACCCGCCTGAAACGCCCGCCATTATTGAATTCTGGCAGACACCCTTAATCGGCGGATGTGTGGATTTTGGTCGCCTGCACCGTGCAGACCACCGTTTTTTCAGCCATAACGGCTGAGAAAAACCTGCGGATTATAGCAGCAGAACAGGCATTCCGGAAGCTCAATAACCGTTCTGTTTGAGTGCCAGCAACTGCAACATGCGCGCCAGATACGGTTGCCAGTCGGGCATCTGCAAGCCGAAGTCGGTTTCCAGGCGGGTGCAGTCGAGACGCGAATTGGCTGGACGCCGGGCCGGCACCGGATATTCCGCTGTCGTGATGGCATGCATCTCCTCCGGCTTCAGGCGCAGGTTGAAGCCCGGCATCTGTCCGGCCAGCCCGACGATGGTCCGGGCGAACTCGCACCAGCTGACCGGTCGTGCTGCGGCCAGATGGTAGATTTCATTTTTGGCCATTTTTTCCGGTTGACCGTGGCGAACCATGGCCAGCACGACGCCGGTCACCGTCGCGATCAATGCCGCCGGGGTCGGCGAACCGATCTGGTCATCGACGACATTGAGGCGGTCCTTTTCCCGCGCCAGACGCAGGATGGTCTTGACGAAATTGTCACCACGCGCGCCAAACACCCAGCTGGTGCGGAAAATCAGCGACCGGCCACCGACGGCGCGAATCGCCTCCTCGCCAGCCAGCTTGGTCCGCCCGTAAACACTTTGCGGCCCGGTTGGATCGCTTTCGACATAGGGCGATGATTTGCTGCCGTCGTAGACGTAGTCGGTCGAATAATGGACCAGCAAGGCGCCGAGCACGGCAGCCTCCTCAGCCAGAATGCCGGGCGCTTCGGCGTTAATGCAGCGGGCCAGTTCAGGTTCGGACTCGGCTTTGTCGACGGCGGTATAGGCGCCGGCATTGACGATGATAGAAGGGCGTACCTGACGAACAACGGAACGAATCTGCTCCGCATCGGACAAATCGCATTGTGCGCGGCTACAAGCCACGACAACCCCGTGTGGCGCCAGCGAACGTTGCAGTTGCCAGCCAACCTGGCCATCCTTGCCGAGCAGAAGAATCGTCATCGGAAATTTCGCATGTCGAAGAGCGCAAGTATGCCACTTTGGCCGCTCCCGGCTTTGCGAAACCCGCCCCATCATTTATCCTTCCCCTTTGCCAACGCCCCACAGAACAGCCGCCATGAGCATCAGCATCAAGACCCCGGACGAAATCGAAAAAATGAGAATTGCCGGGCGTCTGGCCGGAGAGGTCCTCGACTACATCGAGCCCTTCGTCAAGGTCGGCGTCACCACCGACGAACTCGACAAGCTTTGCCACGATTACATGGTCAATGTGCAGGGCTGCATCCCCGCCCCGCTCAACTATGCACCGTCGGGCTACAACCCCTACCCCAAATCGATCTGCACCTCGGTCAATCAGCAGGTCTGCCACGGCGTTCCCGGCGAACGCGTGCTGAAGAACGGCGACATCGTCAATCTCGACATCACGACGATCAAGGACGGCTACCACGGCGATACCAGCCGGATGTTCATCGTCGGGGAAGGCTCTATCCAGGCCAAGCGCCTGTGTGAAATCACCTTCGAGTGCATGTGGCTGGGCATTTCGGTCATCAAACCGGGCGCCCATCTTGGCGATATCGGCGCGATCATCCAGAAATACGCCGAAAAGAACGGCTGCTCTGTCGTCCGCGAGTTTTGCGGCCATGGTATCGGCGCCAAATTCCACGAAGATCCACAGGTTTTGCACTACGGCAAGGGCGGCACCGGGCCAAAGCTGGAACCGGGCATGATCTTCACCGTCGAACCAATGATCAACGCCGGCAAGGCGGCTATCCGTGAAATGGCCGATGGCTGGACCATCGTCACCAAGGACCGTAGCCTCTCGGCGCAGTGGGAACACACCGTGCTGGTCACCGAGACCGGCTACGAAATCATGACGCTCTCAGCCGGTTGCCGCGCCAAACCTGACTGGATCAGCTGATGTCCTGCGATGTTGCCGCCCTGCGGGCTGAAGTCAAGGCGGCACAGATCCGCCTTCAGGAAAATTACGAACAAACCGGTGATGCCGATGCCCTGCTCCGTGAACGCAGCAAGCAGGTTGACAGCGTTCTCGAAAGACTCTGGGCCTCGTTCGACTTTCCGGCCACGCTGGCCCTGGCTGCGGTTGGTGGCTATGGCCGTGGCGAGCTTTACCCGGCCTCTGATATCGACCTGCTGATCCTGCTCCCCAAGGAAGCGAACGGTGCCCTCCAGGAAAAACTGGAACGGCTGATCGGCTCCTTCTGGGACATCGGCCTGGAGATCGGACACAGCGTCCGTACCATCCAGGACTGCCTGAACGAAGCCGAAAACGACATCACGGTTCAAACCGCCCTGCTTGAAGCGCGCCTGCTGACCGGCAATGCCAAGCTGTTCGCCACTTTCGAGAAACGGTTGCGCGGCCATCTCGACCCGCTGGTCTTCTGTGAAGCCAAGCAGATCGAGCAACAGGAACGCTACCTCCGTTTCAACGAGACCCCGTACAGCCTGGAGCCGAACTGCAAGGACTCCCCGGGCGGCCTGCGCGATTTTCAGGTCATTTTCTGGATCGCCAAGGCTGCAGGCTACGGGGCGACCTGGGAGGAACTGCACAGAAACGGCATCATCACGCTCGAAGGCATGATGCAGGCCCGGGAGTGCCAGGAATACCTGTCCCACCTGCGCATTCGCCTGCACTTCATGCTCGGGCGCCGTGAAGATCGCCTGCTCTTCGACTACCAGAGCAACCTCGCCGCCAAATACGGATTTGTCTCGAACGAAGCGAAGCGGGCCTCCGAACAGCTCATGCAGGTTTACTACCGCAACGCCAAAACGGTCAGCCTGCTCAATACGATCCTGTTACAGAACATGGCGTCGGCGCTGACCCCGGAAAACGAACAGACACCGCAACCGCTCGATGACAATTTCCAGATCGTCGGTAACCTGCTCGACATCCGGGACGAAGCCCTGTTCGAAAAAAATCCGACGACCATTTTCGACAGCTTCCTGGTCATGCAGGAAACCCACGAACTGTCCGGCATGACCACCCGCACGCTACGTGCCCTGTGGCGGGCCCGCGAGCAGATCACGCCGGAATTCCGGGCCGATCCGACCAACCGGGCGATGTTCCTCAAGTTACTGCAAAGCGACCGCGGCATCATTCATGAATTCCGGCGCATGAACCAGCTCGACATTCTTGGCGCCTACCTGCCCAACTTCGGGCGCATCGTCGGTCAGATGCAGCACGACCTGTTCCACGTCTACACCGTCGACCAGCACATCCTGCAAGTCCTGCGCAACATCCGCCGCTTCACGATGAGCGAATTCGCCCACGAGTATCCGCTCTGTTCGCGTATCGTCAGCGAACTCGACCGCCCGTGGCTGCTCTACATCGCCGCCCTCTTTCACGACATCGCCAAAGGCCGCGGCGGCGATCACTCCGAACTCGGTACCGTCGATGCTTTGGAATTTTGCCAAAATCACCGGTTGACCGTGGAAGACACCGAACTGGTCGTCTGGCTGGTCAGGAATCACCTGGTCATGTCGCAGGTTGCGCAGAAAGAAGACCTGAGCGACCCGGACGTGATCGACAAATTCCTCAAACTGGTCGGCGACATCCGCCACCTGCAGGCGCTTTATCTACTGACCCATGCCGACATCCGCGGCACCAGCCCGAAAGTCTGGAACCACTGGAAGGGCAAGCTGCTGGCCGACCTCTATTATCAGGCGCTGCATCACCTCTCGAGTGGCAACGCCCCGGCCGGGCACGGCCTGATTGCCGAACGCCAGGCCGAAGCAATGCGCCTGCTGCGCTTCTTCGCCCTTTCCGACACCGTTCACGAACGTCTGTGGAAACAACTCGACACCGTCTATTTCCTCCGTCACTCAGCTGAAGAAATCGCCTGGCACACCCGCTCATTGCACTACCGGATCTACAACAACCAGCCGGTCGTCCGCGCCCGCCCCTACCAGGAAGGCGAAGGCCTGCAGGTCATGGTCTACACTCAGGACCAGCCCGACCTTTTCGCTCGTATCGTCGGCTTCTTCGCCCGCGCCGGCTACAGCATCGTTGACGCCAAGATTCACACGACCGCGCACGGCTACGCCCTCGACAGCTTTGTCGTGCTGGATGTCGAAAATCGCGACAACGACCGTGAAATGGTCGCCTACATCGAGCATGAACTGGAACAGCGCCTGGTACAGCAGATGCCAATCGATGTGCCGTCGTCCGGCCGCCTGTCACGTCAGGTCAAGCATTTCCCCATCAAACCGGAAGTCGGCATCCGCGGCGACGAAAAGGGATCGCATTTCATCCTGTCGCTGACCGCAGCCGACCGTCCCGGCCTGCTTTACACCGTCGCCAACACGCTGGCCGAGCACGGCGCCAACCTGCATACCGCCAAAATCACGACGCTTGGCGAACGGGCAGAAGACGTTTTCCTGATCAGCGGCGGCGACCTGCGCGATACCGGCAAACGCATCCGCCTGGAAACCGAGCTGATGGAGCGGCTCAAGGTCTAGGCTGGATCCGGGGTTCGTCACCAGTTTGTCATGCGATTCCTTCAGCATGTGGAGATTGTCATCCTATCTTCTCCATGCTCCAATATTCGCCCACCGGCACCGCCTATCTGCCTGACGGCGTAACCGACCTTCCCGAGCTCCGGCCGCCACGCCCGGCAAGCCACTCACTTGTGATTTTCCTGGCGGTATTCGCCCTGTTGCAATGGGGCTGGAACTCAGCGCGCGGCACTTGGGTCGAGCGGCTGATTATTGATCAAGCTACCGTCGTTCCGGCCGCCATGCTGGTCCGCACGCTGACTCCGGAAATTTCAGCCCGGGCGAACGGGCCAAGCATCAAGGCACCGGGTGGCGGTCTCAACATCCTCAACGGCTGCGAAGGGACCGAAGTGATGTTTCTGCTGATTGCCGCCTTCGTTGCCACCCGCATGCCTTGGCGCCGCGGACTGTTGGCACTCGGCGCCGGCCTCGGCTGGGTTTTTCTGCTCAATCAAGCACGGATACTGACTCTTTTTTACACATTTCGCATTGACCGCAGCTGGTTCGACATCCTGCACACGGCCGTCCTGCCTGCCGTCCTCGTCGCGCTGACTGCCGGCTATTTCTATGTCATCCTCCACGCCCTCCGCCGCCGAGTGGCCTGAACCAGCCGCCGCCATTTTTGCCCTGCTCGCCGGATTCGCCTTGTCGATTTCCCTGGCCGCGCTTGGCGGGCGACAGCTGGTGGAAATCCTGCTACCGCTGCTCCAAGCACCGATCCTCTGGCTTGATGACCGCTTTGCCATCCTTTTCCTCGGTATCGACCATACAGCTCAGGACACAGTGATCCGTCTGAGAGTCAATCTTATTCGCCTGCTCGTCATCGGCACGCACGTGGTCGAACCGCATCCCAAGGGCTGGCTGGAAGTCACCACGACGGTCGGCGCCATGCTCCAACCCCTGACCATCGGCCTTGGCCTGGCCCTCGCCTGTCCGGGTCGAATCAGCCAGCGCCTTGCGCGCGCCGCCCTGGCCTGCGCCGGTGGCCTGCTCTTCATGCTGGTCGACATCCCGCTCACCTTGCATGCCTACACCTGGGACATGTTTCTCGCCGCTTACGATCCCGGCCATTTCTCGCCGCTGATGACGGCACACCGCTTTCTCCACGGCGGCGGCCGCTTGGGCATCGGCGTCGCACTCGGCACGATGGCGATACTGGCACTCAGCCAGAACCGACAGCGCGACGGAAAAGCGTCTCTGGAAACAACAGAAACGAAAGCGTTCAGCGCCGGTTCGTAACGACGCCGCGCCACAGCGCGAGCGCCATCAACAAAAGGCTCCAGGCGGGCAAGGGAACATCGCCGCTGTCACTGCCATCGCTGCTGAGCGCTGCGACAACGACCGATCCACTGGCGCTGTCGTTGCTCACCACCAGGTCGCTCCATGCCCCGTCGACACTCGCCGCCAGCGTCAGGCTACCGGTTGACGCCGCCAACACGACAACCTGCCGGGTCAGCGCTTGCGCCACTGTCATGTTGCCTAGCTCGCAGGCGACAGCCCCAACCGCTACCGTGCAGCCACTACTGACCGAACGAACGGTCGCACCGGCTGGCAGCGTGATATTGAGCAGCACCGATTCCGCCGTGTAGGGGCCGTTGTTGGTGACCGTTGCTGTGTAGGTGACATCGCTACCGACCACGGCCGGATCGGGCGTTGCCGTCACGACCACAGACAGGTCTGCCACCGGTTCGACGAGATTCCAGTTCAGGGAAACAGCACCGGTGGCACCTGCATTGCCGGCGACAGCCAGGTAATAAGTGGTCCCGGCGACGGCTCGAAAGGTGATTTTGCTGGTCACAACCGTGCCCGATTCGTCATTGTTCGCTGCGCCTGAGGTCAGTGCGCCAACCGCGCTGCCGGTATATGCGGCCAGTACCGTATCGAATCCGCTGCCGCTGGTGGTGAACGTCGCATCACCGCCAGTTGGCGCCGTCCACTTCCACCACACCGAGCGATTGGGCGAAGCCCCGGCATGTGCCGGCTCGCCGACTTCTGCGGTCGACAACTCGGAATAGCCCAAAACCGAACCGTTGCTGCCAGAAATCGCCGTTGCTGCAGTAAAGGCATCATTGGCGGGCAATTGCAGCGCGGCCGCCAGGTTGATCCGTGGGAAGACAAGTCCATTCCGGCCATCGGTAACTGCCACACCAAAATTGCTCAGCCGTGCCAGCGATGTTTCAAAGTCCTCTGCCGGACGCGCCCCACGCAGGACTGCATAGGCCCCGGCCGCGTGCGGTGCGGCAAAAGAAGTACCCCCACCCGACGAACCGAGCACGCTGATCGTTGCCCCCGGCGCGAGCAGCTTGAGCATGCTGGCACTGTTGGAGAAACAGGCTATTTTGTCGGCGGCAGTCGAACTGTCGGTGCAAACACCCCAGGCTGCGCTGCCAACATTGGCATCGTAGACCGCGCCGACGGCCACGGCACCCGGGGTACACGCCGGGATGGCGATACCGTCGGAGTAGCCATCGTTGCCACTGGCGACAAAACTGACGATACCGTTGGCGCGTGCCGCCTGAATCGCCACACGAAACGGATTGCCAGCGGAGCACGCGCTGGTGTATTTGGTGCTGCCCCCGAGGCTCATGTTGATGGCCGTGATGTTGTAGGTAGTCCGGTTGGCAATCACCCAATTGATGGCTTCGACGACGTCCACGCTTGACGCACTGCTACCGTCGAAGACATCCAGAGCGATGATATTGGACGCCGGTGCCGTGGCGGAAGTAATTCCGGCAACCATCGAACCGTGGCCGTTGGCATCCCGCACACCATCATCGGGCGCGGTATCCATGGCGAACGCCACCTTGCACCCGGCAGGGGTGCCCGGCGCAGTGCAACTACCGAATTGGGCGTTGGTGTAATCGACACCGGTATCCAGCACCGCAACGGACGTGCCGCCCCCCTGCTGAGCAGCAGCACTGGCTGCCGGTTGGCCAATCAGCGGCAAGCTCTGGCTCAGGATGGGATAAAGCGGGATGTCCTCGTAAATTTCGAGAACTTCGCTGCGTGCAGCCAGACGTTCCAGCGCGGCAACATTGCGCACGCGCACTGCCAGCATCGGCAGTTGATCGTAGGTTTTAAGGCGCTCAAGGTCCTTGCCAACAACTGCAGTCAGCATCTGTTCCTTGATCGCACGACGTAGTGCAGGTCGAGAGCCAGCCGCCTTGCGTCCGGACTCCGGCAACAGCGCGACATCCTCGGCCAGGTGTAGAAGCACGTTGGCAGGCTCGTCCCGCTCAAGCTGACTGCGGACCTTCGGCGGAATGCGTCCGTCAATCGTTTCCGCCACTACTTGACCAGCAGCCCCGAAAAGAACGAATGTCAGGACAAACGAATATGCAGTTCGCTGCAAGA
>VIKE01000066.1:0-6204 GCA_008080565.1 Rhodocyclaceae bacterium | reverse complement strand
GAAATCTCCCAAAGCGCTCTGAGGGAAGGGTTTCGGTTGTTCATGACGGTGCTCAATGCCGGGAGTTAATTGAACCCCCAGATTAGCCACCGCGCATTACGACAAAGTGTCGAATCGAAACAGAATCAGGTTAAATTTAGTTAAATTCCGTCCTGAAACTTAAACCGACATTCCCATCGGCTGACAACTATCGGGACTGCCGACCAGTTTCTCGATGACTGACTTGACTTGCCCCATCGCCCCGTGCAGGACGTGCTCCAGGCTTTCGAAGTGAATGCCGTTGAGGCTGCTGCCACGGCCGGCCGCATGGTTGGCCACGACGTTGATCGCGGCATAGGGCAAACCGAGTTCGCGGGCCAGGATGGCTTCCGGCATGCCGGTCATGCCGACCACGTCGGCACCGTCACGCTCCAGGCGATTGATTTCCGCTGCTGTTTCGAGGCGCGGACCCTGCGTTGCGGCATAGACCGCGTCGACCTTGATGTCGATGCTCAGTTGCTGGCCAGCCGCCAGAATACGGCGGCGCAGTTCGGGGTCGTAGGGTTCGGTAAAGTCGACGTGGGTGACCGGCGTGCCGTTGCCGTCGAACATCGTCGATTTTCGCCCCCACGTGTAGTCGATGATCTGGTCGGGCAGGACGATGTCGCCCGGCTGCAGATCGGGGCGAATGCTGCCAACCGAGGCCACCGAAATGACGCCGGTGACCTTGTGATGATGCAGTGCCCACATGTTGGCCCGGTAATTGACCATGTGCGGCGGAATGCGCCGTAAGGCGTGCGAACCACTTCACGATGCGAAACGTCGAGATTGGACAGCGTAGTCAGGCCGCTGCCGCCGATGATTGCCAACATATTATTTTTTCCTTTCCGCCAGCAACGAAGCCAGCGTCGGCACCACGCACTTGAGCGACGGGTGCGGTTTGCGCATTTGAGTATTGTTCACCGTATCGTCGCCCAGCTTGCGATACAGCGCATGCCTGCGTTCGGCCACGAACGGCAGATCAAGCAGCGTCTTGCCGCTATGGTAGTTGACCAGCGTATCGCGGCCAATGTCCTTGGCCTGCCATGCAATCGCCGTGCGGTCGATGAAATGCAGCGCCTGCACGGTCGGCAGGCTGGCGGCCAGCTCCGCGACCAGACGATGCAGCTTTTCGCGGTAGGCGATGACCGCGCGGCCGGCATCGGTAGCCACTGCACCGGTTGTTTCGGCTGGTGCCCCCATGAGCCAGCAGACCACGCTATCTGGCGCGAAGGCTTCGATGGAGGCACGCTGTACATCGGTCAGTGCGGTCAGATCGGCCTGCATCAACGCTACATTGCTGCCGTCAACGCGTTGCCGCGTCAGCTCCAGGCACTCGCCCAGCGAATCGATGGAGAGGACCGTCAAGCCACGTCGAGCCAGCGCCTGCGTGGCGAAGCCGACGCCGCAGCCGATTTCCAGCACACGCCGGCCGGGGACCAGCGCCGCCATCCAGTCGTAGTCGCCACGCCGGACGTAAGCCTGTCCTTCACTTTCCCAGTAGCCGATGAACTCGGCGACCGTCGCACCACTCACGCGTCGTCCTTCATGGCATAGACGGCCGGCAGGTTGCGCCAGACGCCGCCGGCATCCATGCCGAAACCGAAAACAAAGCGGTCGGGTACGGTCAGGCCGACGAAATCGGCGGCAATCGGTTTGATCTTGCCGTTGAGCTTGTCGGCAAAAACGGCGGTTAGCACCTCTTCGGCGCCCATGCGGCGCAGGCTATCCTTGACGGCGGCGAGCGTCACGCCTTCATCGAGAATGTCGTCGACGACCAGCACCGAACGGCCCTTGACCGAGGTCCACGGCGCCGAACGCCAGGAAATCTTGCCGCCCTGAGTTTCCGGGCCATAGCGCGTGGCATGCAGGTAGTCAAAGTCGAGCGGAAAATCGAGCTTGGTGAGCAGTTGACCGCAGAAGACCACCCCACCGGTCATCACGCAAAGGACTAGTGGGTACTTGTCGGCCAGCCGTTCGCAGATCGCTGCCGCAACCTGGGTCACGGCCTCCTGCACAGCCGCCTCGCTGTGAATCAGTTCGGCATTGGCCAGCATGGCCTGTGCTTTTTTCAAGTCCATTCAGCCTCCAAGGCTCTTCAGGTAAGCGTCGAATTCCGCCCCGACTTCCGGGTGGCGCTGGCCGAAAACGACCGTCGCCTGCAGGTAGCCTAGTTTGGAACCGCAATCGTAGCGCGTTCCGTCGTAGCGATAGGCAAGAACCTGTTCTTCGCTGAGCAGCGAGGCGATGCCGTCGGTCAGCTGGATTTCGCCGCCGGCCCCCGGCTTGACGTTTTCCAGGTGATGGAAAATGCGCGGCGTCAGGATGTAGCGGCCGACCACGGCCAACGTTGACGGTGCGTCCTCGGGCTTCGGCTTCTCGACGATGGCATTGATCTGCTCGACCCGATCGGCCACGGCGCGGGCATCGACGATACCGTAGCTGCGCGTGTCGGCGCGCGGCACGTCCTGTACGCCGAGGACCGAGCAGCGGTAGTAATCATAGGTATCGGTCATCTGCTTCATGACCGCTGGTTTGCCGTCGAGCAGGTCATCGGCCAGGATAACGGCAAACGGTTCATCGCCGATTACCGGCTTGGCGCACAGCACGGCATGACCAAGGCCGAGCGCTTCGGCCTGGCGGATGTAGATGCAGTTGATGTTCTTGGGAATCATGTTGCGCACGAAATCCAGCATCTGAGTCTTGCCGCGCGCTTCGAGTTCGCTTTCGAGCTCGTAGGCCTTGTCGAAATGGTCTTCGATGGAGCGCTTGGAGCGACCGGTCACGAAGACCATATCGGTGATGCCGGCGGCTACCGCCTCTTCGACCGCGAACTGGATCAGCGGTTTATCGACGATGGGCAGCATTTCCTTCGGGCTGGCCTTGGTCGCCGGTAAAAAACGGGTACCCATGCCGGCAACCGGAAACACTGCTTTGCGAACTTTTTTCATTATTGGACTCCCTTTTCGAGCAATTTCAACAGTTCAGCTTCGTCGATCACCGCGACGCCTAGCTCCAATGCCTTTTCCAGCTTGGAGCCGGCTTCCTCGCCGGCAACCACGAAATCGGTTTTTTTCGATACCGAGCCAGCCACCTTGCCACCCGCCGCTTCGATCATCGCTTTCGCGTCGTCGCGCTTGAGCGT
The DNA here is from genome assembly GCA_008080565.1 of Rhodocyclaceae bacterium. GTDB lineage: Bacteria > Pseudomonadota > Gammaproteobacteria > Burkholderiales > Rhodocyclaceae > Azonexus. Next base: position 3,041 of record VIKE01000066.1, on the reverse strand, counting down.
CGGCAGCGTCCCGGTCAGGACCAGGGTCTTGCCGGCCAGCAACTTCGGCCCGGCATCGGCCGGCTCGCCTTCTGTCCAGTGCAGGCCGGCGGCGAGCAGCTGGGCGATGATTTCACGGTTATGTGACTCGTTGAAGAAGGCGACGATGCTGGCCGCGACGACCGGTCCGACATCGGGCACCTGCTGCAACGCTTCGATATCGGCCGCGATTATGCCATCGAGATTACCGAAATACCTGGCCAGATCACGCGCCGTCGCTTCGCCGACATTCCGGATACCGAGCGCAAAAATGAAACGGGCCAGCGTCGTCTGCCGGCTGTGGTCGATGGCGGCGACGAGGTTCTGCGCCGATTTTTCGCCCATGCGGTCGAGCCCGGCCAGGGTTTCGACCGTCAGTTTGTAGAGATCGGCTGGCGTATGGACGAGGCCGGCATCGACCAGCTGATCGACGATCTTGTCGCCGAGGCCCTCGATGTCCATCGCCCGGCGCGCCGCGTAGTGCCACAGCGCCTGCTTGCGCTGGGCCGGGCAATAAAGGCCGCCGGTACAGCGGGCGATGGCTTCGTCGATGCCGCGTGCCACGGCCGAGCCGCATTCCGGGCAAACCTTGGGCAGTTCGAACGGCGGATGCAGCGGCTCGCCACCAAACAGGTCGCGCGTCGGTCGTTTTTCCGGGACGATGGCGACGACTTCGGGAATGACGTCGCCGGCCCGCCGAACGATGACCGTGTCGCCAACCCGCACGTCCTTGCGACGGACTTCGTCCTCGTTGTGCAGTGTCGCGTTGGTGACCGTGACGCCGCCGACGAAGACCGGCTTGAGCCGGGCCACCGGCGTGATGGCGCCGGTGCGGCCAACCTGGACATCGATGCCGAGCACTTCGGTCAGCGCCTCTTCGGCCGGGAATTTGTGGGCGATGGCGAAACGCGGCGCGCGCGAAACGAAACCGAGGCGCGCCTGCCAGTCGAGGCGGTTGACCTTGTACACCACGCCGTCGATGTCGTACGGCAGGGTCGGCCGCAATATTCCGATTTTGGCGAAAAATTCCAGTTGACCGTGGGAACCAGTCACCACAGCGCGTTCGGCGGCCACCGGGAAGCCCCAGGCAGCCAGTTTGTCCATCAATTCGCTGTGCGTTTTGACGGCCAGCGCTTCTGCCCCGGCGCCGACGCCATAGGCGAAGAAAGACAGCGGCCGGCTGGCAGTGATTTTGGAATCGAGCTGACGCAGACTGCCGGCGGCGGCGTTGCGCGGGTTGGCGAACTCCTTGTCGCCGCGTTCACGCTGGCGGGCGTTGAGGTCGGCGAAATCGGCCTTGAACATGAGTACTTCACCGCGAATCTCGATCAGCGCCGGCCAGCCCTCGCCTTGCAGACGCAGCGGGATGCTGCGCAAAGTGCGCAGGTTGGGCGTTACTTCCTCGCCGGTAACGCCGTCGCCGCGCGTTGCACCACAGATGAACACGCCGTTTTCGTAGGTCAGGCTGATGGCCAGGCCGTCGAATTTTGGCTCGACGGCGTAGTCGACCGCAGCAATCGTCTCCAGACCGTCGCGCACACGCTTGTCGAAGGCTTCGACCTCTTCCGGCGAAAACGCGTTGTTCAGCGAGAGCATCGGCACGCCGTGCTGTCGCGGCGGAAATTCCTTGAGCGGGGTGCCACCGACGCGCTGGGTCGGTGAATCGGCGGACAGCAGCTCGGGATACTCGGCCTCCAGCCCCTGCAGTTCGCGGAAAAGCTTGTCGTACTCGGCATCCGGAATGGTCGGCGTATCGAGGACGTAATAGGCGTGGTTATGGCGCTCCAGCTCGGCGCGCAGCCAGGCCGCGCGCTCCGCTGCCACGGCGGGTGCCACCATCAGGAGAACAGCCGCAGCGCCTGGGGCGACCCGGCGGTCAGGCCATAGCTGGCCATTGTCGCCTGCGGCTTGCCGATGAATTCGCGGCGGATGTGGTCAAGCTGCGATTCGCTGAGCGGCTGGCGATTGTCATCGACCAGCGCGCCGTTGAGCGTTTCGGCGAAACGCTTGGCGATCTCGGTCATCTGCATGAAGGTACGTTCGCCGTGATCGACACGCGGCACGTCGAGCAGAAAGGTCAGGCCATGCGTCGTCAGCGTGCGCAGCGTGTCGGCCGAGAACTGCGTGCTTTCGTAGTTTTGCAGGCTGAACAGGACACGGCCGCTGTCGTCGTAACGGGTAAAAACGCCGCCCAGGCCGAGAACCATGCCGGCCGCTTCGGCCAGGGCACGGATCTTGGTGCCGGTGAAGGCACTGGCGCGGCTGACCAGATTGAGGCCGATCTCGAGATCGACCGCGGCGCAAAACTGGTCGATCTCGGCCGCCTGGTCGAGAACGCGCGTTGTCGGCATGTCGGCCACGGCCATCAGCTCGTCGGCCAGCGCCTGCATGGCGTTGGTGAAGATGGTCATGTCGCCTTCGGAAAGCGGCCCCTGACGATTGACCAACTGGAGGCCGACGCGCAGGCGACGCAGCTTGAGGTCGCTATCGGGCGCCAGGCGCTCCCATTCGCGGCTACGTTCGTTATAGCCGATCCAATGCACCGGCTTGTTGAGGCGGACCAGCGCCGGACGCTGGGAGTGGATGATATCCATCGCGGAAACCGGTTCGACCAGTTCCATGGCAACGATGAATTCGAGCCGCGGGTCGAGCAGTTCGGCTGGCAAGGCGCCGGCAGGACTGGATGGAACATCGTCCAAAATGTCAGCCGGAGCCTGCGCGAAGCTGGGGACCGGGGCTGCTTCCGGCATCGGTGCCAGCTCAACCGGCATCGCCGGGGTTTCGAAAACCGGCGCTTCGGGCATGCGAATATCGTCCGCCGCGGCGATCATGTCGGGCGACGGCAGGGTCGGATGCAGATCGACGAAGATGGGCTCGACGCGCTCGCCACCCGGCGCCGGCGTTTCTACTCGGAATTCCGGTTCGCTGCGTTCGGCAACGGCTGGTGGCGGCGATGCTTTCGGCCCATCGCCCAGCAAAATATCGGCGTGATGCGGCTTGAGCACCGCTTCGGCCAGCTTGCG
>VIKE01000141.1 GCA_008080565.1 Rhodocyclaceae bacterium | reverse complement strand
CCTGAAGGCGGAACTACGAACCAGCGCGGCGGCAGAACTCCTGGCGCCGCTTGCACTTACGCCGGTCGCTTACGCTCCCGGCTCGCCTGGAAACGACAAACTTGAGAAATTCTTTCCCATTTTTCGTCACATAGCCGGACTCGATACGTAATAGATGCAGAGAAGCAGGAAGGCCGAGCCGATTCGGGTGAACTCAGGCGGCAACCCACCGAATCGGCCAGGACTGGAAATACGAAGGGGCCGGGACGAACGGGACTGAGGGGGAGACAGGCTCGCGGCGGGGCAACCTGCCGCGGGCCTGTTGTTTTTTGCGCAGCGCATGGCAGTCAGGCGAAATCCCGGTATCATGGTGCGCCGGATTCACCCACCAGGTTTCCACACACTGAGGACTGCCACCATGAGACGCACGGCCACGTGGTTCGCGCTGCTGTTCTTGCTCCTCGCCGGCCAGCTGCCGGCGCAGCAACCCAGGGAGTTTTTCTTCAAGAACGGCGACCGCATCGTCTTTCTCGGCGACAGCATCACCGAGCAATATCAGTATTCGAGCACGATGGAGTTGTACCTGACCACGCGCTTTCCAAAGTGGGACCTGACCTTCCTCAACGCCGGCATCAGCGGCGATTCGGCCGGCGGCGGCGCCAATCGCTTCGCCAACCACATCCTGGCGGACAAGCCGACGGCGGTGACGATCAACTTCGGCATGAACGACGGCGGCTACGGCGCGTTCGACCAGAAGCGCTGCGACAACTTCGTGAAGAACACCGAGACCATGCTGGAGATGGCCAAGAAAGCCGGCGTGCGCGTGGCGGTGGTGTCGCCCAATGCCGTGGATCGGCGGGTCAACGAAAAGTTCAAGCTCTACCTGGAAACGCAGAAGCAGTTTTACGCGCCGCTGAAGGAAGCGGCGGCCAAGCACGGGGCAGCCCACGTCGATCAGTATGGCATCACCCGCGCCGCACTGGAAAAGATGGAAACCGACAAGGCCGATGCCGTCAAGCCGTTCGGCGATGGCTTCCATACCTCGTCGTCGGGCGGCATGCTGATGGCCCACGCCATCCTGACCGGCCTGAATGCGCCCGCCGCCGTCAGCGACCTGGTCATCGACGCCAAGGCCGGCAAGGCGACGGCCAACGCCTGCAAGGTCGAGAAGCTCCAGGCGACCGACAAGGGCGTCACCTTCGAGCGCCTCGACGATGCGCTGCCGTTGCCGATCCAGAAGGACTGGGTGTCGCTGCTGCCCTACATGAACCAGCTGAAAGACCTGAACTGGTACGGCCTGAAAGTGACCGGCCTGGCTGCGGGCAAGTATGCCGTGACCATCGACGGCAAGGAAGTGGCGAGCTACACCGCCGAGCAGCTGGCCGAGGGCGTCAACCTGGGCAACCTGACCACGGGACCGATTTACGATCAGAGCCAGAAGGTCTGGTCGGCGATCAACGACAAGAACAAGCTGGTACACAATCGCTTTCGCGGCGTCATCATGTTCCAGGCGCCCGACTGGCTGGCCGACGTGGTGGCGGAGCGCAAGCCGAAGGAACTGGCCAAGCGGCTGGAGCAAATCGGCGACCGGCAGAAGGACATCTACAAGCTGGCGCAGCCGGTGGCCCACCGGTTCGAGGTAAAAGCGGCGAACTGAGCGGTTCGAGGCGAGCGTCACGGCGTTAGCCCGACGTGTGAGCGCATCGTCACACGTCGGGCTAACGCCGCAGCCGGCCAAGCAAGCCAGGGACCGAGAAAGGGGCGACGCCCATGATTGAGCAAGAGTGGCTGGAGTGTGCCGATCCGACGCCGATGCTGGAGTTCCTGCGGGGCAAGGCCAGTGAACGAAAGTTGCGATTGTTCGCCTGTGCTTGCTGTCGGAGGATTTGGCGTCTTTTGTCCGATGAAGGGAGCCACAAGGCGGTGGAGGCCGTCGAGGCAGATGCAGACCGTAAGGTTCTAGATACCGACCCTTTTCGCCTAGCACTTAAAGCTGTTGCGGACACGACTGTTGAATTGGCGGATGCGGCAGGCACCATCATTGTCACAAGACCTGGTGTGGCGAGGAATACCCGTGGTGCCCAACAAGCAGTCCTGGGCTGCAGCCTGATCGATTCTTGGGAAGCCGCATTTCACGCCGCAGATCGTGTGAGAGCAGTCAAAGGGAACATCGCACTAGAAACTGTTCCCGAAAATCTTTTGGAGGAGCGACGAGCCTACTACAACGGAAAGGCTGACGCTCCTGTGAACCTTGAACAGATTGAAGCGATATACGAATCTGGAACTGCCACCGAGGGTAGATATCAAAGCGATCTCGTCCGTGACATCTTCGGCAACCCCTTCCGCCCCCTGACTGTCAATTCCGCCTGGCTTATGCCCACCGTCGTTTCACTCGCCACCGCCATCTACGACGACCGCGCCTTTGACCGCCTGCCGATCCTGGCCGACGCTCTCGAAGACGCCGGCTGCACGAACGCCGACATCCTGAACCACTGCCGTCAGCCGGGGGACCATGTACGGGGCTGCTGGGTACTCACCATGATCTTGGACAAGCCGGCACTGCCTTGACCCGGTTGCCGCTTCCGGGCACAATGGCCCGGCCGTATAATGGTGATGGCGGCACAGGGCGGGCCGGCAACTCTGAAGGAGGACCGAGCCATGACGACAGCGAATATCGAGAATCTGCAATTCCAGCTTGTCAAGTCCACTAGCGACTTTGGCGGTGCCCTGTCTGTACCGGGCGCGGCCGATCTTGAAGCAGCACGGCAGAAATTTCGCAAGATGGGACAGCATACGATTGAAATTCAGAGGGAGATCGAGCAGGCATTGAAGGAAGGTCTAAAGGAGGGGATGGAGAAAGGTGAGTTGCGTAGCATTCTCCGAATCGTGCTGCCAACGGTCGAGTTTGCGATTGTGGTGGGTGGCCTCAAGCAGTCTA